>NZ_JBIWLU010000016.1:0-213587 GCF_044766365.1 Streptomyces sp. NPDC102279 | reverse complement strand
CCGCAACGCGGTGTGCAGCACCGCCCGGCCCTCCGTCGTGTTGATCTTCTCGCCACGGAACATCGCGTCCCGCAGACCGAACACACCCGTCGCGGTGGCCAGTTCCTGGAGCAGGGCGAGGGTCTCGTCCGTGATCAGGTGTTTGGAGTAGTCGATGTGCAGATCGCCGACCCGTACGACATAGCGCTCGGCGCGGCCGGGGTCCGCGGCGAACAGGTCACGCAGGTGCGGCTGGAGCAGTGTGGTCGCGCGGTGGTCCTCCAGGGCCACCCACTCCGGACGCCGCGTGGGACGGGGGAAGTCAGGCACGGGAGGTCTCCTTGGTGCCCTCGCCCCGCAGGGCGACGGCGTACATCTCGTCCGCGTCGAGGCGGCGCAGTTCCTCGGCGATCAGCTCGGAGGTGGAGCGCACCTTCAGCGCCAGGGTGCGCGGCGGCTGCCCGGGCAGGGACAGCGTGGCCAGCGGCCCGTCGGGACGGTCGATCACGACCTCGCCGTTCTCGGTGCCGAGCCGTACGGCGGTCACCACGGGCCCCGCGGTGACGACGCGTTCGGCGGTGACCTTGAGGCGGGCCTCCAGCCAGCGGGCGAGCAGTTCGGCGCTCGGGTTCTGCGCCTCGCTCTCGACCGTCGCCGAGATCACCTTCGCGCGGGCCTGGTCGAGGGCCGCCGCCAGCATCGAGCGCCACGGCGTCAGCCGGGTCCACGCCAGGTCGGTGTCGCCCGGCGCGTACGAGGCGGCGCGGGCGTCCAGGGCGCGCAGCGGGTCCTCGACGGCGTACATGTCGGTGATCCGGCGCTGCGCGAGGGCGCCCAGCGGGTCCTTGACGGGGTTGTCCGGCGCGTCCACCGGCCACCAGACGACGACGGGCGCGTCCGGCAGCAGCAGCGGCAGGACCACGGAGTCGGCGTGGTCGGTCACCTCGCCGTAGGTGCGCAGGACGACCGTCTCGCCGGTGCCCGCGTCCGAACCGACGCGCACCTCCGCGTCGAGGCGGGAGTTGGTGCGGTCGCGCGGGGTGCGGGCGACGCGCTTGATGACGACCAGCGTCCGCGAGGGGTGCTCGCGGGACGCCTCCTCCGCCGCCTTGATGGCGTCGTAGGCGTTCTCCTCGTCGGTCACGATGACCATCGTCAGGACCATGCCCACGGCGGGGGTGCCGATGGCACGGCGCCCCTGCACGAGCGCCTTGTTGATCTTGCTTGCCGTGGTGTCGGTCAGATCGATCTTCATGGCCTGCGCCAGCTCCGTCCGTCTCGTGCGAGCATCTCGTCGGCTTCCTTCGGGCCCCAACTGCCCGAGGGGTACTGCGCGGGCTTGCCGTGCGCGTCCCAGTACCCCTCGATCGGGTCGAGGACCTTCCAGGACTCTTCCACCTCCTGGTGACGGGGGAAGAGGTTGGCGTCGCCGAGCAGGACATCCAGGATCAGCCGTTCGTACGCCTCCGGGCTGGACTCGGTGAACGACTCGCCGTACGCGAAGTCCATGGTGACGTCCCGGATCTCCATCGAGGTACCCGGCACCTTCGATCCGAAGCGCACCGTCATGCCCTCGTCCGGCTGGACGCGGATGACGATCGCGTTGGCGCCGAGTTCCTCGGTGGCCGTGGAGTCGAAGGGGGAGTGCGGGGCGCGCTGGAAGACGACCGCGATCTCGGTGACGCGCCGGCCGAGCCGCTTGCCGGTGCGCAGGTAGAAGGGGACGCCCGCCCAGCGGCGGTTGTCGACCTGGAGCTTGACGGCCGCGTAGGTGTCGGTGGTCGACGCGGGGTCGATGCCGTCCTCCTGGAGGTAGCCGCGCACCCGCTCGCCACCCTGCCAGCTCGCCGCGTACTGGCCGCGCACGGTGTGCTCGCCCAGGTTCTCCGGCAGCTTCACCGCGCGCAGCACCTTGAGCTTCTCGGTCAGCAGCGACTCGGCGTCGAACGCGGCCGGTTCCTCCATGGCGGTCAGGGCCATCAGCTGGAGGAGGTGGTTCTGGATGACGTCACGGGCGGAGCCGATGCCGTCGTAGTAGCCGGCCCGGCCGCCGATGCCGATGTCCTCGGCCATGGTGATCTGCACGTGGTCGACGTAGGACCGGTTCCAGATGGGCTCGTACATCTGGTTGGCGAAGCGGAGCGCCAGGATGTTCTGGACGGTCTCCTTGCCGAGGTAGTGGTCGATGCGGAACACCTGGTCCGGGTCGAACACCTCGTGCACGATCTTGTTCAGCTCGCGCGCGCTCTTCAGGTCGTGGCCGAACGGCTTCTCGATGACCGCACGCCGCCAGGATCCCTCGGGGGAGTCCGCAAGACCGTGCTTCTTGAGCTGCTGGACGACCTTCGGGAAGAACTTCGGCGGGACGGACAGATAGAACGCGTAGTTGCCGCTGGTGCCCTGCGAGGAGTCCAACTCCTCGACAGCCGCACGCAGTTGCTCGAACGCGCCGTCGTCGTCGAAGTCACCCGGGATGAACCGCATGCCCTCGGCGAGCTGCTGCCAGACCTCCTCGCGGAACTCGGTGCGCGAGTGCTCGCGCACCGAGTCGTGCACCACCTGCGCGAAGTCCTGGTCCTCCCACTCACGCCGGGCGAACCCGAGGAGCGAGAAACCCGGCGGCAGCAGACCCCGGTTGGCGAGGTCGTACACGGCCGGCATGAGCTTCTTGCGGGACAGGTCACCGGTCACACCGAAGATGACGAGCCCGGAGGGGCCCGCGATCCGGGGGAGCCTGCGGTCGCGCGGGTCACGCAGCGGGTTGTCCCAGTCGGCCGCCGGGACGACGCCGAGTGCCTCGGCGAGCGCCTCGGATGTCAGCCCGGACGGTTCCACGGGCGCGTCACCGGATCCCTGCGGCGCGGCGGCCGCGTCCTCGACGGTGTCGTCGGCACGTACGTCACCCTTGGTCATACCCCTTCAACTCCCTTGCCGCGCAGCGAGGTCCCCACCGCTTCGAGCAGGTCCTCCCACGCCGCCTCGAACTTCGCGACCGCCTCGTCCTCCAGCTGCCCGACGACCTCTTCGTAGGAGATCCCCTGCGCCTCGACGGCCGCGAGGTCGGCACGCGCCTGGGCGTAGCCGCCGGTCACCGCGTCACCGTGGATGTCGCCGTGGTCGGCCGTCGCGTTCAGCGTGGCCTCCGGCATGGTGTTCACCGTGCCCGGCGCGACCAGCTCGTCGACGTACAGGGTGTCCTTGTAGGAGGGGTCCTTGACGCCCGTGGAGGCCCACAGCGGGCGCTGCTTGTTGGCGCCGGACGGGGCGAGCGCGGTCCAGCGGTCCCCGGCGAACACCTCCTCGTACGCCTCGTAGGCGAGCCGCGCGTTGGCGAGCGCCGCCCGGCCCTTGAGCGCGAGGGCCTCGTCGGTGCCGACCTTGGCGAGGCGCTTGTCGATCTCGCTGTCCACGCGGGAGACGAAGAAGGAGGCGACGGAGTGGATGCCGGCGAGGTCGATGCCCGCCGCGTCCGCCTTCTCCAGGCCCGCCAGGTAGGCGTCCATGACGGCGTTGTAACGCTCCAGGGAGAAGATCAGCGTGACGTTGACGCTGATGCCGAGGCCGATGACCTCGGTGATCGCCGGGAGGCCCGCCGTCGTCGCGGGAATCTTGATCATGACGTTCGGGCGGTCGACGAGCCAGGCGAGCTGCTTGGCCTCGGCGATGGTGGCGGCCGTGTCGTGGGCCAGCCGCGGGTCGACCTCGATGGAGACCCGGCCGTCGCGGCCGCCGGTCGTCTCGAACACCGGGCGCAGGATGTCGGCGGCGGCGCGGACGTCCGCGGTCGTCATCATGCGGACGGCCTCGTCGACCGTCACCTTGCGTACGGCGAGTTCGGCCAGCTGCTCCTCGTAGCCCTCGCCGGAGCCGATGGCGGCCTGGAAGATGGACGGGTTGGTGGTCACGCCCACCACGTGGCGGTTCTCGACGAGTTCGGCCAGGTTGCCGGACTCGATGCGCTTGCGGGACAGGTCGTCCAGCCAGATGGACACGCCTTCGTCGGAGAGGCGCTTCAGGGTTGCCGCGGTCGCGGTTGCTTCGGTCACAGTGATCATCTTCCTTGGTACGAACGGATCAACCGCGCAGGGCGGCGAGGGATTCCCGCGCGGCGGCGGCGACGTTCTCGGCGGTGAAGCCGAACTCGGCGAACAGTGTCTTGGCGTCGGCGGAGGCGCCGAAGTGCTCCAGCGAAACAATGCGTCCTGCGTCACCGACGTAGCGGTACCAGGTCAGACCGATTCCGGCCTCGACCGCCACGCGGGCCTTCACGGACGGCGGAAGGACACTCTCCCGGTACTCCGGGGACTGCTCCTCGAACCACTCGACGGACGGCATCGACACGACGCGGGTGCCGACGCCCTCGGCCTCCAGGCGTTCGCGCGCCTCGACGGCGAGCTGCACCTCGGAGCCGGTGGCGATGAGGACGACGTCCGGGGTGCCGGTGGAGGAGTCCCGCAGGACGTATCCACCGCGTGCCGCGTCGGGGTCGGCCGGGTAGGTCGGCACGCCCTGGCGGGTGAGGGCCAGACCGTGCGGGGCCGGGTCGGTGGCGTGCCGGCGGAGGATCTCGGCCCAGGCGATCGAGGTCTCGTTGGCGTCGGCCGGACGGACGATGTTCAGGCCCGGGATGGCCCGCAGCGAGGCGAGGTGCTCGACCGGCTGGTGGGTGGGGCCGTCCTCGCCGAGGCCGACGGAGTCGTGCGTCCAGACGTACGTGACCGGGAGCTGCATCAGGGCGGACAGCCGGACGGCGTTGCGCATGTAGTCGGAGAACACCAGGAAGGTGCCGCCGTAGATGCGCGTGTTGCCGTGCAGCGCGATGCCGTTCATCTCGGCGGCCATCGAGTGCTCGCGGATGCCGAAGTGCACGGTGCGGCCGTACGGGTCCGCCTCCGGCAGTGGGTTGCCCTTCGGCAGGAAGGAGGACGTCTTGTCGATGGTGGTGTTGTTCGAGCCGGCCAGGTCGGCGGAGCCACCCCACAGTTCGGGGAGCACGTCACCGAGCGCCTGGAGCACCTTGCCGGAAGCGGCACGCGTGGCGACCGAGGTGCCTTCCTCGAACACCGGCAGCGAGGTCTCCCAGCCCTCGGGGAGCTGGCCCGCGACGATCCGGTCGAAGAGCTTGGCGCGCTCCGGGGCGGCGGTGCGCCAGGCGCCGATCCGCTTGTCCCAGGCGGCGTGCGCCTCGGCTCCCCGGTCGAGGGCCTGGCGGGCGTGGGCCAGCACCTCGGCGTCGACCTGGAAGGTCTGCTCCGGGTCGAAGCCCAGGATGCGCTTGGTGGCCGCGATCTCCTCGGCCCCCAGTGCCGAGCCGTGCGAGGCCTCGGTGTTCTGCGCGTTGGGCGCGGGCCACGCGATGATCGTGCGCATCGCGATGATGGACGGGCGCCCGGTCTCGGCCTTGGCCGCGGTGAGCGCGGTGTGCAGCGCGTGCACGTCGATGTCGCCGCCGAGGGCGGGCTCGATGCGCTGCACGTGCCAGCCGTACGCCTCGTACCGCTTGAGGACGTCTTCGGAGAAGGCGGTCGCGGTGTCGCCCTCGATGGAGATGTGATTGTCGTCGTAGACGAACACGAGGTTGCCGAGCTGCTGGTGGCCGGCGAGCGAGGACGCCTCGGCGGAGATGCCCTCCTCCAGGTCGCCGTCGGAGACGATCGCCCAGATGGTGTGGTCGAAGGGGGACTCGCCCTCCGGCGCCTCGGGGTCGAAGAGGCCGCGTTCGTAGCGGGCGGCCATCGCCATGCCCACGGCGTTGGCGACGCCCTGTCCGAGCGGGCCCGTCGTGGTCTCGACGCCGGCGGTGTGCCCGTACTCCGGGTGACCGGGCGTCTTCGACCCGTGCGTGCGGAACGCCTTCAGGTCGTCGAGGCCGAGCTCGTAGCCCGACAGGAAGAGCTGGGTGTAAAGAGTCAGCGAGGTGTGACCGGGGGAGAGGACGAAGCGGTCGCGTCCGGTCCACTCCGGGTCGGCCGGGTCATGACGCATCACCTTCTGAAAGAGCGTGTACGCCGCCGGAGCCAGGCTCATCGCGGTTCCGGGGTGGCCGTTGCCCACCTTCTGCACCGCGTCAGCAGCCAGGATGCGGGCGGTGTCGACGGCTCGGCGGTCGAGCTCGGTCCAGGTGAAGTCGTCGGAGCTCTGCGTACTCATCTTCAAGAAGTCCTCACGGGAGGGGTCATCGCTGGTCGAACGTCTTCAAACCTAAAAGTCAGACTTTTGCCGGGGAAGGTGCCCGTGTGTCAGCCTTCGGTGAAAGTGGGACACGCAGAGTCGTGGCGAGCCGACGCGAGAAGGACATGACAGACAGAACAACCCAAGGCGGGACCGGGATCCGGAGCGGTGCCGCGGGCGAGGGAGGCACCCCGGACGGGATCAGGACGTTCCCCTTCCCGTCCGATCTGAGCCTCTCCGGCGTCGGTATGCAGGTCGGCGCGATGGGGACCGGCCGCACCTGGCACGCGGAGGCCCCGCTGGAGCGCGTGCACCGCATCGACTTCCACGTCGTGATGCTCTTCAGCGAGGGCCCGGTCCGCCACATGATCGACTTCGCCGAGTACGAGGCCGCGGCGGGCGACATCCTGTGGATCCGGCCCGGCCAGGTGCACCGCTTCTCCAGCGCCGACCGCTACCGCGGCACCGTGCTGACGATGCAGCCCGGCTTCCTGCCGCGCGCGACCGTCGAGGCGACCGGCCTCTACCGCTACGACCTGCCCCCGCTGCTGCACCCCGACGCCGGCCGGCTCGCCGCCCTGGAGCACTCGCTCGCCCAGTTGGAGCGCGAGTACGTCGACACCACCACACTGCCGCTCAGCCTGCACACCTCGGTGCTGCGGCACTCGCTGACCGCGTTCCTGCTGCGCCTCGCCCATCTCGCGGCCAGCTCCGCCGAGGCGGCCCGGGAACACACGGACACCACCTTCACCCGCTTCCGGGACGCCGTCGAGAAGGACTTCGCCACCAACCACAGCGTCAGCGCCCACGCCGACGCGCTCGGTTACTCGCGGCGCACCCTGGTCCGCGCGGTGCGCGCCGCCACGGGTGAGACGCCCAAGGGATTCATCGACAAACGGGTGGTCCTGGAGGCCAAACGGCTCCTCGCCCACACGGAGATGCCGATCGGGCGCATCGGGGTGGCCGTCGGCTTCCCGGACTCGGCGAACTTCTCGAAGTTCTTCCAGCAGCACACGGGGACGGCCCCGGCGGCCTTCCGCGCCGAACTGCGCTGAGAGGGGCGGACCGTGTGGTCCGCCCCTCCCGCGCGGCCGTGCGGCCGCCGGTCACCGCTCCCCGCGGGGAGCCGTGCCTCAGTGACCGAAGTCGAACCAGTTGACGTTCACGAAGTCGGCCGGCTGGCCGCTGGTGAAGGTCAGATAGACGTCGTGCGTTCCGGTGACGGAGCTGATGTTCGCCGGTACGGTCCGCCAGGACTGCCAGCCGCCGGTGTTGCCGAGCGCGAAGCTGCCGACGGGCGTCGCGGTCCGGCTGTCGAGACGCACCTCGACGAGGCCGCTGACACTGCCGCCCGCCCCGCTCGCGACCCGCCCGTAGAACTGCTTGGCCGCCGTGGAACCGAAGTTGACGCCCTTGTAGAGCGCGTAGTCGCCGTTCGCGATGGAGCTGATGTTCTGGCCGCCGCCGGTGTCGGTGGTGGTCTCGGTGCCGACGCCCGCCTGCCCGTCGTAGGACTCGGCCTGGACGGCGCTGTAGGCGTCACGGTTGCCGGTGGGCGGCGGGGTGGTGCCGCCACCGCCGCCGGCCGACTGGAGGACCTGGACGTAGTCGACGGTCAGCGGGTGGCCCGGCACCGTGCCGCTGTCGGGACCGCCGCCGAACGCGTCGGGGAAGCCGCCGCCCATCGCGACGTTCAGGATCACGAAGTAGCCGTGGTTGGTGGCGTTCGCCCACGTGGCCGCGTCGACCTGGTTCGCCTTCACCGTGTGGAAGTTGACCCCGTCGAGGTAGAAGCGGATCTCCTCGGGGCTCGTCGACCGGTCCCACTCCATGGCGTACGTGTGGAAGCCGGCCTGGCAGGTCGCGCCGGCGCAGGGCGTGTTGCCGCCGATGCCGGACGTCTCGTTGCACGGGCCGCCCGGGTTGGTGCCGCAGTGCATCGTGGCCCACTCGGTGTTGAGGCCCTGGACGTTCTCCATGATGTCCAGTTCGCCGACGCTCGGCCAGTTCTGGTAGTTGCCGCGGTAGGGCGCGCCAAGTGCCCAGAAGGCCGGCCAGTAGCCCTTGGCGGCGGCGCCGGTCACGTTCGGCATCTGGAGCCGCGACTCGACGCGCAGTTTGCCCCCGGCGGGCGGCTGGAAGTCGGTGCGCTTGGTCTCGATGCGGCCCGAGGTCCAGTTGCCGGCGGCGTCACGGCGCGGGGTGATGAGCAGGTTGCCACTGCCGTCCAGGGCGACGTTGTTGGTGCTGGAGGTCATCGTCTCGACCTCGCCGGTGCCCCAGTTGGCGGCCCCGCCCGGGTAACTGGTGCCCGTGTCGTACTGCCAGTTGGCGGTGTTGACGCCGGTTCCGGCCGTGCCGTTGAAGTCGTCGAGGAAGACCTGGGACCAGCCGGAGGGGGGAGTGGGGGCGGAGGCGTTCGCGGGGAGGGTGGCGGCCGTCGCGGCGGCCGCGGCCAGGCTCAGCGTGCTGAACACGGCGATCAGTACGCGGCGCAGGGAGCCGCGTCTGACAGGTGTGCCGGAAGTTTCACTCATGGGTGCCTCTTCGGGTACGGAGTGTGGGGTGCGCGGGTGGTCGTGAGAGCGCTCCCATGGCCTTTGAGAGCGCTCTCACAGCAGCTGCGCGGCCAATGTGCTCTCTGTCACTCCGACCGTCAAGAGGTGAAGCCGAGAAACTCCTTGCGGCGTACGGGAGTTCACGCCGTGAAAGAAGGAGCCGCGGGACCGCGGCGGGCCGGCGCGTTGCGCCGGGACCCGCCCTTCGGCGCCACCGTCACAGGGCGCTGCCGGTCTTCCAGTCCGCCCACGACAGGTTCCAGCCGTTGAGGCCGTTCGACGCCTCGACGGTCCGTTCGCCGGAGTTCTTGACCACCACCACGTCACCGAGCATCGAACTGTCGTAGAACCGGTAGCCCGGTACCGAGTGGTCGGCCCCGCCCTTGGCGTCGTGCAGGCCGATGCAGCCGTGGCTGGTGTTGCCGCTGCCGAAGACCGAGGTCGCCGCCCAGTAGTTGCCGTGGATGAACGTGCCGGACGTGGTCAGGCGCTGGGCGTGCGGCACGTCCGCGATGTCGTACTCGTCGCCGAGCCCTACGGTCGAGGACTCCATCCGGGTCTGCCGCAGCCGCTCGCTGATCACCATGATCCCGGACCAGGTGGTGTGGTCCGTGTCGCCGCCGGTGACCGGGTAGCTCGCGAGGGTCGCGCCGTCCCGCTCGACCGTCATGGTGTCCTTCGCGAGGTCCACGGTGCTCACCTGGCGGCGGCCGATGTGGAAGGTGACGTCCTTCGACTGGACGCCGTAGACGCCGTCCGCGCCCTCGACGTCCTTCAGCCGCAGGCTCAGCGTGATCTTCGTGCCCGCGGCCCAGTACTCCCGGGGCCGGAAGTCGAGCCGGGTGTTCCCGAACCAGTGGCCGACGATCTCGACCGCGGGCTCCGCCGTGACCGTGATGGCCTTCTCGACGGCGGCCCGGTCCGCCACGGCGTGCGTGAAGTCGATCGACACGGGCATGCCGACACCCGAGGTGGAATTCGCCTCCGGCGTGAACCGGCCCACGAAGGTCTCGCCCGGGGACTTCGTGACGAAGTTCGCGGTGTGCTCCGAGCCGTCCAGCGTTTTCGCGATGACCGTGTATTTGGTTCCCGAGTACGGATGCGCCGTGGAGGTCCATCGCGTGCGGCCCGCGTCGAAGGATCCGGCCAGGAGGGAACCGTCGTTGCCGGACACCACGACCGTCGACAGGGTGCCGTCCGTCACGGCTATCTCGACCGGGCGGGTGAACGCGGCCTTCTTGGTGCCGTCGGCCGGGGTGACGGAGACGGTCGCCCTCCTGACCTGGGACGTGGCCCCGGATCCGGCGGTCGCGCCGCCGGTCGCCGTCGCGCCCGTTCCCTCCGCCGCGTCGGCGGAGGCGCCGCACCCCGTCAGGGCGAGGGCCGGCACGGCCGCTCCGAGCGCGGTGAGCACCCCACGCCGTGACCAGGCGGGGCGCCCGCTCCGGTGCCGGTGCCGTCCTGCGGTCTCCGGCACGGATTCGGGCCGGACGGATATCTCGGGGACCTCCACGGAACGCCTTTCCTCGGTTCTGCTCCCCCATTGCCTCGGGTGCATCCTCTGCGACGTTCATGGGTTGATTCTTTGAATTCGGCGTCCCTCACCTGAGATTCCTGTGAGGACACCTGGAGAGACGTCCGGAATCCATGGTGTCCGGCCGCCTCCGTCGGTGAACAGAGTAGGAAGCGCCGAACGGAATCCTGAGTTCTCCGGTGAGATCCCGCACCGGGAGCCCTTTCCGGCGGCTCCCGCCGACAGAGGGGACGGAGGAGTTCCGCCTGTCGGATCAGCACCAGACCCGCCGGAGGTATCCGTGAGTCCAGCCCGAGAGCGTCCGACCGTGGCCATCGTCGGAGCGGGCGCGGCCGGCACACTCACCGCCGTGCAACTGTGCGAGACGGCCGCCCGCCGCCGGACGCCGCTCGGCCTCGTCCTGATCGACCCCGCCCCGGAGGCCGGACGCGGTACCGCGTACGCCACCACCGACCCCCGGCACCGGCTGAACGTGCCCGCCGGTGGCATGAGTTGCTACCCCGACGACCCCGGCCACTTCACCCGCTGGCTGTGCCGGCACGGCGAACCCACGGTCAGGCCGGCCGACTTCGCCACCCGGTACCGCTACGGCGCCTACCTCGCCGACACGTTGGCGCGGGCCGTCGTCCGCGCCCACGGCATCGTCGCCGTGCAGCGGCTGCGTACCAGGGCGCTGGGCTGCACCCGTACCTCCGACGGGCGACCGGAACTCCAACTCGCCGACGGCGGACATCTGGTGGCCGACGGTGTGGTCCTGGCCACCGGACCCGCGGGCACCACCGCCGACTGGGCCCCGACCCACCTCCGTGCCTCAGGGCGCTTCGTCCGGTCCCCGTGGGCACCGGGCGCCCTCGACGCCGTCCTCGCCCACCGGAGCAGCGGCCCCGGCGGCGCGGCGCGGACCGACGTCCTGCTGGTCGGCACCGGCCTCACCGCGGTCGACCTGGCGCTCACCCTCGACCGTCCCGACCGCACCGTCCACGCCGTCTCCCGCACCGGACTGCTGCCCCAGCCGCACGCGCTGAGCCCCGCCGCGCCGATGGCCGCACCGGACGACCTCGACGCCCCCACCCTCTCCGCACTGCGCCGCACCGTCTACCGCCACATCGGCCGCGCGGTGCGCACCCACGGTGACTGGCGCCCCGCCCTGGACAGCCTGCGCCCGCACACCGCGCGCCTGTGGCACAGCCTCACACCCGGCGAGCGCGCCGCGTTCCTGGAGCGCGAGGGTGCCCTGTGGAACACTCACCGCCACCGCATGGCACCGATCACGGCCGAGTCCGTGGACCGGGCGCGAACGGCCCGCCGGCTGCGCGTGCACACGGGCCGGATCACCGGCACCGCCGCACGGCCCGACGGCACCCTCCTGGTCACCCTCTCCAACGGCCGATGCCTGGAGACCGGTTGGGTGATCGACTGCACCGGACCGGGCCCGCGCCCCGAAGACCCCCTGTGGCGCTGCCTGTTCGCCATCGACGCGGCAGTCCCCGGGCCGCTCGGCCTGGGCGTGGCGACCCGAGACGGACGGCTGGTCGACGCGTCAGGGCACACCGGGCTTGCCCTGTTCACCCTCGGGGCACCACGCCGCGGGGAACTCTGGGAGACCACCGCGGTCCCCGAGATCCGCGTCCAAGCGGCGGACCTGGCGCAGCAGTTGCTCACCCTTCTCGTCCCGCCGCGACGGGCTGCCCGCCGCCGTCCCCTCGACTCCCACGGACTCCCGCTGTCCACCCACGCCGAGGCGGCGGCCGCCCACCGCACCGGACTCGAACGGGTCCTCAAGGTCAGGGCGGGAGCCGAGGACGCCTTCCGTCGCGCCGTCGCTCTCGACCCCGGGTTCGCCCTCGGACACGCCGCCCTCGCCCTGCTCGGTCACGAGGGCGGCGCCGACGTCGACGTGCCGGGAGCACTGGCCGACGCGCGCCGCGCCGCGCGGGAACGGGCCGACGAACGCGAACGCTCCTTCGTCGAGGTGGTGACCCGCCGGGTGCGCGCCGACACCCCGGACGCCGGCGCGGGCGCCCTGCTCGCCCACCTCGCCGCGCACCCCGCCGACGCCCTGGCCCTCGCCGCCGCCGTGCCCACCATCGCCTTCTCCGGCATCAACCACCTCGACACCGCTTACGCGTTGCAACTGGTCGAACAGGCCTCGCCCGCCTACGACGGACACTGGTTCCCGGTCTCGCTGCTCGCCTTCCTGCGTCAGGAACAGGGCCACTACGAGGAGGCGGCAGAGCTGGCCCGGCACGCGCTCGCCGCCGAGCCCGCCGCCGGCCACGCCGTGCACGCGCTGGCCCACGTCCACTACGAGTCCGGCGCCCACGCGAAGGGCCGCGACTGGCTCGACGCCTGGGTCTCCGGTCAGGGCCGCGGAGCCGTCCACCGGGCCCACTTCTCCTGGCACATCGCCCTGCACGAACTCGCGCTGGACGACGCCGCCGCCGTCCGCAGACGCTGGTTCGCCCAGCTGGCCCCGGGCCGGGTGACCGGAGTGCGGGCGCTCGTCGACTCCGGGTCCCTGCTGTGGCGGGCCAGGCTCAGCGACAGCTGGCGGGGCCGGGTGCCGGCGTCGGACGTCCTCGACAGCGTCGCCCCCGAGCACGTGGAACGCCCGGCCACGGCCTTCACCGCCCTGCACGTGGCGGTCGCTCTCACGGCCGCCGGTGACCTGCCCGCCCTGCGCCGCCTCCGCGACCACGCCGCGGGCGCCGATCCGGTGCAGCGCGCGGTGGTCGCCCCGCTCTGCGAGGCCCTCGCCGCCCTCGTCGAGGAACGCTTCCCCGACGCGGCCACGGGTCTCGCCGCCCTCCTCCCGGTCCTCACCCGCGTCGGCGGCAGCGCGGCCCAGCGCGAGGTGGTGGAGGAGACGCTGTTCTACGCCCTCGTCGCGGCGGGCCGCTGCGAGGCCGCCCGCCGCCTGCTGACCACCCGCCTGGACCGGGCCGACGCCCCGAGGGACCGCCGGCTGCTGGCGGCGCTGGGCGGCGGAGGAACGGGCTGAGTCCCGCGAGCCGCCCTCCGGACGGGACAGGGTGCTCTCGTCGATCCCGGACTGCCGGACTGCCGGACTGCCCGGACACGTCGGCGAGGGTCGGCCCGCGTCGACGCCGCAGCTCTCGCAGGCGGGGCCCGACCGCTTCGAGGACGTCCTTCTTCGAAGTGCCCGTACCGGCTGTTTGCCGA
This sequence comes from Streptomyces sp. NPDC102279, assembly GCF_044766365.1. Lineage (NCBI taxonomy): Bacteria > Bacillati > Actinomycetota > Actinomycetes > Kitasatosporales > Streptomycetaceae > Streptomyces > Streptomyces sp. NPDC102279. Next base: position 200,162 of record NZ_JBIWLU010000016.1, on the reverse strand, counting down.
AACGGCATGTTCGGTTGCACCTCAGGCAGGAGCGCTCGCATGCTCGGGTTCGGACCGGAACGCCACCCGGGACTCCCGCGGAGCCAGGTGGAGGCCGAACCACCAGCGACCCGCCGACCGCGCCCGAAAAGGACCCCATGAACGACAGCAGCACGGACTCCGCAGCCTTCTGGGAGAAGCACTATGCCGGGATGGACGCGCACTGGGGCACCAAGCCCAACATCGTCCTGACGGGCCTCGTCGAGCACCTGGCATCCGAGCCGGGCACCGCACTGGACCTGGGCTGCGGACACGGCGGAGACGCACTCTGGCTCGCGGGGCTCGGCTGGCACGTCACGGCCGTCGACGTGTCACGGACGGCTCTCGAGCGGGTGGCCGCGGGAGCCGTGGCCACCGGTGTGACGGACCGGGTCACGCCCCGCCGGCACGACCTGGCCGAGACCTTCCCCGACGGAACCTACGACCTGGTCACCGCCACCTATTTCCACACACCGGTCACCATCTCCCGCGAACAGGTCCTCCGCCGGGCCGCCCACGCGGTGGCCCCAGGTGGCCTGCTGATCGTGATCGAACACGCCTCACTGGCCCCCTGGTCCTGGCAGGCGGGCCAGGACATCCGCTTCCCCGCCCCCGACGAGGTCGTCTCGTCCCTCCAGCTGGACGACGCCTGGCGCGTCGAACGAGCCGAAGCACCCCGGCGAACGGCCACCGGCCCCGAGGGGCGGACGGCGACGGTCACGGACAATGTGATCGCGGTACGACGCACGCGGGACTAGGAGCGGGGACGGCCATGGGAGTGCACGTCAGCCTGGTGCACGTCACGCAGACCGGTAGCAGCGGCAAGGGGCGATCGCTGCGGCACCTGGACAGCGCGGGGCGTTCCGGCGACACCTTCGCCGGGGTGTGCGCGGGGAGCGGGCTTCCCCTGCTGAGCCGCGTCGATCCGTACCGGAGTCTGATCCTGACCGCCGCCGACATGACGCAGTTCGTCTCCGAGATCGAGACGACCCGGGCACGGTGCGGGGACGCGAAGACCGTGGCGCTCCTGGACGACGTACGGGCGCTCGCCCTCCGCTGCGCCGCGCAGCCGGATCTGGAGATCCACCTCGACGGCGACTGACGAGCCGGAGCCCGTACGGAATCAGGTCGCCGTCCCCGCCGCGCTTCCCGGCAGGCCTTCCGGCCGCCATCCCAATCCCCGTGAGATCCCCCGGGCCGCCAGCCGCACCGCCGGTATCAGCGCCGGGGTCCGAGCGCCGGAGTACGGGACCACGACCGACACGGCGGCGGTGACCGTTCCCGTCGGGCCGTGGACCGGGGCCGCCACCGACAGGGCGTCGTCGGTGACCTGACGGCTGCTCACCGCGACGCCGGTGCGGCGTACTTCGGCGAGGGTGCGGCGCAGGAGGGACGGGTCGGTGATCGTGTGCGGGGTGAAGGCCGCCAACGGGCCCGCGCAGTAGGTGTCCTGGAGGGCGGGGGCCTCGTGGGCGAGCAGCGCGAGGCCGACGCCGGTCGCGTGCAGGGGCCAGCGCGCGCCCACCTGGATACGGACGCCGACGGCCGAGCGTCCGGAGATCCACTCGATGTAGACGACCTCGTCACCGTCGCGGACCGCCAACTGGACGTTCTCATGGGTCGCTTCGTAGAGGTCCTCCAGATACGGCAGGGCGACCTGCCGCAGCGCCAGGCCGCGCGGGGCGAGCGCCGCCGTCTCCCACAGGCGCAGCCCCACGTGGTAGATCCCGTCCGCGTCCCGCTCCAGCGCGCCCCACGCGGTGAGGGCGGCCGCCAGCCGGTGGGCGGTGGTGAGGCTGAGTCCGGCCCTCCGGCTGATGGCCGTGAGGGACAGCGCGGGGTGGGCGTGGTCGAAGGCGGCGAGCACGGCGAGCAGCCGCTCGGGCGCTGACCGGTCGCCGGTCATGCGGTGAGTTCGGTGTCCGCGATCCGTTGCAGCAGCGCGTGCAGGGTCGTGCGCTCGGCGCTGCCCAGGGGCTCCAGCAGGTCGTTCGTCACGCGCAGTCCCGCCTCGTCCGTGTCGCGCAGGAAGGCGCGCCCGTCCTCGGTGAGGACGACGACACGGCTGCGCCGGTCGTCGGGGGAGGAGCGCCGCTCCGCGAAGCCGCGATTCTCCAGGTCGTCGACGAGCCCGACGATCGCGCTCGGGTCGTAACCGAGCCGCGCGCTCAACTCCCGCTGCAGCGCGCCCTGCGAGGTGGCGAGGAACCGCAACAGCGCGTAGTGCCGCAGCCGCAGCCCCGACTTGTGGAGAGAGGCGTTGAACAACTGCCCCGATCGCAGGCCGAGTCGGTAGAGCAGATAGCCGGTGTCTCCGTGGAGTCCGCGCATCCACGGTTCCCGCGCGTCGACACGGACGGGGGCTGCCGGCTGGTCGGTGGCGCGTCGCGGGCCTGCGATGACGGACTCCCTGGGGCCGTGCCCCGGGCGGGCGGGGCGGTTCGGACGTGCGGCACCAGCATGCCGTACGTCGACGGACCACAACGACTATTGATGTCGACAACCATTGCTCTTGGCTTCGATCTCGGAAGCCGCACCGCGTCGAAGGGATCCTCTCGTGCCCGGCACCGATCACACCGGCAAGGCCGCCGTCGTCACCGGCAGCGGCCGTGCCCGCCGACCGCTTTGCCGGCCGCGTCGTACCGGAGTTCGGCCGGATCGACGTCCTGGTAACCAAACGCGGGCATCCTGCGGGACACGGTCCTGTGGAAGACGACCGACACGTCGACCGGCCGGACCCGGCTACCTCAGCCGGTACGCGTACACCGAGGTCGCGACGGCGCACACGCCCGGCTGGACGACCTCGGTGCGCAGTGTCCCGCTCGCGGGGTCGTAGTCGACGCCCTCCGCCTCGTACGTCCCGTCGCACACGCCGCGCTGCGGCAGGGCGAAGAGGCTGGTGACGTGTCCCGTGACCGGACGGCCGTCCACGGCGTGCTCCACGTCGATCTGGAGCAGCGGCCGGTCCTGCGGGAACAGCGCGCGCGAGCCGTCGTCCGAGGCGCACAGCAGCCGTGTGGCGTCGACGAAGTCGCAGCCCTGGATGTCGCGCACCGGTCTGTCGAGGGTGATCTGCCCGGCCTGCGGAAGGGCGCCGCCGGTGCGCGGGGTCGACGGGTTGAGCAGCGGGGCGGGGAACACCTGGAGCCGGTCCTGGTCACCCCACTCGCCCGACACCAGCCACTGCCCGTCGGGCGACACCGTGGCGAAGGAGTTGTTGACCTTCTCGCCCGGGTCGAGCTGGTGGACGTACTCGTAGCGGTTCCCGGCGGGGGTGGTGACGGCGAACATCTTCGTCGTCGCGGAGTCGGGCCCCTGGTAGGCGTCGAACACGTTCCCCTGGGCGATGTCGGGGTCGCCCACGTGGTTCCAGCCCTTGATCCGCAGGCCGAGGGGGATGGTGAGGAGCCCGCGGTGCAGCAGCGATCCGTCCGCCCGGCTCGCCAGCCCCTGGCCGCCGCTCAGTGTGTCGACGTACGAGGTGCCGGTCTCGGTCCACGCGGGCGCGCCGACCGCCGCGGCCGACGAACCAAGGCCGAGCGAGATTGCACTCAACAGGCTTGCGATTGACAGTAATTGATGCTTCATCAGCGACCCTCCGCAGCGTTGACGGACACGGGCTGGAATGGAATCACGGGGCGCCTGGCCACGCGTAGGGCCCAGGACCACTTGTGGGGACCGCTCGGACCGGCTACTAGGTGCCTGTGAGCCGCGCGTACGGCGCTGCGAGGAAAGCCCGACGCCGCCGAGTACTGTTCACGGCGTGCCGGCGGAGCGACGACACCGGCCACGGGCCCGGGACGCCTGACGGGGGACGACGCGGGAGCCGTCGGCCCGGTGACGCGGTCCGACCCTGGAAGGAACGGGCGTCCGGGCGGCCGTGGCGTGACCCTCGCCGCGCGGCCCGTGGCCCCGGACGAACTGCGAAGGTGGTACTTGCGTGAGGCTGACCATTCTCGGCGGCGGCGGATTCCGCGTCCCGCTCGTCCACGGGGCGCTCCTCGGCGACCGTGCCGAGGGCCGCGTCACCCAGGTCGTGCTGCACGACCTGGACGCGGACCGGCTCTCCGCCGTCGCCCGGGTCCTCGCCGAGCAGGCCGCGGACGTTCCCGACGCGCCGGAGGTGACGGTCACCACCGACCTCGACGAGGCCCTGCGCGGAGCCGACTTCGTGTTCTCCGCGATCCGGGTCGGTGGCCTGGAGGGACGCGCCGCCGACGAGCGGGTCGCCCTCGACCTGGGTGTCCTCGGCCAGGAGACGGTGGGTGCCGGCGGCATCGCGTACGGCCTGCGCACCGTGCCCGTCGCCGTGGACATCGCCCGGCGCGTGGCCCGCCTCGCCCCCGACGCCTGGGTCATCAACTTCACCAACCCGGCCGGCCTGGTCACCGAGGCCATGTCACGCCACCTCGGCGATCGGGTGATCGGGATCTGCGACTCGCCGGTCGGCCTCGGCCGCCGGATCGCGCGGGTCCTCGGCGCCGATCCGCGCGAGGCGTTCATCGACTACGTCGGACTCAACCACCTCGGCTGGGTACGGGGTCTGCGCGTCGCGGGCCGCGACGAACTCCCGCGCCTGCTCGCCGACCCCGCCCTGCTCGGCTCCTTCGAGGAGGGCAAGCTCTTCGGCACGGAGTGGCTCCGGTCGCTCGGCGCGGTCCCCAACGAGTACCTGCACTACTACTACTTCAACCGCGAGACCGTCCGCGCCTACCAGGAGGCCGACCGGACCCGCGGCGCGTTCCTGCGCGACCAACAGGCCGGTTTCTACGAGGAGATGAAACGCCCGGACGCCGCCGCCCTGAGCGCCTGGGACCGTACGCGCGCCGAGCGCGAGGCCACCTACATGGCGGAGAACCGGGACGCGGCCGGCGCCGGTGAACGGGACGCGGACGACCTGTCGGGCGGGTACGAGAAGGTGGCGCTCGCCCTGATGCGGGCCATCGCCCGCGACGAACGCACCACCCTGATCCTCAACGTCCGCAACCGGGGCACGCTGAGCGCGCTCGACAGCGAGGCCGTCATCGAGGTGCCCTGCCTGGTCGACGCGAACGGCGCCCACCCCGTCGCCGTCGACCCGCTGCCCGGCCACGCCACCGGCCTGGTCTGCGCGGTCAAGGCCGTCGAGCGCGAGGTGCTCTCCGCCGCCGCGTCCGGGTCCCGTACGACCGCGGTGAAGGCTTTCGCCCTGCACCCGCTCGTCGACTCCGTGAACGTGGCACGCGCCCTGGTCGATGGCTACACGGCCGTTCATCCGGGCCTGGGCTACCTCAAGTAGACGGCGCCGTCGGCATCCTGGGCCCGACGTCCCCCGGAGTCACGGGGTCGGTCGGGGCGTCGTGGGGGTGTCCGGAGGGCTGAGCAGTCCGGCCTCCGCCCTGGCGACCGTCGTGGGATGGCCGAAGAAACCGGGCAGCCCGCCGGTGTGCAGGAAGACGGTGCGCTGCCCGGGGGCGATGTCGCCGTCCGCGACGGCGGCGGCCAGCCCGGCCATCGCCCGGCCGGTGTAGATCGGGTCGAGGACGATGCCCTCCGTCCGCGCGGCCAGGGCCAGGGCGTCCATGACCGGCTCGGTGAGCGTGGCGTAGCCCGCCCCGACCTGGTCGTGGCGCACCCGCAGCGCGCGCGGGTCGCAGGGTCTGCCGCACAGCTCCGAGACCAGGTCCGCGACGGTGCGGGCGGGCTCGTCGACGGCGCCGACGTGCACGCCGAGGACCCGCCCGTCGCCCAGCCCCGCGACGAGCCCCGCCATCGTGCCGCCCGAGCCGAGCGCGACGACGACGCTCGCCACGTCCGGCACCTGGTCGATGAGCTCGTTCGCGCACGCCGCGTAGCCGCGGGCGCCCAGCGCGCTGGACCCGCCGAAGGGGATCAGCGCGGGGACCTCTCCGGCCGCCCGCAGCTCCTCCACGACATGGTCCGCCCGCGCGGTGATCCGGTCGCGGTCGCCCGCCCAGACGACCTGGGCGCCGAAGAGACCATCGAGCGCGAGGTTGCCCGAGGCGGGCGGGGTGGTGGCGGCCGAACCGGAGGAGGGTCCGGAATCCGGCGGCGAGCCCGCGAGCACGAGGACGACCCGCAGGCCCAGCCGGGCGCCCGCGGCCGCCGTCAGCCGGGCGTGGTTGGACTGCGCCGCACCGGTCGTCACCAGCACGGTGGCGCCGTCGGCGAGCGCCGCGCCGCAGGTCCACTCCAGCTTGCGGATCTTGTTGCCGCCGGCGCCCAGACCGGTGAGGTCGTCGCGTTTGACCCACAGGTCGTCGGGGCCGAGGCCGAGCGCCGCCGCCAGCCGGGGAGCCGGTTCGAGAGGGGTGGGCCAACTGCCCAGTCGGGCGCGGGGAGGGGTGTTCCCCTCGGAGAGTGTGCTGGTCACCGCGGGCCTTTCTGCTGACGCCGGTCGTGCGGGGAGCGTAACGCGACGGGCCGCCCGGATCTCCGGGCGGCCCGCCGCGTCGTCTCGCTGTCCGACGTCGCGCTGCCGGTCTCAGCCCGTGAAGCCGGCCGTGATCGACGTGAACTGCCAGGTGCTCTGGCTGATGCCGGAGCAGTTGCTCACCACGCCGCCCCCGGGGCAGGACCGGTCGCGGTTGACCGACCAGTAGGCGAGCCGGGCGATGTGGTGGCTGTTGGACCAGTCGCGGATCTGGGTCCACAAATTGATTTAGGGGTGGCTTTCCATGGGTCCCGCCGGGCCGTGGGGTAGGGGTCCGCAGAGTTCGGTGATGACGGAGAGGCTGTCTTCGAGTCGGCGGGTGAGGGTGGCGACGGCGAAGACGAGTCCGTGCGGTGTCATCTGGTTGAGGTCCTGGGATCGGATGCTTTCCAGGTCGCGGCGGGCGAAGTCCAGACGCGTGAGCTGCATGTCGGTGAGCTTGTGACGCCCGGGGGTGGCGGGTTGCTGCTCGTGCATGTGGATCCCTGTGCTGGTGCTGGTGGGAGTTCCGTTCCGCGGGGGCCGGGCGGTCCGGTGTGTGGTGAGTGCACGTAATCATGCAGTGATGTCCTTGACTGAACAAGAGTCAGCGCAGGGTCATCACTCGAACGTGTGTTTTATCTGGCGAGACTCTTGCCCGCTTCATTGAATGATGCATCAAAAAGTACGGTCGGCGATACAGACAGATGATCAAGGGCGGGCAACGGTTAACCGGTGCCTTCCGCCCCGCCACCCGACGAGTGGGTCCACGCCCGCCGCCAGGACATCGGCGAGCGGATCCGCGAGGCCCGCCGCGCCGCACGCCTCAGTCAAGAGGCCCTAGCCGAGCGCGCAGGTATAGACCGGCAGGCCATTAACAGGATCGAACTGGGGCGCCAGGCAGCGTACGTCGACAACCTGCTCCGCATCGCCTACGCCCTCGACCTTCCGCTCGCCGACCTGGTCCGGTAGGTCCGACGTCCGACATCACCGGAGATCATCCTCATGGATGGGATCCCGCTCCGGTAGCCCTTCGGCATGTCCAACCTGCGCTAATTCGCCTTGAGTTGGACAGCCGCCCCCGATGAAGACATGGACAGCCGCCACCCTGGCGCGGCACCGCCGTGCCGGGGACGGAAGTCAGGGGGCGTACCTGCTCACGCGGTCGGCAGCCGCCCGCAACTGCTCGGCGAACAACTGGGATCCCGTCAGGTCCGGTGCCGTCTGATGGCCAGGCATGTTGCACAGCTCGGCATGCACGGTGACGTCGGCGCCGCCGGCGGATGGAGAGTCCAGGGCCAACGTGGTGCCCTGCCCGGGGAGGATGGGCTTGTCGCAGCGGGCGCAGATCATCGGGTCACTCTCCAGGTAGCGGACCAGTCGCGCCGGAGGCGGACGGCGACGGAGCAGGAGTTCGCGGGATCGCGGCGGCAGAACTGGCAGCCCATGCAGTGCTGCATCAGGGCCTCGTACCGTGCCGAGGCAGACGGCGGCTCGACAATCCGCGCCGTCATCCCGCGCCCTCCGTGTCCCGCCGAGGAGCGCACGCATCCGCGAGCGCGGCAGTCAGGGCAGCCGGATCAGTCAGCCACCGGTCCTCGCCCGGACACATCAGCCAGAACGCGCCCGGGCCCTGCACACGCCGGGTCGGGGGGATCGTCACTGCCGAACCCGCGCCGAGCGCCCGTGTCGTGTCGACCGTCCACACCTCCGCCGTGCCGACCGGGGTGAAGAAGTACACGGCCCCGTTCATGGAGTCCTCGACGACCGCGCCGCAGCGGGTGCCGAGGATCGCGACGGCGGAGGCTCCGACACTGCGGGGGACGCGGATCGCATCCCAGTCGACGCCTGCGTCTTGCAGGCTCCACCCCGTGGTGGACGGTAAGCGGGTCGTCGGCATGTCGTGTCCCCTTGGCGCCGGTCTGAGCAGGTGACGACAAGACTGGCCCGTGCAATTGCAAGAACCGAGGACCTGGAGAGGACTTTTCGCCGCCGAGAATAGGACTTTCGTTGCGCCTTGCGGGTGACGACTGGCCAACGACAGGGCCCGCATGGACACTTGCCCCGAGTGCTCGACACGGAGGTGCACCAGTGGCAGGCGCAGGGAACACCCGACTCAAGGCCGCCCGCGTCGCGGCTGGCTACCACTCGCAGCAGGCCCTCGCCGACGCGCTCCAGGTCGGGGTGCGGCAGGTGCGGCGCTGGGAATCCGACACGCCCCCGAAGCCGAACCTCGACGTGGCCCAGGCTCTCACGCGGTTGCTGGGGCAAGACCTCGATTCCCTCGGATTCGCTGGCGGCGCCATCGCGGCCCCCGGCCGGCGCAGTGCCCTCGCGGCTGCCGTTGGCCTGTCGGTCGTGCCCACCCAGTCCACGACCGTTCAGCCCGCCACCGTCGCCGACGACTTCGAAGCCGTCACCCGGGCGCACCGGCGCCTGTACTGGTCCGTCGCACCCACCACCCTGCATCCGGCCGCGCTCGCGCACGCCACCCTCGGCTGTGCCCTCCTGCCCGAGACGAACGGGCGGACCCGGGCCCGGACCGCGGCGGCCCTCGCCGAGACGTGGCTCCTCGCCGGGCGCATCGAGTTCTTCGACATGCGCGAACCGGACCGCGCGAGCCAGACCCTGCTTCGCGCGCTCCAGGCCGCGGGTGAGGCGGACGATCCGCTCCTCGGCGCGGGGATCCTCGCGCACACGGCGTTCATCCCTGCGTGGGTGGGTGAGCGGGACGCGGCGGTCGAGCGGATGACCGCGGCCCGCACCTACGCCCGCCGAGGGTCCGCGTCCGCCGATCTGCTCGCGTGGCTGGACGCGGTCGAGGCCGAGTGTGAGACCCGCTGTGGGAACACGCGGACAGCACTGCACCTGATAGGGCATGCCGAGGACGTCCTCGCCGCAGGCTCCGTCCACGCGACGCCGGAGTGGCTCGACTGGTTCTCCCCGGTCCGGCTCGCCGCGTTCAAGGGCAACACGCAGTTGAAGGCCGGGCACCTGCCGCAGGCCCGCACCACCCTGCTCCGTGTCCTCGAAGACCTTCAGCCCAGCGAGGAGAAGCAGACGACGGTGATCCTCGGCGACCTCGCCGCCGTCGAGGCCGCAGCTGGGCAGCCAGAGGCAGCGTGCGAGTACGCGGTCCGCGCGCTCGACCAGCTCGGCCGCACCTGGTACGCCATGGGCATGGACCGCGTGCGGGAAGTGCGGCGCACGCTCGCACCGCACCAGCACGAGCAATGCGTCCGAGACCTCGACGAACGTCTCTACGGATGGGCGACCACGGTCAGCGCGCTGTCCCGTTGAACTCGGCGATCAGCGGCGACAGTTCGAGGAGGCTCTCCACCCGGAAGGTGGGGAGCTCCTTCGCTTCCTGGTCGTTCCACTGGATCGTGGCCCACGGGCCGCGGCGCACCAACGCGGTCGGCATGCCCGCGCCGACAGCCGGCCGCAAGTCGTTGTCGACGCGGTCCCCGACGTAGAGGATCTCCTCGACGTCGTGGGGTACGACCTCGGCGACGCGGTCGAAGAAGGCGATGTCCGGCTTGCTCGCACCCCAGTCGTCCGACGTGCCGATCAGATCCACATCACTGCTGAACAACTCGCGGAGGATCCCGCCGGCGCGGACCGTCTGATTCCCGGCGATGCCCAGCCACAGCCCGTCCGCGCGGAGCTGCGCGAGCATCGGCCGGACGTCCGAGTAGAGGTCGTCCTCGCCGAAGTGCTCCGGACGGCCGACGGCCGCGCGCGCTTCCCGCTCGGCGTACAGATCGAAGCCGGGATGGAACTCCTGGAAGACGTCGCGGTAGTCGCGGCCTTGCGCAATGACTGCGCCGAACATCGCGGCGAACGTGTGGCGGGGGATGCCGAGCCAGTCGGCCCAGGTGCCGTACTCCCGTGTCTCGTCTACCAGGCACTCACCGACGTCGAAGACCACTGCGCGAATCATGCGGGCAGCGTATCGAGGAGTGAAGACCGGCCACGAGAGGGTCCGCTGTCGGTGGTCGCCGATAGAATCAGGGCATGACCCCGAACCCCGCCGCTCCTGGTTCCGCGCGGTCTGCTGGCCAGATCAACGACGACATTCGCGCTCTGTGGGCCCGCGCCCGGGGCAGCCTCACGCCCGAGGAACGCGCACGGTATGAGCAGCTGCTTGCCGAGTGGGCCGCCGCCATCGGTGAGGCTGCGTAGCCGGGCTACTCGCCTGCCCGTCGTGTCGACAGGCGGTACTCGCCGGCGGGTGGGGGGTCTGCGAAGTCGACGTCGTCGAAGAGGTCGTCTTCGGTCACTTCGTCCGGGGCTTCCTCATCGATCATGACGCCAGGATGGCAGAGCGGTCACGCCTCGTCGGGCCACCTGTGGATAACCGTGCCGTCGGCGGTGTCGGTCAGGGTGATGCGGGTCCCGGCCCGGCCGCGCTCCCCGACCCAGCCACGGAACTGGCGGCGGGCGGTCACCTCGTCGTTCCACCAGCCGTGCATGCCGCGGCCGGACGCGAGCGTGAGGTGCAGGTGGTAGCGGCCGGCATCGTCCATCTCGTCAGCCTGCCGCCTCGTCGGTGATCACGGTTAGTGCCACGCCTGCCTCGGCTGCTGCTTCCCGCAGGTCGGCGAAGACGTCGACGGTCCTGGGGCCGGTTCCCTCGCGGAGGCGGAAGCTTTTCAGCATGTGGTCCCGGCAGGAGTCGAGCCAGCAGTGGCCGTGCGGCAGGCGGATGATGCGGGTCGAGACGCCCGGGGTGCCGCAGCTGGAGCACGGCCGGCCGAAGCGGCGTCGGGCGTCCGCGGTGTGCAGATGCTCGGGTGCTGGGTCGAGGGTGGTCGGGTCGGCGCCGAGTGCGGCCAGGATGGCGGTCTCGTCCACGCCTGCCCCTCTGCTCGACCCGATGTGCCGGGGGAAGACTACAGCCGTAATATCGAACACGTGAACGACCCGCGCGCCGACCGGCTCACCCAGCTGCACTTCCTCGCCCGCGTCCAAGAGGCCGACCTCGACCGCACCAGGCGCTGGATCGCAGCCGAGGAGCAACGCCTGCAGGAGCAGCAGCGCGGCGAGCATGCCCGCCCGCCCGCACCCGACTGGCTCCTGGAGCAGGGCCTCAACGGCGGCCACCCCGTGTACGTCCACCGCGGCGACTGCCACATGAAGGGCAAGCGCAGCCGCGGCATCAGCGAAGACCAGGCGCGCCGGGCACTCGCCGACCGGGTCGACGCCTGCACCCACTGCCGGCCCGACACCGCGCTCGGCGTGCTGGGGTAAATCCGCAGACGAGGATCACGACTCACACGTGCTGCCGATCGAGAACCAAAAAATCTACTTGGGCGTCTTCGCGAGCAAGGTTGTGGGGACACCGGCAAGGGGTGGGTCATGGGGCTTCTCGACAAGGAACTCAAGAAGGCCAAACGTCGGATGGGAGTATTCACGTTCCTCTGGGGCGCCTGGTACCGCTCCAGCCGGGCCGCCTTGATCGTGGCGGCAGCCGCCGTAGCTGCTGGTGATCACCTTCATGGCAAGCTCGGATGGCTGATGAAGTGGCAGCCTGCGCTCGCCCTGGCCGTCGGCATCCTGACCGCTATGGACTCCTGGCTGCGCCCGCACACGAAGTGGCAGGGGTCCATGAAGTCGCGCGATGACTTTGTCTCCTTGGCGATTCAGAGCGAGGGCGGGCTCCCTGCGGATGAGGTGCGCTCCAAAGTCGATGAGATCCGAGCCGAGCATCGCGACAGGAACCTTCTCTAGTCGAGTCGACAGCTCCGAGAGGCGACCACCGACCTTCGGCGGCAGGCTGACCGTATGGACTTCCCCGTCGACGTGGCGCTCGCCGAGGCGGTACCGCGCCTGCCAGTCGGGCCCGGTATTTGGTACGAGGTGAAGTTCGACGGCCACAGAGCCGTGATCTGGCGGGAGGCGGAGACCGTCCGCGTGCAGGCCCGGTCCGGGCGGGACGTGACGAGGGCGTGGATGGATCTCGCGGTCGCCGCACTCCACACCCTCCGCCCGGGCACGGTCCTCGACGGGGAGGCCGTCATCTACCGGCACGGACGCGTCGACTTCAGTGCCGCGCAGTGCCGGGCCGCCTCGTCCCCCGCGCGCGCGAGGGCGCTCGCCGCTGAGTGGCCGGCGACGTTCGCCGCGTGGGACGTCCTCCAGCATCCCGAGCACGGGGACGTGCGGGGGCGTCCGTACACGGAACGCCGCGGGCTGCTCCTCGACCTGCTCGAAGACGTGCCGCCGCCGCTCCAGGTGGTGCCCGCGACCGACGATCCGACGGTGGCGCAGGCCTGGTACGAGACGCTCACCGATGTCGGCATCGAAGGGATCGTCGCGAAGCGGGCAGCGTCGCCGTACCGGCCCGGGAGGGTCTGGCAGAAGATCCGGCACGCCGACACCCTGGACGCCGAAGTCATCGGCCACACCGGGCCCGCGGTCCGGCCGCGGGCTGTTGTCGTCGAACTCCCCGACGGCCGGCACCGGCTGTCGCAAGCCTTGACCGCCCCGCTCGCCGCGGCCGTAGCCGACCACATCGCCACATCCGCGCCCGGCCGGCGGAAGCGCAGCCGCGACCTCGGCAGCTACACGACCGTCGCGCCGGGCCTCACCGTCGAAGTCCTAGCAGGCACCACCAGGCACGCGGTCGTCACCGTGACGCGGGTCCGCTAGCCCACCCGCTGCTGGACCAGGCACCCGCACGCGCGGGCCCCGTCCAAGGGGGGATGGACGGGGCCCGCAGAACAGGGGTTGCTTACCTTGCAGGCAGGGCGATCTCCAGCGTGTTCTCGCTCTCCAGGTCGTACAGCTTCGTGACCGGGGGCTCCACGGGCGGAGCTGCAGCCGGGACGCCCAGTGAGACTTCGGCGCCGTTCTGCCGGGTCCCCCAGCCTGTGCGCGCGCAGGTGGCGATGCCGTACCAGCGCAGCCACCGGAGTGCCGTCCACGCCATCACGATCGCCAGCGGCATCATCAGCCACGTCAGGGCACGCGACCGGATCCGCTCATCGCTTCGGATCACTCCCAGGTAGCGCAGCCCCTGCGCCCACCCGATCAGAAACGGCACCCACAGGAGACTCGCCGGCGGGAGGTTGTCGAACGCGATCGGCTCCACCACCAGCAGCCACACCGTGACCATTTGGACGAGGAACATCTGGAACCAGCGCAGCATGTGCAGCCAGAACGCCGGACGCGCCGGCGACAGATACTTCATCCGCCACACCGAGCGGATCGTCGAGCCACGCATCCACCGCAGATACATGCGCGAGAAGTGCGACCACTTCTCCGGCATCGCCGTGAACACCACCGCCGACGGCTGCTGAACCGTCAGCCCGCGCTCCTGCGCATACAAGGTGAGGAGGCTGTCGTCGGAGAACATCACCGGCCGGCCCATGAACGTCTCGTTCAGATACGAGCCCAGGTTGTCGCGGATGATCCCGGCCCGGTATGCGGCCAGCGGACCGGAGTTCACCATGACTGCCCCGACGGCGGATTGCCCCGACCGGTCGACCAGCTGGGTTGTCGTAAACCACAGGTCGGTGACTCGGGCCAGCAGGTTCGCCCGGTTGTTCGTTGCGATGACGATGCCGGCCACCGACTGGACGCGCGGCCGGGCGAACGGGGCGAGAGCTTCGGCGACGGCGTTCGGGGCGAAGCAGGAGTCGGAGTCGCAGGTGATGTAGATGTCGGCCTCTGGGCTGACCCGGACGGCGTGGGCCTGGGCGTGGCGTTTGCCGCCGTTCGGGACGCGCTGCCACGTGGTGGTGATGCCTGCCTCGCGCGCCGCCCACGCCCACCAGTCCCGGATTTCGGCGTAGTCGCTGCTTGTGGAGCCGTCGTCCACGATGTGCACGCTGTCGGGCATGCGCGTCTGGCGGAGAAATGACTCCAGTCCCAGCCGGAGGTAGCCGGGATCTTCGTTGTAGGCGGGGACCAGGATCGATACGTGCAATTCGTCGAGCTGTCGGGCGAGCCGCGGCGTGAGCCTGCGGGGTCGCTCAAGGTGGTACATCAGGGTCTGTGCCATGAAGACGAAGAAGAGGGCTGCCCACACCAGGCTGAGCCGGTTCGTGGCGCTGCTGTCGTAGTCGGCTGCGCTGGTCGCGTGCTGCACGGCCCAGGCTGCGGCCAGCGCGAGGACGAGGATTCCCATGAGGACGGAGCCGGAGCGGTGCTGGCGGGCGGCCAGCACCGGCATCCGGCGGCGTTTGCCGCTCACTCCTCGCCCACGGCGCGACCGCGACGGAACCGGAATCGGATCATGAGCGTGCCGGCGATGACGAGTGCGGCGGCGGCCAGGATCATCCAGCCGCCGACGTAGTAGGCGGTGCCGCCGATGACGACCGTGCCCATGCCGGTCTGGGCGAGCTGCCCGTTGTCGGACATGAAGTTCCCCCCTGGGAGTGATGTGCTGTGCTGTCGCAGTGCATCAGGTTGACGCGGGTTCGTGTGGGGCAAATGGACCTAACCGGGCGGGTGTTGCGCACGGAGTGGAACTGGATGGCGTGCCCTCGGCGTAGCCGATCTACGTTCCGGGGAGTGCCACCTCAGGGATCGCGGCCGGCAAGGCGAGGTAGTACGCCCGCGCCGGGCCGCCCACCCGCGCCTCGTCCACCCGGTACAGCCAGCCCGACGGGGTGAACCCGTCCGCATCCGTCGCCAGCAAGGTCACCGACAGGGAGCCGTCAACGGCCAGCGGGATGACGAGGGTGCCCTGGACGATCGCGTCATGCTCAACCGATTCGACCGCCTCACCCGCGGTGAACGCGACGGTGCCTTGGTAGGGGCTGCCGTCCGGGTGGAGGAACACCCCGGTCACCGTCACGGTCTCAACATTCGGTGGCCACGTCATGGCTACTCCCACACCCCTCCGCCAGTCCGTGTCTTGACGGTGGTCGCCTTCCACAAGCTGCCCGTCCACACCTTCACCGGGCACACCTTCCACACCGATCCCGTCCACACCTTCGCCCGCTGCGCCGGCGTGTACTCGACGAGGAGCCACGCCGCCGACACCCGGCGGGTCGTCGATTGCGAGACGTTCGACCGGTAGCCGATCTGCGCCGTCGCCAACGTGGACCGGGTCCAGGCGGTGCTGGTCTGCGGGTTGGTGTAGGCGGTGAGCCCGTACAGGCGGGGCACTGCGCTCTTGTGGGTCTGCCAGCCGATGAACGCGACGCTCGTCGTCGCGGACTCCGTCGTCGTTCCGGAGGCTTGGCCTTTCAGGCGGGTGACGATGGATGCTGCGGTGGTGGCGATGGATCCGATGCGGACGCCGACGGAGACGAGGTTGATGGTGTCGGTCGCACCGATGCCTGCGGTCGTCGGTGAGGACACGGTGAAGTCGTCGGTGGTCGTAGTCCCGGTGGCGACGGTCGCGTTGTACGAGGTCGCGTCGTCGGGTGGCCGTTCGCTGACGCGCGTCCAGTTGTTCGCCGCACCCGCGGTCCCGCCCGTCGCGGTGGCCCAGCCGTTGTTGTCGCCCTGCCCGGCGGGCTGCAAATGCACGACGGTGCCCGGCCCGGGGAGTCCGGTCTGTACCGTGCCGGTGGTGTCGTTGACGGCGATGTCGTCGAGGTAGATGTCCATCGTGTTCGCGGACTGGAGGGCGCCCGCGCGGATCCTGGAGAACCCGTTGATGTTGTAGCAGAGCTGGTCGGAGACGAGCGTGCCGTCGATGTACAGCTTGAACGCGGACACGCCGGGGGTGATGCTCCCGGTGGTGACGTCGTTGAAGTCGGCCTCGATGCGGTACCACTGGCCGGTGTTGAGTGGGCTGGTGGCGGAGCCGAGGTTGGTGGCGGCCTGGTCGTCGCGGAGGATGAGGGAGCCGTCGGTCTTCAGCCTGATCATGCCGGGGAAGTAGCCGGACTGGCCGATGCCGTAGATGTTGCAGTCGGCTGCGGGGAGCGCGTTGATGTACAGGTAGAAGCGGTGCATGGTGCGCATCACCGTGCCGCCGGTGAACTGGTGCTCGATGTACGAGGTGCCTGCGGTCGGGGTGATGCGGAGGGATGCGGTGCCTCCGCGGTGGATGCTCGTCGAGATGGCTGGGCTGCCGCCGACGGTGTTGGTGTCCTGCCACTCCATGAGCGGTGCCACCGTCTGGAGTTCGAACCCGCACGTCCACATGCGGGCCATCAGGTGGTGTCAATCCACACGTCGCCGGTGGCCGGTGACGACGGTGCGCTGCTGGCGACGGTGATTTTCGGGGCGCGGTTGTCGACGTACTGCTTTGTCGCCGCCTTCAGGTTGCTGTTCGGATCGCGTGGGAGGACCACGTCGGCTGTGAAGTCGGGCATCGGCGGTCAGCCCTGCACCGTGACGCGGAACTCGTTGCTGGTCGGCGCGGTGACGAACGTCAAGGTCACGTTGTTGGTGTCCGTGGCCACCCAGTCCGTCTCCACCCGCACGTCGTCGCTGTTCCTCCGCATCGTCACCGACACGTCTTTCGTGCCCAGGTTGTGCGTCACCGCGATCGACGTCGAGGATCCGTTGCCGATCGACGCGGACGCGTGCCGGGTGACGACGCTCGTGTCCACCGCGACGGCGTCCGCAGCCACGCTGATGCCCGTGCCGGCGCCGACGGCGAGGACACCCGTCGACTCGACCAGGCCCGCACCGGCAGCAGCCGATCCGATCCGCAGGCCGGACGACGACTTCTGCAGTGTCGACCCGTCCAGCTCCAGGGAGAACGTGGTGGAGGAGAGTTCGATGCCGTTGCCGTCAGCGGTGTACGACAGTCCGCCGCCGGCCTGCACCCACGTCTGCGCCGTCGTGCCCAGCGTGATCGTGTCGACGGTCTGCGTGTACGTGCGGTCCGCGTTGACGGTGCCCTGGAGGACGATCACGGTCGCCCCGTACAGCTCGGTCGCCGAGTCGGCGTCGGTGGCTCGGGTGGGGGCGCCGGATGCGGCGACGGTGTAGATGCCGTTGTCGCCGCCGGTGCTCTGGTCTTTGAGGAGGATGCGGTCGCCGGTGGCGAGGGTGATGCCGTCGATGGTCTGGCCGTTGGCGAATGCGGTCGCCAGCGTTCCGTTGGCTGTGGTGGCGACGCGGACGGGCTGCTTCCAGCGGAGGCCGTTGAGGAGGTTGTCGACGTATGCCTTGGTTGCGGCGTCGGATGCGGATGACGGGTCGGCGACGGAGACGATGCGCTGACTCGAAGCGTCGAAGCCGGTCAGGGACTTGAGGGCCATGGGGGTGTGCCTTTCAGGAGCAGACGGCTCGGCCGCTGTACGGGATGGGGAAGGTCACGACGGCGAGGTCGAGGGTGGAGTGGTCGACGTCCGCGTAGACGACCCGGCCGCCGTCGTTGATGATCGAAACGTTCGGGCGCTTGCCGAGGCTGTGCTGCACCTGCCACACCGCGGACGGCGCGGACTGCACATGCTCGTACCGGAACTCGACCCCGGCCGGGCCGGTCACCACCAGGTAGTTGCCCTCCGCCGGGTCCGTCGGTGCGACCGCGGGCAGGCTCACAAGTGGTGCCGCTGCGGGGAGCATCAACTCGTAGGCGCGCTGGTCGTTTCCGGCGAGGTGCTCGTCGACCCGGTACGTCCAGCCGACCGGGCTGACGTCCGGGTCGTCGGTGGCGAGGACCACGAGTTGGAAGAACCCTGCGACGAGGACGGCGCTACTCGGGCCGAGGAGGATCACCCCGTGCGTGGCGGAGGTGAGGGCGCGGGGGGTGGGGGTGAGGGTGACCGACCCGGCCATGGGGGTGCCGTCGGGGTAGGCGTAGCGGCCGGTCAGGGTGACGGTCGCGAGTCCGGGCGGCAGGGTGGGCATGGTCAGACCCCCGTTCGGTTGTACTCATCGACCAGTGGATGTGGCGGCTCAGGCTCGATCCCCGCGTCTCGCATCTGTCGAGACCACCGGTCCATCGTCGATGAGCACGCCCGGAGGATCACTTCCAGTCGAGACATGCGGCCACGCAGGCTGCCGTTCTCCTCGTCCACCCGCTGCACCGTCGCCTGCAACACGGCGAAGTCCTGAGCCTTCGCGGCCGGAGCTGCTTGAATCGCTGCCGCCGCCCGCCCGCCCCGGTACGTGAACCAACCCGTCACGATCACACCGAGCACCGTCACGGCCGCACCCGCCAGCCCCAGCCAACCGTTCACTCGGGTCTCCCCTCAATCACCAGGCCGGACAGATCAGGGGATCCGGACTCAGGTGGGACTCGGGATGCGCACCAGATCACCCCGCAGTGCGACGTCATGTACCAGACGAACAGCCAGAGACCGCGCGGGTAGTCGCCGACCAGGCCGGACCAGCCGTAGGCGAATGCCCACATCGTCGGTGGCACCGATGCGAGCACGAACCCCCACCGGTCTCGGGTGAACGGCAGCCACGCCGAGGCGAAGACGCCGATCCCGGCGAGGATCCAGACCCATGCCCAGCAATGCAGTGGGGCGCGGGAGGTGAGGACGCCGAGGCCCTGTGTGGTGAACGGGGGCTCGAAGATGAAGGAGGCGCCGAAGCACACCTTGCCGATACCCATGAAGACCAGGAATGGGCCGCGGCGGCCGAGGTGGCCGCTGAACCAGGTGGCCGCCGGGCCCAGCATTCAGGCTGCCTTGACGAACGAGTCCTGCGCCCGGCCGCTCACACCGACCGGCTTCCAGAACCCGAAGTGGGAGAGGACAGCCGACGCGAACGCGACGAGGGCGAGGACGGCTGCGGTGCCCACGCTGTACCCGGCGTCGTGCGGGCCGGCGTACTCGACGACGAACCCGGTCACCGCGGACAGGGCGAGGAGGAGGACCGCCTTCAGTCCGGCATGGGTGACTCTCGTGGTCACCAGGCCGACGAGGACGGGCAGGACGACCGAGGTGAGGAGTCCGAGCCAGTAGGCGGCGGGGAGATCGACGTTCATGGCGGGTCTCGATTCTGGGAGAAGGGGTCAGGCGACGACGTCGAAGCCGTGCTTCGCGCCGAGCTTCTTGAGCGACGTCATCCCAGGGACTCCGTCGGCTGCAGTGCCTGAGTAGCCCAGGCGCCGCTGGTGCTTGGCGTATGCGTCCCGGGTCGTCGAGCCGTAAGACCCGTCACCCGCATACGTCTTGGCGAGGAGTCCCTCCTTCACGAGGGCCGCCTCGACGAGGTTCACTCCGGCCATGTACGTGACGTGGCCCTGTACGGCGCGCGGGTCCGTCTTTGCGGCGGACACCAGGCGGGACAGGTCGACGCGCGGCTTCGACGGGGTCGGCTTCGGAGGGACTGCACCGCCCGGCCGGGTCGCGAGCTGCTTGTGCACGTCGGTCCGGAACACGTCCATGTCGAACGACGGGTCGATCTTCCCGGGCTGGACTTCCTTGTGCCCGGCCACCCTCTTCTCCGACCAGCCGTGGTGGCGGCAGTGCGCGGCAGCCCACAGCACCGCGTCCCGGTACTGGTCGACGGGGTACGGGTCCTTGCTGTCGCCGAGGTTCTCGATCTCCAGCCCGTACAGGACGTCGTTGCCGTCGGTGTCGGCGTGGTCGTCTGTCGGCAGCGGGGTCCGTTCGGCGATGAGTGCGGCCACGACGTCGCCGTCGACGAGGCCGGCATGGTTCGTACGGCCGTGGCCGATCATCCACAGGCCAGCGGTCTTGCCGAGCCAGTTGTGGCAGAGCGGGCCGGGGAGGTCTGGTCTGCCCTTGTAGCAGATCTCTTTGTCGTTGTGGCCGGCTGTGTGGTGGATGAGGACGCCGACGACGGGGCCGAACGTTTTGCCGGTGGCGGTGTCGCGTCCGTGGGTGCGCCAGCCGTCGTGTTCGTGGACGGTGAGGCCCTCGTATTTGTAGGCGGCGATTCGTTCGGCGGCCGTCATTGGCGTGGTTGTCATGCGGGTCCCCTCACTAAGCCTTCACCTTGGAATCGTAGCTTGAACAGGGCATGTTGCCGATGAATCGTAGGCTACAGTTCTGTCAGCCTTCGCTCAGAGGCTGGCGGTGGGGCCGTGTCCGTGCGGGTCGCGGTCCCGCCGCGTCAACACCCGCACCCACCCGCACCACCCGCACAGGAGCGATCGTGAGCAATGAAGCCGTGCCTCCCGAGGGCTTCACGCTGATCCGGAACGACACGGCTCGGCGTGTATACGCCCGCTCATGGACTGCTGGAGACGGCCTGTCTTGCGCCTACGCCAAGGGCGCCCCCCGCAACCTGCCGTGTGGCCCGCCCGTGGCCCTCGTCATCTACGAAGACGCACGCGGTTGCCGACGAACGCGACACGCGAACGCGGCCTGCGAGTGCCAGCCGAAGAGGCTTCGTCGCGTCGTGTGCCTCAGCCACATCCCCGAGCTGAAGAAGCCGCACGAGATCACCGCCGAAGCCCAACGCGTGGCTCAGGAACGCCTTGCGGCGGCGCACTGGGATGAGTGGCAGTCCTACCTGCGTGACGAGGTGGAGCGCCAGTTGGCCGAGCAGTTTGAGTTCGCGGCCCCGGAGATTCGGCGGCTTTTGGGTGGTGAGTTGTGAGCGTCATCTGTCACGGGCTGGGTCTGCTGTTCGCGTTCGTCATGCTCCAGCCCCACGCCCCGGTCCACGCCTACGACTACCCGACCGTCGCCTGGAGCCCACGATGACCGAGCCGGACTTCCACATCGCCTGCGCCGCACTCCACACCGACGGCCAAGGCAACGTCATCCCGTGCCCTGGATACCCCCACGCGGACGTCGCAGAGCCAGAGCCCGACGAGTACGACGAGGACGCGCATCCGCAAGGCCCTGCGCCTGAGGAACCGAACCCGGCGCTCCCGGTCCAGCCCGACCCCCGGCAGCCCGCCTACGACGCGGTGTACGAGTACATCCGGGGACTCGGCCCGTACCTGCCGCCCGACCCGGTGCACCGTAACGCGATCCTCTGGCGGGCCGTCCACGCCGCACTCGGCGCCACCACGGTCGGCCTCTGCGTGTCGTCGCACTGCGTCGAAGGCGACCACATGGTCTTCATCTCCGAGGAGCCGTCGTGAACCCGGTCATCGCCGTCACCGCGATCATCGCCGCGATGATCCTCGGCAACGTCATCGTCTACGCCGTCCGCGACGTCGCCAAGGCCAAGCACCGAGCGACACCCGCGCCCAGCGTCGCGCGCTGCACCGTCGAGGACTGCACCAACACCGGCACCCTCGCCGACCCCGGCGGCGACTGGAGCCGCGACAGCAAGGGCCACCACTTCTGCCCAGCCCACCCCGCCACCACCTCCTGCCGGATTTGCGGCGGCGACAAGGGCAGCAACCGAATCATCTGCGCGGCGTGCGCCCGCACCGACAGCAAGGAGCAGCAGGCATGAAGGTACTGGTCACAGGGGGATCCGGCTTCATCGCCTCATGGATCCGCAAGGAACTCAACGCACGCGGACACAGCGTCCTCGTCTTCGACCACCAGGACCGGCGCCACCAGCTCGCCGACAGGGAAGAGTTCTTCCTCGGCGACGTCCGCGACGCCACCGCCGTCACCGAAGCCGCCGCCCACGTCGACGGAATCATCCACCTCGCCGCCGTCCTCGGCACCCAAGAGACGATCAACAACCCGCGGCCGTCCGCCGAGACGAACATCCTCGGCTCACTGAACGTCTTCGAAGCCGCCGCCCAATACGGACTCGCCGGGGTGTATGCAGGCGTGGGCAACTCCTGGATGCGCGACCACGGGACCGGCGCCTACACCATCTCGAAGAGCGCCGCCGAAGACTTCGCCCGCATGTTCAACCTGTACCGCGACGGCGGTCGCATCACCATCGTCCGCCCCGTCAACGCCTACGGACCCGGCCAGTCCATCGCCGCCCCCTACGGCACCAGCAAGGTCCGCAAGATCCTCCCAGCGCTGACCTGCCGCGCCCTCACCGGAACCGACATCGAGGTCTACGGAGACGGCACCCAGATCAGCGACTGCGTGTACGTCGAAGACGTCGCCCGCACCTTCGTCACCGCCCTGGAACACACCGCCGAACACGGGCCCA
The DNA here is from genome assembly GCF_044766365.1 of Streptomyces sp. NPDC102279. Taxonomy (NCBI): domain Bacteria; kingdom Bacillati; phylum Actinomycetota; class Actinomycetes; order Kitasatosporales; family Streptomycetaceae; genus Streptomyces; species Streptomyces sp. NPDC102279. The sequence goes on along the minus strand of NZ_JBIWLU010000016.1, from coordinate 177,814 downwards.
CCGAGAAGCCGGTGGAGGTCGGGCCGCTCACCTCCGTCACCGTCAACGACATCGCTCTCGCCGTCGCCGAGTACGCGGCCGAGGTCACCGGGCAGCAGCCTGTCGGGATCAAGCACTCGCCGATGCGCCCGGGCGAAGTCCCCAACGCGGTCGTCTCCTCCGACACGACGACGCTGCAGCAGATCGGGATGACTGCTGCGGACTTCGTGCCGCTCGACGAGGGCATCCGCCGGACCGTCGACTACTACGCCACCCAGTGGCTGCCCGGATACCTGGAGCCGGACCGGGCGCCCCGGAGTGGCGGCGTGGTTGCGGGCAACGTGACGATCAACCTCAGCCCGGGCGACAGGGTCCTGAGCGCGCAGGACGTGGCTCGCGCGGTACGCCGTACCCCCAACGGTCGGGTCTGAGGGGGAGCCGTGGCGCGCTTGCAGATCCTCGAACTCCCCGAAGGCGCCAGCGACGAGCGGGCGCCGTTCCTCCTCGTCATCGACCAAGTGGAAGAAGCTGTCCGCGAGGAGATCGCCCGCTGGCCGGGGGACCTCGGCGAGCGGTTCGGGGCGCGCCAAGTCCTCTGCTTCGCCGAGACGATCGAGATCCCCGCCAACGACACCAGCGCCTACACGCCGCCGGCCGAGGACTCGGAGCAGGCGGGCGTCACCCAGCTCGTCTACGCGCACGAGCGGACCCGACTGGACTTGTGCGATGCGCTGCTGCTGTCCCGGACAACGACGTGGCGCCAGCTTGTTGACGCAGTCGGCGAGCAGCAGCGGACCATCACTCTCAGCCGTGACGCCGGTCCCGAGGAGGACGGCGCCGAGGGTGCGCGCGCCGTTCTCCACGAGGAACTCGGCAAGCTGAAGCGGGAAGTCTCCCGCCTGAGCAGGCACCGGTGAAGGTCCACTTCTGGTCCGCCGACATGGCCGGCAGCGCCTGGTATCGAGCCGTGCTCCCCGCGATGGGCTTGTCGTGGCTTGGCCACCACGCCAGTCACCACATCCGCCTGCCCCAAAACTGGGCGTCCTACGACACGGTCGTCGGCTGCCGTGTCGCGCAGACCGATCCGTCTCGGATGTGGATCCGGCTGAAGGACGAGGGCAAGCGACTGATCCTCGATCTTGACGACGACTACTTTCACATCGACCCCAGCAACACGCACGCGCGCACCGTGTGGGACACGCAGATGCTGGGCCGCCTCGCCCACAACATGGGCATCGCCGACCTCGTCACCTGCTGCAGTGAGCCTCTCGCCGCGGTGCTCCGCGACTACGCGCCGGACGTGCGGGTGATTCCGAACGGGTTGCCGGCGCAGTACCTCGGGCGTCCGCGGGATTACAGCGCGGAGGGTCGGCCGTTGTATGTCGGCTGGGCGGGGACGTCGTCGACGGTGGCGGATCTTCCGGAGGCGGTGCGCGCGCTGAATCGGATCTCGCAGTACCCGCGCCGGGATGGGGTGATGGTGCGGTTGGTGGGGATCGATTCGGAGCAGGCGATCGCGCGGGGCCTGAAGGGCAAGCGGATTGGGGCGCTCGGTTGGGTGGAGCGGATTGAGCACTATCTGCATGCGGTGTCGGAGTTCGATGTGTGGTGTGCGCCGTATCGGGCGACGCCGTTCAACGGGGCGAAGTTTCCGACGAAGTGGCTGGAGGCGAGCGTGTTGGGGATTCCGTTGGTGGCGTCGGATACGGAGGCGTACAGGCGGGTGATCCGGCATGGGGAGAACGGGTTCTTGGTCCGGCGTGAGCATGAGTGGGGGCGGTTGTTGAAGCAGCTTGTGGATGATCCGGGGCTGCGTCAGCGGGTGGGGATGGCGGCGCGTGGGGAAGCCTCGGGGTCGATCATGCAGGCGTTGCACCACCAGTGGGAAGCCGCCGTGTCCGTGCCGGTGGGGGTGACGGTGTGAGGCGCCTGTCGTCGGAGACGTGGTTCCTGGTCGGCTTCGCCGCCGTCATCTGGCTGCTCGCCCTCGCGGCTACCGTCTCCATGGCCTTGGGGAACTCGACGGCTATCAACGCAGTGGTGGGGTGCAGCATCCCGGGTGCGTTCCTCACCTGGTGCGCGGTGAGCTTCGCCCGGCAGGACACGAGGTGGCGGCCATGATCGCCCGCATGACGTGGGCGCCAGACAGCGGGCCCATCCAGACCCTCACCGTAGATGTCTCCGAGTCCTGGTTCACCGAGTTCCGGAGGCTCATTAGCACCCCGGAATGGGCAGCATCCCAGGCCGTCATGGCCATCCCCTTTCGCCTCGGCAGCAACGGCCCGTGGACGGGGGGACTGTTCCGCCTCGCCTGCATCACGGCACTGGACCCGCACCCCACCAAGGAAGGGACCACGCCATGACGGGGCCTGAGCACTACAGCGAGGGCGAACGCCTCCTCGCGGGCCAGCCCGTCAACACCGACGACCGCACCGAACGAGGCGTAACCGAGACCCACTGGCCACCCACCGCGCGCGAAGTCGCCGAAGCCAACGCCCACTTCCTCGCCGCGCTCGTAGCCGTCCAAGCCGAGGACAAGTTCACCGACCGCGTCTCCTGGCAGAAGGCGGTGGGCTGGTGAAGATCGGCGTCGTCATCCCCGCCCGCAACGTCGAAACCTTCATCGGCGAACTCCTCGCTTCGATCCAGGCCCAGACCCACCCCGCGCACGCCTACATCGCCGAAGACCGCAGCGACGACAGCACCCACCAATGGCTCCGCGACCACCCCGAGTTGTACACCAGCATGCGACGCAACCGCGTCCGGAAAGGCTGGGCAGGCAGCCTCAACGCGGCCGCGCAACTCGCCCTCGCCGACGGATGCGACGCCATCCTCACCGTCTCCGCAGACGACAAACTCCACCCCGAATGCATCGCCCGCTGCGCCGCCGTCCTCAACGCCGACGGCGGCCGAGACTTCGTCGTCCCCTACGCGCAGCAGTTCGGCGGCGGTGACATCGTCCAAGCCTCCCTCCCCGACGCGACCATGGACGACTTCCTGCGCTGGCCGCCGCTCATCGACGAAGCCCTCTTCCGCCGCAACGTGTGGGAGACCGTCGGCGGCTACAGCCCCAAGGCCACCCCGCCCGGCACATGGGGGACAGCCGAGGACTGGGACTTTTGGATCCGCGTCTGGAAGGCCGGCTTCACCCGGTACGCGGTCATCGACACCCCGCTCTATTTCGTGCGCGTCCACCCCGACCAGTTGTCTCGCGGCCGGGCGGAGCATCACGCGGCGACCGTCGACCTGCTGCGCAAGCTGCACCCGGACCTGCCGTGGCCGGACGACGCACACGTCTGGCCACCACGACACCGCACCACAAGGAGAGAAGCGTGACCGACAACGAGGGCACCTTCGAACTGGCCATGCCGTTCGTCCTCACCAAGAGCAACGGCGGCCCCTACGAAGACGAAGCGTTCGCCGCCGGAATGGCATGCGGCCAGCTCTGGACCGAACTACTGGTGCTCGCTAAGCACGGCGCCACGCCCCGCCCCCGATACGTGCAACCCGAGCACGTCCCCCAGGTCGACCTGATCGCCATGCACTACGGCTACACCCTGAGGCCCGGTGAGATCGACGAGGCGTCCGGCTGGCAGCGCGTCGACTTCGGCCCCGACTACAACGACGACACCGAAGGAGACCCCACATGATCGACGGCAAGCGTGTGATCGCCTGGACGCCCTACGGCAGGACCCGCACCTACAGCCTGCTCATCAAGTACCTCCAGCGCGACGTCGAACGCGGCCTCATCGATGAGGTGTGGGCGTTCATGAACACCGACCCCGTCGGCCAGGAAGCAGACATCGCCTACGCGCACGAACTCGCCGAACGATACCCCTGGTTCCACGTCAAGCACCGGCCCGAAGGCGTCGACCTCGGCAACCTGCCAAAACAGAGGTACACCGGTCTCGCTTATCGGGAGATGACCGACCCGGACACCGTGTACCTGAGGTTCGATGACGACGTCGTCTACGTCCACGAATCTGCCGTGGAGAACCTCGTCCGCGCCCGCATCCAAATGCCCGCGCCCGTTGCCGTCTTCCCGATCATCTTCAACAACGCGATCTGCTCGTACTTCCTCCAGGCCTGCCAGAAGATCCCCATCGAGTGGGGCGAGGTCAAGCCCTACTGCATGGACCCCAACGGCTGGGCATCCGGCCCGTTCGCGGTGAAGCTCCACGAACTGCTGCTCTCCCACATCGAGGCGGGCACGGTTGAGGACCTGTATCTGCACCACGACTTCCAGCTCGCCCCCGGAACCCAGTTCTCCGTGTCCTGCTTCGCGAGCCTCGGCAGCATGTACGCCGGCCTCGACCAGCCCGGCATCCTCGTCCCCGATGAGGAGGAGTCGTGGCACACCATCCACCGGCCGCTGGCCACGAGCGTCCCGAACGTGGTGCGTGCTGACTCGGTCGTCAGCCACTTCTCGTTCTTTACGCAGCACCCGTTCCTCAACCAGACCAACCTCCTGGACCGCTACCGGGAGCTCGCAGACAAGGCGGTGGCGTGATGGCCCAAGAGATCAGCATCGAGGACGCGTTCCCCACGTTCCAGCGGCGGGTGCGTGAGCTGTTCGAGGAGAACCTCGTTCTGCGTGCGCAGGTCGACGTGCTGGAGCGGAAGTTCGCCGCGGCGCAGCAGGACGCGCCCGTGCTGGCCGGCCCCGACCTGGCCGCGCAGCCCCCGTACCCGAAGGACGAACGGGGCTAGCGGTCAGGCGACGCGGGTCATCTGCATGAAGGAGCCTGCCTTCAGCGTGGTTCCGGAAGCGTCGGATGCGTTCTGCGCCCACTGCAGTTGGAAGCTTCCGGCGGTGCTGCTCATGACGAGGCGGCCGAAGATGCGGACGCCTGTGAGGACGCTGCCCACTCCGAACGCAAGGGTGGCCGCTGCCGAGGATGTGGCGAGTTTCGCGATCCACTCGCCGTTGGAGCTGGTGGCGGGGCTTGCGAGGTCAGTGGTGTGGGCGCCCGCCCCGTGCATGTCGAAGGTGGCGCCGGTCGGGCAGGTGAACGACATCTTGAAGTCGCCGACATAGTCGGTGGCTTCGCTCATGTACAGGTCGAGGACGAACGTGTACACGGCGTTCGCGACGACGGGCAGGACGAGGTGGTCATCGTTTTGCAGGGTGGCGCTGGAGTTGACCGTCTCGTCGGCGGTCTTCGCGATGTACTGGAGCTGTCCGATCCCAGTGACGGAGAGGTTGCCGGTGACGGCGAGGCCGCCGCTCGCTGTGAGCGCCCCGTCGACAATGAACGCGTCGTTGGTGCGGAGGACGTTCGCGGCGTTGCGGAGCAGGTTGACGTCCGCGCCGATCGTCAACTGCACGCCAGAGGCGAGCTTCAGGGTGGAGCCGAACGTGCTGGAGCTGTTGGGGATCTCCACCCACGATGCGGACGCGGGCGCCGTCCCGTTGGAGAAGTAGGTCGAGTACGACGTGTCCGACTGGGTGATCGGCTTGCCCGCATACGGTGACGACGGGCGTGTGCTGGACGTGACGATCTGGAAGCCGGCCGCCGCGTCGACCTTGTCCCAGTTTTGGCCTAGGTCTTGGGTGTAGTTGACCAGCTCGGACCCGTCGCTCTTCGACTTGTAGAGCGCGAGTCGTGTCGTGGACGGATCAGGCATGGTGGTCGTCCTTCACTACGAGGTCTGGTACCGACGGAGGCTGAGGCGCCCGCCCTTGCGCGATGAGCCGGCGCTGCTCGATCCGGCGGACCTTGTCCGCGACCCGGCCCGGGTCGATGCCGTGGTTGCGGCGGATCACATCCAGCGGATCCTTCTTGCCCTTGCCGACGCTGACGCGGACGTTGTTCGCCTTGCCGTGCTCGACGCGCAGCAGATGCGCCTCACGCGCCGTCGCCACGTCGGGCGCCGTGTACAAGGTGGTGGGGATCAGGTCGCCCTTGCGCGCCGTACCGCGGGAGACGAGCGCTGGGGACAGTAGGCCCGCGGTTGCGGCTGGGTCTTCGCCCTTCAGTGGGTCGTCGGGGTGGGGGGCGTAGGGCTCGTGCAGGACGATGTCGAGGAGCGTGTCCACGTCGGTCGGGTCGATGCCGTACTCGGCGGCCCGGAACTCCAAGGTCACCTTGGGGAAGATGTGCCGGTGCCCGGTCCCGTCGGGTTTGATCATGTCGACGGCCCAGCAGGGCGTGACTGGGTTTGGCCAGTACTCGCTGACCGTCTGGATGATGTACTCGTCAGCTGCCATGTCAGATCCTGAAGCACCAGAAGTAGAGACTCCACGCACCGTCAGCGGCACCGGAAAGCTGCACGCTGAAGCTGGTGGTGTCGGAGGCGGAGATGCAGAACCCTCGCGTGTTGGCCACGGTGGGCGCATCGCGGATGGACACGATCGGCACCAACTGGGTGTCCATCGTGGCCCCGAACGACAGAGTCAGCGACGTCCCGCTGGACGTGCCTGTGGAGGTGCCGGTGAAGAGGCCCTCGTTGCTGTCCACGCCCACGAAGTCGGCCCACCGGCCGACGTGCCGGGTTCTGCCGCTCGTGAAGTCGAGGTAGTTGCCGGTGCTGGCGTTGCTCGGGTTCCAGCCCACACGGCCAAGGGCATTGGTGGCGCTGAACTGGCCGCCGTCCACGTCATCCCGGACGTAACCGGAGAAGAAGGTACCGGCTGTCGCTGCGGCCCAGCCGCCACGCCGGAGCTGGGTGTCAGCGCGGATGACGGAGAGTTCGGCGGCACCCGTGTTGAGGAAGGCTCGGGAGATGACCTGAGTGCCGGTGCCGTCGTCGTAGGGGCTGGAGTTCATGCCGAGGCTGACGTCGGTGCCGCTGGAGACGCCGTTGATGTAGCCGTAGTCGGTGCCGGTGTTGGCGTACCAGCGGATCTCGGGGAGGTAGCTGGCGGTGGGGTTGATCTCGATGCGCTTGCCGGAGGTGCCGGACTTGAGTTGGCCGACGATGGAGACGGAGCCGTCCGCGCCGGCGATAGCGACGGTCTGTAGTCCGGCTGTGTTCCAGGCCCCGATGCCACCAGAGTTGAGTTCGACGCGCGCGCCGGTGTCGGCGGTTTTGATGCGGGCGCCGACGATGAAGTCTGCGTTGATGATCCCGGCGGTGACTTTGGAGACGGTGAGGTCGGAGATGTGGGCGTCGTCGATGAGGAGTGCGGTCGCGGTCGCCGCATCACTGGGTCCGGACTTGTTGCCGGTTTGGTCGACGGCGACGACGCGGACGTAGCGTGCGGAGGTTTCTTCGACTTGGACGGTGGCGACGACGGGGATCTGTGCCTGGATCATCCCCGCGGTTGCGGAGACTTTGCCCTTGAGTGTCGCCTCGGTCGGGGTGAACGTCGGCTCGTACTCGACGTGGATCTCGAAGTGGTGGAGGTCCGACTCAAGGTTGTACGTGCCGCCCGACGATTTGCCGAGGGTGTGCGTCACCTGCACTGCCATCCGCGACGCGGCCACGGTCGGCGCGGCCGGTGTCGAGGGGGGCAGGTTGTCCGAGCTGGCGACGAACGTCGTCGTGCTGGACCAGGCGCCGATGTTGCCGGTCTTGTCGACGCCCCGGATTTGCACGTCGTAGCCGATGCCGGGGCTGAGGTCCTGGAGTTGGGCGGTGGTCTGGTCCCAGGCGACGACCATGGTCTGCCACTGGCCGGTCGGTGCGGCGAATGGCTGTGCCCACGTCTGCAGGTCCTGCCAGCGGACTTGGGCGACGGACGCCCATGAGGACGGGTACAGCATGTCGGTGTCGACGGCGTAGCGGATCTCGTAGTGATCCCCGTCGAGCACGCTGGACCCGTCGGTGTTGTTCGGTGCGTTCCACGACAGGGCGACCCGAGCCCGCGTGAAGCCGCGCGCATCCAGGTAGGCGGCCCCCGTGAAGGGGGTGACGAACACCGGCTGCCCGGGCGTGCTGGTGTCGGCGTTGGGCCGGGACCCGACGGGCTCCGCCGACGAGGACAACGCCCGGTCGAACCCGCCGACCGTCACATACGTGCCGGCGTCCGACGTCTCGATGTAGTCGGTGAGGTCGATCCACACGCCGGCCGCAGTGCGGTAGGCGACCGTGTAGTCGGAGGTCACGCCCCACGAGATTTCGGTGACCTGCAGTTTGATCGGGTTCAGGCGTTGGCCGCGGAAGACGATCTCGATGTTCGGGTTGAGGAGGTCTTTGTCGGGGTCGTAGGCGTACACGTAGTCGCCGAGGGCGAAGCTGCCCTCGACGTCGTAGTCCTGGATGTTGAGGCGGAGGTCTTGCTTCGGGTCGACGTACTGGGCGAGTGCGAGCTGTGCGCGGATCGCGGCGTTCGTTGATGCGGTGTCCGACTCGGACACGACCCGGGTCAGCTTGACCGCGTTGCCGTGGATGTCCTTGTAGCCGGTGGCCGGGCTGATGTCCGCGGACCCGGTGGCGATGCTGGTGCCTTCTCCTTCGGCGAGGAGGACGACGCGGGTGGTGTAGTCCTCGACATCGCCGGTGAGGTCGAGGCTGCCGGGCACGCCCCGCATGGTCATGTCGTCGCCGGCCCCGACCGCGACGATCGTGCAGGTCGGGGTGGTGGCGAACAGGTTGGCTTCCGGTCCGGCGTCGAGTGTGCCGTCGCCGTTGACGCGCCAGGAGACGGGCACGCTGGTGGTGGACATGGTCTGGCACACGTACTGGATGGCGTCGCGCGGGGACTGCCACTGGTGGGTGCCCGTGTACTGGCCTGCGACCGGGTAGAGGGTGCCTTCGGTGACGGCGCCGGATGCGGGGAGGAGCATGCGGATGGTGTCGGCGAAGGTGGCGGAGGCGGCGGTGACGGCGTTCTCGTAGACGGAGCCTTTGCCGTCTTGGTCGCCGAGCCACATGGCCATGCCGACGCCGGAAACTTTAACGTTGTCGTTGGGGATCTTCGTGCGGGCATCGTCGGCGAGGCTGTTGCCGGTGACGACGCCGACGTAGCGGGCGGTGCGCAGCAGGTTGTCGCCGTACAGGGTGGGGTCGACGCGGCCGCGGATGATCGCGATATGCCCGAAGTACGTGAGGGCGTCGAGCTTCTCGCGGGGGATCGTCGGGAGGAGGTCGATCTCCCACTGGCCGAGCTTGGTGAGGGACTCCTGGATTGTCACCCGGTCACCGCCTTACGGCGTAGGTAGCTTCGGGCAGGCAGGCGATGTACTGGTTCCGCAGGTCGAGTGCCGCGTCCCCGGACACGGCACTGCCTCCGCCGGCTGCGACGCCGATCCAGAAATCCAGGGTGGTGGTGGCCGCTTTGGTGACGCCGCCGTTCGTGTGCGCGGTGAACGTGCGGGCGGACCCGGCGGCGAAGCGGTTGCCGTCGGCGTCGTTGGCGGTGGCGGTGACGTAGCCGGAGGCGGCGAAGCTGGTGTTGGTTTCGAGGGTGCTGCGGTAGGCGGCGAGGGTGGCGCTGGTGCCGATCTGGAGGTAGCCCTCGACGAAGCGGGCGCCGCGGCGCAGGGACAGGTCGAGGGTGGTGCGGCCAGGTGACTGGCTCTTGCTGAGGCGGAGGATGACCTGCTCGGGGTCGTTGCGCAGCAGGCTCGCGGAGTCCCACGAGGTGATCGACGACGCCGATCCTGCGACGCTGACGTTCCACAGCTTGGAGCGCCAGGCGCCGCCCGTGTAAGCCTGCACATCGAACGACGCGGACGCGCTGGGAGTGACGTTCACCAGGCCGTTCGACAGGGCCCACGCGGCGGCAGGGACCGGCCGCTCGGTGCCCTCCAGCTCGATCGGCGCGGCCGGCGTGGTGGTGTCCGTGATCCGGGCGCGGCCCTTCAGATAGTTGGCCGGGTCGCAGCCCCAGCGGGGGATGACCCCGGCCGGGACGCTGCGGTAAACGGTCATCGCCCCGTCCGCGCCGGTGCGGGTCATCGTGGACGGGTTCGTGGATCCGGTGAAGTAGCCGAAGTGGCCGACGGGCGGGGCGTGCCAGCGCTCCCCGGTCAGCGCGAAGTCGTTCAGCCTGACGACGCCGGTGAGCCGGGACTGGATGTCGACCTCGCCGGCGGAGCCGAGGCGGTCGAGGGCGATCGTCCAGTCCGCGGTGACCATCTCGACGCGGTACTCGATGAGCGTCGACGCGCACGAGGTGACCTGGTAGTAGCCGTTGCGCTCCGGCTTGTCGGTGAACGTCACCGCCACCGGGGCTTGGGCTTGGAGGGCGTTGATGTTGTCGTGCGCGCCGACCAACTGGGCCCGTGTGAGCGGCGGGTTCGACTCCTGCCCGGCCAGGTTCAGGCTGCGATTGCCGCCCTGCTCCGTCGCGGTGAACGTCTCCCGCAGTGCGGTCCGGGAGAGCTGGATGGTGCCCCAGTTGTAGGCCACGGTCAGCACCCCCAACCGTCGTGGACCTCATGGGCGTTTGGTTGAGTGCTCATCGTTGGGACTTCTCCAGCTTGCGAATGGCTTCTCGGGTCTCGCGGGCCATGTCGACGGCGAACTTCTGCTTCTCGGCGTCCGACGGCATCATCAGGCTGTTCACCGTGAACTCGATCTTCTCGATGGTGACGCCACCTCCTCCGGCTGCACTCAGCCCGGAGACCAGCCCGCGGAACGCCTCGTGCTCCTCCGCGGTGAGGACGGCCTCGGGCTTCCGGGTCTTGTTGATCGCGAGTGTCGCCCCGGGTTGGAGCAGCCCGCCGCTGTCGTACTTCGCGGCCGGCGCGAACCCCCACCGGCTGGTGAACAGGCTGTTGTTGTAGCCGCGGGCGCTGGACCCCATGTGCACGCCGGCGCCGCCGGAGGATTCGACGTTCATTCCGGCGAGGGTGCCCGCGGTGTGGCCGACGCCAGCGTTCGTGATGCCGATCATGAACGGGGAATTCAAATTCCGCACCCAGCCGGAAGGACCGCTACTACCAGAGAATGCGCCAGTAGCCCAACGGCGATGAGGCTTTTCCCCTCGAATTACGGATTCAATTGCGGACATTAGACCTGAACAATCCCAGGAAGGATTTCCATTTCCGGCCCATTGATAACGCAATCCATTTTGCGTTTTAACCCAGGAAAGGGCGCGCTGCACGGCCGGCCCGCCCACGGCCTTCTTGTCCTCGTTGCCGAACCAGTTCATCATTCCGTCGACGCCATGGTTGGCGACGCCCTTCATCAGGTTGCCGATCCCGCTGCTGGGAATCCGGTTGATGAGCGGCCGCACCAGCGCGGACAGTGCCTTCTGGCCGGCGGACTTGAGGCCGCCGATGACGAGATCCTTCGCCCATGAGGCGGCGCCGCTGACTGCGTTGCCGACTGCGCTGGTGACGGTGCCGACGATGCCGCCGTTCGCGAAGTGGGGTGTGACCTGCTCGCGTTGCTTCTCCTGCTGGCTGGACGGGTTGCCGCCGGTGCGGGTGGGCTTGTCCTTGCCGAGCATGGCGTCGATGCCGCGGTGGCCGCCGAGGGCGGTGACCTGGCTGTTGGAGAGGATGCGTTCGCCGGGGGTGAGCATGGCGGGGACGGTGTCGCGGTTGCCGCTGCCGGGGACGACACCGCCGGTGTTGAAGCCGAGGGGGATCGCAGGCAGTGTGATCTTGCTGGAGATCTTCCCGGCGATGCTGTTCCACATCTTGCGGATGCCGTTGTTGTAGACGGAGGACAGCACGAACTTGACCGGGCTGCCGATCTTCGTCTTCACCCCGTCCCAGATGGTGCCGAGCCCGTTCTTCAGGTTGGTGAACGCGGACCGCATTCCGGAGGCGAAGCTGGAGATCTTCCCGTTGATCGTCGTGAAGATCGACGTGACCTTGTCCTTCACGCCGGTCCACAGCGACGACCACGTGGCGGTGATGGCCGTCTTCAGGTTGGTGACGCTGTTGCGGAACGTCGTCCACGCCGACGTGAAGGACGTCTTCAGCCCGGACCAGAAGGTGTTCCACTTCTCCCGGACCGTGGACCACAGCCCGTTCCAGATCGCGACGACACCGTTCTTCAGATCAGTGAAGATCTTCTTCGTGCTCGTCCACAGCAGCGTGAACCAGGTGACGATCGCGTTGACCAGGTCGGGGATGATGCTGTGCCCGACGAGAACGTCGTACAGCCACTGGAACTTCCCGACGATCCACTTCACCCCGTCCGTCACCTGCTGGACGAACAGTGTGATGCCGCTGATCGCGAGGGTGATCGCCGGGACCAGGCCCGCGATCGCCACCCCCAGGACACCCGTCAGGATTTGCGCCGCCTGCACGATCAACGGCATCAGCGGGATCAAGATCTGCATGCCGAGATCCAGCAACGCCATCGACAGCTGCAGCAGCGGCGGGATCAGCGGTAGGAGCGCCGGGTACAGCTGCGCGAACAGCGGGGCGATCTGTCCGAAGAGCTGCCCGAACATGGCCACCACGGGGATGAGCCCGTTGATGACCGGGACGAGCAGGTTGACGAGCGCGCCGACGATGACGGTGAGGTTGTCGCCGAACAGTTTCAGGAACGGCGCGAGCGCAGTGATGATCACGGCGAGGAGATCACCGATCGGCTGGAGCAGCGGCATCACCGCCTTCACCAGGGTGATCAGCAGAGTGCCCAGGTCGCCGACCACCGGGAGCAGCGCATCCATGATCGGCATCAGGGCGTCGCCCAGCGTGCCCGCCAACTGGACGAGGACCGGACCGAACTTGGTTGCCAGCTCCGTGATCACCGGGGCGAGCGCGGCCAGCAGCGGCAGGGCCGCCTCGATCACCGCGCCGAGCGTCGTCGCGAACAGCTTCGCGATCGCGTTGACCGCAGTGAAGATCGAGGTGAGGGCCTTCTGCACCTCCGGCATCGCCGTGATCCGACGCAGCTCCGCGAACGCCGCACCCAACCCGCCGAGCGCGTCCCCACCCGCCGCACCGGCAGCCTTCAGCACGTTGCCGAGGGTGCCGAAGATGTCGCCCAGCAGAGACCCGAACTGCTTGGCAATGTCGATGGCATTGTTGATCGCGGTCTCCAGGCCACCGGACTTGAAGCTGTCGGACAGCTTCTTCGCGATCCGGTCCGCCGCGCTGCCGGCCGCGGTGGTCAGCCGCTCGAACGCCGGGGACGCGGCGATGCTGATCTGTGCGAGCGCGGTGATGATCTGCGCGGGCAGCTTCGCCAACGGCTGCAGCCCGGAGTTGAGCCCGTCGAACATCTGCCGGAGCTGGCCGCTCTTGCCGAGCTGGGTGACCGCGTCGGCTGCGTTCTTCGCCATCGAGTTGAGGACGGTCGCCGTGCCCACCAGGCCGGCCGTGAGGGACGGCAGGATCGCCTGCGACAGCGTCGTGAACTTCGCCCCGAGCCCTGCGAAGAGCGCGTTCTGCACGTCCAGCTTCAGGGAGCGCCACGCGTCCCGCTGCGCGAGGACCGCACGCACGAAGGCCTGCGCGTTCGGCGCCAGCTTCGCCATCGCATTCGCGGTCGCAGTCGTCGCCGCGGCCGCCGGCTTCTGTGCATCCGTGAGCGCCTCGGCCGCCTCCCGCGCTGACATCTGCGCGTCCGCGATCTGCCGGGCCCCGTCCGTGGCAGCCTTCGCCGCGGCAGCCTGAGCGTCCGCGACGTCCCGCTGGGCTTTCGCGAGGCGCTGTGCCCCGTCCTGCTGAGCCCGCGACGCCTCCAGCTCCGCGTCCTTCAACGCCTGCGTCTTGTCGACGACGTCCTCGTTGGCGTCAGCGATGTCCTGCTTCGCCTTGGTGACCTTCTCCGAGCCTTCGACTCCGGCCGCGTTCGCCTCGGTCGACTGCTCCTCCAGGCGAGCCGTCTCCGTCTGCTGCTTCTCCAAAGCCTGCTGCGCCTTGTCGTACTGCAGCTGCGCCTTGTCCAAGTCCTCCTTCGACGCTGCGGCACCCTTGGCCTTGACCGCGGTGAGTTCCTGCTCCGCGTCCTGGAGGTCGAGGACGGCTTGGCGCTGGTCGAGTTGTGCGTCTTCGAGGCGGGTGTTGAGGTCTTCGAGTTCCTGCGCGGCGTCGTGGCGGGCGTCGGTGAGGTCTTCCTGTGCCTGGCGGGCGTCGCGTTGTGCGTCGGCGAGGTCGCGTTCGGCGGAGGTGACGGACTGCACGGCCCGCCGGTTGGCGTCGGCGACGTCCTGCACCGTGTTCTTCAGCGACTGCTGCGCGTCCTGAATGTCCCGGGCCGCCTTGACGCGGGCGGCAGCGGCGTTGACCTCGGCGTCCTTGACTGCCTGCTGGGCTTTGGCCAGGGAGCGTTGCGCGGACTCGACTCTCTTCGTCGCCGACTCCGCGGCGCCCGCACTCTTCGTGGCCGGGGCGAACGCCTGCTTGAACGCGTCACCAATCCCCGACGTGCCGATCTTGATCGCGGCGAACGCGGCACCCAGCGACAGCACGGCCGGCACGGCAACGGCCGCCGCCGGGCCCATCGAAATGATCGACTGCCCCAGCGACACCAACGTCGGCAAAGCTTGAACGGCAAGGGAGACGATGGACGTCAGCGACGTCTTGATCAGGGAGAACGCCCCCGACAGGCCGCTGCCGAACATGTTCGAGATCGTCGACGCCGCACTCCGGTCCACGTCCGCACGCACGTTGACCCGCCGGTCCCGGCTCAACAACGCGAGACGAGCAGCAGCAGCGGTGACATCCGCGTTCGCCTGCACCGTCATCTGCCTGCGCCGCGTCAGGTTCGCGATGTCGTCGGCGGCGACGCGGGTATCGACGTCGATGCCGATGCGGACGCGGCGGCGTTGGGTCAGGTTGCGGATCTCGTCGGCGCCGACCCGGGTGTCGACGTTGGCGCGGATGTTCACGACTCGGTCTGCGGTCAGCCGATCCAGCTGGGTGCGTGCCCGGTTGAGGGCTGCTTCCTGCAGCTTCGGGATCAGGTTGACGGTGACGTCTTGCAGGCGCAGCCGGGACAAGGCGGTCTGGTCGAGGTTGACTTTGACCTTGACGGTGCGTTCGCGGGAGAACCGCTCCAGCTGGGTGATGGCCTCGCGGTCGTCGAGCTTCAGTTGGACGCCGACGGTGTTCCGCTTGGACTTCAGCCGGTCGATCGCGCGGTCGTAGCCGGACTCGTCGGCGGTGACCTCGACGTACCCTTCGGCGATCCTGAAGGCTCCGGCCACGTCCTACCCTCCCTGTGCCACGCTCACGAGATCCGGGAACTGCATCCGGAACTGGGTCAGTGAGACCTCGGTGGTCTCACCGCTGCCGCGCCTGGGTGGCGCGTCCTGCGTGCGGGTTGGGGTGCTGCTGGCCTGCGGTTGGTCATCTCGTTCGTCGTCGACGCGGGCGGCCATCACGCCTTGGTAGGCGGGGAGCCGGTAGGCGAGGGCGAAGTAGCGGCGGCTGCTGATCTCGACGTGCTCAAGGTCGAGTCCGTAGATGGCGAGGAAGTCGGCGTCGAGATCGTCGACGTGGTCGAGGACCCACATGACTTGGTCCACTCGTGACGGGACTACGTCGATCCACGAGACGGTGAGGACCCAGTCATCCAGGATCGTCAGCCACGCGCTTTTCCCCCCTCCTTCTCCTTCTCCTTCTGGCCGAGGGCGAGGTCGACGATCAGCTGCACGATCTTCTCCAGCTGTTGCTCCGTCACGGCCTTCGACTGCTCCAGCGCCATGTAGGCGTCCTCGCCGAGGACGCGGATCAGGAGCGGCGGAGTGGCGAGGTCGTGGCCGGACTCCCGTGCCTGGCGCAGGTATTGCAGTGCTGCGCCGGGCGGGACCTCGCGGGGGATCGTGTACTCGACGTCGCCGATGTAGAAGAGCGGGATGCGGTCTTCCTCGACTTCGTCGTCGCCGGGGATGCGGATCGGTTCGAACTCGGTAAGCGGGTCGGTGGCGGTCGGCTTGGCCGCGGCACGCTTTCGTGCCGCGGCGGCCTGGCGGGTACGGGCGGGGGACGGGCTGGTGGATGCCATGGGTGGTGCTCCTCGTGATGGGCAGGGGTGAGGGCCGACCGGCTACTAGGTGGTCTGGTCGACGATGTGGAACGGCTTGACGGCCTCGCTGACGTAGTGGCCGGCGAGCTTGACGGGGATCAGCGTCTGCTTGTCCTTCGTGTACGCCAGCTCGGCGGAGTCGACGTTGAGGACCTTGCGGGCGATGACGCGGCGCCGGAACTGCTGTGGGGCGTAGCCGTCGAGGATGGTGGCGAAGTAGTTCGGCTGGGTTGCCGAGCTGGTGACGATGGGGTCGAGGCTCTTCCAGCCGGCGCCGGATGCGGCGGTGCCCCCGTTGAGGACCATGGACAGGTTTTCCAGGGTGGCCTCGGCGAGGCTGGTCTCGATGGTGAAGTCGGCCTTGGTCAGGCGGGACCCGACGCGGAGGGTGATCTGGTCGACTTCCAGCTCGGAGTACGTCTGGTCGATGGCGAGCTTGACGCCGTCCTGTGTGCCGCCGAGGTCGGTCCATGCGGACGCGGCCGGGGTGGTGTTGACGGCGGTGTCGGTGGGCTCCAGGGCTCCGAAGGCGCCCTGGTAGAGGGTTGCCGGGCCCTGGATGAGGTTGGTGGCGGTGACGGCCATCGTCAGCTCTCCTTGCTGGTGCTGGTCTTCCGAGGCGCCTCGGGCGTCTTCGGCGGAGCCGGGGCCGCGGTCGCGGGCGGCACGTCCTCGTTGGCGGAGTCCCCTACGAGGAGGCCCTGCCGCTGCAGGTCGAGGTACTCGGCGTTGCCGACTTCGATCTCCTCGTCGGGGCGCATGGTGGTGCGGACCTTGTGACTCACTGGTAGGCCTCTCTCCGGATCGGGAACTGGTGGTGCGCGAAGTGCGGGTGGAAGCGGAGCTCGATGGTCTGCTCGGGAGGGAGGCTGCGCGGACACTCGACGATGCGGATGTCTCCGGTGAGGAGGAACTCCAGCTCGCCACGGGAGTCGTGGACGATGACGCGCCCGTTCCAGGTCGCGAGGTCGCCGCCAAGGTTGGCGTCTTGGATGGCGTAGCGGCTCATGTGGGCAGCTCCGTCCAGGCGATGACGAGGCCGGGGATGTCGTAGCGGGCGTAGGAGGAGGCGTCGTCGTTGATCCGGCGCGGGTCGCCGGTGGTGTAGGCGGACTTGACCTGCACGTTCGGGTAGTCGCCAGGCAGGGCGAGCGTCGTCTTCGGGACGTTCGGGTGGTCGAGCGTTGCGGCGACGATCGTCTCTGCCAGGTTGGAGGCTTTCCCCCACGGCGGTTTCTGCGAGCCGGGGTTGGCTGCCCAGCAGGACAGGCCCATGACGGGGTCGCGGAGCGGGACGTACATGTTCGGGCTGCCGCCCACGCCGACGAGGGTGACGAACCCGGTGTCAGTCCAGCCGAGGGTGCCGTCGCTGCTGGGCTTGGGGAGGGTGGTGGCGACGCAGTCCCCGACGACTGTCTTCAGCCATGCGGTGGCGACGAGTTCGGGGGTGGCGCGCAGCACGGGTGTCGTCATGCCGTCCTCCGCTGGTAGAGGGCGGGCCGCAAGTACGGGGCAGGTGCGGTGCCGGGGTGGTTGACCTTCGCGACCGGGTGGTCGGCGCCGGGCCAGTACAGGGCCTTCTTGTTGCGGGGGAGGATGACGTGCGGTGCGGTGCCGAGTTCGACGTCGGTGGCGTAGTTGCAGTCCAACGAGCCGACGCGCAGCACCTTGTCGTGGCATTCGGCGCGGAGGGAGTCGTGGAGGCGGCCGGACCTTTTGTGGACGTAGGAGCGGGCGTCTCCGAGGATGGCGTCGCCGATGACGTCCTGCATCCAGTCGTTGATCGCCGCGTCAACGTGCGCTCGCGCGCTGGGGTCGATGCGCACACCGGATCGCGCCATGGCCGCCTCCTCTCCGAAGGTGGTGTCGTGCTGGCCGGGCCCGGTCTCCCCGGGCACAAGTGGCCGATGCTGTTGTCAGGTGGTGCGTCGCAGGTCGAGCCGAATGTCCGGCACGGCCGTGGGGTTCGCCATCGAGGAGACGGCGTCGACGATGTAGGTGGCGCCGGTCCGCTCGTCACGGACCCGGTCCTGGTCCAGCACGTCTGTGCGGGCCGGGACACGGGCGACGGCGTAGCGGACGATGCGGGGGGTGGGGTCGTCGCGGGTGGTGACCCGCCGGGACTGCTCCGTCAGCGAGGCAGGGATGCCCGTACTGATGGCGGTGTCGGTGTCCTGCTCGTCTCCGTAGGCGTCGGTGGTGACGCCACGAAGGATGCTGACCTTGGTGGTGGCGATGGCCTGCATCACGCACCCCCCGGGTACGGGGCCCAGACCTGCGAGTCGTCGGACCCGTCCGACAGCGGATTCCCGACCGGGCGTGCGCTCTCGAACGCGGAGCGGATGTGGACGGTCCGGGACCGCATCCACGACACGCGGCGCAACGCGCGAGCAGCCATGGGTGCGAGGACCAGGCCGTCGCCCGTCAGCGTGGAGGAGACCTGGTCTTGCTGGATCTGCGTGGCATCCAGCCGCGTCTCCAGCCCGAACTGGCCTGCCTGCCACGCGGCTTGTCGGGCGACGGCCTGGCCCAGCCAGTAGAGGTCCCGCGTCCGCATCCGCTCCCCATCGGGGTAGATACGGTTGCTGAAGATCTCAATGTCCGACTGCGCCTGGGCAAGCTGCGTATCGGTCACCGAGACACCCGTGGTGTCGATGACCTGCTGCGCAGTAGCCCAGGCGTCGACCATGACTAGGCCTCAGCCTTGCTGCTGCTGGTGTCGCCGCCGTCGCCCACGATCACGTCGCGGGGTGTGGTGGTGTCCTCCGGCCGGTGGTCGATCGAGGAGGGCACCGTCTCCACCGAGTAGGCCAGCGTCAGCGACAGCCCGTCCGGGTGGTCCTCGGCCCCGTCGAACGACACGTCGCCACGCGGGTGGAGCCCACGCTGGATCGCCTCGTTGGCGACGGCGGCCTTGTTCGCCTCGTGCTGGTAGTCCTCGCCCGTCCAGTGATCGCCGAGGACGACGAACTCCTTCTCATGACGAGTGCCAGTCGAACCGTCGGGGGATCGTTCGTCGACCTCGACGTCCGGGGCGCCGGCCTTCGCGGGGAACTGCTGCTTCCGCAGCTGCTCCTCGGTGGGCTTGTCGGCCTCGGTCTTGCTGCTGGTGGTCTTCCTCGCTGCCATGGCTCACCTCCTACCGGTGGCCCGTACCGCCCAGCCATGGAAGCGGTACGGGGGTCACAGGGGGTGGGTCAGCCGACGAGGATGCTGGCGCCGTTGGGGTGGCCGTAGGCCCAGGCGCGGCGGGCACGCATCTTCAGGATCGACTCGTCCGTCAGCGCGGACAGGCCGTCGCGCCCGTCGATGAACACGGACTCGGGGCCGGAGCGGACGCCGAGGAGCATCAGCTCCGGGTTGACGAACGCCATGATCGGACGGCCGGTCGGGGCGGACGTCGCGGTCGCGGACACCTTCGCGCCGAGGGACCAGCGGACCTGGACACCGAAGATGGTGTCAGGGGTTCCGTTCAGACCTTCGAGGAAGATCGGCCGGTTCTGCGTGTCGAGGACCCCGCGGAGCGACTTGCGGAACGCCGGGTGGGCGATCGCGTACATGTTGCCCGGGTCGAAGTAGTCGCCGGACTCGATGTTGCCGACCGCGGTGGAGAACTCGGTGTAGGACGGCAGGCCGGCCGACGCGGCGGTGGTGATGTTCGTGCCACCGGTGTAGCTGAGGCCGGAGTCCGTGGTGTTCAGCAGCTGGTAGAGGCTGGTGAACGGGATGGTCGTGCCGTTCTCCGCGGCGGACACCGCGAGGGACGCGTTGTCGATCATCTTGGCGTAGGACTTGCCCCAGCCGATCATCTTCGCCTCGATGACGTTGGCCACCGAGTCGTCGATGTCCTCTTCCGCCAGGCGAGCAGCCTTGCCGAACTTACGCGCGGTGAGGAGGACTTCGTCGTTGAGGGAGACGTCCTCACCGTAGGCGCCGCCCTTGGCGACGACGTCGACGCCCATGCCCGCGGTGCGCGGGACGTGCTTGGTGTCGGATCCCATGGTGATGCGGGAGGCGAGGGCCTCGACCGCGGAGATCTGGGTGATGGACTGAACGACCTTGGAGGTCTCCCACTCTTCGGGGAGCCACGCCTCCATCGTGTTGCGTGCCACTGTGCCCTCCTGCGGGCGTCGTGATGGGGAAGCTGGTGGGCTCGGGCCCCATCACGGGCGCCTTCGCAAGCAAGGGCGGTGGCCTGCCCCGATCACCGGGGTAATTCACCTGGTGATGAATATACCTCGGGAGGTCAAGCCCTACCCAGGATCCGGTTCGCGTGCTGTTCCGCCGTGCTCTTGGGCTTCTCCACGGCTGCCGTCTTCGGTGCGCCCGTCGGCCGGGCCTTCGCCTTCGGCTTGTCCTGCGGCAAGAACTCCGGGTAGTCGGACTTGATCCGGTCGACCTCCGCCTCGGCGCCGATGAGTTCACCCTCGTCGTCGACGCTGACCGAGTCCCAGTCGACGAGCTTCATCAGCCGGTCCGGCGTGGAGAACCCGGCCTCGGCGAGCGCGGCGCGGATCCCGGCCTTCTTCATCGGCTCGCGGAATCGCTTCTCGCCCTCTTCGCGTGCCTCGCGCAAAGCTTTCTCGTGCTCGGTCTCGTCGCCGCGGACCTTGTCCTCCAGCTCCTTGTTGCGGAGCCGGTGCCGCTTCCCGTCCTCGTTGGCCTTCTTCAACGCGGCCTGCGTGCGCGCCCACTCGTCCTTCGACGGGGGCGTGAAGTCGTCGGCCTTGTCGTCCTTCTTGGCTGGAGGCTTCGGCTTCGGCGCCTCGTCGGGCTCCGCTTCCGGTTCGAGGTCCGGCTCGGGCTCCGCCTCCGGAGCGTCCTCGACCTCAACGTCCGGGGCGTCGTCCTCGGCTCCGCCGGCGATGACGTGGATCGGACGGCCGTCGGTGCGGTAGCCGAGGATTGCGCCCGGCGGCAGGCTGATACCTGCGGCCGGCTGGCTGGTGTGGATGCCCATCTGGTGTTCTCCCATCACGGGGTTGGTGGCGGCCCATCGGCGGGCGCCGGGTCTAGGCGGCGGCGGGGAAGCGGCCGGTGCGGGTTGCGGTGCGGGCGGTGGCTTCGACTGCGGGCAGGAGGTCGTCGACGGTGCGGAGCAGTTCCCGCGCGGCGCGCAGGCGGACCGCCCGCGTTTCGGAGGGCCGGCCGTTGCCGTAGCCGATCGACCGGTGCGCCTCCCGCTGCAGCGCCAGGGGGAACGGCACGCCCTCGGTAGTCCACGCGTCATCCCAGGGAACGGCACGGCATCGGCAGTGCGAGTGCAGCGGCGGCCCCTCCACCGGGGTCGCGCGGGTGCGGCGCTGGCGGGGATCCCACGACAGGCCACCCGGAAACGCCTCTCCAGCCTTGACGGTCCGCCCGGTGTAGGCGAGGCAGCGCACGCACGCGTCGGCCTCCGATACCCACACCCGCAGCGGCGCCGTCGCCTGCACCACCACGTCGAGCCCCTCGTGGACGGCAGTGTTGATGACCCACGCGATGTGCGCACGCACCGCGGGCAGCGCGGCCCGGGCGGCGCCGAGCCCGGCCAGCAGGTGGGACCAGCGCGATACCCGGTCCGGGTGGAGGAGGTGCGCGGCCCGCTTCTGCCGGTCGGCCACCAAGTCGCGGAGATGACGGGCCTGGTCCCGGAGCGTGCGGCTCACCGCGGGGACCTTCGGTGCGCGGCGCCGACGCCCGGACGCCGCAGCCACGAACGCCGCGCCCTGCGCCACCCCCAGGGCGACCGCAGGGTGCAGGCCGTCGGCGAGCGCTGCCGGCGCCCGTTCCGTGATCCCGTCGAGGATCCGGGCGGCAGCCGCGCGGGCGGCGTTGAGGATGCGCCGCAGCAGGTCCCCGGGCAGGGCCTCGTAGTTGGGGCCGCCGAACGCTTTCGTCCATGCGGCGAGGGTGGTGCGGATCAGGTCCTCGAACGCCCGGTCGCTGCCGGCCAGGGCCCGGCTGACGATCCCGGCCTCCAGGTCGATGACCTCGTCGGTGTGCTCGCCCTGGACCAGCTTCATGAGGCGGTCGCTGGAGTAAGGCATCAGCCCGTCTCCTGCGCAGTGGCGAGGGCTTCGAGGTCGTCGATCGCGCCGGACATGAGCGCCGCGACCTGGTCGTCGGTGACGACGCCGAGGGTCTTCGCCGCGCCGAGCTTCTGCGCCGAGTCGGCCAGGGAGGCGAGGACGTCGACACGGCGCTGGAGTTCTGCGTCGTCCGTACCTGTGAGCCACGCGTCGACCTGCTCGGCCCGGTAGCCGGCCTCCATGAGCGCCTGACGGCGAGGCACGCCTGCCTCGATCTTCGCCTTGACGGTGGCCCAGCCCTCGGCATCGTCGACGGTCTCGGCCGGCTTCCAGTGCACGGTCACCACCGGGTCCGGCACCCCCAGGCGGCGCAGCGCGAACGTGAGCGCCTCCCGCAGGGTCGCACCGTAGGACAGCTGCCGGTTGGTGACCTTCCTGGTGAACGGGGCGTCCTGCGCGCGGACGGACTGCCCGGACGGCTGCTCGCCGGACGGGTCGAACAGGTGCAGCGGGGTGGTGGTGATGACGGCCATGGCGCGGACGTTGAACTGGATCGGGTCGAGGAACACGCCGGGCTGCGCGACGTCGAACTGGCCGACCTGCTTGAAGCCGCGCAGGAGTAGGAGTTCGCCGGGGCCGCCCTTGAGGCTGCTGTCGTCGCCGGAGTCGGAGGGCCCGACCCCGTTGGTGTTCGGAGGGAAGTCCTCGTCGTCGAAGTCGCCTGGTTCCAGGTCGCTGGTGTCGGTGTTCGCGGTCTCGGTGAGCGCGTACCGCAGCGGGAAGCCTTGGCTGTCGACGGTGCCCATGTGGGTGGCCTGCAGCTTGGTGATCGCGTTCTGCGGGCCGTAGGCGGCGTAGTGCTCGGGTGTGCCGTAGGGCCGGTCGGTGCGGAAGTGGAACGTGGGCTGCTCGTTCCAGTCGTTGTCGATGATCCACGACTCGGGGTCTTCCGGGTCAGCCGGCCACGGCTTCCAGTCACCGGGTTCGGCGCCGCTCGCGTTCGCTTCCGTCGTCCAGCGCACGGTGCGGCCGTCGTACTGGACCTCGGCCCGCTGGAGCTTCGCCTCGCACCAGCGCTTGACGGTGAACGCCTTGCGGCGGGGGTTCTCCTCGTCGTAGATGATGCGGACGGTCTGCGGGGAGTTGTAGAACATCTCGACCCGCACCGTCTTGTCGTCGTCGTCTTCGACGGGCAGGACCATCAGGTAGGCGTCGCCGAACTCGCCGGCCCGGCGGAACACGTCGGGCATCTCCAGGTCGAGCTGGTTGTCCTGCCAGATCTGGGAGATGAGCGCGGTCTGTGCGTCGTCCTTGCCGGTGACGCCTGCGATCTCCAGGCGGTCGGTGACGGCGTCGACCGGCGTCTTCGCGAAGTTGAGGTCGAAGTCGATGTTGTGGGCGGCGAGGGCGCGGCGGATGCGGTTGGAGCTGAAGACTTCGGGGACCTTGCCGTCGTAGTAGAGGGCGGCTTGATCGTAGTGGGGTCGGGCTTCGGTGAGTTCGTGGATCCCGTACATGAGGTCGTCTCGGAGGGCGTTCGCCTCTTCATCCAATGCATCCTCCACCCGTGACCTTTGAATCGAAGGATAGACGGTCCGGCTGGTTACGTCATGGCCCGCACGATGTGCCCTCACCTACGAATGCCAGTTGCTACGTGTACGGAGTCTTCGACGCCGACGGCGACGCCTTCCGCACCGGAGGGATGAACCGACGCACCGCGCTCCCCACCGCGTCGACCATGTCGTCGTTCGGGCCCTTCGGGAAGGTGCACATCTGCTGCTCCAACTCCGGCAGCTTCCGCGCATGCAGCACCCGGCCCCGCTGGTACAAGCCGAGCACCCCCTCCGCCCGCACGAACTTCGGCTCCGTCTGATGCACCGGCTTCACCTTCACCGGCATGTCGTGCAGCACCGACTGCCACGTGTCGCCGCCCTGGTTCACCTCGATCAGCACCAGACCGATCCGAGGGAACTCGTCCAGCAGCGCGAGCACCCGGTCGCGGAGCTCCGGCCCGGGCCGGACCTTCAGCGCCATCGCCGCGTGCACGGTGCAGCGGCGATGCTGCGCCGACCACGACACCACGGCCAGCCCGGTGAAGTCGGACGCCTTCTTCGCGGTGGTCGCTGGGTCGATCGACAGCATCATGTGCGTGACCGGCTCGGCGCTGTCGTCGGGGTAGCGGAAGTCGTCCGGCGTCCACAACGCCCCGTCCGCAGCGAGCGGATCGTTCGCCATGTTCTTCGCGTAGCTGCGGGTGTGCCTGATCTCCAGCAGGTAGCCGATCGGCCACTTCGCCGGCCACATCGACCGCTCCGTGCCGTCCGGGCGTTCCACGATCGGGAGGCTGTGGTGCGCTCGGATGCCTTCCTCGCGGATCCAAGTCGCGACGTTGACGCCCTTCGCGGCCCGCACAAGCTGGTGGATGATGCTCCCCGGCATGGTGACCGTCCCGCAGATCACCACGCGGGCGTAGATGTTCAACGGGAGGATCGCGTCGACGAGCGTGGTGAGTCGCTTCGCTGCGAGAGCCGCCGAGTACGACGCCTCGTCCGGCTCCACGTCATCGCACAGCAGCAGGTCCGGCCGCTTCTCCTCGACCTTCAACCCCAGTGAGCTGGAGTCGACGCCATGCGCGGCGAAGATGAACCCGGACTTCGCGACGTACATGCTCTGGGTGTCCGCGACATTCGCCCCGGACAGTCGGCGTGCCGCGGAGCAGAGGTCGGGGAAGTCTCGGCGCAACAGGGAGTTCCCGTCGAGCTCGCGCTTGAAGGTGCTTAGGTGGCGCTCCGCCTGGGTCGCGGCGGAGGCGAACGCGGCGGCGAACCGGACGTGCCCGTGCGCGGCCGCCCACATCGGCAGGAGCAGGAACCACCAGGTCGTCTTGCCCGTGTTGCGGGGCGCAATGTACGCGTCACGGTTCTCTGCCGGCCCGGAGGGGGGGCGTACCCAGGCGCGGGCGGCGCGGCACCAGTCGAGGTGGGCGTCGCCGAAGGTGATGCCGCCGTCTTCGTCTTTGAGATGGTGGCGGAGATAGACCAGGGCGAACAGCAGCGGGTCGAGGCGGGTGAGAACGCGCCGGCCTTCAGGGTCTGCGAGGAGCCGCGGGTCGAACTGTGCGAGGTAGGCGGGCAGGTCGAAGGTTTCGGCGTCGAGCCCGTCGAGGTAGCCGGTGCGGGTCGCGGTCGTCACGGTCAGCCGTCGCTGCCCGCGCCGTCGCGGATCTGCTGCTCTTCCAGCGCGGTCTTCGCCCTCGCGTCGCGGAGCATCTCCTGGAGTTCGAGATCCTGCTGGGTGACCTGGTGGACGGTCGCATCAACCTTCACCGCGGCCTCGATGCCGGTGAGCTTCGCGCGGCGCTCCCCGTTTCGCCGGCGCGCTTCCTCGATTTTCAACAGCCGGTCGGTGGCCTGGAGTACGGGCGCGTCGTCTTCCATCGGTGCGCCGGTCTCCGGGTGGACGATGACTCGCCCGTTGTTGACGGTGATGTGCCGGGCGTCGAGGACCTGCCGCACCCGCAGTTCGAGCGCGTCGAGGCGGACGAGTTCGGCGTCGAGGCGTTCGAGTTCGAAGTGCAGGACGGCCGTGGCGGGTTCGCGGACGACGTCGGAGATGGCGCGGTCGACGGCGGTCTGGGCTTCCTTGCGATGGCCGAACTTCAGCTCGTCGGCGATCTGCTGGTAGGTGCGGCCCTGGCTGCGGAGGCGGGCGGCTTCGGCGTCGCGGTGAGCGGTGGCAGGGTTGCGTTGGAAGCGGCCGTTGCTGCTGCTGCGGAGTGCGTCGGCGGGGTTGTAGGGGGTGCCGTCTGCGTTGGGCATGGTGTTCCACCTCCTTGACCGGATACCGTTGAATCGTAGGCGAGAAAGGCTTGCAGCCTTCGATCCGTCCGCAAGGAGGTGGCGTGCATGGTGTCCGACCGAGGCGGTCGCGCCGGCTTCGTGTACCGCAACCGCTTCGCCGTGTATCGCGCATTGCGCCGCCGGGGGCTGACGAAGACCCGGGCTGCGGAGATCTCGAACGCGGGCAGGACCCACGTGCAGCGCAGCAGGATGTCCCGCAAGGCCGCACGCACGCGGCAGGCGCGGGGTGGGAAACGTCGCTGAGGGGCGACGGGGTGAGGTAGAGGGCCCGAGGCCGGGGGCGGCTTCGGGCCCTCAGCGTGTCAGGGGCAGGACTCCTCGAACTTCACCGCGCCGAACGTCACCGGCTGCCCGTTCAACGCCGCGCCCGCCGCGGGTTTCTGCGAGCACACCTTCCAGTTCGACTCCATCAGGATGTACCGGCCCTCCCCGGTCGCATCGTTGACAGTGATCGACATCCCCGAGTCGAGCGCACCGCGCGCGACCTTCACCGCCTTCCCCGCGAAGTTCGGCATCGTCTTCCCCGCAGCAGCCAGCGCGGCCTGGTCCGTGGCCGGGCAGGTCTCGGCGAGCTTCACCGTGCCGAAGTCGATGGTGGTGTCCGTCGACACCGGCTTCCCGGCCGCGGGCTTTTGGGAGCAGACCTTCCAGTCCCGGTCGAGGAACTGGTTCCGGTCGCGGCCGAGGGAGTCGTGACTGTCGAGCCCGTAGAAGCCGGCGGCTTGGGCTTTGTCCTGCGCGGATTGCAGGCCCATGCCGACGAAGTTGGGAAGGGTCTTCTTCTCCGTGTCGGCCGGCTTGGCGTCGTCGCTGCTGCCGCTCGTCGCGGCCGGGCCGCTAGTGGTGGGGCTGGCGATGCTGCCGGATGTCGGGCTGGTCTTGTCGTTGCCGTCGATGGCGTTGCCGATGGCGCCGAGGACGATGACGCCGCCTGCGATGCCGCCGATGAGTTTCCAGTTGGCCATGCTTCCCCCTGAGTTGTGCGGGTTGTGGTGAGGGGTGAGCGTAGGGGTGGGTGTGTTGGGGTGTGGGGTGTGTGACGGGGTTGTGACACGAACGAGTGGGTACCGGCGACGGCACCGGATTCAATACCCTGAGGGTATGAATCGACGGGCGGTAGCCCGGAGGAGGACAACCCCCATGGCGAAAGCACGGATCGGGCCCACGCCCACACCGCCGCATCCGCACGAGAGGCCGGCGCCGCTCCCGCCGCGGCCGCCGAGTTCGTGAAACGTGAAGGCCCGCCCCGATGGTTGGGGCGGGCCTTCAGTGTCAGAGGGTGTTGAACTGCACGTCGAAGTCGAGCGTCACCAGGGATCGGGCCCTCTGATGTGCGCGGGGTCAGGCGGGCTTGTGGGCCGGGCAGTAGTCCCGGCCTTCCACGTCGCTCCATCCGTCCGCGGCGAGGGACCGCCGGTGGTCGGCGGCCTCCTGCTCCCAGGTGGTCGGCTTGAAGGCGGCACGCAGGGAGCAGTCGTCGCAGTCGTCGTGCGCGCAGCGGATCGTGTGGGCCATCGGGTCTCCTTCGGGTCAGGCGGAGGCGCGCTTGCGCTTCCTGTAGGCGGTGACCTGGGCGCTGTTGCAGGTTCGGCACTGGCGATGCGTCGGAGAGCGGTAGTACGTGTTCTGCGGAGTGAACTCGTGCCCGTTCTTGCAGCGCGTCTTGAGCGCGTTCACGGCACTGAAGCTGACACCCCTGAGCTTGTTCTCCCGTTGCGTGACGGGCTCCAGATGCGACGGGTTCACGCAGCGGCGGTGCGCACAGGAGGGGCCGCCTGAGCAGTTCTCGTCGAACGTGTGGCACAGGTGATCCAGTTGGCGGCCTTCAAGGATGGGGCCGACGAAGACCTTGTACGAGATCCTGTGCGCGGTTCGCGTCCGGCCGTCGTCGTCAAGCAGGGCCCCGTAGCCGCCCGGGTTGATGTATCCCTCAAACACCCAGCAGCCTGACGCATCCGCGCGAACCTTGGCCAGGAGCCGGTCCTTTACGGGCCGCGTGTTGCTACTGCCGACGCGCGTGATCTCGCCGGACTCCAGCGCCGCGATATAGCAGCGCTTACACTGCGTCTGAGCGTAGACGGGGCTCTTGCCGCAGGCGGGGCAAGTGGGCTTGGGCTTCTTCGCTCGCGTCTGGAAGTTGGTCTAGGCGACCTCCGTGGTGAGGAGGTGGCGGGTGCCCTTGTAGGAGAAGAGGCCGGCGTACAGGGCCTCGTCGATGGAGCCGTAGACGTGGACGTGGATCCACTTGCCGGTGGTGCGGTGCTGTGCCCACACCTTGGGGGCGTCGTGTCCGGTGGCGGTGCGGTATGCCTTGGCGACGTGGCGGCCGAACCAGGACTTCTTTCCGTCGGGGAGGTCGTTGCCGCCGATGCGGTCGAGGAAGTCGCCGGTGCGGATGAGCCGGCCGGTCTCGACGAGGGCGGCGATGATGCCGGAGAGGGTGCGGTAGCCGAGGGCCTTGGTGGTGGTGGCTGAGGCGCGGAGGCCGTTTCGGCGGGTGCGGGTCTTGGCGTTCATCTCGGCTGATCCCCCTGCTGTGATGCGGTTTCTGTAATACGAGAATGCATCACGACCGGCGGGGTTGTCAACAGGCTTGCGCAGGTGAATAGTGGTTCCTGTAATACGCGCACCTAGGAGGACTCATGGCCAGGCCAGCCACCGGCCAGACCAAGCCGATCTCGTTCCGCCCACCACCGCAGGTGCTGAAGGAGTTCGACGCCACCATCGAAGACGGCCGCACCCGCTCCGACGTGCTGATTGAGCTGATGCACGACCGCATCAACCGGAAGCGACGCGAGCGCCCGTCGAGCAGCGAGGAGAAGAGCGCATGAGCGACGTCGACTGCCCGCACTGCCACGCCACGTTCAACAACCTGGACGTCCGCCTCGTCATCACCGGGCCGGACGGAAAGCCTGTCGCGATCAAGCACACGAGGGACTGCGTCGACTACCCGCCGGACGCCGACCGCCCGGACGAGACGCCCGCCAGATGAGCAGCACCACGCCGCGCTTCCAATGGCGCCACCGACAAGACGACGGCTGGGGCTGGAGCAGCGCCCATGCCACCGCCGGCCCGTGCGCGGGATGTTGCCCCACCAACGCGCTGACAGACTGCCCTCGCTGCGGGGGACGCCTCCACCGTGAACTGGCCATCGTCAACGACGGGTTGGGCGAGGCCCTGTTCTGCCAGCAGGAGCGAGTGGATGCGCAGGCCCGTGCGACCCGCACACGGTCCGCCGAGTCGGAAGCGCAGACGTCGGCACGCTTCGCGGCGGCCCGCAGAGAGAGGGCGGCCATGGCAGACCGGTGGCTCGGGCGCGTGATCGGCGGCGTTCTCGCCGTGAAGGTGGCGCTACTGATCTGCTTCGTGATCGTCTTCGCCCTGGGGATCGTGACCAGTATCTGACACCGCATGACGAAGGCCCCGCCCGGACTTCCGGTGCGGGGCCTCGCTGCGCCCAACGTCAGCCGATGCTGCCGTCGATCGTCCCGTTGTCGTAGTAGTCCAGCATGTCCCGGTCCTTCTTCGACATCCCGTCGATGGCGTTGGACATGACCAACGCCGTGTAGTCGTCGTCCTTCACGTCCTCACAGGCGGACGGCTTGCCCTTCCCGCCGGCCTTCGTCTGCGCGATGAGGGCCTTCTGGCAGTCCTTGACGATGTCGTCGTAGGACGGGCGGCTGATCCAGTACGCGCCGCCTCCGATGGCCAGGGCGGCGGCGATGACGGCGGCGATGATCCACGTGGTGCGTCTGCTGCGCGTCGGCGCGGGCGGGGTGCTGGGCATCGGCGGCAGGTTGCTGGTCATGGTCCCCCCAGGACTCGGTGTGTCGGGGATCGTAGTCGCGGCCACCGACAGCCCGCCGGGGAAACAGCGAAGGCCCGACCCGTCTGGGGGACGAGCCGGGCCCGCGCGGACCAGGCGGCTACAGCGCCGAGTCGAAGGTGATCGGCTGGGCCGGGCGGCGTCCGGGGATGTCCCGCATCCGGCCGGCTGCACGCGCGGCAGTCTTGCTGTGCGGGTCGATCTGCGCGAGCGGAGTACGAGGCCGACGCGAGACAGGCTGGGGCTGGGTCACGGGCGGTTCCTCTGCTGGATAGGGGCCGGCCTCGCCGCGAGGGGGGAAGTCCGCGGCGAGGCCGTGCCGGGCGCGACCCGGCGCGTAACCCACAGTGTGGCACCGCGGGCTGTCTGGCGGGGTCGGAAACCCCGTCGGGCCCGGCCCGCGCCACCGACCCGTCACGGCCACGCCATCCGACCCCCCATCCGACCCACCGAACAAGCTGTCTGACCTGCACGTTCACGGACTCGCGACCGCCTGCGCCTCCCACGCCGACAACTGGACGATCCGCCACGTCTGCGTGTCCTCACAGCGCTCGACATCCGGGCGCAGTGCCCGCGCCGCATCGAGCACCTGCTTCTCCCCAAGCCCCGTCGCCAACTCCAACTCACGGCGCGTGCAGTTCCCGTACTTCGCCAGCGCGTTCCGCACCCGCTCCTGCTTCGACTCGCCCGGCGCGGGCAGAATCAGCCGCCTCCCCACCGGCGGCCGCACGGTGGTCGCGCCGATGCGCCGCACTTCCGCCCGGAACTCCTCGCCGGTCAGCCACATCCCCTTGTACGGGGCAGGCTGCTGGTGAAGCGGGGACTGGAGGAGGAACTTCCCCGGCTGGTTCAGCTTCCCGGGCTCCCAGCCTGGGGTGTTGCCGAAGATGAACCGCCGGTGGTCCGCATCGTTCATGCGGGTGGACAGCCGGTTCGCGTAGTTGCCGCGCGCGTCGGTGGTCCCGCCGAACACCTTCCGAGACGGCTGCTGAGTCGCCGACAGGAAGTGCATGGCAGCGAACCGCATCAGTGCCAGGAGCGACGTCTGCTTCTTCGACGCCGGGTTCTTCTTCCACAGGCCGTCGTCGCCCTGCCTGACCAGCTCGGCCAACTCGTCTTCGATGACCCAGATCGCGGGCCGGCCGTGCTTCTCGGGGTCCCATTCCTGGTCGCCTGCGGTGGCGAGGATCTCGCCGCGCTCGGCGAGTTCTTCGGAGAGCCAGTCGAGGAGGGCGTGCGCCTGTTCCGGGGTGGCGGCCACGTCCTGGAGGATCGGCGCCATGGGGGTGAGTTCGGGTGCGCCCGGCTTCAGGTCCATCCCGTAGACCACGGTGTCGGGCCGGTCCGCGAGCTGGACCGCGATGGACCGGACCAGGGTGGACTTCCCGAACTTCGAGGATCCGGCGACGAGGGTGTGGTTGTAGGCCATGTCCAGGGTGATCGGGTCGAGGAAGCGGTCCACGCCGAGGTGGACCGGGTCGGTGAACCGGCCGGCGGTGGACCGGACGTAGGGGATGACCTGGTCGAGGGGGTCGCCGTCGATGAACCGGACGATGAGCTGGTTCGTGAGCGGCCCGTCATCGAGGGCGAACTCCCCGGCCACGCCCATCCCGCCGGCGACCTTGGGCCACGCGGTCCGGAGCTTGGCCCGGTCCAGGTTCACTGGCAGGTCCAGGACGGCAGTCCAGCCGGTCCTGGTCCGTTCCACGATGCAGCCGGGGAGTTCGGCGGTGAACAGTTCGTGGACCACGGTCCGCAGCCTGGTCTCTTCGACGGTCCGCCCGGTCAGGTCCGGTCCGGCCTGGACCGGTTCGGGCGCGGTCTTCTGGACCAGCGTGTGGTGGGCCATCTGTAGTCGGACAAGCCCGGTCTGGAGCTTCACCGACTCCTGCTCCACTTTGATCTCGTCGTGGCGTGTGTGGTGCCGGTAGACGCCACATGCGGCCGCGGTGATGGCCATGCCTGAGAGCCACGCGTACACGGCGGGTCCGGCTCCGAATGCCCCGGTGATGGCGGCCTGGGTGAACGCGGCGCCGACGGCGAGGTTGCTCCAGGCCAGCGCAGGTGACCACTTCTTCGCGAAGCTGGCGAAGGAGACCTTGTGGGCCGCGACGGCTGCGATGAACTCGACGGCGGTGGCGGTGCCGGCGTACTGCCAGTCAGCAAGGAGCGCAGCGCCAGAGACGAGGCTGGGCAGGGCGATGGTGAGGGCGACGTCGGTGCGGGTGATCTTCACTGGGGCTCCGGTGCGGGACGCGGCGGCCCCCACCCGAGGGTGGGGGCCGGGCCGGCGGACGGGTCAGCGGTACTGGTTGAGGAGGCGCTGCGCCTCGGTGAGCCGCCGGTAGGCGGTGGACTCCGAGACGCCGAGGATTTCCGTGGCACGCCGCTTGGTGATGTGGTCGCCGAGCTTGAGGCGGCGCAGCAGTTCACCGACCTGGTCATCGATCTGAACCGGGCGGTCCGGACCGGCCTGGACAGCCTGAACCGTGGCCGGTTCGGGGGCGGGCGGCGCCTGGTCCATCGGCTGGTCGGGCGCCTGAACCGGGGTGGACTGGACCGGGTTCACGAGCTGGTCCACGACCGGCCGGGACGGGCCGTGCTGCGCCTCCAAGGCGAGCCGCAGCTTCACCGTGGCGTTGTGGGTGAGTGCCCGGTCTCGCTCGCCGAGGGCCAATGCCTGCTCGGTGCCGGCCTGCTGCTGCCGGGCACGGAGGTAGGCCTCGTACTTCGGGTCCAGCTTGATCCGGATCGTGTACATCGCGACGGCCCACATGCCCTTCGCCGCGGCGGAGACGAGGGCGCCGATGATGCCGATGGCGATCGCGTGGGCTCGGGCCCCGTCGATGATGATCGCGGCGACGGACACGGCGAGCATGGCGAGGCCGACCGCGGCGGGGATCCTCGCGCGTGCGTGGTCGAAGCGCAGGACCCACTCGGCGATGAGGCAGCCCGCCCACCCGGCGTCGAAGATCCCGGCGACGAGGTAGGCGCCCCACGGTGGGGCGAGGAGGGTGAGCATGCTGCCGATGGCGACGGTGCCCCAGACGATCGCACCGGCTGTCATGGCGATGGCAATGCTGAAGAGGATGCGGCGCAGCATCGCGTCGAGGTTGAAGGGGATGCGGATGATGGGGGTGTTGTCGGGGACGTCGTAGGTGACGTCGACTCCGTGGACGTTTTCGGTGACGGCTTTCGTGGGCCGGCGGAACGGGCGGGCGGGCATGGTGGTGGCCTCCGGGCTGGGGTCAGGCGCGGGCGGTTGCGGGGCGGGGCTGGTGGGTGCGGATCTGGTGCGCGAGGTACGCGGCGCCGGCGAGGAGAAGCGCGGCACCCGGGTGGGCGGCGGCCCCGTCTGCTGCGCCTTGGACGATGGTGAGGACCAGCTCGGTGCCGAGGCGGGCGAGTTGCCGGGTGGCGTGGGGGTGCATCGCGGCGAGGATGATCAGGCTGGCGATGAGGAGGTTGCGGATCAGGTGGTTGGGGTGGCGTCGCATGGCGGGCTCCGGGTGCAGGCGGGGTGCTACGGCTGGCCAGATCTCCAGGGCCCGCGTGCGAGACGCGGACCGAGGGCTACCGGTCAGCGCTTCTTGTTCTTGGCGGCCTTCTCTGCCTTGACGACGCGGTCGTGGGAGGCCAGGTAGGCGTCGCTGTCGGGGTTGGCGTCGCGGTGGTTGTAGGTCGCGTTGTGGTCGCGCTGCTCGGGGGTGCCGAGGATGAAGTTGCTGAGCTTGCCCATGGCGGGTTCCTTCCGGTGGGTGGTGGAACGCTGAGCGGTTCCCTTCACCGCCCGTGCGTGACGGGCGGATCGGGCAGCCGGTCAGTGGGTGCAGGCGACGGCGAGGGCTGCGGTGGAGAGGGTGGCGATGAGGGCGACACCGGCCCAGAAGCGGACGCCCATCAGACGGTCACGTCCAGGGCGCGGCTGGCGGCGAGGAGTTCATCGACGGTGTGGCCGGCGTCGCGGGCCTCGGTCCAGATGCGGTCGCAGGTGCGCTGCGCCTGTCGCCATTCGGCGGTGAGGTCGTAGTCCTTGCCGATGCGGCGTTGGATGGCGAGCTGCTTCTGCATGGCGGCCGCGTACTGGGCGACGAGGGCGGGGGTTGTGGCGACGGTCGTGGGGGTGGGCTCGGGACCCGTGCGACTTGTACCGTGTGTCACGGCTGTCCTTCCTGTTCACGCAGGTTGGTCAGTGGCCCGGCAGGGGGTGCAACCCCTGTCGGGCCGTACTGCTTACGGACGGAGACGGGACCTCCGCGCCGTTGTGTAGTCAAGCTACACGCGTGTAGGCTCCCTACACAAGACGGCAGGACGATCCGCCTCCCAGCCCCGGGAAGGGACGGACATGGACGACCGGGCGGAGGAGGTGCGGCGGATGCTGGATGCGGTGGATGCCGTAGCGGCTGAGGAGCCACCCACAGAGCAGGCCAAGCGGATCACGCAGGCGTGGGGCGAAGCCGTGGACCGATTCCGGTGGCGCCGCCAGCAGGCGGTGCGCCGGATGCACGACAGCGGCATGACGTACCGGCAGATCGCCGACGAGTTGAGCATCAGCTTCGGACGCGTCCGTCAGATCCTCGCGGAAGAACTCGAACCGCCGTCCGTGGAATAACGGGGCCCCATAGCCGCGTCTGCTCTGAGCCCTCACCTGCGTGCCGGGTGGGGGCTCGCTCACGCCCGGCCTACGATCCTGCTCGTGGCAAACGACCTTGACGAGCTGATCCTGCTGGAACGATCCTCCGAGACCGAACGGGCGCGGCTCGCGGGGCTCGCGGGCGACGAGTACAGGGCGCAGTGGGAACGCTGGCGCAGCGCGGCCGTCGCCTTCCAGGCCGCGGTCACCGCGTACGCCGGCCGCGACGATGTGAAGGAGTCGCGGTACGAGGTGGAGCAGGCCGCGAAGCGCGCGGTCCGGCACGCGAGCGAGGACCCGGCGGAGTAGATGCACGCACGAGAAAGCCCCGACCGATGTGGTCGGGGCTTCAGGCTGTCCAGGCCTCGCATGATC
Source organism: Streptomyces sp. NPDC102279 (assembly GCF_044766365.1). Classification (NCBI taxonomy): domain Bacteria; kingdom Bacillati; phylum Actinomycetota; class Actinomycetes; order Kitasatosporales; family Streptomycetaceae; genus Streptomyces; species Streptomyces sp. NPDC102279. The sequence goes on along the minus strand of NZ_JBIWLU010000016.1, from coordinate 143,302 downwards.
CCGCAGCCCGGTTGGCGCCGAGCTGGGCTCCCAGCGTAGCCGTCCGGGATGCGCTGCCGCAGGCCCCGGGTGAGGCTGGGGTCATGACCTCCGCAACCCCGGTGATCGTGTACCCGCCGGACGAGACCGGCGGCCGGCGCGTGCGCGTGGACGGGCAGATCCTCGGCCTCGCGTACAACGTGCGGGACGTGGCGGCGCTGCTCCAGACGGCCGGCATGCAGGACGCGGACGAGATGGACGTCATCCGCAGCCCGTTCATCGAGTGGCGGGGCGGCGGCCCGGAGGTCTGGACGCACTGACCGGGGCGGGCGTAGCGTCGGCGTATCTGGGAGGTACACGGGCCCGCCGGTCTTCGGACTGGCGGGCCTCGTGCTGTCCCGGACATGCGACCGCCCGTCCCTGCCGGAGCAGCAGCAGCGCGGTCAGGCTTCGTCATCCGCAGCGAACGGCGTCGACGCCTCCGGCTTCACCGACCGCCACAGGTGCAGCGCCGCCGGTTTCCCGTCGAGGATCAGGAACATCGCCGCCCGCACCCCGGGGTGGTCGATGCGCTGCGCGGCGCGGGCGAACTCCCCCCTGTCCACGGCGAGGTGGGCGAGCGCGGTGAACTCTGCGGACGCCCGGTCGACGAGCCCGTCAGCCTCGACCGCGAGACGCTCGGCCACGCCCCGCACCCACGCGTCGAACTCGTCCGGGACCTGCTCCAGCAGCGCGGCGAGCGGGCCACGGCCACCGGCGGCGAGCGCCTCGACCTCTGCGACGGGGCAGCCGAGCGCCTTCGCGACGAGCTTCGGGGGCTGGCCGGCGAAGTGCTCGATGCCGGCGTACCGCCAGATGTCCCGCTCGGTGATCCCGGTGAGCACCTTGTGGAGGCGGACGTACTCGGCGAGCTTCGCCTTCGCGCGGAGCCCGTTGGCGTACCGGATGACGTAGCCCTCAGCGTGCATGCCGCTGGTGGGCTGGCCGTCGGGGCGGGCGTTGGCCTCGGTGAGCTTCAGGAGTTCGGGGAGCGGCAGGGCGTCCCATGAGCGGACGACGGAGCCGATCGGCGCCCAGTCGTCGGCAACCCAGGACAGGCGAACCTCCTTGCCTGCGCTGTTGAAGGCGCCGAGGAGGACGAGATCTGTTCGGCTGTCGTAGTCGACGACGATCCGGTTCTCGGGGTAGATGATCTCGGCGAGGTAGGTGACGCCGGTCATGAGCAGCGAGGTGTCGTGGTCGTCGAGCCATGCCTGCGCCCACTGCGCCTGCTCGCTGATGAACGAGCCCTTCGACGCGGCGCGCCACCGGCCCGCGTACCAGAACACGATGCCCAGCGAACCGTCGACCTTGTCGAATACCTCGAACGTCTCGCCTTCGGGGAGCGGCGGCGCGTACTCGGTGCCGTAGGCGTGCTCGCCGACGTTGAAGAACTTCGGGAACGGCCAGGCGACGATGTCGCCTGTCTTGTCGTCGGCGATGAGGCCCCGGCAGCGGAGAGTGGTCGGAGTCCAGGCGTGCTCATACTGCGCGGCCCGCGTGTAGGTGTAGATCGACAGCGGCAGGGCGGGGTGCGTCTTGCGGGTGACGTGGCCGGCCTGGATGGCGGCGGCGAGGTCTGAGGGCGGGATGAGGTCGTCGAGGCTGGTCACTGCTTCCTCCGTGCTGCGCGTTGCATGGCGCGCCGGGTGGCGCGGTTGGGTGTGGGTGGTTCGGGTTCGCGCCAGCCGAACGGGCTCTCGCCGTCGTCTGTGTCGACGACGACCTCGGCGGTGACGAGGACGGTGTCCCAGTGGCGGCCGGGGGTGCCTGCGCGTTCGACGCTCATGCGGTGTCCCTCCACTCGGTCCCGTCGAACCGGTCTTCGATGTCGCGGAACTGGGCTCGCTCGTGGTGGTTGAGCTGGAGTTCGTCGCGGTGCGCGTCCGCACCGATGGGCCGGTAGACGATGCGGGCGGTGCAGTGGCCCCAGACCCAGCTGGCGGGGACGGCGAGGGTGAGGCTGAGGATCCACAGGGCGATCACGGTGTCCTCCAGGTGCGGATGGTTCGGGCGAGGTGCCGCCCTGCCTGCCGGGTGGCGAGGAGGGCGGCGGTGATGAGTGGTGAGGCGAGGACGCCGGCGAGGATCCCGGCGATCATCAGGCGGCTTCGTCGTAGCTGGGTGGCTCTGTGTGGGCCCAGGAGGGTGCGGGGTGCGGCTCGGGTGTCCGACGGTGGTGTGCGGCCCTCCATGCCCCCGTGAGGCCCCGTCTGATGGCACGCCAGGTGACGACCCCGGTGAGGACCACCGTGTAGATGGCGACCGTGGCGACGAACGCGGCGGCGACGATCCACAGGAAGATCGCGTCGAGGATCCTGCCCGCGGTGTCGATCGCGTCGAAGATCAGCAGGCCCGTCACGACGGATCACCGGCCAGCGTGACGCGCCCTGCGGTGACCGCCGACACGACGACGACTGCCACGCCGATCCCCCATAGCGGGAGGCCGCTGCCGATTGCCCCTGCGGTGAGGAGGCCCCAGGGCAGGGCGGTGAGCATGAGGGCTTGGGAGGGGGTGAGGCCGCCGCGCATGGTCTCCGCGGTGACCAAGGCGAGGCAGAGGGCTGCGGCGGCGAGGAACAGCGTGGTCACGAGATCTCCTTGTCGGGCTGGGACACGACAGCGGGCTGCCAGCGTGAGGCGCAGCCGGGGTCGCAGGGGATGACCCGGTGACAGCCCTGCGCGTCTCGACAGTTCGCGGCGGCACGCTCAGCTGCCTCCCGCGCCTCGTCGGCGGCGCCGAGTGCAGTGGTCAGCGCGCGGCGCATCCGGGCTGCCGACTCCACCTGGAGGATCAACTGCCCGGCCGGGACGGACTGGGTGAAGCTCACGGCCCGGCTGAGCCAGGCGGTGATCCGGCCGTCCTCGTAGGCCACGCCGGCGGACTCGTCCCACAACAGCAGCGGCGGCGTCTCCGTCTCGCCCTGCTGCGCCTCGCCACCGGGCTTCCCGCCGTGCACGCACTCCCCGGCCTCGGTGTCGCAGGCGGTCTCGGACTCGGCTTCGCGTAGGCAGCTGCCGGACCGGGACGCGCTGCACTCGTCCTGCTGTGTCTCGCCGGCCTCACCGCGCAGCCCGGCAGCGGGCGCGCCACCGCTCTCCCCGAGGACGTCGCCGAGCATCCCGTACAGGACGCGGGCCGCGTCGAGGGGGATCTCCAGCGGTACGGGTTCCGTGCTCCCGGGCGTGTTCACGTCGATGTCGACGGTCGCGGTGGGTCCGGTTCCGTGGGAGGCGACCGACTCGGCCCAGGAGAGCGTCTCGGCCCGGTCGGCGGCAGGCGGGGACACGACCGTCGGGGCGGCGGCGTCTTCGGCCTCGGCACGGGCGCGGCGGAGCAGTTCGTCGAGCATGCCCGCGGTGCCCGGGTAGCCCTTGGCGATCACGAAGTTCCGCAGGTGCTCGGTCGGCAGGTCTACCTCGCAGGTGAGGCCGCAGTGCGTGTGGATTCCGGCGGCGTGCTCGCGCTCCGTCTCCTTGCGGTCGGCGCGCTGCTCGTCGGTCTCGGTGTTCGTGGTCTCGGTCATGGGTGGCTCCTGGTGTGGGTGGGGCCGCGGTCGGGTACGGCCCCACAACGGGCGCGGCAGTCAGGCGGAGGCGGGGGGCGGGCCGGGGCAGATGAACGGGTACGGCGGGTTCGTGCCGTGGCAGGCAGGGCAGTCCTCGGCGTTCCCCCCGACGTGCGAGGGCGGCCTGCTGCGGTAGGCGTCGAGGGCGCTGCGTCCGTTGACGACGAGGTGCGGGGCGGCGTTCTTCGCCAGCCGTTGCGCGGTCACCAGGTCGAAGCGGTGCGTCTCAAGCCAGGCGTCATCACGGGCAGACGGCAGGCGTTCGTACTCCCATTCGCCGTCAGTTCCGAGGCAGTGGTGCCCGTCGAGTACGGCCCACCGGTTTTGGTCTCGCCATTCGATGGTGATGGTGAAGTAGCGGCGGGCGTCGTGGTCGCGCGGGAACAGCGACACCTCGTAGCGGGTGGTGTCGACGAACGGTTCGGGTGTCCTCGCGTCGGTGCGGGTGTCGGGCATGGCGGGCTCCAGGTCGAGGGCGTCGGTCATGCGGAGGCGGTGAACAAGTCGTGCTCGGACGCGACGGGGAATGGCCGGTTGGACCACAGCACCTCGGTCCGCGCCCGCTCGCCGGCAGCGGCGTTGTCGGCGCGAGCCGCCAACTCGACGCGATGCCAGCCCTCGTACAGGGCGCCGTACAGCGGGCTGTCGTAGCCGGACAGGACGACCGCCGCCCGACAGTCGGCGAGTGCGGCCGCCAACTCCCGGTGCTGCTCCTCGCCGCGCATCTCGTGCCGGTAGTTCGCGAACGACCGGGTGGAGCCGAGGTAGGGCGGATCGACGTACAGCAGGACTCCCGGGTGCTGGCCGTACCGGGCGATCAGTTCCACTGCGGGCAGCGCCTCCAGCGACACGGCGTGCAGACGTTCCGCGGCGGCCGCCATCCGGTCCACCAGTCCGTCGAGGCAGGACGGCAGTGATGTCGACGTGCCCGCAGGGTTCACGTACTGCCGCCACCCGGTGCGGCGCTGCGTACCGCCACGGCCCTGAGACAGGCGCACCCAGACGCGGCGGGCCGTCTCCAGGTCGTCGCCGGGGGTGTCCTGGTAGGAGCCGTCGTGTTCGGCGCGGGAGTGTGGGGTGAGCGCGCAGGCGCGGATCAGGTCGGCCGACCGTTCGCGCAGCACCCGCCAGAACGTCATCAGCTCGCCGTCGAGATCGTTGACGGTCTCCAGCTTCGACGGTGTCTTGGCCAGCAGGACGGACAGGCCCCCGGCGTAGGGCTCGACGTAGTGGGCGTGGGTGGGGAGGAGGCTGGTGATGCGGGTGGCGAGGCGCTGTTTGCTGCCGAAATACGGGACCGGCGGTCGGATGACAGTGTCGGGCATGGTGGGCCTTCCGGCAGACGTGGCAGGGTGGACGGGCGGCCGGCCCGCGCGATACGAGCGCGCGGGACGGCCGTGCAGCGGGTCACGCGGTCTGGTCGAACAGGCCGGCCTGGCCATCGAGTCGGCGGTTCGACCACAGCACCTCGGTACGCGCCTTCGACGTGATCGCGTTGCCGGTCGTGGTGGCCTGCTCGTACCGGTGCCAGCCCTCGAACAGCTCGAGGTACAGCGGGCTGTCGTAGCCCGACAGGACGACGGTCGCCTTGCAGTCGGCGAGCGCGGCCGCCAACTCCCGGTGCTCCCCGTCGGTCTTCATCTCGCAGCGGTAGTTGTTGCCCCACCCGCGGGTCGTCCCGAGGTACGGCGGGTCGACGTACAGGAGCACGCCAGGCCGGGCGCCGTACCGGGCGATGACCTCCAGCGCGGGCAGCGCCTCCAGCGACACGGCGTGCAGACGCTCGGCAGCTGCAGCGAGCCGGTCGGCGTAGGCCTCGAGGTAGCCGGGCATCGACGTCGACGAGCCGGCGGGGTCGATGTAGTGCCGCCAGCCGGTGTTCCGCAGGGTGCCGGACCTGCCCTGTGCGAGGCGGCACCAGATGCGGCGGGCGAGTTCGAGGTCATCGGTCGTCGGGTCCCAGGTCGCGGCGAGTTCGGCGCGTCCGTGCGGGGTGAGCATGCAGGCGCGCAGAAGTTCCGTGGGCTGGTCGCGGAGGACGCGCCAGAACGTCATCAGTTCGCCGTCGAGGTCGTTGACGGTCTCCATCCGTGCCCGCGGCTTGGCGAGGAGGACGAACAGTCCGCCGGCGAACGGCTCGACGTAGTGCTCGTGCGCGGGGAGCAGCGACGCGATCCAGGGTGCGACGCGCTGCTTGCTCCCGAAGTACGGGACCGGACTCTTCAGAGCGGTCATGGTGTGGGCCTTTCAGAGCGATAGGCGGGCGGGGCGAGCACGACTACTGGCTCCAGCCGATGAGCTGGAAGGTGGCGCCGTTGTCTTCCATCTCGCGCTTCGAAGAGCACACGTCGTGGTCCCAGACGAGGCGGAGGATCGCGGCGTCCGCGAGCGGGGTGGGCGGGCTGGTCTGGTACTCGCCGTAGATGAAGCCCTCCTCGTCCACCCAGATCGCGTCGTGCTTCGGGGTGGGCCGGTCTGCGGCCGGGGCGATCCCGGCGGCGACAGCAGCCTGGAGCCAGGTGTCGGCGAGGCTGACGGCCATCTCCTGCTCGATGGGGCTGAGCTGCTCCCAGGTGAACGCGCCGTTGTCGTTTCCGATCTGCTGGCGGGCTTTGGCGAGGGCCAGGGCGCGGTCGGTGGTCATGATCACTCCTTGTTGACGGTGGTGTCAGCGGTGTATCCGGCCGGACGTGTACGACGGTCAGGCGGCGGGCGGGTTGGCGATCTCCAGCAGCACGTCCGCGTGGCAGGGCTGGCCGGTGGGGCACCAGCACATGAGGTCGCGGCCGGCCAACTGCTCGCGTGCTGCGATGGCCAGGCTCGGCATGCGCTCCAGCCACCGGCGGTACATGGCGACGGCCTGCTCGGGGGTGGCGTCCTTGACGAGGTGCGAGGTGATCGTCTTGTCGGGGTGGACGAAGGCGTGGTGCTGGCCGCTCGTCTTGCCGAGGCGGCCTTCGCGTTCCCACTCGGAGCCGTCGAGCGCTGGGTAGCGGACCTGCGTGCACGGGTTGCCCCAGCGGCTCCCGCGACCGACGTAGACGGCGTCTGCGGGTGCGCGCCAGCCTTTGGTGCGGCGGCGTTGGATGCGGCGGGGTTCGTCGAGGGTGGTCTGTCGGGGGGTCATGCGGAGTCCCTTTCATCGTGGGGTGCGTGGGCGTGGGCGGGGTCAGGCGGGACAGCGGTCTGCGTGGTCTGCTGCCGGGTTGCTCGCGGTGAACTCGGCGACGTCGGTTCGTCCGGTGACGCGTTTGTGGGCGCCGCATCGGCCGCACAGGTAGTCGGCGGTCGGGGTTTCGCCTCGGTCGAGGCCGCGAATGTGCAGCCCGGGGCGGATGCCGAGGATGACGATGGGGGGCTCGGTCATGCCGCGCGCTCTTTGGTGGTGCCGGTGCGGCGCAGGCGGTTGTCGGCGTCGGCGTTCGCGCGCCGGCAGGGCGGGCAGATCTCTGTCTTCTCCCGGCGGTGCAGGTGGTAGCCGGTGCGGGTGCCGCAGACGCCGCGTTCCTGCTGGTCTTTGAGGTGCGTGGGGAGGACGCAGTTGGTGATGCCGCATTCGGAGGAGACGCGGCCCTGGGGGGAGCGTCCGCGGTCGAGGGTGAACACGAACTGCTTGGGCGTGAACGTCTGCCCGTTGAAGCAGATCTTCCGGGGGCCAGTCCATGCGGTGTGCCCGTTGTGGAGGGGCTTCGTACTGGTGTTGAAGATGCCGCGCATGGTGGTGGGCTTGGCGGGTTTCGCCTTGGCACGTGCTGCGGCCTGGGTCACGGGGAGCTTCCGGCGTTGGGCTACGCGGCGGATGCTGCGGCGTTCCTTCTCGGTGAGCCCGCCGAAGATTCCGGAGTCGATGCCTTCGGTGAGGGCGTGCTGGAGGCAGGCGTCGGCGACAGGGCAGGTGCGGCAGATCTGCTTGGCCTGCTCGATCGTGTGGAGGTACGGCCCGGAGTCGCCATTGGGGAACCAGAGTTCGGGGTTCTCAGCGAGGCACGCGGCCTGGTGGCGCCAGTTCTTCTGGGTAGTGGTCACGACGCCACCCCCGCGGTCCTCCACTGGAATGCGGCGTGTGTCACCGGGGTGATCTCTTGGATGACGAGGGTGAGTTGGCCGCCTTTGACGACGGGTCCGATGCGCATGTCGGGTCCGACAACACGGGTGTGGTCGTCGTCTTCGAGGACGCCCGCGTCGACGAGCCCGTCGACCGCGGCCTTGAAACTCGGGTAGAAGTTCGCCGGGTCGATCCGCCGCCGGCTCCCTGGGTGGAGGACGCCGAGGATGTAGGCCTGCTGGAGGACGACACCCGGGTTGGCCGCGGCGAGCGCTGCTCGCATCTGCTCGTTCTCCGAGCAAGCGGTCTGGGTGGCGCCGCGGATGATGCTGGTGAGGTCGGCGCGGACTCGGTGGTGGATGCGCTGGTTCGCGTTCAGCAGCTTCAGCCCTGGGGGGAGTGTCAGGGTGAAGACGCGGGTGGCGGGTGTGGTCACAGAAGTACTCCTTGGACTGGCGTTGGTGGGCAGGTGTGGTCGGCGATTACGGGGTGGCGTGGGGGTCCGGCGCGGATGTGGAAGCGGTCTCGCCAGGTGATGCGCTGCACTCCGAGGGCGCTGGTGGTGAGGTGCCAGGTGAGGCGCCCGTCGAGGCGGGCGAGGATCTCGCCGAGGGTGTCGACGGGTTGCGGGTCTGCGGTCACGTCGAGGGCTGCGACGCGGCCGGCTCGGGCGCGTAGGACGGGGTGGCCGCAGAGGTTGCAGGTGCCTGGCTTTGCGTGGTCCGCGGTGGCTGCGATCTGTTCGGTGAGCCACGCTGGGCGGGTTGTGTCGGTCATCGGGCATCGGCCGGGTGAAGGGCTGACAGTGCCCGCAGTGACAGCAGTGACCGTCGAAAGGCATTCCCAGGTTGAACAGCCATGCGCACGCATGGAACTGGAACTAGGGAAATATGGTCACTGCTGTCACTGCCGGATTGAATGCGCAGGTCAAAGCGTGTTTTTGTCAGTGACAGCAGGCTTTTTTTGCTGTCACTCGTGCTGTCACTGCTGTCACTGGTTGAGAGGCTGCTGGCCTCCGTGGAGGGCGATGCCCCGGTAGTAGCGCTGGCCGTTACTTCGTACGACCGCAATGTCGTACTGGTTGCGCAGTGCCATCCCGAGGGCGCGCGGCGAGAGGGTGTCTCCTGCGTTGGTCGCGGACCATCGGGCGTAGGCGAGTTGGATCGCCTTGGTGTTGGTGCGGAACTCCGGGTTGATGAGGCACGCGGCGGAGACGAAGCGATCCACGCTGTCCTCGCGGAGGGATGGAGAAGCTTCTGCTGCTTCAGCCGGCCCTTCATCGGTGACCTGCACCGCGATTGAGTGGCCGCAGTTGGGGCAGTTCAAGTGCTGCTTCATAGTGACCAATGTATCGAACGGTCACTGTCTTGGTGTGGGGATTCGTGGAATTCAGTGACCGAGTGTTGGTGGTCATTCGTCGTCATCCCCCTCGCCCGGCTGAGTGAGGAGTGCGACCCCGACGTAGAAGCGGCGTCCGTTGGAGCGGAGCTGTTCGATGCTGAAGCGGGTGCGGAGCTCGCGGCCGAACACCTGAGGCTTGAGCGGGGTCTCGCCCTCGGCGCGGCACCAGTCGTCGTATGCGGCGCGGAGCTTGGCGGTGTTGATCGTGACGTTGGCGCCGCCGCCGAGGTAGCAGCAGTCGCTCATGAACCGGGCGAGGGAGTCTTCCTCCTCGGCGTAGGTCTCGGTGAACGCCATCACCGCGGCGGGCTCGCGGAGGCCCGCGGTGAACACGTCGACTGCGCCGGCGATCATCCAGGCGAGGATTCCGGGGCCTTCTTCGTCGGCGAGGATCCGGGCGAGGCCTTCGATCTTGCGCTCTGGGGGGACGCTGCGGGTGAAGGGGATGAGGCGTAGGCGTCGCCAGAACGAGTCGCCGCCGGCTTTCACGGCGGGGAGGTGGTTGCCCATCAGCCAGAGGTGGTGGGTGGGTTCGAAGGTGAAGTGGTCCTGGCGCATGAAGCGTGCGGTGAGGGCGTCGCCTCCGGTGAGGAGCTTCATCTTCGCTTCGTCGAAGCGGGCGTCCTGGTTGACCTCGGAGACGACGACGAGGCGCAGGCCGTGGAGGCGGGCGACTTCGGTCTCGTGCTGCTGCTGGCCGGCCATGAGGAAGGTGTTGGGCGCGGTGGCCGCGTAGTCGCCGAGGATGATGCGGAGGACGTCGAGGATGACGGATTTGCCGTTGCCGCCTGGTCCGTTGAGGAAGGGCAGGATGTGGAAGCGGGTGTCTCCGCTTGCGGAGTAGCCGGCGAGGCGTTGGACGAATGCGGCGACGTCGGAGTCTTCGCCGAACGTGTCGGCGATGAACTGTGCCCATCGGGGGGTGGGCATGTTCTGGTCGGGGGCGACGCTGGTGGTGCGGGTGTGCATGGCCGCGGGGTCGGGTGGGCTGATCTTTCCGGTGGCGAGGTCGACGACCCCGGCGGGGGTGTTGAGGTGCAGGGGGTGCGCGTCGAGGGTTTGCATGAGGGCGACGGTGCGGGGGTCGGTCTGCGCCATGGTGATCATGGATGCGATGCCGGCGGAGGAGAGGGAACGGGCGCGGTGCTTCGCTTCGCCTTCCCCGTTGGGCAGGGCGCGGGCGATGGCGCGGCACATTTCGCGGACCTCTCCCGCGTCGTCCCATCCCCAGCAGTAGCCGTTCCAGCGGAGCCACTTGCCTCGCTGGGGGACGTACCGGATTTCCTCCTCGTGCTCGTCGATGAGGCGGAGCGCGTTCCCGTCGTCGGTGCGGGTGTACGTGCCTGGGGTGTCCTGCTCGGCGGCCGGGTGCTGGTGCACGTTGAGGGCTGCGGTTCCGTCCACAGGGTGTGAGGTCGGGTTGGGGACTGCGGTGAGGTGGCGTACCGGTTCGGGGGCGGGCGTTCCGTAGCCCTGCCGGCGGAGCGTGCGGGCCGCGGCGGAGTGGTCGCCTGCGTGGTTGAGGAGTGTGTACGCGCCGAACTTGGTGTAGGGGCGTTCGGCTTCGAACTCGGTGCTCGTGGTGAACACGTACAGGCGGTCGCGGTCCATGGCCCGGCCCGTCGTGGCCGAGGGCTCGCGGCCGGTCTTCCCAGGGCGCTGCCAGTACGTGGTCTGCCCGGAGACGAACATCAGCTTCCACCCGTGGGGGGTGAGGATGTCCGACCAGGTGGCGCGCTGCTCGAAGTCGTCGCCCGGGGTGAGCCCACCCTCGGGGAAGCCGCCGCCACCCCCGGAGAAGAGGAATGCCGCGGCCTCGTCGAGGGGAGGCTGACCTGCGGCGTTGTTCGCGGGTTCTACTTTTGCAACATCATCGGAGGGGACCGCGTCGATCATCCGGCAGATCGCGTGCACGGCCTGGTGCTCGTCCGCGGTGAGCCCGGGCATGGACTCCGGGCCCCCGGAGAGCAGCTCGTACGGGCGGCCGCTCGCGTGCACCGTCCCATAGCTCGGCGCCGTGACTACGAAGCCGCCTTCGCCGCGGGTCTCGATGAGCCCACGGAGGATCTTCTTGTGCGGGTGGCGGGCCTTCAGGTCCCGCTCGTCGTCGGTGTACTCGTCCTCGCGGGCCAGCCGGGAGGCGAGCTTCGTGTTCCCGGGGACCGGGGTCCCGTCGATGCGGTAGTGGAAGTGGAGGCCGCCGCTCGGAGAGCGTTCGAGCCATCCGGTGGCGACGCGCTGCCACAGTTCGCCGAGCCCGGATCCGAGGAAGATTTCGGCGAGCTGGTTGAGGATGCCCTCGTCGACAGCGCGGCCTTCGAGTTCGAGCATCTCCAGGTTCCCGGAGATGGCGCCGCAGATGATCCCGATCCCGGGGTGTCCTTCAGCGAACAGTGCGTGGAGCTGCTCCTCGGTGGCGCGTTCTGTTTGTGCTGCCTGCCAGGACCCCTGGGGGCGTTTGCTTCCGTCGGCGCGGACCGCGACGACGGAGCAGCCGGACGCGTGCAGCGTGAGTGCTGCGGCGAGGGTGTCCGTGGTGGCTCTCAATGTCGCTCCTTGATCGTGTGCCGTGCGGTGCTGCGGGGGAGAGGCCCGTGCCCTGGCGTTGCACCAGGGCCGCCGGCGTGGGTACCGGGCGGGCGGTGTGCTGGTGTTACGCGGGCGTCCCGTTGAGGACCGGGGTGTCGATGCCTTCGCTGATCGCGTTAAGGACGTCGGTGAACGCGGCCTTCGCGCGCTCCTCGGGCTGCTCCAACTTGAAACCGAGGGTGAGCACGCTCCCGTTGAGCCGGTACTTGAACCGGGCCGTCATCGAGTAGGCGTCCGCGCCTTCGAACGGGGGCACTGCGATGCGGAATGTCTCGGGGATCTGAAGGTCGCCCCGTGCGCCGGCGGACGTTTTGGTGTCCTCGGTAAAGACGAACTTCCGCTCACCGGACTGGAGTCGGCTGCTGCTCTGGAACTCGGCCTTCGTGGTGGCTTTGATCGACTGAGCGATTTCGAGCATGGTCGCCGCGTCCGGGTCGACGAGGTTGGGCAGGTGGTCCTCGAGGAAGTTCGCGAACCGGTCCTGGTCGACGAGCTTCCCGTCGAGCTCGAGCCACTCCGTCCATGCCTTGGTGCGGCGCAGCGCGAGGGTGAGGCGGTGCTCACCGAACCCGGGCTCGTCCGCTGCGTGCGCGTCGAGGACTGCGGTGACGGACAGCTTCTCGACGTCGGAGTAGACCTCGCTCGCGTCGTCCTTGTGCTTGCCGTAGTAGGTGAGGAACGACGCCGAGTCGCGGACCACGGTGACGCCGGTCTTGCGGGCGAGGGTTCCGGTGTACTCGGGCCCGGTGAGGTCGACGCGTTCGACGTGGCCGGCTGCGGTGGCGACGAGGTAGATCCCCCCGGGCTCGACCTCCTTCGGCGCGAGTGCCTGCTGGGCGAGCGCGGCGACGGCCTGGACGCTGGTGTCGGTGTTGGTCACTTCTGGATGTCCTTGATCTCGCTGTTGGTGGTGGGCAGGTCACGTACGTCGAAGGCCTGCGTCTGGCGCGGGTCGTTGCGGGTGGCGTTGCCGCTTCCGTCGACGAAGTAGATGGACGGCGGGGCGGTGGCCTTCGGGGCTTTGAGGACGGTGTCGATGGAGATCGCGACGGGGGCTCCGTCCATCCCGCCCTTCGGGGGTTCGACGGTGAGGGTGAGGGTGAGGGAGCCCTTCTTCCCGTGCTCCTGGACTGCGGCGAGCAGCTCGTGGAACTCGGTGCTGGCCTGCTCGTGGGCCTCACCGCGGGAGTGCTGGACGAAGAACGCGGCGAACTCCGCGGGCTGTGCTTCTGTACTCATGTGCTGGTCCTTCTGTCTGTGGCTGGCCCACCCGCGGGCGCGACCCTCAGGGGGAAGGGGCGTGCGCCCGCGGGTGGTGCTGGTGGGGTGGAGGGTTAGAAGGCCGGGACGTTGGCCGCGGCTGCGGCCTGCTGCTGTGCGAGGAGCGCCGCGGTGGCGGGGTTCTGTGCGGCCTGGGCCTGCTGCTGCGGGGTCAGCCCCGGGATGGCCGTGGCGGGCGGGGCGTACTGCTGCTGCACCGGGGGCTGGCCGGGCGTCGGGTCCGGGGTGTGGAGCGTGTTGGTGGCCGCGGGGATGTACTGCGCGGTGAAGTTCTTCGGTGCGTTGAAGCGGGGGTTCTTCGCGACCCCGTCGGCGGAGTAGGTGACGGTGAGGGTGCCGCCGACTTCGAGGCCGCGGGCGCCGGCGGATCGGACGGCCTGGGCCACCGCGTTCTTCATCTGTCCCTTGACGTAGACGCGTCGGGTTCCGTCGTCTTCGGCGTTCTCGGGGTCCCGCTGCTCGGTGGCGAGGGTGACGACGAGCTGGAGCTGGGGCTTTCCGTCGTCCCAGAACTTGAGCTCGCCGGTGGTGAAGTCGGTCTGCTGCTCGACGGTGGGCCGCTCGGTGATCCGTCCGGAGACGGACGCGCCGAGGGTGGGGAACTTCGCCGAGGGGACGGAACCGCCGAGGAGGAAGTCGTCGGCGGAGGGGACCTGGGACTGGGTGGGAACGGTCATGATCTGGAACTCCTTGCGGTGGTTGCTTCGAGCTGGTTGCTCTTAGCTGTGTGGTGCACGCCGAGTTCGGTGACTCGGCGAGTTCGTGGGTCAGGCGATGAGGGCTTCGAGGGAGGCGCCGGCGCTGGCGTTGCTGCCTCCGGGGCATCCTTGGGAGAGGTCGGTGCTGCCGGGCTTCACGTAGGGGCAGAAGCGGCAGTTCGGCTTCTCGGGGATGGGGATTTGGTTCCAGCGCTCCGGGTGGAGGTCGAGCTCCAGGGCCTGGGCCCGGTCGCGGATGCGGTCCAGGCGGGCGAGCGCGGCCTCGGCGACGGTCCGGTCGTAGGGCTCGGACCACACGTGGACCTTCAACTCGTGGTGCCGGGCGACGAACGCGACGACGACACGCTCTGGGGTGTGGCCGGCGTTCTCCTGGCCGAGGCCGTAGAGGTGGGCCTGCACCCGGTACTTCTGGCCGGGGCCTTGGCGCCGGTACTTGTCGAGGGAGGAGACGCCGACGAGCTTCCAGTCCCAGTTGAGTCGGGCGAGTCGGTCGTACAGGTCGGAGCTTCCGGTGAGCCGTGCGGCGTCGGTGTAGCCGTCGCGTACGGTGACGCGTTCCTCGATGCGGTAGCGGGGCTGTCCGTCGGCGAGTGGGGCCTGTCGGGCTTCGAACTTCTCGGCCATCCACAGGTGGAATCCGGTGCCGATGATCGCGGCGATGGGGTCGCGGTCCGTGTTGCTCTCGGGCCAGTCGAGGATCTTGTATGTGAGCTGTCGCTCGCACGGTTCGCCGACTTCGGACGGGCCGATGGTCCGCTGCTGGCTGCGGGCGCTGCCCGCGTCTGCGGCGACGATGAACTGGCCGATGCGCTCGGCAAGCTGCTCACTGAACTCGTCGTTCCCGGTGGCGATCACTGGTGCTCCTTCTTGCGCTGCTTCTGGACGCGGTTCTGGTTGGCCTTGCGGCAGCGCTCGCATCGGCAGCCGGCCCGGTATCCGGGGAGTCCGTGTTGCACGTGGGCGAAAAGTGCGGGGTGTCCTGCCGGGAGGAGTCCGAGGGTGGCGAGCAGTGCGATCGCCTCGGCCTTGCTGGTCGCGACGCGGACCACGTAGCGGGATGCGGTCCTGCGTTCCTTCGGGGTGCCGACGTCCTGGGGGGACCAGGTCCTGCGGTTGAGGTCGCCTCCCATCAGCGGGCCCCCTGCGTGGTGTGACCTTCGGTGCAGGTGTGGCCGCCGCTCGGGTGCAGTACGGCGGCCGTCTCAACCCCGCACGGGGTGCAGAAGCGGAAGCCCTGGGTGACTGCGGCTCCCACGGCCGGCTGCGGAAAGATCGGAGAGGCGATCGCTCCGCGGGCGCGGTGCTCGCCGAGGGGGCGGACGATTTCGATCGCGGCCCGGAGGGGCAGGGGGAGCCGGCGGATCCTGCTGCGGGTGCTCACGGACGGCTGCCCTTCTGGATGTTGCGGGTGTAGAGCCGCACGCCCTTCTCGTCGTGTTGGGTGATGGCGCCTGAGTCGCGGAGGATGGCGAGGTCGTGGCGGGCGGCGCGGACACCGAGCCCGGTCAGACCTCGGGTGGCGTACCAGCGGACGACGTCGCCGGACTTCCACCGGTCGCCGAGTGCCATCTCGTGGAGGAGGTGGGCGCGTCGGTTGGTGTCGGCGGGAGCGACCGTCCAGCTAGCCGTGCTGGATTCGGCGAGGACTTCATCGCGGTAGGCGTTGACCAGCTGCTCGGCGCGTTCCACGTCGTGGAGGGTGGCGATCCCGCCGTAGCTGTCCTCGGACAGGGCGGCGATGAGCTGACGGCGGGCGCTCATGCGGTTCGCCTCCCGTCTTGCGTCGGGAACGGGTTGGCCTTCAGGTGGGTGCGGGTGGCGCGCATCGCCGGGTGCCGAATGTCCGAAGCACCCTGCGAGCGACTCGGGTTGAACCGGCCGGACGTGGCCGCGATCACGCGGTTGAGTTCGTCGCGCAGGCGGATCAGGTCCGGGCTCTGCACTTCGATCTGCGCCGTGTCCATACCGGCCGCGTCCTCAACGTGCTGGACGAGCTGGTCGAGTTCGCCTTCGCGGGGGGAGGTGACCGCCTCGGCGAGCGCATCGAGTTGCGCGATGACGTCCTCACGCGCCTCGGGGTCATCCCACGTGGCGACCAGGCCGATGAGGGTGTCGAGGCGGAGGCGGTCGCCGCGGAGCAGGCCGTGCAATCCGTTGGCGCCGGTGGTGAAGGACAGCGGGGGCTTGCTGGATTCGGTCATCGGGCTTCCTCCGCGTCGATCTCGGGCTTGTTGGTCTCGTCGTCGCGGAGCAGGTCCCACTCGCCGTCGATGTTCAGCGACTGGTTCCGCTCCGACGACGCGCACTCCCAGCACAGGGACGGGGTGTCGGCGGCCAGTGCGGCGGCTTCGAGCTGCTCCGGGGTCGCGTCCTTCGGGGCGTCGAACTCGACGACGCACGACGCGGTCTGAATGAGGACGGCGCGGTACTTCATCCCATCGCCCCCTTCGGGCTGGTGGTGAGGAGGAGGACCAGGGCGGCCGCGTCGAGGACCGCATCCCGCACCGCGAGGCGCGCGTTGGCGAGGTCGATGAGCAGCGGGTCCAGCCGGCCGGACTCGACGAGGCGGGCCCACAGGCGACGCGGGTCGAAGTCGGCGAGGTCTGCGTCGCAGATGAGGAAGACGAGCGCGGACCCGGCGGAGTAGATCGACAGGGCGAGGAGCAGGGACTCGGCCCACTCGGCGAGGGAGTGCGTGTGGTTCATCGAGCACCGCCCGGTTCGGGCAGGTCCCGGCCCACGAGGTAGGAGTGGTGCAGCGGCGACTCGTGCGAGTCCTCCACCGCGGCACGCTGCCCGGCGAGGAGGGACCGCAGCTTCCGTACCTGCGGCGTCACCTCATCGCGGAGACTCTGCGGCGGGGCGATCAGCGGCGCGGGCTCGTGACGCTGCTGGTCCAGCTCGGCGACCCGGGCCCGCAGCTGCTCCAACTCGGCAGCGACCTCCGGGGACATGAGCAGGCCCGCGGACTCCAGAGCCAGCGCGATCCCCGCCGGCGTCCGGTCCTTCGCCTGCGCCGCCTGGATGACACCGGCCGCCGAGTTCACGAGACGCGTGTTCACGCTGCCACCGCAGACCGCAGCGACGGGAGAACGTCCTGCCCCAGCACCGTCAACGCGTGCACCTGCACCGGCACCGCGCCCCGACGCCGCGTCGCCTCCAACTCCGTCAGCAGCGTCCACGTCCGGCAGCCCGGCGTACCGTCGACGACGAGCCGGCCGCCCAGCTCGGCGAGCCACGGCGCCATGTCGTCGATGTCCGCGAGCATCACGTGCACCGCGTCCGGCTGCGGCACCAGCGTCGGCGCGGGCAGGCCGGTCCGGTCGATGAGGACCTGGACGGCGTCTCCGTTGTCGCGGGTCCGGCCGAGCGGGGAGAGTGCCTCGCGGAGGGGGAGCACGGTCGGTGCTGTGCTCGGGGTCTGGAATGATGCGGTCATAGCCGCCTCGCTTTCTCTGTTGTGCGGGGTTGCTGCCAGGGGTCGCCGAGCCGGGAAGTTCGGGCGGCCCTTCGGCATGTGGTGGGTCAGGCGGCGTCGGCCGTAGGCCGGGCGGTACTCGCCGGCCGGGGGGCGGGGATCTCGCCGCCGGGGTTGGTCATGATTCGGCGGAGCCTGTCGACGAGTTCGTCGGTGGGTTCGGGGGCGAGTGCGACGCGGGCCTTGATTGCGGCGACGGTGTCGGGGCCGAGGATCGCGAGCCGTTCTTCGCGGGTCATGCGGTGGCCTCTAGGGCCTCGGTGTCGTTGACCTCGTCCATGACCTCGCGGATGTCGAAGTCGTAGATGACGGACAAGCGAAGCGCCGTGATCAGGTCAGGTTGTGCGGCGCCGCGGAGGATTCGGTAGACGGTGGAGTCGTTGATGCCGGTCCGCTTCTGGATGGCGTAGCCGCTCTTGTCGCCGATCTCGCGGGTCTTCTCGCGGAGCTTGCTGATGTTCAGCTCGTACATGGGTTCGCGCCTCCTTCCGCAGGTAGCGGGGGGTTTCTGCCTCACGAGGAAGACTCTCGCACAGAGAATGCCTGCCGCGCAAGGCAGGACTCGTACGCGGCAGGAAAAGTTTTGAGGCGAACGCGTGTTCGATACAGGGCGCTACCAGTGTTAATGCAGGTCAGTGGCCGAATGGCCAACCTTCCTCGCGAGGCAGGGCATAGCTACTGCCTACCTAGGCAGGTACTGTCTTGGGACATGACGGATGCCCCCCAGGGCCGCGCCGAGAAGTTCCGCGCGGTCGTCCGGCCCCTCCTGGAAAAGGCCGGCCTCGACGAAGGCTTCGGCCCCCAGCAGTTCTTCGCCGTAGTCCTGCCCCTCCTCAAAGAGGCGGGCTACACCGGTTACGGCTCGCAACAGCGCATCGTCGACGCGACCGGTATGTCCCCCGGTACCGTGTCTCGTCTGATTCGCCGTCAGACAGTTCCAGACATCGCCTCGTTCGTGGCGCTCGGGACACTCATCGGCATGGAACCGCTGGAACTGCTCGTTCTGGCAGGCCACTTCCCGCCCTCGGCCCTTGAGTCACACAAGGCACTGTCCGAAACTAATCAGTCACAGGTAGGGTTCGACGGACTAACTCCGGAAGAGGCGGCGGAACGCGCCGCGGACCATCTCGGCTTCCACGACGAGGTGCGCCGCCAGATCTTCTTCGGCATGATCGACACGCTGAAGAAGAGCAAGCCGGGCGACGAGAAAGCCGACGACTCCTCCGGAGGCGCAGCAGCACAGATGTGATGCGGGGGTGCGGTGGATGAGTCTCACGATTGGCACACGGACCACAGCGACGGCAGGGTCAGTCCTTGCTCTAGCAGGCCTCGTGCTCAGCGCCCACGGCGCGATCCGAGATAGCGGCGCCCGCGCCGCAGCCGGTGCCGCTCTGGCCATCACCGCACTCTTCGCCGTCCTGGTCAGCCTCGCGCACCGGTGGATGACCGACACACGGGCCGAGCACGGGAACCTGGCACGCGCACGGGAGCGGACCGAGGAAGAGAGGGCTACCTACATCGCCCTGAAGGCGGCCAACGAGGCAGAGGCGATGCGCATGCAGCGTGACTTCGCCGCCGAGCGGGCACAGAACGCCGCTGCTCTGGCCGCGGAACGCGTAGCGATGTACGCCAAGCTCGAAGAGGAGCGCCTCCAGATCGAGGGCAAGGGCTTCCAGACTGGTGTCCTCTTCGAGAGGGCAGGCATGCTGGAGCCTGAGCCGCCGAAGCGCACCAACCTCATCCCGTTCCCCGCGCCGGCACCGGGAGCAGACCCTCAGCCGGAGCGGACTCGGGAGCACGGAGTCGTCGGGCCCTGAACCCCGGCTCCCCGAAGAACGACAGGCGGATGCGGCCATCGTCCAACTGGCGCCGGCCGGACGCCGCCGCCTTGTGCAGCCGCACCGTCACCACCTCTTTGATGACCTGGCGTTTCTGGTCCAGCGTGAGGCCCGGCTCGTTCGCCTCGGGCCGCCCGTTCCACACGGTCTGCGGGTCCCCGGCCTCCAGCATCCGCAGCAGCAGCGGTGAGACTCCCGTGGCGCTGGCGAGCTTCTTCTTCTCCGCCTCCAGCAGCGGCACCAGTCGTGACTCCATCGCAGCCAACGAGCCTGCGGTCAACTTGAACCGGCCCGTCGCCGCGTCGAAGTCCTGGGCCAGCGCGCGGGCTTCGGTGAGCTGTTCCTCGTAGGCGTTGATCAACCGCTGTGCGGTCTCGGCCATCTCCTTGACCTTGTCGTCCGCCGGGACCAGTGCGGAGCGGGCCTTCGCCTTGTCGGTGAACCAGTCGATCAACGCCTCCTCGACATACGCGTCCAAGCGGGCCTCGCCGATCGACGTGTCGCTCTTCTCCGAGCAGCACAGGCTGGCCTTCCGTGTGCGGGTCGCGGCGAGGATCCGCAGTACCGCGTGATCGCCGCACTCGCCGCACAGTCCGAGGTAGGTCAGGAGGTGTGCGACCTCCGACCCGCGCTGCATCAACCGTGTCGGACTCGTGAGCGTCGCCGTGACCCGGTTGAACATCGCGCGGCCGCCCGGAGTCTCCAGCCCCTGGATGGGCTCCCAGGTGGCAGGGAGGTAGGAGCCTTTGTGGATGCGCTCGCCGAGGTAGGCCCGGTTCAAGAGCATCGACCGGACGAACGTCTCCGTCCACGGCTTGTCGTCCAACCGCGTCGCGTCCTGCTGCGAGTTGAGCCACCGAGTGAGCGCGCGCAAGGAGTGGCCGGCGTCGAAGCGCTGCATGGCCTGGAGCACGAATGGGCCGCGGGTGGAGTCCTCAACCTGTCCCGTGCACCGCTTGCGGCCGGCGACGGTCTGGTAGGTGCGGACGTATCCGTACAGGAGCTTGCCGTGCGGCATGCCTGCCTGAGCCTGGGAGATCGTTGTGCGGACGTTCCGGTCGCGGATGCCCTCCGCCTCGTCCTCCGCGTCGATGGCGTGCTGTGCGGTGGCTTTGCGGTCGTCGCGGCGCGAGAGGTCGTAGACCTGCCCGTTGTAGCAGAGCAGCGAGTTCGAGGTCATGCACACCGCGCGGAGCCGGACGTATGCCTCAAGGTCGCGGTAGTAGCGGGACGCTTCGAAGGCGACGACGATCCTGCGGATGCCAGGCGGGGCGGGCTCGGTGGCGAGATAGTGGAGCAGCGCCTCGAAGTCGTCGCGGGTCTTGCGCGCGTGCCGGCTGGCGGAGAGGTCGGTGTCGCTGAACTCGCGGCGTACGGGCCAGTTGTGGCGGTCGCACATGCGGCGGCCGGTGTCGAGCTGGTCGGTGACGGAGCTACCTTCTCCAATGGCGTCGTCGCTGTTGCGGCCGTAGAGGAGTGCTTCGAACGTCACGCCGGGGATGACCATGTGCAGGTACTCGGGCGCGTAGGGCATGCGCCGATGGTAGCGAAGAACGCCACCCCTAAAGAGGGTTGTGTGTCCAGATCGCCGGCGTGGTGGTCTCCTGCTGGTCGGACAGACCGTTCATGCCGGAGATGCCGATGTGCGAGTAGGCCGTCGCGTCGTCCCAGCCGAAGGTCGACTTCAGCTTGGCCTTCAGCCCCTCGGCCGCGTTGACCGTGTTGCCGTACATGTCGGAGCCGCCGCCGAAGTCGAACGGCATGATGGTGAAGACGTCGATGTTGGCGTTCAGGGACTGTGCCTGCTCGATGAGCCGGTTGCCGTAGTAGGTCGGGCCGGTCGTCGAGGTGCCGAAGGTGACGATCGTCTTCAGGCCGGGGTTGTTGGCCTTGACGGTCTTCAGCGCGGTCAGGATCTTCGCCTGGACGGCCTCGTTCTCGAACTCGTCGGTGTTCTCGATGTCCATGTCGATCGCCTTGAGGCCGTAGGCGTCGATCACCTTCTGCAGCGCGCCGGCGAGTGCGCTCGCCGAGGAGCAGTTGGCGCCGAGCTTGCTGCCCTGCCAGCCGCCGAACGACGGCACGATGTCACCGCCCGCGGAACGGATCTGGTTGATCGCGCTCTGGTCGACCCCGCCGGTCAGCGGCCGGCTGCTGTCCCAACTCGGTGTGCAGCCACCGGAGTCCAGGACGAACGCCATCGTGAACCACTTGACGCCGGTCGCGTTCATCACCGTGGCCGGGTTCGGCGGGTCGCCCCAGCCCTCGTACAGGTAGGGCGCGGCCTGCTTGAAGCCGGTGCCGCCACCGCTGCCCGAGTTCGTCGTGACGCTCACGGAGTTGGAGGCGCCGGAGGTGTTCCCGGCCGCGTCCCGCGCCTTGACGGTGAAGGTGTAGGCGGTGCCGGCGGACAGCCCGCTGACGGTCGCGCTGGTGCCCGACACGCTGAGCAGCTGGTTGGAGCCGCTGTAGATGTCGTACGCGGTGACGCCGACGTTGTCGCTCGACGCGGCCCACGACAGCGACACGCTGGAGGAGGTCTTGCCGGTCGAGGTCAGACCGGTGGGCGCGGTCGGCGCCTGCGTGTCGGAGCCGCCGCCACCGCCCGGACCGTCCAGGCTGATGTCGTCGGCGTAGTAGGTGCCCTGCGCGTACCAGCCGTGCACGTAGATCTTCGCGCTGGTCTGCGAGGCGCCGGTGGTGAAGGAGACGCTGAGCTGGCTGTACGCCGACGGGGACGTCGTCCAGGTCGAGGCACCGCCGTCGACGCCCAGGTAGACGTAGCTGCCGCGGACCCAGCCCTTGAGGCTGTACGTCGTGTTCGGCTGGACCGACACGGTCTGGGTGCACTGCGCGTTGTCGCTCGAACTCACGGCACCGGCGAGGGCTTTGGCGCCCCCGTGGACGGGGCTGGAGACGATGGAGCCCAGGTTGCCGGAGCAGGACCAGGGGGAGAGGCTGCCCGTCTCGAAGCCGGGGTTGGTCAGGATGTTGGCCGCCTGCGCCGTTCCGGGCAGGGCGACCGCCCCGGCCAGGGCCAGCGCGGCCGTGCCGAGGAGGGCGAGGAAGCGGTGTCTGGAGCGTCTGAGCTGTGTGATGCGCACGCGATCTCCCTGGGGAATGGGGTGTTCGGGAGTGCAGAGAGGTGCGCAACCAAGTTGGTATGGACCAATCGCGCTGTCAAGATGCCGAACGGATTTCGGGACCTCAATCAACTACCGCAGTGCTGGCAGGAGTTGGCCTGGCCGCGGCTCGCACCGCTCTTCGAGCCGGAACGGACAGCCGCGCAGGTACTCCTCCAGGCTGTGATCGATGGGGGAGACGAAGTCCCGGTGTCCCCGCGCCGCGTCGTGATAGTGGTCGAGGAACGGCGGGTGGCCGTTGTCGCCCCAGTGGGCCGTCCGACGGGCCGGGACCCGAACCGGCAGGGCGCCTCCCGGCGCTGGATCATGACCGCGGTCGAGGACTCGCTGCGCCGCCTGCAGACCGACCACATCGACCTCTACCAGATCCACCGCGTCGACCCCGGCACCGACGTCGAGGAGACACTCTCCGCGCTCACCGACCTGATCCGCAGCGGAAAGGTCCGCGCCATCGGCTCCTCCACGACCCCGGCCTCCGACATCGTCGAGGCCCAGTGGGTCGCGGCACGCCGGAACCTGGAGCCCTTCCGCACCGAGCAGCCGCCCTACTCCATCCTCAACCGCGGGATCGAGCGCGAGGTCCTGCCCGTCACTCAGCGGTACGGCATGGGCGCCCTGGTGTGGGGGCCGCTGGCGCAGGGCCTGCTCACCGGCCGCGTCCGCAGGAACCAGGAGAACGGCCTGCGCCGCGCGCACCTGTTCAAGCACCTCACCGACGAGCGCCGCATCGACGTCGTCGAACAGCTCGTCCCCCTCGCCGCGGAGGCGGGCCTGCCGATGACCCACCTCGCCACGGCCTTCGCCATCGCCCACCCGGGCGTCACCAGCGCGATCATCGGGCCCCGTACGGCGGAGCATCTCGACGACCTCCTCGCCGGCCTCGATCGTCCTCGGCGACGACGTCCTGGACCGCATCGACGAGATCGTCCCGCCGGGCACCGACGTCGGCACCCTCGACCAGAACTACGTGCCGCCCGCCCTGGAATCCGCGCCCCCGCGCCGCCGCCCCCGGGCCGAACGCGCGGCGGGCTGAGGTCCCGGCGAGAGCCGGTTCATCGCCGCCTGTCCTCCGGTGTCCAGCGGAGCGTCAGGTCGGGCAGGTTCTCCATG
Organism: Streptomyces sp. NPDC102279; assembly: GCF_044766365.1. Taxonomy (NCBI): domain Bacteria; kingdom Bacillati; phylum Actinomycetota; class Actinomycetes; order Kitasatosporales; family Streptomycetaceae; genus Streptomyces; species Streptomyces sp. NPDC102279. The sequence goes on along the minus strand of NZ_JBIWLU010000016.1, from coordinate 120,111 downwards.
TTGCGGTCACCGTCGCCGCTCTCGATGACGCTGAAACCGTGCCGCTCGTAGAACGCGCGGGCGTCGGTGTTCTGCCGGAAGACGTGGAGGGACACCCCGTCAGGAGTGTGCCGCCGCACCTCGTCGAGCAGGAGCGTGCCGACGCCACGTCGCCGGACGTCCGGGCGCAGATAGAGGTGTTCGAGCATGTCGCCCTCCAGGGCCGCGTAGCCGACGACCTCCGCATCGCACACCGCGACCCACATGCGGCACTCCTTGAGCAGGACGTCCCGGACCCAACGGGTGACCTGCTCGTGGCCCCGCTTCTGCGGAGGCAGATACGGCATGGTCGCCGACCGCGAGGCCATGTGGACGCGCGCGATCACGGCCGCGTCCGCCTCCCGCGCGAACCGGATCCGTGCCCCGCCGTCACCGCTCATGCCGGGAACCTGCAAGTCCGCCGGCGTTCGATCCGGCGGTCGGCCCGGTACGCGTTCGCCGGCACCGTACTAGGCCGGCGCGGTGGCGGCGCTTCCCGCCGGGGCGGCGGCCGTCGAGGCCGACGCGTTCGCGTGGCCGACCGGTGAGGACGCCGTGGATCCCGTCGGGTGCGCGGAGGCCGTCCCGTGCGGGCCGGACGGGGAGTCCGTGGGCTGGGCCGGCACGGCCGGGAGCGTGGGCATCGCCGCGTCCGCCGCCGTCCGCTGGTGCGGCAGCGACACCGGACGCACCGGACGCGGCCCCGACACCACCGTGTAGTCCTGCGCGAGGAACGGCGGAACGATGTCGCCCGTCTCCTCACCCAGCGCCAACTGAACAGCCGCCCACGGGGCGTTCACCCCGCACTGCGCGAGCTGGTGCAGCCCGCCCGCAGGACGGGTGTTGACGTCCATCAGGACCGGCTGGTCGCCGTACATCCGGAACTGGATGTTCGACAGGTGCTTCAGCCCGAACGCCTCCGCGAGCAGCCGCGCCGGCTCGATCCAGGAGGGGTGCAGTGTGAAGCCGCGACGGCGCCCGTTCTTGGTCCGCCCGATCGCCATGCGCACCCGGCCGTCGGGCCCTGTCAGGCAGTCCACCGACACCTCGGGCTGCCCGAGGTGCGGCATCACCAGCCAGTCGACGGGCTCCTCGGCCGCGCGCAGCGCCTCCACGACCAGGTCGAGAGGGACGTACGCGCTGGGAAAACCGTTCAGATGCATGAGGGAGAACGGCGTGCGGGTGATGACACGGAAGCCCACCCCGCCCGCTCCCGCGGCCGGCTTGAAGCAGGCCCGCTGACCCGCCGCCTCCAGCGACTCGACCGCGGTGACCAGCTCGTCCTCCGTCCGTACCCGCCACCACGGAGGCACCGGCACACCCACGGACTCCACCGCCTGGTACGCGGTGGCCTTGTCGTGGAAGACCGCGACCGCCTCCGCGGGCGGCGCCAGCAGCGCCGTGCCGACGGCGGCGAACTCCGCGCGCTGCGCCACGATCGCCGCCTGGTGCAGGACCGGCACGAACACGTCGATCGAGCGCCGGGCGCAGAGGTCGAGCGCGTACTCGACGTAGGCGCGCGGCGACAGGCCGTCCGGCTCCGGCTCGGCGGTGTCCGCCGCGGCCAGGACGGGGGAGTCGGCGTCACCGTGGGTGGCATGGACCTCGACCGCACGATGCTGCGGATTACTTCGCAGCTGATCGATGAAGAACACGTTCTCCGCGTACGTGCGGTTGAGCCAGACGCGTACGCGAGAGCCCATGCAAGCCACCTTTACGGTTTCCGGGCACGGCGGAGCAGGCCGAGCCCGGCCAGGGGTAGGGGAGGTACACCCAGCCGTCATGGGCCAAGGCCGGTTCGAGACGGTGGTGTTGGGGCGATCATAGGGGGCACGGAACCCCTCTGCTGCTACAGGGATGTTACGGATTCACCGATCTTCCGGCAGGCCTCCCAGGCCGGCGCCTCCTTGTCCCCCGGCGGCCGCTGTGTTCTTGTGTTGCCGTCCGATGTCCACGGTTCCTCGGGGGTAGCGCGTGCGGCCGATCGACGGCGGTGACGGGAACCTGCTCGCCATCAGCGACCTGCACATCGGCTATCCCGAGAACCGCGCCATAGTCGAACGGATGCGCCCGGAGACGGACCGGGACTGGCTCCTGGTGGCCGGTGACATCGGCGAGATCGTCGACGACATCCGCTGGGCCCTGGAGACACTCGCCGGCCGCTTCCGCAAGGTCGTCTGGGTCCCCGGCAACCACGAGCTGTGGACCCATCCGAAGGACTCCGTCCAGCTCCGGGGCGTCGCCCGCTACGACCATCTGGTCGCGCTGTGCCGGGAGTCGGGCGTCGTGACCCCCGAGGACCCCTACCCCGTCTGGGACGGCCCCGGCGGCCCGGCCGTCGTCGCCCCGCTCTTCCTCCTCTACGACTACTCGTTCCTGCCGGCGGGCTGCGCCGACAAGGACCAGGGCCTGGCCTACGCCCATGAGACCGGGGTCGTCTGCACCGACGAATACCTGCTCCACCCCGACCCCTACCCGAGCCGCGAGGCCTGGTGTCGGGCCCGGGTCGCCGAGACCGAACGCCGGCTCGCCGAACTCCCCGACGGCCTCCCGGTCGTCCCCGTCAACCACTATCCGCTGGACCGCCACCCGATGGACATCCTGCGCTACCCCGAGTTCGCCATGTGGTGCGGCACGACCGCGACCGCCGACTGGCACCGCCGGTTCCGCGTCGAGACCATGGTCTACGGACATCTGCACATCCCCCGGACCACCTGGCACGAGGGTGTGCGCTTCGAAGAGGTCTCGGTGGGTTACCCGCGAGAATGGCGCAAGCGTCCGGGACAGCCGGGCACGCTGCGCCGCATTCTGCCGATGGAGGTCAAAGCCGGTGATGGAGGAACTGCTCCCGGAGTCGGTGGTGGCCGTGGAGAGCCACGGTGACGAGGCCGAGGCCGCGCCGCTGTACCCCGAGGAGCAGGCGCTCCTGACCCGCGCCGTGGCGAAGCGGCGGCGCGAGTTCGCGACCGTGCGCTTCTGCGCACGGCGTGCCATGGAGAAGCTGGGCGTCCCCCCGGCGCCCGTGCTGCCCGGCGAGCGCGGCGCCCCGCAGTGGCCGGCCGGTCTGGTCGGCAGCATGACCCACTGCGACGGCTACAGCGCCGCCGCGCTCGCCCGTGCCGCGGATCTCGCCTCGCTCGGCATCGACGCCGAACCCCACCAGGGGCTGCCGGCCGGTGTCCTCGAAGCCATCGCCCTGCCCGCCGAGTCGGCCCGCCTCACCCGCCTGCGGGCCCGAACCCCCGCCGTGCACTGGGACCGCCTCCTCTTCAGCGCCAAGGAGTCGGTCTACAAGGCGTGGTTCCCCCTCACCGGCGAGTGGCTGGACTTCTCCGAGGCGGACATCGACATCTCCGTCACGCCGACAGGGCCCGGCGCCACCGCGTCCGACCCCCTCACGGGGCGCTTCCGGGCCCAACTCCTCGTCCCCGGACCGGTGGTGGACGGACGCCCCGTCGCGTCCTTCGACGGCCGCTGGATGCTGAGGGGCGACCTGGTGGGCACAGCGGTGTCGGTCCCGCGCGCTCCAGCGGCACGAAAGGCGTGACACGACAGGGGAGTTGCTCCGGAATGGGGATGCCCGGTCTCGCCGCGGCGGAGGGTGCCGGGAAGGGACGGGCGGGAACGGAACAGGCCTCCGTACGCTCGACACCGTGACGGACGACATCGAGGCACTGCTGGCCGTGTACGACGCGCAGATGCGGGGCGTTCCGCGCGCGCTCCCCACCGGAGTGCGATGGGAGGCGGACGGGCCCCTGCACCGGGTGGTCGGTCACTTCTGCGGCTTCGTCATCGGCCCCCGCGACCTGGGGCCGGTCGGCCCGGATCTGGACCGGCTGATCACCCGGCAGCGGGACCACTTCGCCGCACGGGGCGAGGCCGTCGAGTGGAAGATCCGCGGCCACGACGGACCGGCCGACCTCGGCGCCCGCCTGCGCGCGGCGGGCTTCGTTCCCGGTCCCACCCAGACGGTGCTGATCGGCCGTGCGGCGGACCTGGCGACGGAGCCGCGGGTCCCCGAGGGAGTCGCCCTGCGACGCGTCGCGGCGGAGCCCGACATCCGCCGGATCGCGAAGATGGAAGCGGCCGTGTGGGACATGGACTGGCGCCCCCTCCACGCCTTCCTGACCGGGCAGATCGCGGCGGCACCCGACGACATGGCCGTCTTCGTCGCCGAGGCGGACGGCGAGGTCGTCTCCGCCGCATGGCTCCTCCTCACCCCCGGCGGCACCTTCGCCGGCCTCCGCGGCGGCACGACCGTCCCGCCCTGGCGCGGCCGCGGAATCTACCGCGCCCTCATCGCGGCCCGAGCCCGACTGGCCCTGGCCCGGGGCGCCGAACACCTGCACGTCGACGCGTCCCGCGACAGCGCCCCCACCCTGCAACGCCTGGGCTTCCGTCCCGCGACGACGGCAACGCCGTACATGTGGACGCCTGCGACCCGGCGTTGAACGACCATGTCAGGCCGCGCGGGGGCGGCCGGTCGCGCACATCACCCGCGGCGCGTGACACGACACTGACGAGACAGGCGGTACGGCTGAGCCGTCATCGCTGAAGAGGCCGGTGAACTGCGCGGTTGCCGCCTCGGCAGCGGACGGGTGCCCGTACTTCCATGATCGCGGGTGATATACGCTGCGGCTGATTTCATGGCGTCAAGCCCGGGGGGGCCTTCCACATGATCATGCAGTCTCGTGCGTTTCTGGGCAGCGCCCTGATACCCGTGTTCGCGCTGGCGATCACCACACCGGGCATGGCAGCCGCTCCTGCGGCGTCGGCCACCGCTTCGGCCACCGCCGTCGGGGTCGGCCCGTGGACGGCGCCGAAGCAGCTGACCGGTGTCACCGACGTGCTGGACCTCGAGTCGACCCGCAACGGCACCCTGGCCGGCCTCTTCAGGCAGGGCGCGAAGACCGTGCTCTCGGTGCGTCCCGCCGGCAGCGGCACCTGGCAGGCCGCGGAGCCCGCGCCCGGTGCCACACTCCACCGCACGGACGACGGTGCCCTGACGCTCCTGTGGTGGGAGAAGGCCGCGAACGCCACGACCGGGACACTCCGGATGTCCAGGATGGCGCCCGACGCCACCGCCTTCGGTCCGGCCGAGAACGTCGCGACGGGCACCTCGGCGACCGACGGCTACTACGCCGGAACGGACGTCGTCGCGTTGGCCGCCGGACCCACCGGACGCCAGGCTGTCGCCTGGATGGACCGGGACCACCGGCTGACCGTCGTCGACCGCTCGGGTCCGCAGGGGGCCTGGTCCGTGCCCGCGCCCCTCGACCGGCTCCCGGAGCCGATCGTCAGGCCCGACAACGTCTACGACTACCACCTGCGGGACCTGCGCCTCGCCGTCGCCAAGGACGGTGCCGTGGGAGTGATCTGGGGCGGGGACAGCTACTACACCGGCGACGGCGTCGACCCCGATCCGACGGCCTACCAATGGCACTACCGCTACCTGGAGAAGTCCGCCGGGTCGTCGTCCTGGTCCGCGCCGCGGACGCTGCCGCAGTTGGGGGACAAGCCGCGCCTGGTCACGCTGGCCGCCCACCCGCAGGGCGGCTTCCAGCTGGCGTCCGGCGGCGAGTACTCCCGCAAACCGGCCGGGGCCGCCGACTGGGGTCCGGCCGAGAGCACCGGAATCTACGCGAACCACTCCCGGCCCGCCGAACTCCTCACCGCGGCGAACGGCGACGTCACGGCGGTCGGTTCAGGGACCGGCGGCCCGGCCGTGGCCACGCGCGTCGCCGCCGGTGGAGGCTGGACCGGCGCACAGGACCTCGCCCGTTCCACCGAGGACGACTCGGTCGCCGGCGCGCGGACCGCGGACGGCTCGGTCGTCGTCACGTACACGCAGAAGCGCTACGTCTCGAGCCGCACGGTCCGCCGGGACTTCGTCGCCCAGACGGTCGGGGTGGGCAGTACCTCCAAGCCCCGCACCCTCAACTCCCTGACGAACGGGACCACCAGTCTCGGCCGAGTCACCACCGATTCCGCGGGGCGCCCCGTGGCGGTCTGGACCCAGTCGGCGGACGACGGCTCCGGTCGTGCGGTGTTCACCGCGACGACGGCCACCCGTTCGCTGCCCAAGTGGCACGACTACGCCGACAGCACCCGCTCGGACATCCTGGGCACCGGGGCCGGGGACACCCTGAACCTGTTCACGCAGGACGCGGGGAACCCGCTCCTCACCTTCCAGGCGCGTCCCTGGCCGGCCGCGGCCCGTGTCGTGCCGTTCGGCGACTTCGACGGCAACCGCTGCAACGACCTCGTCGTGCGGCTGCCGGGGGGCGAGACCCGCCTCTACACCCCCGTCTGCGGCGGCCTGCCCTCGTCCGACTCCCCCTACCGGCGTCTGTCCCGGGACTGGAGTGCCTACGACACCCTGCTCTCCAGCGGCGACCAGACCGGTGACGGCCGCCCCGACCTGCTGGCCCGTGACAAGGCCTCCGGTGATCTCTACCTCTACGCCCACAACGGCACCGACGGTTTCCTCCCCCGGGTGAGGATCCGCTCCGCCTGGACCGGCTACCAGCGGGTCATCGGCGCCGGAGACCTCAACGGCGACGGCCTCGGCGACGTCCTCGCCCTCGACCGCGCAGGCACGCTCTACCGCTACGACGGCACCCGCACCGGCAAGCTCAAGGACCGTGTCCGGGTGTTCGCGGACTGGGGACGGACCTACAAGGACGTCATCGGCGCGGGCGACATCGACGGCGACGGCAAGAACGACCTCGTCTCCCGCGACACCTCGAACAACCTCTGGCTCAACACGGGTACAGGCACGGGCACCTTCAAGAACCGTGTCCCGGCGGGAGATTCGACGTACTGGAAGAACTGGGCCTCGATCGGCTGAGCGGTGTACGCCGGCGAGGTCACGCGCCACCTCGGTCACCGCGGAGGCGTTCAGCAGCGCGGGCGGTCCGCCGAAGCCGTATCACCGGGCAAGGCACAGCGGGGCCGGGGTCTTCTCCGGTCCCGTTCGCGTCGCTTCCCGGTGAGTCTCCGTGTTCGTCCGTATCGGGTTCGCGTCCGGCCTTTCCCCGTCCGGGGCGGCCGGGTGTCCGGTGGTACAGAGTGTGGTCATGGAGTTCTTCTGCTATCACCGCGACCGGGCCGGTTCCCTGGCGCTGCGCGACGAGTTGTTGGAGGACCACTGGTCCTACATGGACGGGTACGCGAAGGAGATGATCGCTCGCGGACCGACCCTCGCCGGAGCCGGTGAGGACGACGTTCCCACCGGCAGCGTGCACATCGTCGACCTGCCGGACGTGCGTGCCGCCCGCGCGTTCGCGTTCGACGAGCCGGGCTATCAGGCGGGCGTGTACCGGGACGTGATGCTGCGCCGGTGGCGGAACCTGCTGGGGCGCACCATGTGGGACTTCCCCGGCGGCCGGACCGGCGGCACGCGCTACCTGGTGCTCGGCCTCGGCGAGGGGCGGGAGGCCGACGCCTTCGAGGGTCCCGATCCGGTTCCTCCCACCGAGCGCGACGAGTTGATCGCGTACGGGCCCCTGCTGTCCGACGACGGGCGCACCTGGCTGGGGACGGCCGCGTTGGTGCGCGCGCCGGATCCCGACGCCGCTCGTGCGGTCCTCACGGCCGACCGGTCCGCCGCTGACCGTTACACCGAAGTCGAGGTTCACCTCTGGCAGTTCGGCGGCCGGTCGTGAACCGAGGTCGTGCGGTCGAGCCACGAGGCGGGCGCGGGAAGTGCGCCACGGCCGCATCCGGGCGTCGGCTCCCCAGGACCGCCCCGCCGTGACTTCCCCGGACGCCGGTCACCATGCCGCCGACCCACCTCGTCGACCGATCCCGTGCGAAAGAGGCAGCCACGTGGACGCCCTCTCCGTGACCCTGGTCTCCGCGGTGACCTCGGGTGCCGTCTCCCTGACGCTCGCGTGGCTGTCCAGCCGGCAGCAACGGCGCGACAGCGAGCGCGTCCAGCGGGAGACCCGGACCATGGCGTACCTCAACCCTCTCCGTTGGCACACCGCCGAGGTGCACCACCGGCTCTCCCTCTACGCCACCTCCGTGGAACACCACGGCTGCTACCCGCCCGCGCAGGTCCTCACCGAGCCGCGGGAGATGGAGGGCGAGGGCGCCGTCTGGTTCGCAGGGAAGGGTGTCGTCCTCGGGTCCAGCGTGTGGATGATCGCCTGCCTGTTCGCACAGATGACCCGAACCCGTCACGACCTGCCGTTCCTGCGGCTGGCCGGGAACGACGACACGCGGCTGCCCGGCCTGTTGCAGAAGGTGCACGCGGCCTTCGCCGCCTGCGAGATCTACTACGCGACGCAGTCCAGCATCGGCACGGACGCCCTCCTCGAACCCGAGGGACGGCTGCGCAGCTACCGGGAGTTCTGCGACCTGCTGGCGGAGCCCGAGCGCAGGGTGTGGGCCGATCCCCTCATCTGGTTCCTGATCGCCGTCGCGCACGGTGAGCGGCGTCCAGCGCTCCAACGGGCCCTGGACGCGCTCTCCGAACTGTCCGCGTTCCTCGACGACAGCCTCGCCGGAGGAGCGTCGCTCCGGGCACGTCACGGCGCCGAGATCCACCGGCCTCCCGGCCAATCTCCCGGCGCGGGCGCAGGCCCAGATGCGGGCGCAGGCGCGGGCGAAGGCCGTGGCCGGACTCCCGCCCTGCCGCCGAACACCATCCCGGCCCCCGGCCCCCGCCCCCGCCGCGATCCCGGCCCCCGCCTTGATCCCAGCCCCGGCCCGGGTCCTGGTCCCGCCCCCGCTCCGGGGACCGGACCCCACACCCCGACCCGGCCCCCGCAGTAGCTCACGACCAGCCCGGCTCGGGGCACCACGCCTGCAGCAGCCGGAAGAACTCCTCCTCGTTGCCCGCGAGTCCTGCCGCCGCCAGCGCCCGCTCCGCCTCGGCGAGGACGGCCGGCGGCACCATGGGTGGTCGGCCCCCGTCCGGCGGGCCGTCGAACGCTGCTCGAACCGTCTGGAGGAGACGGAGATAGGCCTGCACGGCGGCGCGTTCGTGTTCGGTCAGTACGGCGGTCGGCATCGGACGGCTCTCCCGGTCGGCTTGTCGTGACACTGGTCCTGGACCCAGCTTGCCGTCCACCACTGACAATCCGGTTTCGGTCCGCGCAGGTTCGCCCGCTTAGCGGAGGCGAAACCTCACGGAAATCCCTTGTGTGACAGGGGCCCTACGCTGGACAGAAGAGCTGAGGGCCGCCCACCGCACGGCCTCGGAGCCGTCTTCCCGACGGCTCGTGAACTGCGTCGGCCGCCCTCGCGGTGGCCCGGAACGGGGAGGCCGGCCCGTGGACGACTCACCACCCCCGCAGCCCCGGCGCACCCCTCGGCTGCGGTCCGTGAACGACGCGGAACTGCGCCTGCGTCACCGCGTCGTGCACGGCTACCGGCGCGCGTACCGGATGGCCGGCGAGGGCCCGGCGCTCGTCCTGATCCACGGCATCGGTGACTCCTCCGCCACCTGGGCCGACCTGATCCCCGACCTCGCCCGCAGCCACACGGTGATCGCACCCGACCTCCTCGGCCACGGCGCGTCCGACAAGCCGCGCGCCGACTACTCGGTGGCCGCCTACGCCAACGGCGTGCGCGATCTGCTGACGACCCTCGACATCGAGTCCGCCACGCTGGTCGGGCACTCGCTGGGCGGGGGAGTGGCGATGCAGTTCGCGTACCAGTTCCCCGAACGCACCGAGCGGCTGATCCTCGTGAGCGCGGGCGGTGTCGGCGGCGAGGTCAACCCCGTCCTGCGCGCCGTCTCCCTGCCCGGCGCGCATCTCGTGCTCTCCTCCCTGCAACTGCCCGGCATGCGCCTTCAGGTGGGGCTCTTCCTGCGCCTGATGCGGCTGCTCGACACCGATCTGGGCCAGGACGCACCGGAGTTGCTGAACCTGGTGGACGCGCTGCCCGACACGACGTCCCGCAGCGCGTTCATCCGGACCCTGCGTGCCGTCGTCGACTGGCGCGGCCAGGCGGTCACCATGCTCGACCGCTGCTACCTCACCGAGGGCATGCCCACCATGCTCCTGTGGGGCGACCGGGACAGTGTGGTGCCGGTGCGGCACGCCTACGGTGCCCACGAGGCCATGCCGGGCAGCCGGCTGGAGATCTTCGAGGGCGCCGGCCACTTCCCGTTCCACAGTGATCCGGCCCGCTTCCTCGCCCTGGTCGAGGAGTTCACGACCGGTACGCGTCCCGCCGACTGGAGCCGCGAGCACTGGCGCGAACTGCTGCGCGCCGGACGCCCGGGCACGGCGGCGGGGGAGCCGGACAGCGCCAGGAACCGTGCGCTGGAGAGGGATCTGCGTGAGGCGAGCGAACGCAGCGCCACCTGAGCCGGGTCGCGGTCAGGCGCCGCGGCCCTTGTCGGCGGCGGCGGCCCCGGCCGTCCCCGCGGACTCGATCGCCGGGTCGGCGGGGCAGCCCGCGTCCCCGGCCCGGCCGCGTGCCGCCGCCACGACCGCCGACTCGCGCAGCGCGATCGACATGCGGACGAGATCACGTGGACCGTCGCTGTGCACGGACGAGGTGTCCGCGGCGCCCTGCGCGATGGACGCGTCCACCGTGCTGATGACCCTGCCGTCGGGGTCGGCCGCCCGCGCGCGCACCGCGGCCGTCACCATCGCGGCGTCGGCCTCTGCCTGCGCGTCGCCGGGGGAGGAGCCGGCGGCGACCGCGGCGTCGTAGGCCCGGGAGCGCAGGGCGGAGTCGAAGTACGGATAGAGGCTGAGCATGCCGTCGTGGATGTCGGACTCGCGCTGTGTGACCTGGAGTTCGGCGGGCGACCACCAGGAGATGCGCACCGCGCGGTCCTCCGGGGCGGCGACCGGGCGCAGTTCCCGCCACAGCGGCCCGAGCAGTCGGTAGGTCGACCAGGTGTTCCAGCTGTCCCCGATGCGCCGGCAGGCCAGCGGCACACAGAAGCCGACCGCGGTGAGCTGGGCACCGGCCGAGGCCAGGACGGGTGCCACGTTGGTGCTCAGGCCGTCCAGGTCGCCGCCGTTCCAGCGGGCCACCACGGCGGCGAACTTGGCTGCCGAGTAGGGGATGTTGAACAGGGAGCCGAGCGCGATGATCACCAGTCCGGCGCGCAGCCGGCCGCGGACCTGCGCGGCCCAGCGCCAGCACATGACGTTCATCGCGATCCCCGCGACGGACAGCGACACGAGGTAGAGCACGATCATTTCGCGGATGAACGGGGTGTTGGCGTAGTAGGTGTCGAGATCGCGCAGCCGTTCGACGGGCGCCTCACCCAGGACGAACAGCGCGATCAGGGCCACGCCGACCATCGTGTAGCCGAGGATCCAGCGGCGGGTGAGACGTCGGGTCACCTCGGGCGGTCCGCCGCGCCAGTTGATGATCAGCACCAGACAGGAGGCGCTGAAGGCGCTCAACAGGCAGTAGACCAGGGGACCGGAGATGTTCGGTATCCCGGTGGCGTCGTTGACGGCGGCGATGGTCGGCGGGGCGGCGAAGAGGAAGACCAGCCCCGCGAGAGCCAGCAGGACGCCCACGGCACGCAGCAGAGGATCGCGCCAGCCGCGCAGCAGCGCGGGCCCCTTGAAGGTGAGGGCGGCGCCCATGGCGACGGCGGGGATGTAGTAGCTGGATCCGTCCATGGTCGCGGGACCTTCAGCCCCGCGGTCCGCGGTAGCCCAGGGACGCCTCGATGCGGCCCGCCAGCCCGTCACGCTGCACCGGGCCGCGCAGTGACGAACCCGCCAGCCAGGTACGGCACTTGCTGGCGAGCAGCAGACCGAAGCTCTCGGCCTCCTTCTCGTCGGCGAGGTCGAAGCGGGTACGGGCGGCCACCTTGAGGACGGTCGCCCGGAGGTCGGCGCCCTCGCTCAGTAAGCGTGCCGCGACGGCGGCGCCCCCGACGTGATGACTGCAGTGGCCGGCCTTCATGTGCCACAGTTCGTGGCCGAGGATGACCAACTGGTGGTCCGGCGCGGTGCGTTCCTCGATGACGACGAGGTCCTGCTCGGCCATGTCGAGCCACAGGCCGCTGGCGGTGCCGGGCGGGAAGGAAGCCGTGCGGAACCGGACGGGACGGCCGCGGCGTCTGCTCATCGCGCCGCACAGCGCCGCGTAGAGGTCGGCGGGTGCCGCCGGTGCCGGGAGCGACAGCTCCGCGACCAGCTCGCCGCACAGACGTCGCATGTCCCTTCCGATGCCCACGGATCTCCCCCGGCTCACGACTCTGGCCGCTTGACGCTCTCCAGGAGCATGTCCAGCCACTCGGCGACCTTGTCCCGGTGCTGGTCGGTGGGCAACTGAGCGGCCCGCCAGGCGATTCCGCGGACTCCGTGATCGAGGAGCAGCCGCTCCAGCGGATCGGCCGCGGTGACGGTGGCCGCCGCCCGTTCGCGGTCGGCGAGTCGCTGCAGGAGTTCCTGCTCGGATCGCTGGAGGGCGCCCACGAGCGCTTCGGAGTCCTCCGCGGTCAGGAATCCGGCGTGCACGCGGAAGAATCGCTGGATGGCGTCGCAGTGCTCCATGGTGGGGCGCCGGTCGCCGTTGATGAGGGCGCCCGCCTGCTGGCGCGACATTCCGGCGCCGTCCGCGATCTCCTGCTGGGTGTGGCGGCGCCCGTTGGGCTTGAGCCGGGTGCGGCGCAGCAGGTCGAGTCGTTGCAAAAAGCGGGCCTGCAGGTCGGGTTCACCGGCGGGGCGGCCGCCGAGCAGGGTCTTGACCACGGGCTCGGGAACACCGGATTCGGCCGACAGCCGCCGGACGTCGAAGACCTCGGCGTGCTGCACGCCGAGCCGGTCGGCGAGTGTGGTGACCCGGGCCACGACGGCCTGCAGCAGAACCGTCGCCGTGGCGCCCGGAACCTCGAAGCCATCCGTCACCGACAGATCTCCTACGTCTCTCTCAGGTCGCTCTCACGAAGGTCGGGAACCATCCGGACGCGAAGGCCAGGACGCGTCCCGGCGCGAAGACCGGGGACCATGCGGAGCGTAGCCCCTTGCTCGAACTCACATCCAGGTCTCGCCACAACTGTGGCGAGATTCAGCCGTCAACAAGCGCCAAATGCCACGATAGTTGACACGCCTGCGCCCTGGGCAGCAGGATCGGTGCGCCGCGTGAAGGCCGCAGAGGCAAGAGGGGTGACCTCCCGATGGCGTACCAGGCAGGAAGGCAGCGGTCCCAGCCGCGACCTGTCCCCGAGAGTCTCGAAGCTCAGGCGTACCTCCAGGACTACGCGAGCCTGCTCGAGGCCGTCCCGTTCCCCTCCGTGGTGTTCGACCACCGCTGGGACGTCGTGCTGTCCAACGCCGGGTTCGAGACACTTTTCGGCGGCGTCGGCGCGCACCCGACCGCCATGCCGGGGGACAACTTCCTGCGTTTCGTCCTGTTCCATCCGGACGCCGCCACGGTCCTCGGCGAGCACGAGTCGAGCTGGTGCCTGCCCATGCTCGCGCACTTCGCGGCGGCCGTCGAGCAGCACGGACAGGACCGCGGACTCCTGTCGATCCGCCGGGACATCGCCCAGGACCCGATCATGGACGCGGCCTATCGACACGGTCTGCCGCACTGGATCCGCGCGGTCGGCCCGGGCGCGGTCCAGCACGACGGCGCGGTGCGCCCGGTCGTGCACCCGGACCCGCGCTGGGGCAGCACCGACTGCCGCATCGTCGACGACACCCCCAAAACCCTTCAGGACATGGGCTATACGCGGATGACGCTCGTCCTGCGCGAGGCGGTCCGGCCGGCTCCGAGCGGCCCCGGCAAGGCGCGCACCACCCGCAACGGCGCCGCGGAACTGCGCGCGGTCTGAGCCGTCGAGCCCGGTTCCCGGGTGCGATCCCGCGGACGCCGTCTCAGCCGGCCGGCGTCACCAGCACGAGCGGTACGCCGTCGCACGGGACGAGCCGCATCGCCTCGAAGCGCGCGCTCCGGGCGGCGGTCAGCACGGACCCGAAGTCCGGTCCCTTGGTGAGTGATCCGGCCAGATGCTCCGGGTCGGCGGAGGCGGCCACCCGGCCCCGCGCGTTGACCAGATGGGCGGCCCCGGACAGCCGCTGCAGGAGCGGCACGACGGCGCCCTCGAAGTGCCGCAGATACACGTCGGCCGCCGCCACCCCCACGAACCGGCCCTCCACGTGGACGGGGGCGGACAGGGTCAGGCTGTACTCGTCGGAACAGAGGTAGTCGACGTACGGCCCGGCCACCGCGCGCCGCCCGGTGTCCCGCGGGAGCGCGAACCAGTCCCAGTGCGTGTAGTCGGAGTACGCGGAGTGCGCCGGGTCGAGATCGAGCAGCAGCGGCCGTACGTTCCCGTCGGCGCCCTGCTGCCACCACTCCAGCCACGCCGGTACGTCACCGAGCAGGCCCGGCGCCGCCACGAAGCCGACGCCCGACACCAACTCCTGCCTGACGAGCCGCAGATGGAGCCCGGGACGCAGCGCGGCGAGGTCCACCGTGGCGGGACGGCGGCCCTGCGCGGCCACCCGGGTGAGCAGCGCGGTCGTCTCGTCCCGGGTCTCGGCGACCGCGGCGAAGACGGCCTCCAGTGTCGAGCGGACCTGGGCGGCGACGGCCGCCTCGGGACCGCCGTCAAGCGTTGCGGTTGCGCCGACCGGGCCGGGGCTCCTGCTCATGGGTGCCCTCCAGCGGACGGGAGCCGGACGCGGTGCGAGGCATCGCCAGACGCAGGCCGATGAGCCGCGCCGTCGAGTCCTGTACGCACCGCTCGGCCAGCGCTCTGGCCGAATCGTGGGCCCCATCTTGCACCGCCGAGATTACGGAGCGGTGACGGTCTGCGACTTCTTCACGATATTCGTCGTCCCCGAGCACCAGGCACATCAGCGCCCCCACCTCGGTCTGGAGCGCGACCTGTTCACGGGTCAGCCGGGCGGACTGTGCCGCCGCGGCGAGTTCGACGTGGAAGCGGCCGTAGACGCGGCTGCGGGCGGCGGCGTCCTCGGCCGACGACAGCTCGTCCAGGGTGCGCCGCAGCGCCCGCAGATCGTCCGGTTCGGTGCGCTGTGCCGCGAGCCGGGCGGCGGCACCGGAGACGGCGGCCCAGTGGTCCCCGAGGTCGCGCAGCTCCTCGGTGCTCCAGCCGGCCAGCCGGACCCGCAGCCGGTCCTCGCCGGGGACCTCGGGCAGGGAGACGAAGCTGCCGCCGCCGCGTCCGCGCCGCGTGGTGACCAGTCCCTGCTGGCGGAGGGCCATGAGCGCCTCGCGCAGGGTGACCGTGGACACGCCGAGCTGCCCGGCCAGCTCCATCTCGCCGGGGAGCTGCTCGCCGTCGGCGAGCAGCCCGAGCTCGATGGCGTCGCCGATCCGGTGCACCACCGTCTCGACGCGGGCGCGGTTGTCCACGGGAGTGAAGACGGCTCTGCGGACGCCGTCGTCCCTGTGTTGCTTCACGGTCACCACCTTGTGCGTTGACTCAACCTTTACTCTAAAGGGGTCTTGAGATTTGAACTATGACTTCATATCTTTCCGGTCAGTGTTGCAACGCGCCACCGCACCAGAAAGGTTCCCGCCCATGGAGGCACAGGCGATCCGGCTCCAGGGCCTGCGCAAGGCGTTCGGCAGCGCGACCGCCGTGGCCGGAGTCGATCTGGAGATAGCCGACGGCGAGTTCTTCTCGATGCTCGGCCCGTCCGGCTCCGGAAAGACGACCGTGCTGCGGATGATCGCCGGGTTCGAGCGTCCGACGGCCGGCCGGATCGAGCTGGCCGGCCGGGATGTCACCGGTCTCGCGCCCTTCGAACGGGACGTCCACACCGTCTTCCAGGACTACGCCCTCTTCCCGCACATGACGGTGGAACAGAACGTCGCCTACGGCCTGAAGGTCCGCAAGGTGCCCAAGGCGGAGCGGCTGGTACGGGCCCGCAAGGCGCTCGCCGACGTCCGCCTCGAAGGGTTCGGCCGGCGCCGCCCGAGTCAGCTCTCCGGCGGCCAGCGCCAGCGCGTCGCCCTCGCCAGGGCCCTCGTCGGCCGCCCCGGCGTCCTGCTGCTCGACGAACCGCTCGGCGCCCTCGACCTCAAGCTGCGCGAGCAGATGCAGGTCGAACTCAAGGCGATCCAGCGCGAGGTCGGCATCACCTTCGTGTTCGTCACCCACGACCAGGAGGAGGCCCTGACGATGAGCGACCGCATCGCCGTCTTCCACCAGGGCCGCATCGAACAGGTCGGCACCCCGGCCGAGATCTACGAACGCCCCGCCACCCCGTTCGTCGCGGGATTCGTCGGCACCTCCAACCTGCTGGAGGGCCAGTCCGCCCGGCAGGTCGTCGGCTCCCCGGGCACCTACAGCGTCCGGCCCGAGAAGATCCGCCTCCTCGCAGAGTCCGCCGAGGCCGACGAGCCGGAGCACTCCAGCACCACCGGCACCGTCGCCGAGGTCGTCTACCTGGGTGACTCCACCCGCTTCCTGGTGGACCTCGACGCCGGCGGCCGCCTCACCGCGCTCCAGCAGAACCTGGACACCTCCTCCGAGGACGTCGCCGCCCTGCGCGGCACCCGGGTCCGCCTCCGGTGGCACCACCGCCACTCGGTCCGGGTCCCCGACCCCAGCTGACCTCCCGCTCAGTCCCCGTCACGTATGGAGTACGTCGTGCCCCTCACCCCAACCCTCCGGGCCGCCGCCGCCGTCGCGGTGCTCCTCGCGGCCACCGCCTGCGGATCCTCCGACTCCGGCTCCTCCTCGGCCGGCGGCCTCAACCCGCCCGACCTCAAGGCCCCCACGAAGCTCGGCACGACGGAGGGGCAGGTCAATCTGATCGCCTGGGCCGGCTACGTCGAGGACGGGTCCAACGACCCGAAGGTCGACTGGGTCGGCGACTTCGAGAAGCGGACCGGCTGCCAGGTCAACTCCAAGGTGGCCGCCAGCTCCGACGAGATGGTCAAGCTGATGAAGACCGGCCAGTACGACGCGGTCTCCGCCTCCGGCGACGCCTCCCTGCGCCTGATCGCCTCGGGCGACGCGGCCCCCGTCAACACCGGCCTCGTACCGAACTACAAGGACGTCTTCAGCGGTCTGAAGAAGGGCGCCTGGAACTCCGTCGACGGCCAGATGTACGGCATCCCGCACGGCCGGGGCGCCAACCTCCTGATGTACGACACCGGGAAGGTCAGGCCCGCGCCCACCTCCTGGTCCGCGGTGTTCGACGACGCCTCCGCGTACAAGGGCCACGTCACCGCGTACGACTCGCCCATCTACATAGCCGACGCGGCCCTCTATCTGAAGTCCGCCCGGCCCGAGTTGAAGATCAAGGACCCCTACGCCCTCGACCAGAAGCAGTTCGACGCGGCGGTCGCCCTGCTGAAGAAGCAGAGCGCGAACGTGGGGGAGTACTGGAGCGACTACCTGAAGGAGATCTCCGCGTTCAAGAGCGGCGACTCCGTCATCGGCACGAGCTGGCAGGTCATCGCCAACCTCACCGCCGACGAGGGCGCCAAGGTGAAGGCGTTCGTGCCCGAGGAGGGCTCCACCGGCTGGTCCGACACCTGGATGGTCTCGGCCAAGGCCAAGCACCCCAACTGCGCCTACAAGTGGATGGACTGGATCATCTCCCCGAAGGTGAACGCCCAGGTCGCCGAGTACTTCGGTGAGGCGCCCGCCAACTCCAAGGCCTGCGCGGACACCAGCGACAGCACCTTCTGCGACACCTTCCACGCCGCCGACGAGAGCTACTGGAAGAACATCGCCTTCTGGAACACGCCCATCGAGCAGTGCCTGGACGGCCGCACGGACGTCACGTGCGTCCCGTACGCCAAGTGGGTCCAGGCCTGGACCGAGATCAAGGGCTGACGAAGCGATGACCTCCCCCCTGCCGGCCGCCGGACGCTCCCCCGTCCGGCGGCTCGCCGGGACCCTGCACCGGCACTCCCGGCTGCGGCTGTCCCTGCTTCTGGCCGCGCCGCTGCTGTGGCTCGCGGTGCTCTATCTCGGTTCGCTGGCCGTGCTGTTCGTCTCCGCGTTCTGGACGACCGACTCCTTCACCTCGGAGGTCGTCAGGGTCTGGTCGACGGACAACTTCCGCGAGCTGTTCACCACGCCCGTCTTCCGGCAGGTCGTCCTGCGCAGCATCGGCGTCGCCCTCGCGGTCACCGTCCTGTGCGCCCTGATCGCCTTCCCCGTCGCCTTCTACACGGCCCGCGTCGCCCGACCCCGGTGGCGCCCGCTGCTCGTCGTCGCCATCCTCACCCCGCTGTGGGCGAGTTACCTCGTCAAGGTCTACGCCTGGCGGCTGATCCTCTCCCAAGGAGGCCTGGCCGACTGGATGCTGCGGCCCTTCGGGCTCAGCGGCCCAGGGTTCGGCCTGACCGCGGCGATCATCGCGCTGACCTACCTCTGGCTGCCGTACATGATCCTGCCGATCCACACGGCACTGGAGCAGCTGCCCGCCAACCTCCTCGACGCGTCGGCCGACCTGGGCGCCGGGGCGGGCCGTACCTTCCGCTCCGTGGTGCTGCCGATGGTCCTGCCGTCCGTGGCCGCCGGTTCGGTCTTCACCTTCTCGCTCAGCCTCGGCGACTACATCACCGTGCAGATCGTCGGCGGAAAGACCCAGCTCATCGGCAACGTCGTCTACTCCAACATCGAACTGAACCTGCCCATGGCCGCCGCGCTCGGCACGGTCCCCGTCGTGGTCATCGTGGTGTACCTCCTCGCGATGCGCCGCACGGGCGCCCTGAGCAGTCTCTGAGGAGCCCGCTGTGCAACTCTCCCGTCCCGCGCGCATCGCCCTGCGCGTCGCCGCCGGGCTCGGCTTCGCGGTCATCTACGTGCCGCTCGCGCTCGTCCTGGTCAACTCCTTCAACCCGGACCGCAGTGCGAGCTGGCCGCCGTCCGGTCTCACCGTCCACTGGTGGTCGGCCGCCTGGGACAACGCGGGCGCCCGCGACGCCCTGTGGGTCTCGGTCAAGGCGGGCATCGGCGCCACGGCGATCGCCCTGGTGCTGGGCACCCTGATCGCCTTCGCGGTCGCCCGCCACCGCTTCTTCGGCCGCGGCGCCGTCTCCTTCGTGGTCGTGCTGCCGATCGCGCTGCCCGGCATCGTCACGGGCATCGCCCTCAACTCGGCGTTCAGCACGGTCCTCGAACCGCTCGGCGTCGGCCTCGGCATGTTCACCGTGATCGTCGGCCACGCGACCTTCTGCATCGTCGTCGTCTTCAACAACGTCGTCGCCCGGCTGCGCCGCACCTCCGGCAGTTACGAGGAGGCCGCGGCGGATCTGGGCGCGGACACCTTCCGCGCCTTCGCCGACGTCACGTTCCCGCTGGTGCGCTCGGCGCTGCTGGCCGGCGGGCTGCTCGCCTTCGCGCTGTCCTTCGACGAGATCGTCGTCACGACGTTCACGGCGGGGCCCGGGATCGAGACCCTGCCGATCTGGATCTTCAACAACATGACCCGTCCCCAGCAGGCACCGGTCGTGAACGTCGTCGCGGCCGTCCTCGTCCTGCTCTCGGTGATCCCGATCTACGTGGCCCAGCGGCTGTCGGCGGACACCGCCACCGCGAGCAGGATCTGACCGGGCCCGCACAGCGGGCCCACCCGCGCCCCGGTCATCGGGGCTGCGACCGCTGCCCGGGCCGGCCGGGGGCCGCCCCGTTCGACGCCGGGAGACCGGGACCGCCGGGGTTCGGGGCGGAGCGATCCGGGCCGGCGGCGTCCGGGGCCGCGGCGAGGAGGTCCCGCATGTGCCGCAACCGCCGCTGTCCACGGCCGCCGCCGACCACGGCCCAGGTCAGGAAGGCCGCCGTCAGCAACCCGAACCCGATCGTCTGCCGCGGTCCGGCCGTCAGGGCCGTCAGCACCACCACGCCGCCGAAGAGGAGGAAGAGGAACAGCAGGGCCGCCCCGCGATGCCGGGTCCGGTGCGCCCTCCGGTCCACCAGCTCCCGCATGGCCTCCTGCCGCTCCGGTTCGACGGGCACCTCACCCGTGCGCAACTGCCTCTCCAGAGCGACCAGTCCATCCGTCGAGCCCCCCGCGGCCCGCTTCTCCCGGGCGCGGATCCGCAGGGCGACCCACAGGGCGCCCACGGACGTGACGACGACACGGACCAGTACGCCCGGCACCGAACGCCCCGGATAGATCAGCAGCACGACCGCGGTGGCCGCCAGCCACGACAGGGCGAACTGGAACCACAGGTGCCGGGCCAGAAAGTCGGAGAGCTTCTCCATCATCGGTCTCCCCCTCCCGCGACGGTCTCCCCCGGAGCCCGCCCGCTCCGCGCACCGTGTGTACGCGGAGCCCTCCGACTACCCCTGAGGAAGCCCCGTACGCGGGCGAACAGCCGTCTGCCGCAAGCTCGTTGGACAGCGGGAGGTGTCCGGCGCCCGCCGGGCACGCGCCCCGGGACCCCCGCCGGCTATCCCGCGTGCTCCCGCATCCACGCCTCGACCTCGTCGGCAGAGCGCGGCAGAGCGCCCGACAGGTTCTCGTAGCCGTCCGCCGTGACCAGGAGGTCGTCCTCGATCCGGACGCCGATGCCGCGCCACTCCTCGGGGACCGTCAGGTCGTCCGGCTGGAAGTAGAGACCCGGCTCCACGGTGAGGACCATGCCCGGCTCCAGGACGCCGCCGACGTAGTCCTCGTTGCGGGCCCGCGCGCAGTCGTGCACGTCGAGGCCCAGCATGTGACCCGTGCCCGCCATGGTGAAGCGACGCTGCAGACCGAGGTCGAACGCCCGCTGCGCCGGGCCCTCGATGAGCCCCCAGGCCACCAGCCGCTCGGTCATCGACCACTGGGCGGCGTCGTGGAAGTCGCGGTACGGGGCGCCGGGCTTCACCACGGCCATGCCGGCCTCCTGCGCCGCGTACACCGCGTCGTAGATCTCGCGCTGCAGCGGTGTGAACGTGCCGCTGATCGGGAGGGTGCGGGTCACGTCGGCGGTGTAGAGCGTGCGGGTCTCCACGCCCGCGTCGAGAAGCAGCAGATCACCGGGTCGGACGGGCCCGTCGTTCTCCACCCAGTGCATGATCGTGGCGTGCTCGCCGGCCGCGCAGATCGAGCCGTAGCCGACGTCGTTGCCCTCGACGCGGGCGCGCCGGAAGAACGTGCCCTCGATCCACCGCTCCGAGGTGGCGACGGCCTGCGACAACTCCCTTACGACGTCGATGAATCCGCGCACCGTGGAGTCCACCGCCCGGCGCAGCTCGCCGATCTCCCACGCGTCCTTCACCAGCCGCAGCCCGGACAGCGCCTCCTCCAGCTCGGCGTCCCGCTCCTCGTCCGTGACGAGGGCCGCGTCGATCGCCGGGGCGTGGCCGCGCACGACGCGGGTCGGGACGCCGGTGTCCGCCAGGTCCTTGGAGAGCGTGCGGATGTCGCGGCAGGGGAGTCCGAGCACCTGCTCCGACTCGGCGAGGGAGCGGCGCCGGCCCATCCACAGCTCGGCCGTCATGCCCGTCCAGAACTCGTCGCTGTCCCGGCCGTCGCGGGGGAGCTGGTAGCAGTGCGCGTCGTGACCGCCGCCCGTGCGCGGCTCCAGCACCAACGCACCGTCGCGTGCCTGATCGCCCGTCATATGGACGTAGCCCGAGTACGCGCGGAACGGGTAGTGGGTGTCGTTCGACCTGTTCCTGAGGCCGCCGGACGGGATGACCAGCCGTTCACCCGGGAACAGGGCGGACAGCGCGGCGCGGCGCCGGGCCGCGTGCGCAGCCTGCTCGCCCGGCGGCAGGTCGGCGCGCTCGGTGCCGGCCCAGCCCGTACGCATCAGAGCGGACAGCTCGTCGGAGATTCCTCGGTAGAGACCGTTCTTCCGGGCCTTGGCCACGGCGGACACCTTCTTCTTCAGCTCGTCTCGGTCAGTTCGGGTCACGGCGGTCGGGGCGGCCCGGCGTGCCGCGGGAACGCGGCCGGCACGGCGCCCGCGAAGAGCGCCCGCCCTCGGCGCCGACCGTTCCGCACGACAGAAGCATGTGACATAGTACTGGCGTGAGCAAGCCCTTTACCTGCGATGTCGTGGTCGTCGGTGCCGGAATGGTGGGTGCCGCCTGCGCTCTGTACGCGGCTCGCGCCGGCCTCGACGTGGCCGTGGTGGACCGTGGCCCGGTCGCCGGCGGCACGACCGGCGCGGGCGAGGGGAACCTGCTCGTCTCCGACAAGGAACCCGGACCCGAGCTCGATCTGGCCCTGCTCTCCGGGCGGTTGTGGACCGACCTCGCCGAGGAGTACGCGGAGGCGATCGAGTACGAGGCCAAGGGAGGGGTCGTGGTGGCGTCGACCCCCGACGGGCTGGCCGCGCTGGAGAGGTTCGCGACCGGCCAGCGCGCGGCCGGTGTCCTGGCCGAGCCGGTCACCGCCGACCGGCTCCAGGACCTGGAGCCGTATCTGGCCCCCGGCCTGGCGGGCGCCGTGCACTACCCCCAGGACACCCAGGTGATGCCGGCCCTCGCCGCCGCCCATCTCGTACGGGCCTCGGGCGCGCGGCTGTTCACCGGGCGCACGGTGACCGAGGTCCTGCGGGCGCGGGACGGATCGGTCCGCGGGGTGCGCACCGACCGGGGCGACCTGCACGCGCCGGCCGTCGTGAACGCGGCGGGGACCTGGGGCCGCGAGGTGGCCTCCCGCGCCGGTGTCGGCCTTCCCGTACTGCCCCGCCGCGGTTTCGTCCTCGTCACCGAACCGCTGCCGCGCCGCGTGCGGCACAAGGTGTACGCGGCGGACTACGTCGCCGACGTGGCCAGCGACTCGGCCGCCCTCCAGACCTCACCGGTGGTGGAGGGAACGGCGGCCGGTCCGGTCCTGATCGGCGCCAGCCGTGAACGGGTCGGCTTCGACCGCTCGTTCTCGCTGCCCGTCGTCCGCGAACTCGCCGCCGGCGCCACCCGGCTCTTCCCCTTCCTGGCGGAGGTGCGCGCCCTGCGGAGCTATCTCGGCTTCCGGCCCTATCTGCCCGACCACCTGCCCGCGATCGGCCCGGACCCCCGGGCGCCCGGGCTCTTCCACGCCTGCGGTCACGAAGGCGCCGGGATCGGTCTGTCCACCGGGACCGGACACCTCATCGCGCAGGTCATGACCGGCGCGACACCCGACCTCGACCTCACGCCGTTCCGGCCCGACCGCTTCCCCGAGGAGGCCGCGTGAACCCGCTGGACCTGGCCGGGGCCGAGCCCGGACCCGCGTTCACCGTCACCCTCGACGGCCGGGAGATCGAGGCGCTGCCCGGCCGGACGGCGGCGGCCGCGCTGTGGGCCGCGGGCGTCACCTCCTGGCGCACCACCCGCGACTCCGGCCGGCCACGCGGTGTCTTCTGCGGCATCGGCGTCTGCTTCGACTGCCTCGTCACCGTCAACGACCGCCCCAACCAACGGGCCTGCCTGGTTCCGCTGGAGCCCGGCGACGCGATCCGCACCCAGGACGGCACCGGCCACGACGCGGGCCGCGGTCAGGAAGGCACGGGCCAAGATGACTGAGGGACGGCACCACCTCGCGGTGATCGGCGCGGGGCCGGCGGGGCTCGCCGCGTCCCTCGCCGCCGCGGCACGCGGGATCCACGTCACGCTGATCGACGCCTCGGCCACGGCGGGCGGCCAGTTCTACCGGCGCCCCGCCCCCGGCCTGCGCGCCCGGCGCCCCCGCGCCCTGCACCACCAGTGGCACGCCTGGGAACGGCTGGAGGAAGGGCTCGCACGGCACCTGGAGGCGGGCACGGTCGAGCACATGACGGACCGTCATGTCTGGCTGGTGGAACCGGCGGGGGCCGGGGCGGACGGCGGCGCGGCGCCGGGCTTCACGGTCCACGCCCTGCTGGGCCCGCTCCAGGAGCGCTCGGCCGTCGTGAGGGCGGACGCCGTGCTCCTCGCCACCGGCGGATACGAGAAGGTGCTGCCCTTTCCCGGCTGGACCCTCCCCGGCGTCGTGACGGCGGGCGGGGCCCAGGCCATGCTCAAGGGCGGGCTCGTCGTGCCGGGCCGTACCGCTGTTGTCGCCGGGACCGGGCCGCTGCTGCTGCCGGTGGCGACCGGACTGGCCGCCGCCGGGGTCGAGGTCGCCGCGCTGGTGGAGTCCGCCGGTCCGCGCGCCTTCGTCCGGGGGGCCGCCGCGCTGGCCGCGCAGCCCGCGAAGGTCGCCGAGGGCGCCCGGTACGCGGCTCAACTCCTGCGTCACCGGGTGCCGTTCGTCTCCCGCCACACCGTTGTCGAGGCGCATGGCGACGAGCGGCTCGAAGCCGTCACCGTCGCCGCGCTCGGCCCCGACGGACGGGTCGGGCCCGGCGCCGAACGGCGCATCCCCTGCGACACGCTCGCCGTGGGCCACGGGATGATCCCGCACACCGACCTCGCCGAAGGGCTCGGCTGCCGGATCGACGGGCTCCGGGTGGCCGTGGACGACGAGCAGCGCACCGACGTGCCCGGCGTCTGGGCCGCGGGGGAGGCGACCGGCATCGGCGGCTCCGCGCTCGCTCTGGCGGAGGGACACATCGCGGGCCGGTCGATCGCGGCCCGGCTCTCCGGCGCCGCACCCGACCCGCGCGCGACGACCCGCGCGATCCGGTCCCGTACGCGCCTGCGGGCCTTCGCCGCGACGCTCGACACGGTGTACGCGCCGCCCGCGCACTGGACGGACCAGGTCACCGACGACACCGTCGTGTGCCGCTGCGAGGAGGTCACGGGCGGCCGGATCCGCGAGGCCGTCGCCGACCTCGGGGCCGGCGACGTACGCACGGTGAAACTGCTCACCCGCGCCGGGATGGGATGGTGCCAGGGCCGGATGTGCGAACCGGCGGTGGCCGGCCTCACGGGCTGCGAACAGACGCCCGCTCGACGGCTGTTGGCGCGCCCCGTACCGCTCGGCGTGCTCGCGGCCGCCGGGGAGGAACCGGGTGAGTGAACGCGGGGTCCGGCCCGGCTCCGCCCGGCCGGGGGCCGCGCGCCGCCCGTAGCGCCCGCACCGCTCCCGGAACCCGACCAGGTCCCTTCGCCCTGGCTCAGTAAAATGTCACACCCTATCGAGAGGGATGAGTACGTCATGACGGTCACCCCCGACCACCGCCCCTGGCGCGGAGTCCTCGTCGCCACCGCGCTCCCGCTCAACGACGACCTCTCCGTGGACTACGACCGGTACGCCGAGCACTGCGCCTGGCTGGTCGAGAACGGCTGCGACGGAGTCGTGCCGAACGGCTCCCTCGGCGAGTACCAGGTGCTCACGCCCGAGGAGCGCGCCCGGGTCGTCGAGACCGCCGTCGCCGCGATCGGCGGGCACCGGGTGATGCCCGGAGTGGCCGCCTACGGCTCCGCGGAGGCCCGCCGCTGGGCCGAGCAGGCCGCCGAGGCGGGCTGCGGCGCCGTGATGCTGCTGCCTCCCAACGCCTACCGGGCCGACGAGCGGTCCGTCCTCGCCCACTACGCCGAGGTCGCCCGCGCGGGCGTTCCCGTCGTCGCGTACAACAACCCCATCGACACCAAGGTCGACCTGGTCCCCGAACTGCTCGCCGAGCTGTACGCGGCCGGCTCGGTCCAGGGCGTCAAGGAGTTCTCCGGCGACGTGCGGCGCGCCTACCGCATCGCCGAACTCGCCCCGGAACTCGATCTGTTGATCGGCGCCGACGACGTCCTGCTGGAACTGGCCGTGGCGGGCGCCAAGGGCTGGGTGGCCGGCTACCCGAACGCTCTGCCGCGGGCGAGCGTCGAGCTGTACCGCGCCGCCGTCGCCGGTGACCTCGACACGGCGGGCAAGCTCTACCGCCGGCTGCACCCGCTGCTGCGCTGGGACTCCCAGGTCGAGTTCGTCCAGGCCATCAAGCTGTCCATGGACATCGTCGGCCGACACGGCGGCCCGGTCCGCCCGCCCCGCGTACCCCTGCTGCCCGGACAGGAGGCGGCCGTCAGGTCGGCCACGGAACGGGCCGTGGCCGCCGGTCTCGCCTGAGCGGCGGGCCGCGCGCCCGTCCCGGTCCGTCCCCCGCCGACACCACCCAGGAGTGCCATGCGCAGCAAACTCGTCCTGCACGCCGTCGACTCGCACACCGAGGGCATGCCCACCCGGGTGATCACGGGAGGCATCGGCACGGTTCCGGGCGCGACGATGAACGAGCGGCGGCTGTACTTCCGTGAGCACCGCGACGACGTCAAGCAGCTCCTGATGAACGAGCCGCGCGGGCACGCGGCGATGAGCGGCGCCGTCCTCCAGCCCTCCACCCGGCCGGACTGCGACTTCGGCGTGATCTACATCGAGGTCTCCGGCTACCTCCCGATGTGCGGACACGGCACGATCGGTGTCGCGACCGTGCTGGTGGAGACGGGCATGGTCGAGGTCGTCGAGCCGGTCACCACGATCCGGCTCGACACCCCGGCGGGCGTCGTCGTCGCCGAGGTCGCGGTCGAGGACGGCGCGGCGAAGGAGGTGACGCTGCGGAACGTGCCCTCGTTCTCCGTCGGGCTCGACCTGAAGGCCACACTCGCCGACGGGCGCACGGTGACCTACGACCTGGCGTACGGCGGGAACTTCTACGCGATCCTGCCGCTGGAGCAGTTCGGTCTGCCCTTCGACCGCTCCCGCAAGGACGAGATCCTCGCGGCCGGACTGGCGCTGATGGACGCGGTCAACGACGAGGGTGAGCCCGTGCACCCCGAGGACCCGTCCATCCGCGGCTGCCACCACGTCCACCTGTACGCCCCCGGGGCCACGGCCCGTCTCTCGCGCCACGCGATGGCCATCCACCCCGGCTGGTTCGACCGGTCGCCGTGCGGGACGGGCACCAGCGCGCGCATGGCCCAGCTGCACGCGCGGGGCGAACTCCCGCTGCACACCGAGTTCGTGAACGAGTCGTTCATCGGGACACGGTTCACCGGACGGCTGCTCGGCGAGACCGAGGTGGCCGGGATCCCCGCGGTGCTGCCCAGCTTCACCGGCCGCGCGTGGATCACCGGGACGGCCCAGTACCTGCTCGACCCCACCGATCCGTTCCCGGCCGGGTTCGTCCTGTGAGCGGCCCGCCCCGGGGACGTAGATACTGGTGGTCCGAGTAGGACGTGACATGGCACCCGGCCGGTGCGGCGATACGGCGACGCACCGGCCCGTACGAGGAGACCCCGATGGCCGCCCAGCGCAGCAGCGCACCTTCCGCCGCTCCCGACCTGCCCTCACTGGGCGGGAGGCGGAGCAGCTATCGCGAGCGGGTGGCCGACGCGCTGCGGGCGGCCCTGATCGCGGGTGAACTACGGGCCGGTGAGGTCTACTCGGCGCCCACGCTGGCGGCGCGCTTCGGTGTCTCGGCGACGCCGGTCCGCGAGGCGATGCTCGATCTGGCCAAGGAGGGACTGGTCGACACGGTGCCGAACAAGGGGTTCCGGGTCACGGCGGTCTCCGAGCGGCAGCTCGACGAGTACACGCACATCCGCTCCCTCGTCGAGATCCCCACCGTCGTGCACCTGGCCACCACGGCGGACCCCGTCTCCCTGGAGGCACTGCGTCCCGCGGCCCGGGAGATCGTGACCGCCGCGGCGGCCGGCGACCTCATCGCCTACGTGGAGGCGGACATCCGTTTCCATCTCGGCCTGCTCGCCCTCGCGGGCAACGCGCACCTGGTGGAGGTCGTCGGCGACCTGAGGAAGCGCTCGCGGCTGTACGGGCTCACGGCGCTGGTCGAGGCGGGCCGGCTGGAGGCTTCGGCGGAAGAGCACCTGGAACTTCTCGACGCGCTCCTGGACCGCGACGAGCAGGCGGTGCGCGCGGTGATGACCCGCCACCTGGGACATGTCCGGGGGCTGTGGGCCGCGCCCTGAGGGGGCGCCGCGAGGCCGTCCGTGAAGTGGCTGGTCTGTTACGCAAGCAGCTTGCATTTCTTGCGCTATTCTTGCGAACATGACGCGACGACTTGCTCAGGTGGCGAAGAAGGTCGGGGTCAGCGAGGCCACGGTCAGCCGGGTGCTCAACGGCAAGCCCGGAGTCTCCGATTCCACCCGGCAGGCGGTTCTCTCCGCCCTGGACGTCCTCGGCTACGAGCGGCCGACCCAGTTGCGCGGCGAACGCGCGCGGCTCGTCGGGCTGGTCCTGCCCGAGCTGCAGAACCCGATCTTCCCGGCCTTCGCCGAAGTGATCGGCGGGGCGCTCGCCCAGCTCGGTCTCACACCCGTGCTGTGCACCCAGACCAAGGGCGGCGTCTCCGAGGCCGACTATGTGGAACTGCTGCTTCAGCAGCAGGTCTCCGGCGTGGTCTTCGCCGGCGGTCTCTACGCCCAGGCGGACGCTCCGCACGACCACTACCGGCAGCTCGCGGACCGCAATATTCCGGTGGTGCTGGTCAACGCGGCCATCGAGCACCTCGGTTTCCCCTGCGTCTCCTGCGACGACGCGGTCGCCGTCGAGCAGGCCTGGCGCCATCTCGACTCCCTCGGCCACGAGCGCATCGGCCTCGTCCTCGGCCCCGGCGACCACATGCCCTCGGGTCGCAAACTCGCCGCCGCGCGCGCCCTCGCGCCGCAGTTGCCCGACGAGCACGTCGCCCGGGCGATGTTCTCGCTGGAGGGCGGCCAGGCCGCGGCCACCCGGCTGCTCGACCGGGGCGTCACCGGCATCATCTGCGCGAGCGACCCGCTCGCGCTCGGCGCCGTGCGGGCCGCCCGCCGCAAGGGGCTCAGTGTTCCGGGCGAGATCTCCGTGGTCGGCTACGACGACTCGGCCTTCATGAACTGCACCGAACCCCCGCTCACCACCGTCCGCCAGCCGATCGAGGCCATGGGACGTGCCGCGGTGGAGCTGCTCAACGCGCAGATCGGCGGCAGCAGCGTGACAGCCGAAGAGCTCCTGTTCGAGCCTGAGTTGGTGGTGCGCGGGTCGACAGCGCAGGCCCCCCGCGGCTGAAGTTCCCGCAACCATACGCCACAGGGATCCCTATCGCTGTCAAATAATTACAGATTCTGCGCGACATCTTGCGGACAGATGTCGTCGGTGCTTGAGTGTGCGGCGCCAGAACACGGCGGCGCGCCCGCCGTGGGCCTTCCTCGCTCCAGCCCGAAGGGGTCCACCAATGAGAAGTACCGGGTTCCGCCGTACCTTCGTCACGCTCATGGCGTCGTCCGTCGTGCTCACCGCCGCCGCGTGCGGTTCGAGCGACGACGACGGCAAGGCGGCCGACGGAAAGACCAGCATCACCGTCAACTGCGAGCCGCCCAAGAGCGCCAAGGTCGACCGCTCGTTCTTCGGCGCCGACACCAAGGCCTTCGAGAAGGCCAACCCGAACATCGACGTCGTCACTCATGACGCGTTCCCCTGTCAGGACCCCAAGACCTTCGACGCCAAGCTCGCCGGCGGCCAGATGGAGGACGTGTTCTACACGTACTTCACCGACGCCAAGCACGTCGTCGACGTCAACCAGGCCGCCGACATCACGAGTTACGTCAAGGACCTCAAGAGCTACAGCAGCATCCAGCAGCAGCTGCGCGACATCTACACCG
Source organism: Streptomyces sp. NPDC102279 (assembly GCF_044766365.1). NCBI lineage: Bacteria > Bacillati > Actinomycetota > Actinomycetes > Kitasatosporales > Streptomycetaceae > Streptomyces > Streptomyces sp. NPDC102279. Next base: position 90,728 of record NZ_JBIWLU010000016.1, on the reverse strand, counting down.
TCGACGGCAAGATCTACGGCGTCCCGCGCACCGGCTACTCGATGGGCCTCATCTACAACAAGGCCCTCTTCAAGAAGGCCGGCCTCGACCCCGACAAGCCCCCGGCCACCTGGGAGGAGCTGCGCGCGGACGCCAAGAAGATCGCCGCGCTCGGCAAGGGCACCGTCGGCTACGCCGACTACAGCGCCCAGAACCAGGGCGGCTGGCACTTCACCGCCGAGCTCTACTCGCAGGGCGGCGACGTCGTCAGCGAGGACGGCAAGAAGGCCAGCGTCGACACCGCCGAGGGCAAGGCCGTCCTGCAGAACCTCAAGGACATGCGCTGGAGCGACAACTCCATGGGCAGCAAGCAGCTGCTGGTCATCAACGACGTCCAGCAGATGATGGGCTCCGGCAAGCTCGGCATGTACCTCTCCGCGCCCGACAACATCCCGATCCTGGTCAAGGAGAAGGGCGGCAACTACAAGGACCTCGGACTGGCTCCGATGCCCGGAGGCAAGGGCACGCTCATCGGCGGCGACGGCTACATGTTCAACAAGAAGGACTCGCCGGCCCAGATCAAGGCGGGCCTCAAGTGGCTCGACTCCATGTTCCTGACGCCCGGCGACGGCTTCCTCGGTGACTACGCCCGCGCCAAGCAGAACAACGCCCCGGTCGGCCTGCCCGAGCCGCGCCTGTTCACCGGCGCCGCGGACGCCAAGGACCAGGAGGTCAAGAAGGCGAACGCGAACGTGCCGGTGGAGAACTACCAGCCCTTCCTCGACGGCAACCAGGGCCTCGACATGAAGATCGAGCCGCCGCAGGCCCAGCAGATCTACTCCGTCCTCGACGGCGCGGTGTCAGCGGTCCTCACCAAGAAGGACGCCGACGTCGACCAGCTCCTCAAGGACGCCTCCGGCAAGATCGACTCCATCCTGGCCCGAGGCTGACACCGTTCATGAAGACCGCATCGAAGCCCCCCGCAGCGTTCCCTCCGGCCGCCGTCGGCGCGCCGGAGGCGGCGCGGCCGGCGGGACGCCGGCCCGGGACACCCTGGCGCCGGCGCCTGGCCGACCAGTCCCGCGCCTACGCGTTCCTCACCGGCGGCGTGCTCTGCTTCGTGCTGTTCTCCTGGTACCCGGCGATCCGCGCGGTCGTGATCGCCTTCCAGAAGTACACGCCCGGCAGCGGCGGTGAATGGGTCGGCACCGCCAACTTCACCCGGGTCTTCCACGACCCGGAGTTCACCGCCGCCTGGCGCAACACCCTCACCTTCACCCTGATCGCCCTGCTCATCGGCTTCGCCGTCCCCTTCGTACTGGCGCTGGTGCTCAACGAACTGCGGCACGCGAAGGCCTTCTTCCGCGTCGTGGTCTACCTGCCGGTGATGATCCCGCCGGTGGTCAGCGCCCTGTTGTGGAAGTGGTTCTACGATCCCGGAGCGGGCCTCGCCAACGAGGCGCTGCGCTTCCTGCACCTGCCCACCTCGAACTGGTCCAACGGCGCCGACACCGCACTCGTCTCGCTGGTCATCGTGGCCACCTGGGCCAACCTCGGCGGCACCGTCCTCATCTACCTCGCCGCACTGCAGAGCATCCCCGGCGAGCTGTACGAGGCGGCCGAGCTGGACGGCGCGAGCCTCCTCCAGCGCGTCCGGCACGTGACGATCCCGCAGACCCGCTTCATCATCCTGATGCTGATGCTGCTGCAGATCATCGCCACCATGCAGGTGTTCACGGAACCGTTCGTGATCACCGGCGGCGGCCCCGAGGACAAGACCGTCACGGTGCTCTACCTGATCTACAAGTACGCCTTCCTCTACAACGACTTCGGAGGGGCCTGCGCGCTGAGCGTCATGCTGCTCGTCCTGCTGAGCGCCTTCTCCGCGGTGTACCTGAGGCTGACCCGCTCGGAAGGGGACGACGCATGAGCACGCGCACCCTGGTCTCCCCGCTCACCCTGGCACGCCCCCGCGGCAAGGCCGCCTACTGGACCGTCTTCTGCGGAGTCGTCCTGCTCTTCGCGCTGGCCTTCCTGTTCCCCGTCTACTGGATGGTGACCGGCGCCATGAAGTCGCCGGACGAGGTGACGCGCACACCGCCGACCCTCGTCCCCGACAAGTGGCACCTGACCGGCTACACCGACGCGTGGGACCTGATGGACCTGCCCACGCACCTGTGGAACACGGTCGTCCAGGCGGCGGGGGCCTGGATCCTCCAGCTCGTCTTCTGCACCGCCGCCGCGTACGCCCTGTCCAAGCTGAAGCCGGCCTTCGGCAACGTGATCCTCGGCGGCATCCTCGCCACCCTGATGGTCCCGGCGCAGGCCCTGGTCGTCCCGAAGTACCTGACGGTCGCCGACCTGCCCCTCATCCACACCAGTCTGCTGAACGACCCGCTCGGCATCTGGCTGCCGGCCGTCGCCAACGCCTTCAACCTCTATCTCCTCAAACGCTTCTTCGACCAGATCCCGCGCGACGTCCTGGAGGCCGCCGACATCGACGGCGCCGGGAAACTGCGCATCCTGTGGTCGATCGTGCTGCCGATGTCCCGGCCCGTCCTCGGCGTCGTGTCGATCTTCGCCCTGGTCGCCGTGTGGCAGGACTTCCTCTGGCCGCTGATGGTCTTCTCCGACACCGACAAACAGCCGATCAGCGTGGCACTCGTCCAGCTGTCGCAGAACATCCAACTGACCGTGCTCATCGCCGCGATGGTGATCGCGAGCATCCCCATGGTCGTGATGTTCCTGGTCTTCCAACGGCACATCATCGCCGGGATCAGCGCGGGCAGCACCAAGGGCTGACGCCTGTACGTGACCTCCTCGAACGAAAGGCATCGCACCGTGGGACAGCCCCGCCCTGCCCAAAATCAGTCCGCGTGGTGGCGATCCGCCGTCATCTACCAGGTGTATGTCCGCAGCTTCTCGGACGGCGACGGCGACGGCACCGGCGACCTCGCGGGTGTCCGCGCCGGACTGCCCTATCTCGCCGAACTCGGCGTGGACGCACTGTGGTTCAACCCCTGGTACCGCTCGCCCATGGCCGACGGCGGCTACGACGTCGCCGACTACCGCTCCATCGACCCGGCCTTCGGGACGCTCGCCGAGGCGGAGAAGCTCATCGCCGAGGCCCGTGAACTGGGTATCCGCACTCTGGTCGACATCGTGCCCAACCACATCTCCGACCAGCACCCGTGGTTCCAGGCGGCCCTGGCGGGCGGTCCGGAGCGCGAGCTGTTCCACTTCCGTCCCGGACGCGGTGAGAACGGCGAACTCCCGCCCAACGACTGGCCCTCCCAGTTCGCCGGCTCCACCGAGCCCGTCTGGACCCGGCTGCCCGACGGCGACTGGTACCTCCATCTCTTCACGCCCGAGCAGCCCGACCTCAACTGGGACCACCCGGCCGTCCGGCAGGAACACGAGGAGATCCTGCGCTTCTGGTTCGACCGGGGCGTCGCGGGCGTCCGCATCGACTCGGCCGCGCTGCTCGCCAAGGACCCCGACCTGCCGGACTACGTCGAGGGCGTCGACCCGAACCCGTACGTCGACCGCGACGAACTCCACGACATCTACCGCTCCTGGCGGTCGGTCGCCGACGCCTACGACGGTGTCTTCGTCGGCGAGGTGTGGCTCCCCGACACCGAGCGCTTCGCCCGCTACCTGCGCCCGGACGAACTGCACACCGCGTTCAACTTCTCCTTCCTGTCCTGCCCCTGGGACGCGGCCCGGCTGCGTACCTCCATCGACGACACCCTCGCGGAGCACGCGCCCGTCGGGGCGCCGGCCACCTGGGTGCTGTGCAACCACGACGTGACGCGCACGGTCACCCGTTACGGCCGCGCCGAGACCGGCTTCGACTTCACCGCCAAGACCTTCGGTACCCCCACAGACCTCGCCCTCGGCACCCGAAGGGCCCGGGCCGCCGCCCTGCTCTCGCTCGCCCTGCCCGGCTCCGTGTACGTCTACCAGGGCGAGGAACTCGGCCTGCCCGAAGTCGAGTTGCCGCTGGAGAGCATCCAGGACCCGATGTACCTCCGCTCCGGCGGAACGGACCCGGGCCGCGACGGCTGCCGTGTTCCGCTGCCCTGGGCGGCCGGGGCGCCCCACGCCGGGTTCGGCGGTGACCCGTGGCTTCCGCAGCCCGCCGACTGGCCTGCCTACGCGGCCGACCGGCAGGCCGGGGATCCCGACTCGATGCTGAGCCTGTACCGGGCCGCCCTCGGCATCCGCCGCGCCGAACCCGGATTCGGGGACGGGCCGCTCACCTGGCTGCCCGCACCCGAGGGCGTCCTCGCCTTCGCCCGCGCCGACGGCCTGCTCTGCGTCGTCAACCTGGCCGACGGACCGGTCGAGCTCCCGGCGCACTCCGAACTCCTGCTCGGCAGCTCCGCGTTGGACGCCGACGGATTCCTCCCACCGGACACGGCGGTCTGGCTGCGCGCCTGACACCGCGCCGGAACGCACACCGCTGTACCCACCCCCACCTCGAAGGGATCAGCACATGCACAGCAGCACTGTCGGACGCATGCCCCTCGCGTGCGCCGCGGCCGTCGCCCTCGCCGCCGGCATGCTCGGCGTCACCACGGCCCACGCCGCGGTGGCGGCGGCGGGCGCGAGCCTCCCCTTCGCCTCGGTCGAGGCGGAGTCGGCCACCACCACGGGCACGAAGATCGGCCCCGACTACACGCAGGGAAGCCTCGCCTCGGAGGCCTCCGGCCGGCAGGCCGTCCGCCTGTCGGCGGGCCAGCGCGTCGAGTTCACCGCCCCCCGCGCGGCCAACGCGGTGAACGTCTCCTACAGCGTCCCCGACGGCCAGTCGGGGACGCTCGACGTGTACGTCAACGGCACGAAGATCTCCAAGACCCTCGCGGTCACCTCCAAGTACTCCTACGTGGACACGTCCTGGATCGCCGGCGCCAAGCAGCACCACTTCTTCGACAACACCCGGCTGCTGCTCGGCCAGAACGTCCAGGCGGGCGACAAGATCGCCTTCCAGGCCACCTCGGCCCAGGTCACCGTCGACGTGGCCGACTTCGAACAGGTCGCCGCCGCGACCCGGCCCGCGGGGTCGGTGTCCGTCACCGACAAGGGCGCGGACCCCAGCGGGCAGGGCGACTCCACCCAGGCATTCCGGGACGCGATCTCCGCGGCCCAGGGCGGCGTCGTGTGGATCCCGCCGGGCGACTACCGAGTCACGTCCTCGCTCAGCGGCATCCAGAACGTGACCCTCCAGGGTGCGGGCGGCTGGTACTCCGTCGTCCACGCCTCCCGCTTCATCGACCAGGGCAGCTCCTCGGGCGGCGTCCACCTCAAGGACTTCGCGGTCATCGGCGAGGTCACCGAGCGCGTCGACTCCAACCCCGACAACTTCGTCAACGGGGCCCTGGGTCCCGGGAGTTCGGTCTCCGGGATGTGGATCCAGCACCTCAAGGTCGGCCTGTGGCTGACCGGCAACAACGACAACCTCGTGGTGGAGAACAACCGCATCCTCGACACCACCGCCGACGGACTCAACCTCAACGGCAACGCGCACGGCGTCCGCGTGAGCAACAACTTCCTGCGCAACCAGGGCGACGACTCGCTCGCCATGTGGTCGCTGAACGGCGCGGACAGCAACTCCACCTTCGAGGGCAACACCATCTCGCAGCCGAACCTCGCCAACGGCATCGCGATCTACGGCGGCACCGACATCAGCGTCAAGAACAACCTGGTGTCCGACACCAACGCGCTCGGCAGCGGCATCGCCGTGTCCAACCAGAAGTTCCTCGACCCCTTCTCCCCGCTGGCCGGCACGATCACCGTCGACGGCAACACCCTGGTGCGCACCGGCGCGGTCAACCCCAACTGGGGCCACCCGATGGGCGCGCTGCGGGTCGACTCCTACGACAGCGCGATCAACGCGACCGTCAACATCACCAACACGACGATCACCGACAGCCCGTACAGCGCCTTCGAGTTCGTCTCGGGCGGCGGCCGCGGATACCCCACGTCCAACATCAACGTGACCGGTGCGACCGTCAAGAACACCGGGACGGTCGCCGTCCAGGCCGAGACTCCGGGCTCCGCGAAGTTCAGCAACGTCCAGGCCACCGGCGTCGGTGCGGCCGGCATCTACAACTGCCCCTACCCGAGCGGCTCGGGCACGTTCACCGTCACCGACGGCGGCGGCAACTCCGGCTGGAGCAGCACCTGGTCGAACTGCTCGGCCTGGCCGCAGCCCGGCCAGGGCACTCCGCCGCCGGACCAGAACGCCAACCTGGCCAAGGGCCGTCCGGCCACCGCCACCGGCTCCCAGGACGTCTACACCCCGGGCAGAGCCGTCGACGGGAACGCCGACAGCTACTGGGAGTCGAGCAACAACGCCTTCCCGCAGGCCGTCACGGTCGATCTCGGCTCCGCACAGGCCGTCCGCCGCGTCGTCCTGAAGCTGCCGCCCGCCGCCGCCTGGGCGGCGCGCACCCAGACCCTGTCCGTGCTGGGCAGCACCGACGGCGCCGGCTACGCCACGGTCGCCGGCTCGCAGGGCCGGCGCTTCGACCCGGCCACCGGCAACACCGTGACGATCGCGCTGCCGGCCGGTACGAACCTGCGCTACCTGCGGCTGAACGTCACGGCCAACACCGGCTGGCCCGCCGCGCAGCTCAGCGAAGTGGAGGCGTATCTGTCCTCGTGAGGGTCTCCCCGCGCTTCGCCGCCTGGATCTGCTGGTACACATGGGTCCGCAACTCGGCGAAGCGCGGGGCCACGCGCGTGTGCAACTGGTCCCTCTCGTCCGGCAGATCGATCTTCAGCTGTTCCCGCACGACGGTGGGGGAGGCCGACAGGATCAGGACCCGCTCGCCGAGATAGACCGCCTCGTCGATGTCGTGCGTCACGAACAGGACGGTCATGCCGCGCTGCCGCCACAGCCGGCGCACCAGGTCCTCCAGGTCGGCACGGGTCTGCGCGTCGACCGCCGCGAACGGCTCGTCCATCAGCAGCACGTCGGGTTCGTAGGCCAGCGCCCGGGCGATGGCGACGCGCTGCTGCATCCCGCCGGACAGCTGCCACGGATAGGCGTCGGCCGCGTCGGACAGACCGACGGACTCCAGCGCGTCGGCGACCAGTTCGCGCCGCCGGGCCCGGCCCAGCTTCTTCTGCCTCAGGGGCAGTTCGACGTTCTCGCCGACCCGCATCCACGGGAAGAGGCTGCGTCCGTACTCCTGGAAGACGAAGGCCATGCCGGGCGGCGGTCCGCTCACCGGGTGCCCGGCGAGCCGCACCTCGCCCGACGTCGGGGTGAGCAGCCCGGCCATGCACTTGAGCAGCGTCGTCTTGCCGCAGCCCGACGGGCCGACCAGGCAGACGAGTTCACCCGTGTCCACGGAGAAGGTGAGGTCGCGGACCGCCTCCACCCGGCGCCCCGACCCCTCATAGACCTTCCGCAGGCCGGTTACGACCAAAGACGCGTGCATGGACCGCCCTTTCGCGAGCGTCGTCACGGGGACCGCCGGGAGGAGTCCCGCAGACCGTGGTACCAGCCGAGCACCCGGCGCTCCACGAGCTGGAAGACGGCCGAGAGGAGGAAGCCGAGCAGGCCGAGGACGAGGATCCCGGTCCACATGTCGGGGATCGCGAAGCCGCGCTGGAACTGCACGATGGTGAAGCCGAGGCCGTTGCTGGCCGCGAACATCTCACTGATGACCATCAGGATGATCCCGATGGACAGCGCCTGCCGCAGCCCGGCGAAGATCTGCGGGCTCGCCGCGGGCAGCACCACGGCGCGCAACCGCGCCGGGCCGGTGATCCCGTACGAGCGGGCCGTCTCGGACATCACGGAGTCGACGGCGCGGACCCCCTCGACCGTGTTGAGCAGCACCGGCCAGACGCACCCGCTCGCGATCACGGCGATCTTCATGGTGTCGCCGATGCCCGCGAACAGCATGATGACGGGCACGAGGACGGGCGGTGGCACCGCGCGCAGGAACTCCAGCACCGGTTCGCACACGGCCCGCACCTTCCGGTACGAGCCGATGAGCGTGCCGACGGCGACCCCGGCGAGGGCCGCCACCGCGTAGCCGGCGAGCAGCCGCAGCAGACTGGGCAGCAGGTCGGTGCGGAGCCTGTCGCCCGTCCAGACGTCCGGGAACGTCTTCAGGATCGTGCGCAGCGGTGGCCAGTACACGTTCGTGCTGCCGTCCGAGGCGAGCCACCACACGACGAGGAGCACGGCGGGGAGCGCGACGACGAACAGCAGCCCCCGCAGCAGAAGGACGCTCCGGACGTTCGGCCGGGTGCGGCCGGAGGTCTTCCCCGTCACACCGCCACCTCCCCGCGCACCGACTGGTGCCAGGCCAGCGCGTGCCGCTCCACCGACCGCGCCCCCACGTTGATCAGCAGTCCGAGCAGCCCCGTGACGACGATCAGCGCGTACATCTCGGGTACCGCCTGCGAGGTCTGGGCGACCGCGATGCGCGCTCCCAACCCCGGCGCACCGATGACGAGTTCGGCGGTGACGGTCAGGATGAGCGCGACGGCCGCGGCGAGCCGGACGCCGGTCATGACGTACGGGAGGGCCGTCGGCCACAGCACATGGCGTATCCGCGCCCAGGTGCCGAGTCCGTACGAGCGCGCCGTCTCCTCGGCGACCGGGTCGACGTCCCGCACCCCGTACATGACCTGGACGAGGACCTGCCAGAAGGACGCGTACACCACGAGGAGGAGCACCGAGCGCAGTTCGGTGCCGTAGAGGAGGACGGCGAGCGGGATGAGGGCCACCGAGGGGATGGGCCGCAGGAACTCGATGGTCGAGGCGGTCGCCTCCCGCAGATACGGCACCACCGAGACGGTCACCCCGGCCACGATGCCCGCGCCGACCGCGATGGCGAGGCCCAGCGCCCAGCCGGTGAGGGTGTCGCCGAGGTCCGTCCAGAAGGCGCGCTCGCCGATCTCGTCGACGAGCGCGCCGGCGATGCGGCTGGTGGGCGGGAAGTACCGCTCCTTGACGATGCCGAGGCGCGGCACCACCTCGCCGAGGGCGAGGAAGGCCGCGAGGCCGGCGGCGCCGAGAGCGGCGTTCGGGACCCCTCCGGCGGAGCCGCCTCCGCGTGGCTGCTTCCGCTTCACGGCAGCAGCTTGTCCAGGTCGGGTGCCGTCTTGAAGAGCCCGTCCTGCTCGCCGAGCTGTTCCAGCGCCTCGATCGAGGCACGGTTCGCCCCGGCCGGCCACTTCGGCAGGGTCACCTTCGCGAGGACGGCCGCCGGGATCTTCGTGTACGTGGTGACGATCTCGCGGACCTCGTCCGGGTGGGCGTCCGCGTAGGCGAGGGACTCCGCCGTCGCCTCCTGGAACTTCTTGACCGTGTCCGGATGTTGCTGCGCGTACTGGTTCGAGGTGAAGTACATGGCGACGGTGAGGTCCTTGGCCACGTCGACCAGGGACGAGGCGATCTCGGTGGCGCCCTGGCTCCTGACGGTGGCGAGCGCGGGCTCGACGACCATGGCGGCGTCGATCTGTCCGCTGTCGAGGGCCGCGGGCATCTGGTCGAAGGCCAGCTCGACGAACTTCACCTTCGCCGGGTCGCCGCCGGCCTTGCGCACGGACTCGCGCACCGCCGTCTCGTTGATGTTCTTCAGGGTGTTGACGGCGACCTTCTTGTCCTCCAACTGCTTCGGCGAGGTGATCGCGCTGCCCTTCTTGACCGTGATGGCGCCGAAGTCCTTGCCCGTGACGCCCGTCGAGGCGACGCCGTTGGCGATGGCGCGCACGGGAACGTTGTTCGACTGGGCGACCATCAGCGAGGTCATGTTGGAGAAGCCGAACTGGAACTGGCCCGAGACGACGCCCGGCACGATCGCGGCGCCGCCCTGCGCCGTCGTCAGGGACAGCTTCAGCCCGTGCTTCGCGTAGAAGCCCTTCTTCTGGCCCAGATAGACGGGGGCGACATCGACGATGGGGATGACGCCCAGCTTGACCGTGGTGGTACCGCCGGACGACGCGTTCTTGTCCGAGGCGCCACCGCCGTCGGACGAACCGCAGGCCGACGCGGCGACCAGGAAGGCTCCGACCGCGATACCGGCGAGCAGACGACGCATGGCTCCTCCTGTGCAGACGTAAGGGTTCCGACAGGTTGTGCGCAGACCGCACAATGGTGCACAGCGCGAAGGTAGAACCCCGCCGGAGCCGGGTCAATGGCTCTGGCTGACAATATTGTTGACAGTTGTCGAAGTGTGCTCCCGGTCGCGCGGGGAGCGCTCCGCGCGTCCCTCTGGAGGCGACGATGTCCGCGGCAGCCCGAGCGCCCCACTTCGTCCGGTCCTTCGAGCGCGGGCTGGCCGTGATCCGCGTCTTCGGCGCCGACCGGCCCGAACTGACCCTCAGTGAGGTCGCGCGGGGCTGCGGCCTGACCCGCGCCGCGGCGCGCCGGTTCCTGCTGACCCTGGCCGACCTCGGATACGTCCACACGGACGGCCGGACCTTCCGGCTCACCCCACGCGTCCTGGAACTCGGCTACGCCTACCTCTCCGGCTTCACCCTCTCCGAGATCGCCCTGCCCCATCTGGAACAACTCGCTGAAACGGTGGGGGAGTCGAGCTCGCTGTGCGTTCTCGACGGCGACGACATCGTGTACGTCGCGCGGGTCCCCACCCGGCGCATCATGGCGGCGACGATCACCGTCGGCACCCGCTTCCCGGCCCATGTCACCTCCGTGGGGCGGGTGATCCTCGCGCATCTCACGGACGAGGAGGCCGACGCCCGGCTGGCCCGCGCCGACCTGCGGCCCCTCACCGCACGCACCGTCGTGTCGGCCGACCGCCTGCGCACGGAACTCCGCCGGGTGCGACGGCAGGGCTACGCCGTCGTCGACCAGGAACTGGAGGAGGGCCTGCGGTCGGTCGCCGCCCCGGTGCGCGACCGGGACGGCGCCGTCGTGGCCGCCGTGAACATCCCCGTGCACGCCAGCCGCCACACCCTCGACTCCGTCCGCCGCGACCTGCTGCCCCACCTGCTGGACACGGTCGCGCGGATCGAGGCGGACCTCGGTGTCACAGGTCCAGCACGAGCCTCTTCCCGTGACAGCGCGACACGCAGATGAGCATCGTCTCGCCCGCCTCCCGCTCCTCGTCCGAGAGCACCGAGTCCCGGTGGTCCGGCGTGCCGTCGAGCACGTCCGTCTCGCAGGTCCCGCAGGTGCCCTCGGTGCAGGAGAAGAGCACCTCGACGCCGGCCGCGCGCACCGTGTCGAGGACGGAGACTCCGGGGACGACGGTCACCGTCCGTCCGGACCGTTCCAGCACGACCTCGAACTCCGGCTCTGTGTGCGGCTCTTGGAGCTTGGGGCGGAACCGCTCGACGCGCAGCCGTTCCGCCGGGCAGGCCGCCTCCACCGCGTCGAGGAGCGGCCCCGGACCACAGCAGTAGACCAGGGTGCCGTCGGGAAGGCCGTTCAGCACCGGGGGGAGAGCGAGCGGACCCGTCTCGTCCTGCGGGGCGAGCGTGACCCGCTTCCCGTACCGCTCCAACTCGCCGGTGAACGCCATGGATCCTCGGGTGCGTCCGCCGTACAGCAGCGTCCACTCCGCACCCGTCGCCTCGGCGGCGGCGAGCATCGGCAGAATCGGTGTGATGCCGATGCCGCCCGCGACGAACCGGTAGTGCGGGGCGGGCACGAGAGCGAAGTGGTTGCGCGGCCCCCGGACCCGGACCACGGCCCCCTCCGCCAACCGCCCGTGCACATGGGCCGATCCGCCCCGGCCGTCCGGCTCCCGCAGCACCGCGATCCGCCATTCCCCGCGCTCCGCCGGGTCCCCGCACAGGGAGTACTGGCGCTCCAGTTCGGGCCCGAGAACGAGGTCGACATGGGCGCCCGGTTCCCAGGAGGGGAGTTCCGCCCCCTGGGGATGGCGCAGGGTCAGGGCGAGCACGCCGTCGGCGGCGGACTCCCGCCGCGCGACGACGAGTTCGGCCTCGAATGCGTTCATGAACCGCCGTCCCCCGTTCCGTCGGTCCCGTGTCCCTCGGGGTGGCCGAGCATCCACTCCCACATCGCGGTCGGGTCCTCGGCGGTGTGCTCGGCGCCGCAGTGGCAGGTGCCGTGCAGCACGTCCGTACCCGGAAGCCAGTCCACGCGGTAGATCTCCCCGGTCGGGCCGCTCACCGGACCCTCTCCATCGGCTTGTCGCCCTCCTCGGCCAGCCGGGCCAGGATGCGGCGGGCGGCCAGGCCGCCGGTGTCGATGTTGATGCTCAGCTCCTGGTAGCCGGAGCGTTCGGTACCGAGCGTCCGCTGAAGGAGGTTGAGCGCGTCGACGTCCTGCATGACCACCGTGTGGTTGAAGTCCCGCAGGAAGGTGGTGACTTCGTCGTCCGAGCGGGCGAAGTCGCGGGAGACCGCCCAGAAGTCGTACACCTTGCCGTCGGCGGACGGCGTGATGGCGTACGTGATCTCGGTGTGGAAGGCGTTCGGGTCGCTGCCGTCCGGCTCCGGCGTCACGCCGGCCGGCGCGATCCTGCTGTGCAGCAGATAGAGGCACGGCGCGTGGTACTCGATGTCCTGCCAGCGGGTGATGCGGCCCGCGATGCCGGTCGAACGGGCGTAGAAGGGCGGGCACTCGGCGTCGTCCATGTGCCGGGAGACCCGCACGATTCCCGCGCCCTCGTTGACCTCGGTGGAGATCGGCGTCTCCGCGACCTCGGGCGTCCCGATGTACCCGCCGTGCAGGTACGTCTCGTGGGAGAGGTCGAGGAGGTTGTCGACGAGGAGTCCGTAGTCGGCGTCGATGGGCTCCATGCCGCTGACCGTCGTCCACTCCGGCGCGTCCATGTGCCGGGCGCGCGGCACGGCTTCCGGGTCGGCGAGCGCGGGGTCGCCGATCCACACCCAGACGAACAGGTCCTGCTCGACGATCGGGTAGGAGGCGACCCGGGCGGTGCGCGGTATCCGTTTTTGCCCCGGCACGTACACGCAGGTCCCGGTCGTGTCGTAGGTGAAGCCGTGGTAGCCGCAGACGATCCGGTCACCGTCGAGCCGGCTCTCGGAGAGCGGGAAGCGGCGGTGCACACACCGGTCGGCCAGCGCGACGGCCGTCCCGTCCTCCTCGCTGCGGTAGAGGACGAGCGGCTCTCCGAGGACCGTCCGGCCGAGCAACTCGCGCCCCACCTCGTAGGTGTAGGCGACGACGTACCACTGGTTCCTGGCGAAGGAGGTCATGTGCGGCATGGGGCGGCTCCCGTCTCTGCGTGGTGGCGCCATCGTCGGGACGGACCGCGCGGGCCCGCAACAGCACTTCCGCCCGGCGGAAGCCCCGCCCCGGCGAAGGGACCGGACGACCGCACGGCCCTCCGCCGCGCACCGCCCTCAGCGTTCCCGGCGCGCCGCCCTCCGCTTCTTCACGGCCTCGGCCACCGACGGGAGTTCCTCGTGCAGGAGCCGTCCCACCAAGGCGCCGTCGAACACGACGACCCCCACGCCGACCAGCCAGGACTGGACGACCAGGGCGGTGCCGAACGGACCGTAGGTGACGGCGCTGGAGGCGATCAGCGGTGAGAAGACGAGGCGTGAGAAGACGCGCAGCCCCAGCAGGCCGAGGGCGGTGAGGACCGCGCCGGGCAGCAGAGCCGGCCAGGAGATCCTGCCGCCGAGGAGCACCCACTGCGACCACCAGAAGAAGAGGACGGCACTCAGCGTCGCGGCCAGCGTGCCGGCGGCCGAGTGGCGCCACAGGGTGGTCGTCGCGGTCAGGAAGAGCGAGCCGACGAGCACGGCGAGCCACAGCACATGGCGCCAACGGGCGTACCAGCGGGCCGGGGGCAGGTCCCAGACCTTCTCGTAGCCGGTCTGCACCGCCGCGCCGAAGCCGAGACCGAAGACGGCGAGGGCGGCGAGGCCGAAGGCCGTCGTGGTCTGCAGGACCTGGCCGGGCCGCGTGAACAACTGCGCCACCTGCTCCCGCGCGGGCCTGGACACGCCGAGACCGTCCCCCAGCCACTCGGCGAACCCCCTCCCGTGCGCCGGATCCGCCGCGGAGACGACGATCAGGAGCGGGACCAGGGTGAGGAACCCGAGCGCCGCGAAGCCCAGTGACCGTGACGCCAGTTCGATCTCCGTGCTCCGCCGCCATCCCCGCCCGACGGGCGAATCACGCAGAGCGCGACCCAGCCGGGTCCGCGGGGGCGGGCGGTCGGCGTCGGCGTCGCCGGGAGACATCTTCGGCATGCAGGTCGACTATCACAGATGCCGGTCCCTCCAACAGGGCCTGGAGGGGCGCGCCCTGCCCTCCGCGTGCCGGATCCGCGGTCGGGAGCGCCCGCTTCGACCCGGGTGCGCTACTGGAGTGCCCGGACCGCCGCCGCGAAGACCGGGGGCATCCGGGAAGCCGCCGGGACGATGAGCCGGGCGGCACCCGGACGGCTGCTCGCACGCAACAAAGCTCCGGTCAACAGACGATGACGACGCGTCAGAGCGGCCCAGTCACGCTCGTACCGCTCCGGTCGTCCCGCGGCCAGACAGCGGACGGCGGCCCCGGCGGTCCCCACCGCGAGCGCGACGCCCTCACCGGTGAGGGCGTCGAGGTATCCCGCCGCGTCCCCGACGAGCAGCACACGGCCCGCGACCCTGCGCCGTACGCGCTGGAGCAGCGGCCCGGCGCCCCGCACACTCGTGTCGGCGGGGCCGCGCAGCGACGCCGTGAGGCCGGGGAAGTCGGCCAGATGGTCGTCGTAGGGGCGACGCGTGCGGCTGAGGACGGCGACGCCCACCAGGTCGTCGGCCACCGGCGTCACGTAGGCCTCCCCGTGCCGCGACCAGTGGACCTCCACGAAGTCCGTCCACGGCTCGACGCGGAAGTGCCGGCGAAGCCCGTAGCGGCCGTGCGGCCGGGCCGGGCGTTCCAGCCCGAGTCCGCGGCGCACCGGGGAGTGCAGTCCGTCGGCGGCGATCAGCCAACGGGCGGTGATCCCGGCGGCGGTGACCGTGTCCGTGCTCTGGCGCACCTCACCGACCTTGCCCTGGACGACGCGCACTCCCAGACCGAGAGCGCGCCGGTGCAGCGCGGCGTGCAGTGCCGTACGGCGGATCCCGAGCCCCGGCTGTCCGCGGAAGGGTGCCTCGGCGCGGGCGGCCCCGTCCACGTACCGGATGCCGCGCAGGTCGCGCCCCGCCACCTCCACCCCCAGCGCCCGCAGCGCCGCGACACCGCTGGGCATGACGCCCTCCCCGCACGCCTTGTCCACGGGCGAGACCCTGGGCTCCACGACGACGGCCTCCAGGCCCGCGAGCGCGGCGTGCACCGCGGCGGCCAGCCCGGCCGGCCCGCCGCCCGCCACCAGCACGTCGATCACGCCGGCACCGTAGCGGCCGGTGCGGTGGCGGACTCCAGCACCCGGTTCTCGCAGCGGACGCGCACGGTGAGCAGCGCCGCGTTCAGGACGGTGAAGACGACCGCGGTGATCCAGGCCGTGTGGACGAGCGGCAGCGCCACCCCCTCGGCGACGACCGCCACGTAGTTGGGGTGCCGCAGCCGGCGCCAGCGGTAGGGGCCCCTCGCCACCAGCGGCAGACCGGGGACGACGATCACGCGCGTGTTCCACCGCGGGCCGAGGCTGCGGATGCACCACCACCGCAGCGCCTGGGCGCCCGCGAGGACGGCCAGCATCGGCCATGCGAGCGCCGGGACGAAGGGCCGGCCGGCCGCCCACACCTCGGCGAGGCACCCCGCCAGCAGGCCGGTGTGCAGGGCGACCATCGCCGGGTAGTGGCCCTGCCCGGCGACGGTGGCGCCCCGTGCGGTGCTCCAGCGTTCGTTCCGGCGGGCGACGACGAGTTCGGCGACGCGTTCGGCGGCGACGGCGGCCACGAGAAGTCCGTACCAGATCATGATTCCTGCGTCCTGTGTCCTTCGGCGGTGCGGGCCACTACCAGCGCAGCAGGACGAGTTCGCAGGCGAAGCCCGGTCCCATCGCCAGCAGCAGACCCGGGGTGCCCGGCGCCGGGCGGCGGTCGGCGAGGGTGTCGCGCAGCACGTGGAGCACCGAGGACGAGGACAGGTTGCCGACGTCCCTCAGATGACGCCATGTCACATCCAGTGCGCTGTCGGGGAGTTCGAGGGCCTCGGTGACGGCGTGCAGGACCTTGGGGCCGCCCGGATGGCACACCCAGGCGGTCACGTCCTTCGGCTTCAGACCGTGGTCGCCGAGGAACCCCTCGACGTCCTCGGCGAGATAGCGGCGCACCACGTCGGGGACCTGCGGATCGAGGACGACCCGGAAGCCGGAGGTCCTGATCTCCCAGCCCATGACGCGTCCCGTGTCCGGGTACAGGTGGCTGCGGGTGTCGACGACGGTCGGGCCGTCGTTCGCGGTGCTGCCGTTGCTCCCGGTTCCGGCCCGGGCGCGGTCCGCGCCGCAGGCCACGACCGCGGCGGCCCCGTCCCCGAACAGGCCGGTGGCGACGAGGTTGGCCATCGAGGCGTCGTTCCGCTGGAACGTGAGCGTGCACAGCTCGACGGAGAGCAGGACCGCCACCTGGTCGGGGTGGCCCAGCAGGTAGTCGTGCATACGGGCCAGACCGGCGGCGCCCCCGGCGCAGCCCAGGCCGAACAGCGGAAGCCGCTTGACGTCCGGACGCAGTCCCAGGCGGCCGACCAGCCGGGCGTCGATCGAAGGGGTGGCGATACCGGTGACCGAGGTGAAGATCAGCAGGTCCACGTCGGTGGGGGAGAACCCCGACCGGTGCAGTGCCTCGCGGACCGTCCTGGCGCCCAGGTCGGTGGCGGCCGTGATGAAGACGTCGTTGGCGGCGCCGAACCCGTCGAGTTCCCCGTACCGGTCGAGCGGCAGCGTCGTGTGGCGGGAGCGGACCTGCGCGCTGGTGTGGAGCCTGTCCAGGACCCGGCGGTCGGCGCCCTCGGGCAGACAGGTGCGCGCCACTATGTCGGTGATCTCGGACTGGGCGTGACGGTGGGTTGCGAGGGCGCCGTGAACGGCGGCGATCCGCGTCATGTGGTTCCCGTCCGGTGACCGACTGGGTGGATGCCTGCACCTGTTCCCCGGACCGCGCCCTCACCACCAGGGATCGCCCGTCCGGCGGCTCGCCCGGACGGACGTTCGCACCTTCGGGCGCGCATGCGGCCGGTGCGGGGCGAGCGCGCCTACGATCGGCCGCGTGGGCACTCCCGGGCAGTCGACGACCGGCCACCCGGAGGCGAGGTGGGCCGGCCGGGTGGCCGGTCTGATCGGGTCCTGCCACCCCGGGCCCGTCGTGGCGGTCACCGCGTTGACGACCGCGCTCGCCGCGACCGCGGGCCAGAGTGCGGCCCGCTGTGTGCTGACCGCCCTCGCCACGCTGACCGGCCAGTTGTCCGTCGGCTGGTGCAACGACGCGTTCGACGCGCACCGGGACCTCGCCGCGGGACGTCGCGGAAAACCCGTCGTCGACGGCACCGTCCGGGTGGGTGAGGTGTGGGTGGCCGCGTTCGTGGCGCTGGCGCTCTGCGCGCCGCTGTCGTTGGCCTGCGGACTCCTCGCGGGCGCCGTCCACCTGACCGGAGTCGCGGCGGCCTGGGCGTACGACCTGCGGCTCAAGGCGACCGTCTGGTCCTGGTTGCCGTACGCGGTGGGGTTCGCGGCGCTGCCGGCGTTCGTGGCGTTGGGCCTGCCGGGCCGGCCGTGGCCGGCCTGGTGGGCGGTCACCGCGGGGGCTCTCCTCGGGATCGGCGCCCACCTCGGTGACGTCCTGCCGGACATCCGGGGTGATCTGGCGATCGGTGTACGGGGATGGCCGCACCGGCTCGGCCCGGACGGCGCCCGGCTGCTGCTGCCGGTACCGCTGGTGGCCGCTTCCGCCACGCTGGTGCTGGGGCCGGCCGGACCGCCCGGCGGACGGGGGATCGCCGCGCTCGCGCTGGCCGCCCTGGTGGCGGTGACGGGGACGCTGCTGGGGCGCCGCCGGGAACGGGCGGCGTTCGCGGCGGCCGTCGCCGTCGCCGTGGTCGACGTGGCGCTGCTGCTGGTCCGTGGGACGGGTATCGCGTAACGGTCCGGCCTCCGCCGGTCCGGGAGTCGCGCTCCGGCGCGTCCCGGGCACCGATATGCCTGACGACCTGTCCGGACCGTTCGCCTCGCGTACCTCTGAGTTTCACGCAAGAGCCACAGGGCCCTTTCCTGACGTTTGGTGCTCTTGGAACACTCGCTTCGCGCACGTTTCATCAAAAGCGGCCACGGCGGCCCGTCAGGACAAAGAGGTTACTCACTCATGCCCCAAGTGAATCGACGCCGATTCCTCCAGCTCGCCGGTGGCACAGCGGCGTTCACCGCGCTGTCGAACAGCATCCAGCGCGCCGCGGCCCTGCCCGCGCACCACCGCTCCGGGACGATCGAGGACGTCGAGCACATCGTCGTCCTGATGCAGGAGAACCGTTCGTTCGACCACTACTTCGGCTCGCTGAAGGGCGTCCGCGGTTTCGGGGACCCGCGCCCGGCGACCACGACGGGCACCAAGTCCGTCTGGTACCAGTCGGACGGCACCAAGGACGTGCTCCCCTTCCACCCCGAGGCGGACGACCTCGGGCTGGCCTTCATCCAGGACCTGCCGCACGGCTGGAGCGACGGACACACCGCCTTCAACAAGGGCAGGTACGACAAGTGGGTGCCCGCCAAGTCGGCCACGACGATGGCCTATCTGAAGCGTGAGGACATCCCGTTCCACTACGCGCTGGCCGACTCCTTCACCGTCTGTGACGCGTACCACTGCTCGTTCATCGGCTCGACGGACCCGAACCGCTACTACATGTGGACGGGTTACACGGGCAACGACGGCAAGGGCGGCGGCCCGGTCCTCGGCAACGACGAGGCCGGCTACAGCTGGACGACGTACCCCGAGCGGCTGGAGGCGGCCGGGGTCTCCTGGAAGATCTACCAGGACATCGGCGACGGCCTCGACGCGGCCGGTTCCTGGGGC
The DNA here is from genome assembly GCF_044766365.1 of Streptomyces sp. NPDC102279. Taxonomy (NCBI): domain Bacteria; kingdom Bacillati; phylum Actinomycetota; class Actinomycetes; order Kitasatosporales; family Streptomycetaceae; genus Streptomyces; species Streptomyces sp. NPDC102279. The sequence goes on along the minus strand of NZ_JBIWLU010000016.1, from coordinate 71,819 downwards.
TGGATCTCCGACGCCTACCGCGGCAACTACGGCGACAACTCGCTGCTCTACTTCGACCAGTACCGCGACGCAAAGCCCGGCGACCCGCTCTACGACAAGGCGCGCACCGGCACCGACGCGACCAAGGGTGAGGGCTTCTTCGACCGGCTGCGGGCCGATGTGTCGGGTGGCACGCTGCCGCAGATCTCCTGGATCGCCGCCCCCGAGGCCTTCACCGAACACCCCAACTGGCCCGCCAACTACGGCGCCTGGTACATCTCCCAGGTCCTCGACGCGCTCACCTCCGACCCCGAGGTGTGGAGCAAGACGGCGCTGTTCATCACGTACGACGAGAACGACGGCTTCTTCGACCACCTGGTGCCGCCGTTCCCTCCGCAGTCCGCCGCGCAGGGCAAGTCCACCGTCGACGTCGGCCCCGACCTGTACAAGGGGGACGCGAGCCACGCCGCCGGACCCTACGGGCTCGGCCAGCGGGTGCCGATGCTCGTCGTCTCGCCCTGGAGCAAGGGCGGCTACGTCTGCTCCGAGACGCTCGACCACACATCGATCATCCGATTCATGGAGGCCCGGTTCGGGGTGCGCGAGCCCAACATCTCGCCCTGGCGCCGCGCGATCACCGGTGACCTCACCGCCGCCTTCGACTTCGCGCACCAGGACACCAAGCCGGTCGCGCTGCCCGACACCGACGGCTACCGGCCGCCGGACCACGACCGCCACCCCGACTACGTGCCGACCCCGCCGGCGAACCCGGCGCTCCCCAAGCAGGAGCGCGGCTCGCGTCCGGCCCGGCCCCTCAAGTACGCGCCCCTCGTGGACGGTTCGGCCGACACCGCGGCCGGCACGTTCACCCTCACCTTCGGCTCCGGCGCCAAGGCGGGCGCCGCCTTCCTCGTCACGTCCGGAAACCGCACCGACGGCCCCTGGACGTACACCACCGAGGCGGGCAAGACGGTCGCCGACACCTGGAACTCGGCGTACTCGAACGGCTCGTACGACCTCACGGTGCACGGTCCGAACGGATTCCTGCGCACCTTCAAGGGTGCCGGCAAGACGGCCGGCCCCGAGGTCACGGCCCGCCATGCCGGCAACGACGTCGAGCTGACGTTCACCAACAAGGGGACGGCCACGGCGAACCTGAGGCTCACCAGCCGGTACGGCGGGCAGGCCCAGGTCTTTAGGGTGAAGGCGGGGGCGACCGTGAAGCACACGGTGGACCTGCGGGCGAGCAAGCGCTGGTACGACCTGAGCGTGGCCTCCGACACGGACGCGGGCTTTCTGCGGCGATTCGCCGGACATGTCGAGAACGGCCGGGCGGGCGTCAGCGACCCGGCTCTCATCACCGTCTGATGCCCACCCGACTGCCGGTTGATTTCCGGCCATGTCACGGTAGTGTGCCCCGGTGACCACGCATTCGAACACTCCTGCAGGTTGGTACCCGGACCCGAACGGAACGCCCCAGGCGTTGCGTTACTGGGACGGTTCGCAGTGGACCGACCACACGAATGCGGACCAGCAGGCCCCGGCCGCGCAGCAGGTTCCGCAGCAGGCCCAGGCGCAGCAGCAGGCGTTTCCCCAGCAGGCCGCGCCGGCTTCCGACCCGCGCGTGCAGCGTCAGGTGCAGCAGCAGGCCGGAGTCGCCGCGGGCGGCGTCGGCGGCGGCAGCCTGTTCACCGAGCCGGTCCTGGTGGTGAACCAGAAGGCCAAGCTGATCGAGCTGACCAACGAGTACAAGGTCATGGACCAGCAGGGCAACCTGATCGGTTCGGTCGTCCAGGTCGGGCAGAACGCGTTCAAGAAGTTCCTGCGCTTCGTCTCCAGCCTCGACCAGTACATGACGCACAAGCTGGAGATCCGTGACGCGCACGGACAGCCGCAGCTGCTGCTGACGCGTCCCGCGAAGTTCATCAAGTCGCGGGTGATCGTCACGCGTCCGGACGGTTCGCCGGTCGGCGAGATCGTCCAGCAGAACATGATCGGCAAGATCAACTTCGCGATCAACGCCGACGGCCGGCAGGTCGGCGCCATCAAGGCGGAGAACTGGCGGGCCTGGAACTTCGCGATCGTCGACCACGCCGACAACGAGGTGGCCCGGATCACGAAGACCTGGGAAGGCCTCGCCAAGACCATGTTCACGACCGCGGACAACTACGTCCTGCAGATCCACTTCCAGCTCCCCGAGCCCCTGCTGAGCCTCGTCGTCGCGACGGCGCTCACCGTCGACACGGCGCTCAAGCAGGACTCCCGCGGACTGGGATGAACCGACCGGGCCTGCGGCCCGGACGTACGGAAGGGCGGTCGCGGATCTCTCCGCGACCGCCCTTCCGTTCCCCGCTGTGGCGCGGCGTCCGTTCCGCGCGCGGTCCTGACTACAGGGACGTGAGGTGTCCCGGGCTGGGCCGCTGCGGGAGCAGGGACGGCTCGTAGGTCGCCGTTCCCGGTTCCAGTGCCAGCACCGCCGCCACCGGATGGTCGTCGTCGACGGCCGGTTCCGCCAGCACGGCCGGTTCCGGAGCCGAGCGGGACAGCGTCACCACACCCCAGCCCGCGACGGACGCCCCGGCCAGCGCGAGCAGGACACCCGCCACCCCGCCCTGCAGACGTTCGCCGAGCAGCGACAGACCGATCACGGCGGCGGCCAGCGGGTTGGCGAGGGTCACGACCGCCAGCGGTGCGCCGAGTCCGCCCTGATAGGCGGTCTGCGACAGCAGGAGTCCGCCCGCCGCGAAGACCGCGACCAGCAGCGCCACCACGATCACCTGGGCGCTCAGCAGCGAGTCCGAACGGTCCGTCGCGGCCACCGTCACGGTCTGGGTGAGGGCGGAGGCGACACCCGAGGCGAACCCGGAGGCCGTCGCGTGCCGCAGCCCGGGCCGCGCGCCGCGCGCCAGGGCGCCGATGAGCACGGCGGTCGTACCGGCCACGCCCAGCGCCTGCGGCAGGCTGAGCACGTCGTCGGGCGCCGGCCCGGACGCCGTGACGAGCAGGGCGGCGAGGCCGATCAGGGTGAGCGCCGTACCGCGCCACTCGACCGGGCTGACCTTCCGGCCGGCGACCCGGGCGCCCAGCGGGACCGCCGCGACCAGGGTGAGCGCGCCGAGCGGCTGCACCAGGGTGAGCGTTCCGTACTTGAGGGCGGCGACGTGCAGCAGCGCGGCCGCGGCGTTCAGCACCACGGACCACCACCAGGCGCCGTTCGCCAGCAGACGCAGCGTGCCCGAGCCGCCCGACCGGGCGGCGAGCCGCTCCTGCGAGACGGCCGCGGCGGCGTAGGCGACGGCGGAGAACAGGGACAGGACGATGGCGGCCATGGTCGGATTCATCGTCCCGCTCCGACCAGCTCGGGCCGGTCCTGCGCCGGGATCCTGGCGCGTCCGTGCCCCTGGTCCCGGACCGCGGTCGTCGCCGTGCGGCGCGGCGCGTGGACCACGGCGAGCGCGACGCCCAGCAGCGCGGCCGCGACGACCGAGTCGAGCCAGTAGTGGTTCGCGGTGCCCACGATCACCAGCAGCGTCAGCAGCGGATGCAGCAGCCACAGCCAGCGCCAGCGCGACCGGGTCGCCGCGATCAGCCCGATCGCGACCATGAGCGCCCAGCCGAAGTGCAACGACGGCATGGCGGCGAACTGGTTCGCCATCGCGTCGGTCGCCGGGTGCGCCCCGTACACGGAGGGCCCGAACAACTGCCCGGTGTCCAGGAGGCCGGACTCCCCGAGCAGCCGCGGCGGGGCGAGCGGGAAGGTGAGGTGCCCGACCAGGGCGGCGGCGGTGACCAGGGCGAGGACCCGGCGTGCCCACACGTAGTGCGTGGGGCGCCGCAGATAGAGCCAGACCAGGAAGGCCGCGGTGGCCGGGAAGTGCACGGTCGCGTAGTAGGTGTTCGCGATGTGCACGAGGGTGTCGCTGTGCAACAGGGCGGTCTGGACGGCGCCTTCACCCGGCAGGTGGAGGGAGCGCTCGGCGTCCCACACCCGGTGAGCGTTGGCGAACGCCTCCGCCGTGTGGCCGGTGGCCAGCTGGCGCCCGACCTTGTAGACGACGAAGAGGCCGACGACGAGCAGCAGCTCGCGCACGAGCGGCGGTCGCGCCGCGCGGTCGCCCGCGGCCGGCCCGATCCGGCGCTCGCCGGCGTGCGCCCGCGCGAGGACGCCGCGCGGCGCCCTCGCGGGTGCGGCCGCGTCGGGCGGCTCCGGTTCCGGTGCGGACTCGGATGCGGAAACTGCAGGCTCGGTTCGGGAATCCATCCCCCGGCCCCCTTGCTGACGATCGTGCGTGGGGTGGTGCGTGGTGAGCCCAGGACAGGCTCCACTCGGCGTCCGGTCCGGAGGAGTGGATCCTGTCCAAGGCTCATCGATACGACAGTGTACCGATACGCCAGTGTACCGATACGGGGCAGTACCGGTACAGTGGCGTATCGATTAGAGTGTGTGCAGCACGACACCCGCACGAGACCGGATGCAGCGAGGAGAAGCGCCATGACGTCGCAGGCCGCGGACGGACCGGAGACGGTCGTCGCCTCGCGCCGCTCCAAGATCACGCCCGAGCGTGAGCAGGAGTTCTTCGACGCCGTGCTCGAACAGATCCGCGCATGCGGCTACGAGGCGCTCACCATGGAGGGCGTCGCCGCCAGCACCCGCTGCAGCAAGTCCACGCTCTACCGTCAGTGGCGTACGAAGCCCCAGTTCGTGGCCGCCGCGCTGCGCAACAACCGCTGTCCGCGGTTCACGGGGATCGACACCGGCTCGCTCGCCGGCGATCTGCGGGAGGCGGCCCGGGCCGCGGGCGAATGGGCGGGCCGGGACAGCACCCAGCTGCTCCAGGGCCTCGGCAACGCCGTGATGCAGGACAAGGAGCTCCAGCAGGCGCTCCGCGACGAGCTGGTCGAACCCGAGGTCGTCGAGCTGCGGCAGATGATCGCCCGTGGCGTCGAGCGCGGTGAGATCGCCGCCGACCATCCGGCGCTGGAGTTCGTACCGGCCCAGATGCTCGGCGTCCTGCGGGTACGCCCGCTCCTGGAGGGCCAGTACGCGGACGCGGCGTATCTCACACAGTTCGTGGAGGCGGTCGTGCTGCCGGCCCTTGGCCTGACCTGAGACTCAGGCCGCCGTCCGCGGGATGACCGGACGACGGCCTGTCACGCGCCGCACCGTGGGGACGGGGGCGGCGCACACCCCCCGGCCGGGTGGGGTTCCCCTTGAGCGGAGGGGCGCTCCACCCGGCCGAACCATGTCCGGGGCCCCGCTCCTTCATGCGGGCACGAGGACGCCGGGACGCGATCACCGGCGGTGACGGACGACGGCGGCGGGACGCGGCCGCCCGCGCGGGTACGGCGGTGGGACGCGGCGCGGGTCCGTGCCGTACGCCACGGACCCGCGCCGCTCCGAAGGACTCGCTGACGTCCTAGACGTTCTGCCCGTCGCCGCCGGTCCCCGAGGCCACCTTGATGCCCTTGGTGATGGTGTCGATCGTCGACAGCTCGGGCGCCTTGGAACTGACGTCGACGCCGAAGCGGACGACCACGAGAGCGGAGGGGTCGGCGGGGGAGGGGAAGACGAGCGACTCGACGTACCCGTCGTCGCCCTTGCTCGTCGCGACCTTCCAGCGGACCAGATAACCCTTCCGGCCGGCCACCGTCACCGCCTTGGAGGCCAGCTCCTTGTGCGAGGTGATCGAGCCGTAGCCCTTGCCGTAGGACTCCGTGGCGTTCTTGGAGATGTCCTCCTTGGCCGCCGCCTCCGGGGTCTTCCCCTTCAGGCCCTGGAGTTTGGCGGGAGCCGAATAGGCGCCGCCGCGCTGGCACTTCTGCGAGGTGTCACCGGGGCACTTGTAGGTGTCCTTGGTGGAGACCGTCGCGCTGCCCGTGCCGTCCTGGCCGGTCCAGCCGTCCGGCACCGGGATGCTGATGCCGTTGTAGGAGTCCGTGGCGAAGCCGGCCTCGGTCTGCGGTTGTCCCGACTGGCCGGGCGCCGGGCTCTGCTCGCCGAAGCCGCCGGATCCTCCGGAGTCCCCGGGAGCGCCGCCGGACCCGCCCTCACCGCCGGAACCGCCCTGCCCGTTCGGGCCACCGCTCGGGCCGCCCTGGACGCCCGGTGCGCCCTGGCCTGCGGGGTCACGGGAGGCGGAGCTGCCGCCGTCGTCCTTGGTCAGGGCGTACACGCAGCCGCCGATCCCCGCGAGGACGGCGATGGCCGCGACGACCGCTATGCCCGTGCGCAGTCCGCGCCTGCGGGACCCCGGCGGTGCCGGATGGGGCGCTGCCGGCGGATGGGCCGGGGGACCCCAGGGAGCGGCCGGTCCGACGGCGCGGACCTGGTCCGTCCATGTCTTACCGTCCCACCAGCGCTCGGCGGCGGGAGCGTCACTTGTCTGCCCGGGGTCGGGATACCAGCCGGGGGGAGTCACCTGCGTCATGGACCCACCGTATGAGCCCCGGGTGAAAGGCGGATGAGAGGGTTCCCCTCCCGGGCCGCCGGGGTCACTTCAGGACGAGCCGCACCGGGGCCCGCTCCGCCGGCGGGGGCAGCCGCAGGCCGTCCCGGCCCGGGGTCAGCGAGCCGAGCACGCTCGGACGGCGGGCGCCGGTGCTCACCGGGTCCGTGCCCGCGAGACCGTGCAGGGTCAGGAAGCCGAGGACCGCGAAGGCGTACGCCTCCTTCGCCGCCGACGGCAGCCCCAGTTCGTCGGAGGTGCGCACCGCCACGCCGGGGAGCCGCGCACCCAGCATCGCCATGAGGGCCGGGTTGCGGGTGCCGCCGCCGGAGGCGATCACCTCCGTGGCACCCACCGACCGGACGGCGTCCGCGACGGTCACGGCGGTGAGTCGGGTGAGGGTGGCGATCACGTCCTCGGCGGTCAATGTCCCGAACCCCGCGAGGGCGTCGCGCAGATAACCGAGATGGAACAGCTCCTTGCCGGTCGTCTTGGGCGCGGGCAGCGCGTAGTACGGCTCCGCCAGCAGCCGTCGGAGCAGCGGCTCGTGGACGGTGCCGCGGGCGGCGAGAGCCCCGTCCACGTCGTGGTCGAGACGTCCTCCGCTCAGGCCCCGGGCCGCCGCGTCGAGGAGCGCGCAGGCGGGGCCGGTGTCGAAGGCGGTCCCGTCCGGCGCGGTGAGGTTGGCGATGCCCCCGAGGTTGAGCGCCACCGGGGTCCCGGGCCTGCCGCGCAGCCACAGCAGGTCGACCAGGCTCACCAGGGGGGCTCCCTGGCCTCCGGCGGCGATGTCGCGCGGCCGGAAGTCGGCGACGACCGGCAGGCCCGTGGCCTCGGCGATCCAGGCGGGCTGTCCCAGCTGGAGCGTGCCGTGCACCTGTCCGTTCTCCACCCAGTGGTAGACGGTCTGGCCGTGCGAGGCGATCGCGTCGGCTTCTCCGTCGCACAGCTCACGGGCCGCGCGGACGGCCGTCGCCGCGAACGCGCGGCCGATCAGGGTGTCCAGACGGCACACGTCGGCCAGGCCGGTCGGGGCCGGCGGCAGCGCCGCCGTGAGCAGGTCGCGCAGTTCCGGTTCGTATCCCTCGCTGACCAGCCCGAGGGGCCGCAGGACGAGGGCGTCGCCGTCCAGGTCCAGATCGGCCGCCGCCGCGTCGATCGCGTCGTACGACGTCCCGGACATCAGGCCGATGACCCGCACACGCTCACCTTCCCTTCCTCGTACGGGGCGTGGCGAGTGCCAGCGCGCTCACGGCACAGGCCGCCGCCGCGTAGTACCCGGGAATGTCGACGCTCCCGGTCCGCTTCACGGTTTCCGTGATGATGAGTCCGGCGCAGCCCGAGAACACGGCATTGGACAGGGCGTAGGCGAGTCCGAGTCCCGTGTAGCGCACGCTCGTCGGGAACATCTCCGAGAGCATCGCGGGTCCCGGTCCCGCCATCAGCCCGACGACCGCGCCCGCCACGAGGACGGCGAGCCCCTTCACGGTGTTCGAAGTGCCGCTGTCCTGAAGGAGGTCGAGGAGGGGGACCGAGAGTGCGGTGACGAGCAGGGCCCCGGTGAGCATGACGGGACGGCGGCCGATCCGGTCGCTGAGCAGCCCGGCGGGGACGATCGTGGCGGCGAAGCCCAGGTTGGCGACGACCGTGGCGAGCAGCGCCTGCCGGAAACTGGCGCCCAGAGTGCTCTGGAGGTACGACGGGAGCACCACGAGGAAGGTGTAGCCGGCGGCGGCCCAGCCCATGACCCGGGCCGCGCCGAGGGCGACGGACCACGCCACCTCGCGCGCCGGAGGCTGTCCGGGCGCGGGCCCGTCCGCCGACGCCTCCCGCTCCGTGTGCTCCCGCCGGAACGACGGCGTCTCGTCCAGTCGCAGCCGGAGCCACAGTGCGCCGAGACCGAGCGGCAGGGTCAGCAGGAACGGCAACCGCCATCCCCAGGAGTCGAGTTGGGGTTCGCTGAGCACGGTGGCCAGCAGCGCCGCCACTCCGGCGCCGCCCAGCAGGCCGAGCGCCACGGTGAACGACTGCCACGAGCCGTACAGGCCACGGCGGCCCGGTGGCGCGAACTCCGTCATCACCGACACCGCACCGCCGAACTCCCCTCCCGCGGACAGGCCTTGGACCACGCGAAGCAAGGTGAGCAGCCACGGTGCGAGGGCGCCGACGGTGGCGTACGTGGGGAGGACGCCGATCAACGTGGTCGCGGCCGACATCACGACGATGACGGTGATGAGGACGGGCCGTCGCCCGACACGGTCGCCGAGCCGTCCGAACAGCGCGGCGCCCACGGGCCGGAAGAAGAACGCGAGCGCGAAGGACGCATAGGTCTTCGCCAGGCCCTCGATCTCGCTGCCGCCCTCCGGCGTGAAGAAGCGGGCGGCGATGATCGTGGCGAAATAGCCGTAGACGCCGAACTCGTACCACTCGATGAAGTTGCCCACGGATCCCGCGAGCAGGGCTCTGCGGGACTGCCCGGGCCGGACGGCGCGCAGGTCGGAGTCGTGCGCGGGGGCGCTCATGCCGGTTCCTCCCGGAGGCGTGCGGGGGCCGGTCGCTGCCGGCCCTCGGCGAAACGATGTTGGAAAGTTAGCGTCAATTCCCGGGTGGTCGACTGTCAATAACTTTCACAACGGTCGTCGGGGGCTCCGGGGCGTCGCCTCCAATACATCGCCGTCACTCGTCTCGGCAACTGGTGACGGGTCCCGCCTCCGCCAAGGCGTCCAGGCGGCTAGGCTCGTTCCCTGTACGTCGTTTGGGCGACCGTGGGGAGGGAGCGGGATGACGGAGGTACGGCCCGGAGCGGTCGCCTCGGCCTCCCTGTGGGAGCGCGACGAGGAGGTCTCCACACTCGAAGCGGCGATCACCGCGCTGCGCGCGGACTCCGCGACCTCGGGCAGTCTGCTCGTGCTCAGCGGCGACGCGGGCCTCGGCAAGACGGCTCTCCTCGCCGAGGCGCGCCGCATCGCGGAGCGGAACGGCTGTTCGGTGTGGTCGGCGCGCGGCGGCGAGACCGTCACGTCCGTCCCCTTCAACGTCGTACGGCATCTGTTGCAGCCCGCCCTCGTCTCGCTGCTTCCGGAGGAGGCGCGCGAGTACCTCGGCGACTGGTACGACATCGCGGGCCCCGCCCTCGGCATAACCGAACCGGGCGACCGGCAGCCCGACCCGCAGGGCGTCTGCGACGGACTGGTCGCCGCGGTGCGCCGGCTCGCCAAGCGCGACTGGCCGCTCGTCCTGCTCATCGACGACGCGCACTGGGCGGACCAGGAGACCCTGCGCTGGCTCGCCGCGTTCGCCGAGCGCCTCGACGACCTGTCCGTCCTTGTCGTGGTCGCCCGCAGGCCCGGCGGGGTCAGCGGCGAGAGCGCCCGGCTGCTCGACGCCGTCGCCGCAGCGGCCCTCCCGATCTCCACGCTGAGCGCGCTCACCCCGGTCGCGACCGAGGGCCTCACCCGCGCCACGCTCGGGGAGCACGCGGACGCACCCTTCTGCCGCGAGGTCTGGGCGGTCACCGGCGGCAACCCCTACGAGACGGTCGAACTCCTCGCCAAGGTCCAGGACAGCGACCTCGAACCGGGCGAGGGCTCGGCGGCCGAACTGCGCGACCTGAACCGCTCGGCGCGCGGCCGGGGACTCGTCGCCCGCCTCGAAGGACTCGGCATCGACGCCACCCGGTTCGCCTGGGCGGCCGCCATCCTCGGCACCGGCATCTCCCTCGACCTCGCCGGCCAACTCGCCGGAATGCCCGACGACGAGGCCCAGCGCTGCGCCGAACTCCTCGCCGCGGCGCGCATCCTGACGACCACTCAATCGACGAACGGCCACGGTCCCGAGGGCGACCTGGAGTTCGTGCACCCGCTGATCGCGACCGCCGTCTACCGCTCGATCCCGGACGCCCTGCGCACCGCGATGCACGGGCAGGCGGCCTGGGCCGTCACCGAGTCGGGACGCGGGGCCGCGGCGGCCTCCCGGCACCTCCTCGAAGTGCACCCGGACGACGACCCCGAACTCGTCGAGCAGATGCGCGAGGCCGCCCGCGAACACCTCGCCGTCGGCGCCCCGGACGCCGCCCGACGCTGTCTGGAGCGTGCCCTGCAGGAGCCGCCGCTGCCCGAGGTGCACGCGCTGCTGCTCTACGAACTGGGCTGCGCCACCCTCCTGACCGCGCCGTCCACGACCATCGCCCACCTGCGCGCCGCGCTCGAACGGCCCGGCCTGGAGGACACCGTCCGCGTGGACGCCGTCTTCCGGCTCTCCCAGGCGCTGCTGCACAACAACCAGCTCGACGAGGCCGTCCGCACGGTCGACGCCGAAGTGGACCGGCTCACGCCGGGACCCGCCCGGATGCGGCTGCAGGCCGTGCACTACATGTGGGAGGGCATCCACGCCGGCGAGGAGCGCTCCGGACACTCCAGCGGCCTCGCCGAACTCGCCGCGACGTGCTCCGGACGCGACAACTCCGAGCGCGCCGTGCTGATACTGCGCGGCTTCGACGCGATGACCCGCGGCGAGAACGCCGAGGAGGTCGTGGAACTCTGCGACCGTGCCCTCGTCAACGGCCGCCTCGCACCCGGACTCGGCTGGACCGACACCGAGTGGGGTGTCGAACTCCTGCTGATGCTGGGCAGCGCGTACGCCTACGCCGACCGGCTCGACCGGGCCGAGAGCCTGTTCAGCGAAGCCCTGCGCGCCTATGTGAAGGCCGGCTGAAGCGGCGGCCATCTGTCCCTGGCCAACGCCTACCTCGGACTCGCCCACCGCCGCAGGGGCCGGCTCGCCGACGCCGAGCACTACCAGCGCGAGTCCCTGCGGCTCGCGGAGCGCGTCGGACGCGGACTGCCGCTGTACTGGTCGGCGACCTGCGGCCTCATCGACACCCTGCTGGCCCGCGGTCACGTCCAGCAGGCGGCCGAGATCGCCGAACGCTACGGCTTCGCACCGCCGTACCCCTCCACCATCGTCCTCCCGGACACCCGCTCCGTCCGCGGCCGGCTACTGATCGCCCTCGGCCGCACCAAGGAGGGCGTCAACGAACTGGAGGCGGCGGAGAAGGCGGCCACCGCGCGCGGTCACCACAACACGGTGCTCGCGCCCTGGGCCGTCGACCTCGCCAGAGCGCTCGCCACGGAGGACCCGTCCCGTGCGGCGGCTCTCGCGGCCGAGGCACGTCGCCAGGCCGAGCGGTTCGGCACCGACACGGCGATCGGCGAGGCACTCCGCTGCGCCGCCGCTCTGGAGACCGGCCAGCGCGCCGTCCGGCTCGCCGCGCAGGCGGTCACCTATCTGGAGTCCTCGCCCTGCCAGTACGAGCACGCGGCGGCCCGCATCGAGTACGGCGTCGCCTCCCGCTCGGTGACCGAGCTCAACAAGGGCCTGACGCTCGCCCGCACCAGCGGCGCCGACGGCCTCGTGACGCAGGCGGAACGGGCCTTGGCCGGCCTGTAGGCAAGGGCAGCCCCTCCGGCGTTCGAGGAGCGGGGTCCGGGCGGAGCCCCAGGACCGGGAGGGGATGGGGCGGAGGGGGCGAACGTCAGCCTGCCCCGCCCCGTCCGCTCGCGTGGGTCACTCCGAGGGCGCGCCGTCGTCCTCCGCCAGCACCCGCTGGGCCACGGCGAACGCCGAGTTGGCCGCGGGGACACCGCAGTAGACGGCCGTCTGCAACAGCACCGCGCCGATCTCCTCCGGCGTGAGCCCGTTGCGCCGCGCCGCGCGGACGTGCATCGCCAGCTCGTCGAGATGACCGTGCGCCACCAGCGCGGTCAGCGTGACCAGACTGCGCTCCCGGCGCGTCAGCGTCGGATCGGTCCAGATCTCGCCCCAGGCGTAGCGCGAGATGAAGTCCTGGAACCGTGCTGTGAAAGGTGTCTGGCGGGCCTGCGCACGGTCCACGTGTTCGTCACCGAGGACCTGGCGGCGGACCTCCATGCCCCGTCCCGCGTCCCCCGAGAGGTGGGTCCGCAGCGCCGTCAGAACAGCGTCCGGACGCTGCGCCGGCGCCAGGTGCGAGGCGCCCGGGATCTCGACGAGCGTCGCGCCCGCCACCGCGTCCGCGATCTCCCGAAGATGAGCGGGCGGTGTGGCGGGATCCTCGCGCCCGGCGACGAGCAGCGTCGGCACGCTGATCGACGCGAGCCGGTCCCGGATGTCGAACGCGGCGAGGGCGTCGCAGCAGGCCGCGTACGCGGCGGGATCGGCGGTGCGGTGGTCCTCGACCAGGGCCGGCACGGTGAAGCCGGGGGTGAACCAGCGGCTTTCGGCGCTCGCGGCCACCGGGGCGAGGCCCTCGCGGCGCACCAGGTCGGCCCGCTCCTCCCACGGTTTCGACCCGTTGAAGTGGGCGGAGGAACAGATCACGGCGAGGGAGGTGAGCCGCTCGGGGTGGTGGACCGCGAGGTGCAGGCCCACCGCGCCGCCCAGCGAGACACCGGCGTAGGCGAACCGCTCGATGCCGAGCACGTCGGCCAGCTTCAGCACGAGCCCCGCCAGGTCGGCGACCGTCGCGCCGGGCCCGATCAGATGGCCCGGCGAACCGCCGTGCCCGGGAAGGTCCCAGCGCACGACGCTGTGGGTGACGGACAGTTCGGGTGCGAGACCGTCCCACAGCCCGGTCGACGTCCCGAGCGAGGGCCCCAGGAGCAGCGGGGGAGCGGTGAGGGGGCCTTCGGCGCGGTGGTTGAGGATCTTCCCGGTCAACGTCGCTCCAGAGCACGGTCGGTGAGGGCCCCGGCGGAGCCCGTGTAACGGGTGGGGTCGGTGAGGTCCGCGAGGTCGGACGCGGCGAGGTCCTTGAGGTCGGGTTCCTCGCCGAGCACGTCCGCCAGCGGCCGCCCCTCGGAGACGGCGCGCCCGGCGGCCCGGGTCAGCAGCTCCTTGGCGCGGGCCCGGCCGAGCAACGGAGCGAGTTCGGCGGCCAGCCGTTCGGAGACGATCAACCCGTGGGTGAGGTCCAGGTGTTCACGCATGGCCGCGGCGTCCACCCGCAGCCCTTCGGCGAGTTCGGCCGCCTCCGCCGCCGCTCCGCCGGCCAGCCGGAGCAGGTCGCGCAGCGGCTCCCACTCGGCGTGCCAGGCCCCGGCCGGACGCTCGTCCTCGGCGGCCAGCGCGCCGTACAGCGTGGCCGCGAGCAGCGGTGCCCGGCGCGCCGCGGCGGCGATGAGGGTGGCGCGCACCGGGTTCGCCTTGTGCGGCATCGCGGACGAGCCGCCGCCCGACCCTTCGGCCAGTTCGGCGATCTCCGTGCGGGACAGGGTGAGGACGTCGACGGCCGTCTTGCCCAGTGCACCGGCCGTGAACGCCAGCGCGCCGGCCAGGTCGGCGACCGGGGTCCGCAGGGTGTGCCACGGCAACACCGGGTCGGCGAGGCCGAGTTCGCGGGCGTACGCGGTGGTCAGGCCCCGTGCGTCGTCCGCCCCGAACGCGGTGAAGGCGGCCAGGGTGCCTGCGGCGCCGCCGAGTTGGGCGGGCAGCGACGACCGTACGGCCCGTACACGGTCCCGGGCGTCGAGCACCAGCGAGCGCCAGCCCGCCGCCTTCAGCCCGAAGGTCGTGGGCACCGCGTGCTGGGTGAGGGTACGGCCCGGGAGCACGGTGTCGCGGTGTTCCTCCGCCAGCCGGGCCAGCGCCCGCGCCGTGCGGTCCAGGTCGCCGAGGAGCACGTCCAGGGTGCGGGCGGCGACCAGCATGGTGGCGGAGTCCAGGATGTCCTGGCTGGTCGCGCCCCGGTGCACGTAGGGCGCGTGCTCCGCGACGACGGCGGCGGTCAGGTCCGCGACCAGCGGGATCACCGGGTTACCGCCGGACCGGGCGCGCAGCGCGATCGACGCGACGTCGAAGGCCGCCCCGCCGGCCGCCTCGGACACCGCCGCCGCGGCCTCGGCCGGGGCCAGCCCGAGCGACGCCTGGGCCCGGGTCAGCGCCGCCTCGGCGTCGAGCAGGGCCCGCAGATACGCGGTGTCGCTCGTCTGTGCCGACGCGGGGGAGCCCGCCCACCCGGGGGCGAGCAGGCCGGTGTCGGACGCGACGGGGTCGACAGCTGTCACTGGAACTCCAGGAAGACCGTTTCGCCTTCGCCCTGAAGACGGATGTCGAAACGGTACGTCCGACGGGCGTCCTCGGCCGCGATCAGCGTGGCGCGCCGCCCGTCCGGCAACGCGTCCAGCAGCGGGTCCGCGCCGTCGGCCAGATAGGCGCGGGTGAACAGGTGGTGGGTCAGACCGCGCGCGAACACGCAGACGCTGATGTACGGCAGCCCGGGGTTCCCCGGCGGCAGCGTGCGCAGAGCGTAGTGACCGTCGGCGTCGGTGCCGACGCGGCCGAAGCCCGTGAAGTCGACGCCGTTGCGGCCGAGGAAACCGCCCGTCGACGGATCGCGGCGCAGGGAACCCGGGACGCCGGCCAGGGAGCCGTCGGGCGCCGCCTGCCAGAAGTCCAGCAGGGCGTCGGGGATCGGCACACCCGCCCCGTCGAGGACGTGTCCGTGCAGGGTGATGGTGTCGGGGTGGCCTTCGGGCGCTATGGCGCCGCCGCCCGGGAAGGGCAGCGCGTGGCCGTAGAAGGGGCCGATGGTGTGGGACGGGGTGGGGAGCAACCGCTCGGTCATGTTCAACGGCCTTCCTCGATCCAGGTGGCGGAGGGACCGTCGAGGACGATGTCCCAGCTGTAGCCCATGGAGAACTCGGGCCGGGAGAGACCGTGGTCGTAGGCGGCGACCAGCCGGCCGCGGGCCGCCTCGTCCGTCACGGACCGCAGGATCGGGTCGTAGCCGAACAGCGGGTCGCTCGGGAAGTACATCTGGGTGATCAGCCGCTGCGTGAACGCCGTGCCGAACACCGAGAAGTGGATGTGGGCGGGCCGCCAGGCGTTGGTGTGGTTGCCCCACGGGTACGGTCCCGGTTTGATGGTCGTGAAGGCGTACCGTCCCTGATCATCCGTCAGTGTGCGTCCCACACCGGTGAAGTTGGGGTCGAGCGGTGCCGGGTGCTGCTCCCGCAGATGGGCGTACCGGCCGGCCGCGTTGGCCTGCCAGATCTCGACGAGCTGGCCGCGCACCGGTCGGCCCGCGCGGTCGAGGAGCCGGCCCGAGACGGTGATCCGCTCGCCGATCGGCTCGCCCCGGTGCTGCAGGGTGAGGTCGTTGTCGATCTCCGTTATGTCGGTGACTCCGAAGACCGGGCCCGACAGTTCGACGGTCTCGGGGTCGCCGCTCACGGCGACCAGCGGCTGCCGGGGATGGCGGAGCCGGGAGCTGCGGTAGGGCGGGTAGTCGCGTGCGGGGTGGTGCCGTACGGGCGCGCCGCCGGCGACCGCCTTGTCGTACGCGTCCTGGAGATCCGTGATCTCGACGTCGATGTCCGACTGAGTGAGAGCCATCTCGACTTCCTAGCGTTCGAGGACGAGGGCGAGGCCCTGGCCCACGCCGATGCAGAGGGTGGCGACACCGACACCACCGCCCGCGCGGGCGAGTTGGTGGGCGACGGTGCCGGCGAGGCGGGCGCCGGAGGCGCCGAGGGGGTGACCGAGGGCGATGGCGCCGCCCTGCGGGTTGAGGACGGCGGGGTCGAACTCGGGCCATTCCGCGAGGCATCCGAGCACCTGCGCGGCGAACGCCTCGTTCAGCTCCAGAATCGACAGGTCGGCAAATCGCCTTCCTGCCTTGGCGAGCGCACGGTGCACGGCTTCGACGGGGGCGAGTCCGAAGTACTGCGGCTCGATCGCCGAGACGCCGGTCGAGCGGACCCGGGCGAGGGGTTCGCGACCGGTGGCCGCGAGCCCTTCCTCGTCGGCCAGCAGCAGGGCGGCGGCGCCGTCGTTGAGGGGCGAGGCGTTCGCGGCGGTCACCGTGCCGTGCTCCGGGCGGAAGGACGGCTTGAGGCGGGCCATGGCGTCGAGGGACGCGTCCGCGCGCACGCACTCGTCGGCGCCGAACACGACCGGGTCGCCCTTGCGCGCCGGGAGGGTCAGCGGGGCGATCTCCGTGTCGAACAGGCCCTCGCGCCGGGCCTGTTCCGCCTTGCGATGGCTGGCGAGGGCGAACTCGTCCTGCCGCTCACGCGTGATCTCGTGCTTGTCGGCGATGAGTTCGGCGGACTCCCCGAGAGGAATGGTCCACTGCGGGTCCATCCGCGAGTTGACCATGCGCCAGCCGAGCGTGGTGGAGTACATCTCGGTGTGCCCGGCGGGGAACGCGCGGTCGCTCTTGGGCAGGACGTAGGGCGCGCGGGTCATCGACTCGACGCCGCCGGCCAGGACGATGGAGGCGTCGCCGACGGCGACGGCGCGGGCGGCCTGTACGACGGCTTCAAGGCCGGAGGCGCAGAGCCGGTTGACCGTCACGCCCGGCACGGAGGTGGGCAGTCCGGCGAGGAGCGCGGCCATCCGGCCGACGTTGCGGTTCTCCTCGCCCGCTCCGTTGGCGTTGCCGAAGTACACGTCCTCGATCCGCGCGGGATCCAGGTCCGGGGTGCGGGCGAGGAGTTCACTGATGGCGTGGGCCGCCAGGTCGTCCGGCCGCACCCCGGCCAGCGAACCGCCGTACCGGCCGATCGGTGTCCGTACGGCGTCGACGACGTAGACGTCCTTCACGACGGGATCTCCTCTGTGACGCGGACTTCCGCGGCGGTCTTCGCGGCGATCTCCTCGACCGTGACACCGGGGGCGGTCTCCACCAGCACCAGTCCTTCCCCGGTGACGTCGAGGACGCCGAGGTCCGTGATGATCCGGTCCACGCACGCCTTCCCGGTGAGCGGAAGCTCGCACTCCCGCAGGATCTTCGGTGAACCGTCCTTCGCGGTGTGGGTCATCACCACGATGACCGTGCGGGCGCCGTGGACCAGGTCCATCGCGCCGCCGATGCCGGTGATCAGTTTTCCGGGGACGGCCCAGTTGGCGAGGTCACCGCCGGCCGAGACCTGCATCGCGCCGAGCACGGCCACGTCGATGTGACCGCCGCGGATCATGCCGAAGGACAGCGCGGAGTCGAAGTACGCGGCACCGGGCAGGACCGTGACGGTCTCCTTGCCGGCGTTGATCAGGTCGGGGTCGACCTGGTCCTCGGCGGGGTAGGGGCCGGTGCCCAGGATGCCGTTCTCCGACTCCAGGATCACCTCGACGCCCGGGGGGAGGTGGTTGGGGATCAGCGTCGGCAGGCCGATGCCGAGGTTCACGTACTGTCCGTCGGCGAGTTCGCGCGCGGCGCGGGCCGCCATCTCTTCCCTGCTCCAGGCCATCAGCCGCTCACCCTTCCGTCGGCGGCGGGCGCCGAGACCGTCCGCTTCTCGATCATCTTGGCGTTCGCCTGCGCGGGGGAGAGCGCCACGACCCGCTGCACGAAGATGCCCGGCAGATGCACCGCGTCCGGGTCGATCGCACCCGGCTCGACCAGCTCCTCGACCTCGGCGATCGTCACCCGGCCGGCCATCGCCGCGAGCGGGTTGAAGTTCCGCGAGGACTTGTTGAAGACGAGGTTGCCGTGCCGGTCGCCCTTCGCGGCGCGGACCAGCGCGAAGTCGGTGCGGATGCCGCGCTCCAGTACGTACGGGGTGCCGTCGAAGTCGCGCACCTCCTTCGGCGGGGAGGCCAGCGTGACGCCCCCCGCGCCGTCGTACCGCCAGGGCAGGCCGCCCTCGGCGACCTGGGTGCCGACCCCGGCGGGTGTGTAGAAGGCGGGGATCCCGGCGCCGCCCGCGCGCAGCCGCTCGGCGAGCGTGCCCTGCGGGATCATCTCGACCTCCAGCTCGCCCGCCAGGTACTGCCGCGCGAACTCCTTGTTCGCCCCGATGTAGGAGCCCGTGACGCGGGCGATCCGTCCCGCGGCCAGCAGGACCGCGAGCCCGGACTCCATGGCTCCGCAGTTGTTGGAGACCACGCCGAGCTCCCGGACCCCGCGCTCGTGGAGCGCCTCGATCAGCACGTTCGGCACACCGCTGAGGCCGAAGCCGCCGACCGCGAGTGTCGCGCCGTCCGGCACATCGGCCACCGCCTCCAGCGCCGTGGCGACCACCTTGTCCATCCGACAGGCCCCATCTCTCCCGAGCGCCCGGTCCCTCAATTACTCAGGGCACTGATTATTTCTTCGAGGTTTCCCACACGCTGCCACCGTGGCTCCCGAACGTCAATACCGGGCGTGAAGGACCTGCTGTGACGCGGTCGCGGGGTGGGACGGTCGACGGACGGACGGGTATCGTTCAGTACACAGACGATTTCGTACCTGGTGGCGCGTGGCCGGAAGCGCGTCCGGGAACCCGAGGAGCGCACATGGCCGCGGTGGACCTCTCCACCCACCCCGGGCACCTGGCCCGGCGACTCCAGCAGGCCCACTACCTGCTGTGGAACACGATGGTCTCCGAGGAGATCACCTCGCCCCAGTTCGCTGTCCTGAACGCGCTGGTCGCCGAGCCCGGCCTCGATCAGCGCACGGTGGGGGAGCGGGTCGGGCTCGACCGGTCCACCATCGCCGAGGTCATCAGCCGGCTCGGGCGCCGCGAACTGCTCGACAAGGTGCGCGATCCGCAGGACGGCCGGCGCTTCCAGCTCCGGCTCACCGACGAGGGGCTGCGCACCCACCGCAAGCTGACCGTGCGCACCGCGCGGATGAACCAGGTCTTCCTCGGCCCGCTCTCCGCCGAGGAGCAGACCCTCTTCTTCGGCCTCATCCAGCGGGTCTCGGACGCCGCCGAGGGGCTCCGCAACCCCGCGGAACCCCTCGGCGTCCGGCAGTAGCGACCGGCCCGCCGTCCGCGCTCACGCCTTGGCGAGGACGACCCAGACCTGTCCGCGGGCGAAGTTCATCGGCGCGCCGTCCGGCGTCGTGAACTCCGTCCCGTGCGACGCGTCGGACCGCTTCCAGTCGGCGTCGTAGGCGCGGCCGTCGCGCAGCACCGTCGCGGTGCCCGAACCGACCGACTCGGTGTACGGCGTGTTGTTGCCGAGGACGTCGTGGTACTGGGACGTGCGCACCTTGACGTGCTGGATGACCACCGTCGCCGGCGCGACCGACGTGCCCTCCGTGGTGACGGTCGGCGTGCCGTCCATGGCCACCGTCCAGCGCCCCCGCTCGGCGGACCAGGTGAAGGTGAACCGGGCCGACGGGAACCGCACCGTACGGGAGGTCTCCGGGGTCCCTCCGTCGGGCGCCGGGCCGAAGCGGAAGCCCGTGCTCAGCGCGGCGTCGCCCGGCGCGTCCCCGACGAGCCGCTGCGGGCGCAGATAGAGGTTGTGCGGCGCGGCCTTGTCGTTGCCCCGGAACCAGGCGTCCGGCACCTTCCCCGGGAGCTGTGGGTGCAGCGGCGCCTTGTCGATCAGCGGCAGCAGTTTGTGCTGGGCCCCCGAGAAGGCGAGCGTCGGCTCGTCGAACTGCCTCAGCAGCTCCAGATCCGACTCACGGGCGCTGCGCACCGGGCCGACGGCCTTCGGGAAGGTGCTCGCGAACACCGCCATCAGCCGGCTCAGACCGCCCTCGACCTGCTCCGCGTACACCACGTCCGCCGCGTCGAGGCCGGTCTGCGGACGGGCCGCGGCCACGTTGTCGATCTTCACCGCGAGCACCGAGCCGGTGCTCGCGGAGGCGCTCGCACTGTCGCTCGGGCTGGGGCTCGGCACCCGGGCCCTGCCGTCGTCGGTCGGGCTGCCGCCCCTGCCGTCCCCCGCGGTGCAACCCGCCATCAGGGAGCCCGTCACCGTGACCGCCAGCAGCGCCGCCGTCCACGCGCCGCGCCGCGTCCGCACCATCTTTCGCATGCCCACCGTGCCACCCGTCTCGTGCCATCGATTGTGCGTTCATCAGTTCATCGGTGGCCATACCCGATCGTTTCTGATTGCGCGCGTCGACTGGGCCGATCGGCTCAGCGAGATGATCGGAGGAGAGTGAAACGGAACCGCGGAGGCCGCCGTTCCACCCCTCGCGGTCAGTCCTGCGGCCCGAGGATCTCCGCCAGGTCGTAGCCCACCGGCTCCTCCAGTTGCCCGTACGTGCAGCTCTCCGCGGTCCGGTCCGGGCGCCATCGGCGGAACCGGGCGGTGTGCCGGAACCGGGCGCCGTTCTCCATGTGGTCGTACGCCACCTCCGCCACACGCTCGGGCCTGATCGGCACCCACGACAGGTCCTTCTTCGCCGACCACCTGCTCGGCGCGCCCGGCAGCCGCGCCGACTCGTGCGCGGACTCCTCGGCCCAGGCCGCCCACGGATGCTCCGAAGCGTCCTCCAGACGCAGCGGCTCCAGCTCCTCCACCAGCTCCGCGCGCCGCTTCATCGTGAACGCGGCGCTCACCCCGACGTGCTGGAGCGTGCCCCGGTCGTCGTGGAGGCCGAGCAGCAGCGACCCGATGACCGGCCCGCTCTTGTGGAAGCGGTACCCGGCGACGACGACATCCGCCGTCCGCTCGTGCTTGATCTTGAACATGGCCCGCTCGTCCCGCAGGTACGGCAGCGTGAGCGGCTTGGCGACCACCCCGTCGAGACCCGCGCCCTCGTACTGCTCGAACCACCGCTGCGCCACCTCGCGGTCCGTGGTGGCCGGCGCCAGGTGCACCGGCGCGGTCACCCCGGCCAGGGCCGTCACCAGCAGCGCGCGCCGGTCGCCCAGCGGGACGTCGAGGAGCGACTCGTCGGCCAGCGCCAGCAGGTCGAACGCCACGAAGGAGGCCGGGGTCCGCTCGGCGAGTGTCCGGACCCGCGAGTCCGCCGGGTGGATCCGCTCCGTGAGCGCGTCGAAGTCGAGCCGGCCGTCCCGGGCGATCACGATCTCGCCGTCCATCACACAGCGCTCCGGCAACCGATCGAGCAGCGCCTCGACCAGCTCCGGAAAGTACCTGGTCAGCGGCTTGCCCGTGCGGCTCCCGATCTCCAGCTCCGCGCCGTCCCGGTAGACGATGGCCCGGAAACCGTCCCACTTGGCCTCGTAGTGCATGTCCGGCGGGATCTTCGCCACGGACTTGGCGAGCATCGGCTTCACGGGCGGCATCACCGGCAGGTCCATGCTCCGATTCTCCGCGCAACCACGGGCATCCGCCCGGTGTGCGGGGCTACGGCGCTGCGCCTACCGTGGCTCGCATGGGCGATGCGGTGGAACTCGAGGCAGCCGGCAGGACCGTACGTCTGTCCAGTCCCGGCAAGATCTTCTTCCCGGAGCGCGGCTTCACGAAGCTGGACCTCGCCCAGTACTACCTGGCCGTCGGCGACGGCATCCTGCGCGCCCTGCGCAACCGCCCCACCACACTGGAGCGCTACCCCGACGGCGTGGCCGGCGAGTCCTTCTTCCAGAAGCGGGCGCCCAAGAACATGCCCGACTGGATCCCCACCGCCCACATCACCTTCCCCAGCGGGCGCAGCGCCGACGAGATGTGCCCCACCGAGCCGGCCGCCGTGCTGTGGGCCGCGCAGTTCGGCACGCTCACCTTCCACCCGTGGCCGGTGCGCCGCGACGACGTCGACCGGCCCGACGAACTCCGTATCGACCTCGACCCGCAGCCCGGCACCGACTACGCGGACGCGGTCCGCGCCGCCCACGAGCTGCGTCAGGTGCTCCACGAGTACGGCGACCTGCGTGGCTGGCCCAAGACCTCCGGGGGTCGCGGCCTGCACGTCTTCGTACCGATCCAGCCGCGCTGGACCTTCACGCAGGTACGCCGGGCCGCCATCGCCGTCGGACGCGAACTCGAACGCCGGATGCCCGATCAGGTCACCACCGCCTGGTGGAAGGAGGAGCGGGGCGAGAAGATCTTCGTGGACTACAACCAGACCGCGCGGGACCGCACCATCGCCTCCGCCTACTCCGTACGCCCCCGGCCGCACGCCCCCGTCTCCGCGCCGCTGCGCTGGGACGAGGTGGACGACGCCCGGCCGCGGGACTTCGACCTGGCGACGATGCCGGCCCGCTTCGCCGAACTCGGCGACGTGCACGCCGACATGGACGACCACGCCTTCTCGTTGGAAGCCCTGCTGGAACTCGCCAGCCGTGACGAACACGACCACGGACTCGGTGATCTCCCGTATCCGCCCGAGTACCCGAAGATGCCGGGCGAGCCCAAGCGGGTCCAGCCGAGCCGGGCCAGGCACGAGGACGCGGAACCGCCGGACGCCTGAGCGACCGCCCCATCACCGCGATCGGCCCGACGGCCCGGCGACCGCTTCGGCCGGCGCGTCGGAACGGCCGCCCCGCACACCGGGGTTCGCACTGGTCCGCACGACACCCCCTGCTACGGCGCGGTTATCCTGATCCGCATCCGCCGAGGAGGTGCCCTGCATGACCGAGACCGTGTCGCGCCCCACGCTGGAGGCCGTGGCCGCGCGGGCCGGGGTCTCCCGGGCCACCGTGTCCCGCGTGGTGAACGGCGGCGACGGGGTGCGCGAGCCGCTCGCGGAGCGGGTACGCCGAGCCGTCGAGGAACTCGGCTACGTGCCGAACCAGGCCGCGCGCAGCCTGGTCACCCGCCGCCACGACGCCGTCGCCGTCGTGATCGCCGAACCGGAGACCCGGGTCTTCGCCGACCCCTTCTTCGCCCACCAACTCCGCGGCATCAGCAAGGAACTGACGGCGCACGACTCCCAACTCGTGCTGCTGCTCACGGAGGGCCGCGACGACCACGCGCGCGTCGCCCGCTATCTCGCCGGCGGTCACGTCGACGGAGCGCTCGTCTTCTCGCTGCACCTCGACGACCCGCTGCCCGGCCTGATCCACGGCGCGGGCGTGCCCACCGTGTTCGGCGGCCGGCCCGACTGGGGCGAGAGCGACCGCGAGTCGGTGTACGTCGACTGCGACAACCGGGGCGGTGCCCGGGAGGCCGTGCGCCACCTCATCGGCCTCGGACGTACCCGCATCGCCCACATCACCGGTGCCCTCGACCAGACCTCCGCGGTCGACCGCCTCGACGGCTTCCGGGACGTCGTGGGCGATGTGGACCCGGCACTCGTGGCGCAGGGTGACTTCACACCTTCCGGCGGCGAACGCGCGATGCGGGAACTCCTGGAGCGCCGCCCGGACGTGGACGCCGTGTTCGTGGCGAACGACCTGTCGGCCCTCGGCGTGCTGCGCGTCCTGCGCGAGGCCGGGCGGCGGGTCCCCGAGGACGTCGCCGTGATCGGCTTCGACGACATGCTGCCGATCGCCGAGCAGACCGACCCGCCGCTCACGACGATCCGTCAGGACATAGAGGAGATGGGCCGGTTGATGGCCCGGCTGCTGATTCGCGGCCTGGAGGGCGGGGCGGGGGCGGCCGCCGATCCCGAACGCTCCGGTGTCGTCCTGCCGACGACCGTGGTGGTCCGGGGCTCGGCGTAGCCCTCGGGCGGCAGCCTTCAGGTGTCGGAGTCCGAGTGCCGGGACCCGGGCGGGATCATCCAGCGGCGGAATCGGGTGAGTTGCTCGCGGCCGCGAGTGCCAGGGGACGCGGCTCGGTCCGGGCGGCGCCGCCGCGCGTGACCCTCCGCAGGGGTGAGCCCGTGCCGGACGGACCCGACAGGATCCGATGGGACGGACCCGGCGGGCCGGGCCCCGGATCCTGGAAGCGTCCGGACGCGGAAGGGCCGGCGCCCACCGCGGCGGCACCTTCCGCGGTGCCGCGACCGGGGGTGTCCGGCCCCTCCGGCCGGAGGATCAGCTCTGCTGCTGCGCGCTCTTGATCACCGCGAAGCGTGCCCCGTACGGATCGGTGAGCTTGGCGGCCCGGCCGACGCCCTCCATGTCCGTCGCGGGCATCCGCACAGCGCCGCCGAGTTCCTGGGCCTTCGCGACCACGGCGTCCGTGTCGGAGACCTCGATGTACGGCAGCCAGTACGCCCCGGAGGCGGACTCGACCGGGTCGTCGGCGAGCGGGACCATGCCGCCGAACATGTCCTCCGCCTCCGCACCGGCGGGATTGATGCAGGTGTAGACGCCGCCGGGGAACGGGACCGCTGATGTCTCCCAGCCGAACACCGCGTTGTAGAACGCGGCGGCCGCCGCGATGTCCGGGGTGTACAACTCGACCCAGCACAGCGAGCCCGGTTCCGTGGCGAGGCCCAGGCCCTTCGTCCGGGCCGGCTGCCAGATACCGAAGGGCACGCCCGCCTGGTCGGCGAGCATCGCCAGGTGGCCCTCGCCCATCACATCCATGGGCGGCATCAGCACGGCGCCCTTCGCCTGCTCTACCGCCTTGGCCGTGGACTCGGCGTCCGCGCTCTGGAAGTACACGTTCCAGGACGGGGGGCCCTGCTCGGGAGTGGTCTGCATGCCGCCGGCGACGGTCTTCCCGTCGATCTGGAAGAAGCCGTAACCACCGGCGTCGGGCCCCGCCGACCGGAACTGCCAGCCGAACAGGGCTCCGTAGAAGGAGATGGCGCCGTCGATGTCGGATGTGCCTACGTCCAGCCAGTTCGGCGAGCCGTTGACGAAACGGGTGGTGAGCATCATTGCCCTCCTTTGAGGGGTCCCGCTGCCTTTTCCACCGAGTCTTCCACCGCCCACTGACATTCGCGGCCGGGACGCGCACTCCCGTCGCGAGTCCCCCGCGTCGCTACGCTCGGTGCCCGTACGGATCCACGTGGTTCTCGTCGTCCCCCGCGCGCCGCCGTGCTCCAAGCCGTACCGCGGGGGCATCATCGGGGCCGCCGGAGACGTCGGAACGCCGCGTTGATCCCGCGTTGATCGAACGTTTTTCGCGGCGGGGCACCATCCTGAGCATGCCCATGGAAACGATCACTCCGTCCGACATCGCCTGGCAGCAGCAGGCGCTGTGCGCGCAGACGGGGGCGGACTTCTTCTTTCCCGAGCCCGGCAGTTCGGTGCGCGAGGCGAAGCGCATCTGCGGGATGTGCGACATGCGGTCCGCGTGCCTCGACTACGCGCTGAGCAACGACGAACGCTTCGGCGTGTGGGGCGGGCTCTCCGAGAAGGAGCGCCTCGGTCTGCGCCGCGCCCGCGAATGACAGGGCGCCCCGTGCCTTCGGCGCTGCCCGGGGCGCCGGAAAACCCTGAGGTGACCGGCCGGTTGTGAGGTTAGGATCCGGGGGCGCGTCCGGGCGTAGCGCAGAGGCAGGCGCACCGCCTTGCCAAGGCGGACACACCGGTTCGAATCCGGTCGCCCGGATATCGCGGTCCTGTAGAGCAGAGGCAGACTCGCCGCCCTCTCAAGGCGGTCACGCCGGTTCGAATCCGGCCGGGACCACACCGAGCGCGGAGACCGGGCGTCGCGGACGAGCGGCGCCCGCTGTGCACGGGACCGGCGCGCGGAGGCCGGCGGCGAGACGCGGAGCGGAACATGGGTGACGGTGACGGGTTCACCGAGCGGGAGCCGGCCGGCACGGACGCGGACCTGGCGGCCGTCGGCGCGGAACCGACGTGCCCCGAGCCGCGATCGGCGGACACCTGTGGTGAACTCGCGCTCACCGAAGCTGAGTTGGCGGCATTTCACCGCACCGTCGGGAAGCTGCGGGCGCTGTCCGTCGACGACCCGGTGCGGCTGCGCGCCGAGCAGGTCGCCGCGTCCTTCGCCCGTGACGGCCGGGTGCGGCGCCGGAAGACGCGCGGCGCCGAGATCTCGGCGGCCGACGCGGCCGTCATGGCCGCCACCGCGACCGGCGCGCTCGACCGGCGCGAGGACGCGCCCCTCGCCCTCCCCGGAACCGGGGACGAGTCCGGCACGGCGGGCGCCTTCATCACGCCGCGCACCTGCTACGTCTGCAAGGCGCCCTATCGACAGGTCGACTCCTTCTATCACCGGCTCTGTCCCGGATGCGCCGCCGACAACGCCGCCCGACGTGCCCTCTCCACCGACCTGAGCGGCCGCCGCGCGCTGCTCACCGGGGGCCGCGTCAAGATCGGCTTCCAACTGGCCCTGATGCTGTTGCGCGACGGAGCCGAACTCCTCGTCACCAGCCGGTTCCCGCACGACACCGTGCGCCGCTTCCGCGCCGAACCCGGCAGCGAGAAGTGGCTGGACCGGCTGACGGTCCTCGCCGTCGACCTGCGCGACCCCCGGCAGGTCCTCGGGCTGTGCGAGCGGCTGCGGCAGGAGGGGGAGCCGCTGGACATCCTGGTCAACAACGCGGCCCAGACGGTACGGCGGCCCCCGGAGTCGTACGCGCTGCTGGCCGCGGGGGAGCGGCCCGGACTGCCCGAAAGGGCCCGGCAGGCGCCCGGGTTCACGCCGATGCGCGCCCTGGAGGGCGGCGCGTCGGCGCTGCCCGTCCTGTTGCGCGAGGCCGACGAGGCCGGTCTGCTGCCGGACCCCTCCCCGGACAACTCCTGGTCGGCCCGGCTCGGCGCGCTCGACCCGGCCGAGGTCCTGGAGACCCAGCTGGTCAACGCGCTGGCCCCCACGCTCCTCTGCGACCGCCTGCTCCCCCTGCTGCTCGCCTCCGCGCACCCGCGCCGTTACGTCGTCAACGTGACGGCGGTCGAGGGCCGGTTCGCCGTCCGGAACAAGACGGCCGGACACCCGCACACCAACATGGCCAAGGCCGCGCTGAACATGCTCACCCGCACCAGCGCCGCCGAACTCGCCGAGCAGGGCGTGCACATGTGTGCCGTCGACACGGGATGGATCACCGACGAGAACCCCGCGCCGAAGAAGGAGCGGATGGCGGGCGCGGGGTTCCGCACCCCGCTCGACATCATCGACGGGGCCGCCCGGGTCTACGACCCGATCGTGCGGGGTGAGGCAGGCGCGCCCGTCTCCGGGGTGTTCCTCAAGGACTACCGGGAGGCGGCATGGTGAACGGCGGCGAGAGCGGGGCACCGGAGACGGATCACACCGCTCCGGAGGGCGTCCCGGGCGCCCCGGCTCCCGTACGGGAGTTCGCCGGCGTCCCTCCGGTCGTGCCACGTCCGGTGACCGAACTGGCGCCGCTGCTC
Source organism: Streptomyces sp. NPDC102279 (assembly GCF_044766365.1). Classification (NCBI taxonomy): domain Bacteria; kingdom Bacillati; phylum Actinomycetota; class Actinomycetes; order Kitasatosporales; family Streptomycetaceae; genus Streptomyces; species Streptomyces sp. NPDC102279. The sequence continues at coordinate 44,566 of NZ_JBIWLU010000016.1, read as the reverse complement.
GCCTGGTTGCGCGACGGCCGTCCGGCCGGTGAGCGGCTGGACTTCACCGCCGGGACCGCGTTGCCCGACGGCAGGCTCGACCTGTGCAAGCAGGATCTCGGACCGCGAGGTGCCGCGCTCGTCGCCGAAGCCCTGTCGGAGCGGACCGAAGGCCCCTCACCGGTACGGCACTTGCTCGTCGGGACGGACGCGCTGGGCGACGAGGGTGCCGCCGCCGTCGCGCGGAGCGCCGACGTCGAGACGCTCTACCTGGGCTGCAACGGCATCACCGCGGGCGGCGCCTGCCGCATCGCCGACAACCTGCGCGCCTCCCCGCACGTCGTCACCGGAGTCTGGCTCAAGCGCAACCCGCTGGGCAGCGGAGGAGGGCGGGCGGCGGCCGAACTCATCGACGTCGCACGCCGGTTGCGCACTCTCGACCTCGTGCAGACAGGGCTCGACGCGACGGGCGCGACGGTCCTCGCCGACGCCCTCCTCGACGCCGCGCGGAACGGCCGGCGTATCGAGCGCCTCTTCGTCGGGGGCAACCCGCTGGGCGCGGACGGCGCGGTGCCCCTGGCCGCCCTCGTCGCGGCAGGCGTGATCGGCGAACTCTACGTCTCCGCCGCCCGGCTGGGGGACCTGGGCGCGCTGTGCCTCGCGACCGCCCTCCGGGAAGCGCCGTACGGCAGCCTCTCGCGGCTCTCCGTCGCGAGCAACGGGATCGGACCCACGGCCGCCGCACGCCTCGTCACGGCTGCGACCGAGGCCGGCGTCACGCTGCTCGACCTCGGCCGGGTCCGCGCGGCCGCCGTGCTCGGCGCGGCCGACAACCGCGTCGACGCCGGGGCCGCCGCGGCCATCGCCGACGCGCTCGCCGGCGCCGAACACCGCCTCACCCACCTCGTCCTCACGCACACCGGCATGCGCAGCCGAGAGGCACACCGCCTCCTCGACACGGCGCCGCGCGCCCGCACGGCCACCCGGTTCGTCCTCGGGCGGTCCATCGCCACCAGCGTCAAGCGCCGCCTCGACGCACTCAGCGCACACCTGCCCGTGCCGACGGTCCCGGCCGACATCACCGCCGTACGCAGCGTGCACCGCACGGCGTCCCGCGAGGACGAACAGGCCTGACCGCACCGGGGATCGGTGGACCCCACCGACGAACACCGTGGTCCGGAAGGGCAGTTGCCCGCATCGCCCGTACGGAGCGTGCCGTCGCCCCGCACCGGCATCGGGGCAGCGCCGTACGCTGGGACGCAAGGGCGGGGTCGTAGCGCAGAGGCAGGCGCGCCGGTCTCCAAAACCGGGACACGCTGGTTCGAATCCAGCCGCCCCGCCCCCTGACACGCGAGAACCCCCGCCTCACGCACCCCGTGCGAGCGGGGGAACGGGACACGGGGGCCGAGCGCGCAACGCCAGGGCCGGCGCGGGACCTACGCGGTCGCGCGGGCCGCCATGCGCGCCTTGCGGGCCGCGAGCTTCGCGTCGAACTTCGACGCCTCGGCGTCGAGGCCACCCATGAAGAAGCCGAGCTCCTCCTGGGCCTGGAGGCCCTCCGGGCCGAGCCCGTCGATGTCGAGCACCTTCAGGTGACGCAGTACCGGCTGCAGTACGTCGTCGTGGTGGATACGCATGTTGTAGACCTCGCCGATGGCCATCTGCGCGGCCATGCGCTCGAAGCCGGGCATGCCGTGTCCGGGCATGCGGAAGTTGACCACGACGTCCCGGACGGCCTGCATGGTCATGTCGGGGGCGAGCTCGAAGGCGGCCTTCAGGAGGTTGCGGTAGAAGACCATGTGCAGGTTCTCGTCGGTCGCGATGCGCGCCAGCATGCGGTCACAGACCGGGTCGCCCGACTGGTGGCCGGTGTTGCGGTGCGAGATGCGGGTCGCCAGCTCCTGGAACGCGACGTACGCGACGGAGTGGAGCATCGAGTGGCGGTTGTCCGACTCGAAGCCCTCGCTCATGTGCTGCATACGGAACGCCTCGAGCTTGTCCGGGTCCACGGCGCGCGAGGCGAGCAGGTAGTCGCGCATCACGATGCCGTGCCGGCCCTCCTCCGCGGTCCAGCGGTGCACCCAGGTGCCCCAGGCGCCGTCGCGGCCGAAGAGGGAGGCGATCTCGTGGTGGTAGCTCGGGAGGTTGTCCTCGGTGAGGAGGTTGACGACCAGCGCGATGCGGCCGATCTCGGTGACCTTGGACTGCTCCTTGTCCCAGGCCTCGCCGTCCTCGAAGAGACCGGGGAAGTTACGGCCGTCGCTGAACGGCACGTACTCGTGCGGCATCCAGTCCTTGGCCACCTTCATGTGGCGGTTGAGTTCCGTCTCGACCACTTCCTCCAACGCGTACAGCAGGCGTGCGTCGGTCCAGGCGGCTGACGGACTGCCGAGGTGAGGGGAAGTGATCGTCACGGTTGCTCCAGAGGGGGACGGGGACTACTACGAGCGGAGAAGCCAACCTACGGCATCGTAGGCTACGTATCCGTAGGTTACGTTGCCGTAGGTTAAGACTCCGTAAAGAGTGCTGATCAGCAGGGTTTTCGGCAAGATCGCTCACTCCCCGGCACCCTCCGGAAGCGCTCCGGAAGCGCAGGTCCGCGAGTACCCGCGAGCGTCTCGATCACTCGGTCAGGTGTACAGCTCCCGGAGCCGGACCGAGAGGCATGTCACACAGCCTTCGAGCTTCTCGAACTCGCTGATGTCGACCGGGACCGGTGTGTGTCCGAGGTCCGCGAGCAGTTCCGCGGTCTTCGGAGCACTCCCCGCCATCAGGAGCCTCCCGCCGCCCAGCAGCACCACGTGCGCCCCTGACTCCTCCGGCACCGGCAGGAAGCGCGGGAAGAGGGCGGGGGAGTCCACGAGGGGCTCGTACCCGATCACCGTTCCGTCGGGCAGCGCGGTGACCGCCGACTTCAGGTGGAGCACCGTGCTGACGGGGACGGCCACGACGCGCGCCCCGAGCGGCTCGAAGACGGCGCGCAACTGCCCCACGCCGGCCGCGTCGGTCCGCCCGCCCCGGCCCACGTAGATCGTGTCGCCGACCTTCAGGACGTCGCCCCCGTCGAGGGTGCCCGGCTCCCGGATCCGGTTCACCGAGCAGCCGAGGCGCTCCACGGCCTCCTCGACCCCGGCGGTCTCGCCGCGCCGGGACCGCGCGCCGGAGCGGGCGATCAGGGCGACGTTGCGGAAGACGACGACGGCGTCCTCGACGAACACGGCGTCCGGGCAGTCGTCGGCCGGGTCGACCTCGACGGTCTCCCAGGCGTGCGCGCGCAGCGCCTCGACGTACGCCTCCCACTGTTCGACCGCCCGGGCCACGTCGACCGGGGCGCGCTCGATGTGCGTCACCAGCCCCTCGGCGAGCCGAGGGCTGGGACGGCGCACGAGTGCTTTCCGGCTGGGCACAGGCGGGTCTCCGATCCGGCAGGGGGCGTCGGCGCACAGCGTGCGCGCTTGCGGCGCGCGAGAGCCCCCAGCTACACGTCGGGCACCGTCCCACCCGACGCTAGGCGGCCCCCGCCGTCCGCACTAGAAGGAATACCCGACAGTTTCCGGAGCGATTTCTTTCAGTTCTCCTCCTTCCAGCAGCAGCCAACGCGTGATGCCGATCGACTCGAGGAACGGCATGTCGTGGCTGGCGACGACGAGTGCGCCCTCGTAGGACTCCAGAGCTGAGGTGAGCCGGCTGACGCTCGCCAGGTCGAGGTTGTTCGTCGGCTCGTCGAGCATCAGGAGCTGAGGGGCGGGCTCGGCCAGCATCAGGGCGGCGAGTGCCGCCCGGAAGCGTTCGCCGCCGGAGAGCGTCGCCGCCCGCTGGTCGGCCTTCGCCCCTTTGAACAGGAAGCGGGCCAGGCGTGCCCGGACGCGGTTGTTGGTGGCCGCGGGCGCGTACCGGGCGACGTTCTCGGCGACGGTCAGTTCGTCGTCGAGGACGTCGAGGCGCTGCGGCAGGAACCGCAGGGGCACATGGGCCTGAGCGTGGCCGGACACGGCGTCCAGCTCGCCCGCGATCGTGCGCAGGAGTGTCGTCTTGCCCGCTCCGTTGCGCCCGATCAGCGCGATCCGCTCCGGGCCGCGCAGCTCGAACATGCCGTCCACCCGCGCGCCGTACCGCAACTCCAGCTGTTCGAGTGTGAGGACGGTCCGCCCCGGCGGTACGGCCGTGTGCGGCAGGTCGATACGGATCTCGTCGTCGTCCCGTACGGCCTCCACCGCCTCGTCGAGGCGCTCCTTCGCCTCGCTGAGCCTCTCCTCGTGCAGGATGCGGTGCTTGCCCGCGGACTCCTGAGCCGAGCGTTTGCGCGCCCCCATGACGATCTTCGGCTCGCGCTTCTGGTCGTTCATCTTCTGTCCGTACCGCTTGCGCCGGGCCAACTTGACCTGCGCGTCCACCAGTTCGCGCTTCTGCTTCTTCAGGTCGGACTCGGCGACGCGCACCATGCGCTCGGCCGCCTCCTGCTCGCCGGCGAGGGCCTCCTCGTACGCGGAGAAGTTCCCGCCGTACCAGGTGACCCCGCCGGAGTGCAGGTCGGCGATCTGGTCGACCAGGTCGAGGAGTTCGCGGTCGTGACTGACCACGACCATGACCCCGGACCACGCTTCGACGGCCGCGTACAGCCGCTGTCGCGCGTACAGGTCGAGGTTGTTGGTGGGTTCGTCGAGGAGGAGGACGTCGGGGCGGCGCAGCAGCAGGGATGCCAGACGCAGCAGTACCGACTCGCCGCCGGACACCTCGCCGATGGTGCGGTCCAGGTCGACGTGGCCGAGGCCGAGTTCACCGAGGGTGGCCAGGGCCCGCTCCTCCACGTCCCAGTCGTCGCCGACGACGTCGAAGTGTTCCTCGGCGGCGTCGCCGGACTCGATCGCGTGCAGGGCGGCCTGCTGTGCGGCGATACCGAGGGCCTCGTCGACCCGCAGGCCCGTGTCGAGCGTGACGCTCTGCGGCAGATGACCGATCTCGCCGGCGACCCTGACGGTCCCGTCGGCCGGGGTGAGTTCCCCGGAGATCAGCTTCAACAGCGTTGACTTTCCTGACCCGTTGACCCCGACGAGACCGGTCCTGCCCGGCCCGAACGCGATCTGTAGGTCCTCGAACACATCGGTGCCGTCCGGCCACGCGAAGGACAGGGAGGTGCACGTGATGGAGGTGGGGAAGGTTGACATGAGGGCCTCGCGGTTGCTGGAAGCGGTCGGGGGTACGCGTTCGGGACACCGCGAGGCGACGACGATCCAGTTCGGAGGAGAGCGAGAAGAAGGCCCTGTGCCGAAGGACGGCTCGAACGCCGAGGTCGCACGCTGCGCACACGGAAGCCGGACAGAACCGACTGCGTGTGACGCGGTGTCTCAGACCTCAGACGAGCAACGTCCTTCTCCATTCGACGGCAACAGAACCGCTGTACACGGTAGGGACGGCCCAGGGGGCTGTCAAAGGATTAACGTGGCCCCCACGACACCTAAGGAGACCCCGTGCCGTACGGCCCGCTCTCGCTGCCCGCCCGGCTCTACCTCCTGGCCTGGGACACCACGAAACCCAAGGTCACCGGGTCGACCCACCTCCATCACCTGGTGCGCGCCGGCGCCCTCACCGAGCTGGCCCAGCGTGGGCTGCTCGTCGACGACGACGGCATCGTCACCCCGGTGGACCCGGACTCCCGGACCGGTGACCTGGTCCTCGACGGGCTGCTCGAACTCGTCGCGGAGTCCCGGCCCCGCAAGTGGAAGGCCTGGGTCACGCTCCGCGCCCGGGTCACCCTGGACGCCGTCCGCGCGCAGCTGGCCGCCGAGGGATATCTGCGGGCGGAGAAGAAGCGGGTCCTCGGGCTCTTCCCCTCCGTGGACTACACCCTGGACCGGCTCCCCGTCGTGGACGCGCTGCGCGCCGAGGCACGCCAGGTACTGGAGGGGCCGGTGCCGGTCGCCGAGGTCGGTGACCGCGACGCCGCCCTGGTCGCCCTCGCCACCGCGGCCGAACTGCGCACGCTCGCCTCGGCCAAGGAACGCAAGCTCCACAAGGCCCGTATCGAGGAACTCACCGAACGCGGGGGCGCGGCGGCCCCGGCCCTGAAGAGGGTCATCCAGGAGGTCAGGACCGCGGTCATCGTGGCGGCGACGACCGCCTCGACCACGGCGGCGACCACCGGAGGCTGAGCCGCCCGGACTGATGCCGGGCGCTCCTCGAACCGGTGTTCCCGGCCGACGATGTGCCCCACGTCCATGTCGGATTCCTGCCAGCCCCCGCGCCCCGGCCCGTGCTTGGCTCCTCCCATGACCACCACGGAACAGCTCCGCGCAACCGCCCTCGCCTTCCGCGCCCTGCACGTCCCCGGGCAGCCCGTCGTCCTGCCGAACGCCTGGGACACGGCGAGTGCCCGGATCGTCGAGGAGGCCGGTGCGGCGGCGGTGGCGACGACCAGCGCCGGGCTCGCCTGGGACCTGGGCGCCGCCGACGGGGACGCGCTCGACCGGGAGCGCGCGCTGGCCGCCGTCGCGAGGATCGCGGCGGCGGTGGCCGTGCCGGTCAGCGCGGACATCGAGAGCGGGTACGCGCCGGACGCCCAGGGCGTGGGTGACACCGTCCGAGCGGTGCTGGCGGCGGGCGCCGTGGGCGTGAACATCGAGGACGCCCTCCACGGGGACGGCGCCGGGCCGTTGCGGCCGGTAGCCGCCCAGGCCGACCGGATCGCGGCGGCCCGCGCGGCGGCCGACGCGGCGGGCGTGCCGTTGTTCGTCAACGCCCGCATCGACACGTTCCTGCGCGGCGCGGGCGGGGTGGAGGAGACCCTGGAGCGCGCCGCGGCGTTCCTCGCCGCCGGAGCGGACGGCGTCTTCGTCCCCGGGGCCGTCGATCCGGTGACGGTCAAGGCGCTCGTCGGGGGCATCGACGGACCGTTGAACATCATGGTGGGCCCGGGCGCCCCGCCCGTCGCCGAGCTGGCCGCCCTCGGCGTGGCCCGCGTCAGCGCGGGCTCGGGCATCGCACAGGCCGCCCATGCCCTGGTCCGTCGTGCCGCGCGGGAGCTGCTGGGCACGGGGACCTACGGAGCGATGGTCGGCGGGTTCGACTACGGCGAGCTCAACTCCCTGCTGGGACGCACCCGCTGACGAGGCGTCGGGTCCTCAGCAGGTGCCCCGCATCAGCTCCGCGAGATCGTGGTCCAGGTCGACCTGGAGGTGCTCCAGACCGACCGGGACCAGCTCGGTCGTCAGCTGCAGGAAGTCCCGTACCTCTCCCGAGCGCACATGCACCACCGCGGTGCCCTCGGGGGCGTGGAACTCCAGCACGGTGCGGTCGTAGCCGTACGGCCGCACCCGTACGTCACCGAACCCCACCGCGTCGTCGAGACCCGCCACCAGCAGTTCGCGGGCGAAGGTCCAGCAGACCTCCACGCCTTCGAGCGTCGCGGGCGCGGGGAAGGTCATGCGGACGGCGAACGGGTCGGTCCGGTCGTAGTGGAGGGTCGCGGGAATGCTCGGCATCCGCGGCGCGGCGGCGACGAGACGGGCCTCAACGGGCTGCTCGATGACGGTGGACAACGCGTTTGCTCCCTTGTGACGACTGGACGGACTCCGGGTGGATGACGTCGGTCATGGGAAGAGACGGAAAAATGACACGGCGCGTGCACCCGTGACCCGAGTGACCTCTGTCACCGGGGTCATGCACCGGGGAGATCCACTTTCCCCGACCGCGGCAGTCCCTTCCCGTCCCGTGCTCGCGGGACACCCCTGAGGACACCCGGACGGGCCCCCGAGGTTCCCGCCGGAGGCCATCTGGACGACAGCGGGCGAGTGGACTAGCTTCGCCCGCCATGAGGGGCTTGGGGAAGAAGAGGCGTACGGGTCGGTCGGTCACGGTGGGGCTGAGTGTCGCCACGCTCGCCGCGGCGCTCGCGGTGGCCGTGCCCGCGCAGGCGCGCGAACCGTCGCACGGGCAGGCGCGGAGCCCGCACTGGGCGCTCAAGGCGAGCGGGACGGACGCGCGGTTCCGCGGACTGGCCGCCGTCAGCCGGAACTCCGCCTGGGTGGCCGGTTCCAAGGGCACCGTGCTGCGCACCACCGACGGCGGCGCGCACTGGCGCGACGTGTCGCCCGCGGGCGCCGCGGACCTGGAGTTCCGTGACGTGGAGGCGTTCGACGCGCGGCGGGCCGTGGTCCTCGCCATCGGTGAGGGCGAGGCCTCCCGTGTGTTCAGGACCGAGGACGGGGGCACGACCTGGACCGAGTCCTTCCGCAACACCGACGCCAGGGCCTTCTACGACTGCCTCACCTTCTTCGACCCGCGCCACGGCCTGGCGATGAGCGATCCCGTGGACGGCCGGTTCCGCATCCTGTCGACCAGCGACGGCGGCCGCTCCTGGAAGGTGCTGCCCGGCCGCGGCATGCCCGCCGCGCAGGAGGGCGAGGCTGGATTCGCCGCGAGCGGCCAGTGCCTGGTCACCTCGGGGCCGCGCGACGTGTGGCTGGCCACGGGAGGGGCGGCGAGCGCGCGGGTGCTGCACTCCGCGGACCGCGGGCTGACCTGGACCGCCACCGACACCCCCGTCCCCGCGGGCGACCCCGCACGCGGTGTGTTCGCCCTGGCCTTCCGCGACCGGGTCCACGGGCTCGCGGTCGGCGGGGACTACCGCGCCGACCAGGCGTCGCCACGGGCCGCCGCGGTCACCGCCGACGGCGGCCGCAGCTGGACGACGGCCGACCGGCCGCCGCCCGCCTACCGCTCCGGCGTCACCTGGCTCCCGCACAGCCGCACGTCCGCGCTCGCCGTCGGACCCACCGGCACCGACCTGACCACCGACGGCGGCCGCACCTGGCACACCCTCGACTCCGGCTCGTACGACACCGTGGACTGCACCCCCGACCTGGGCTGCTGGGCCTCCGGCGAGAAGGGACGGGTCGCCCGGCTGGAGCGCTGAGGCCGGGCGGGTGCCGCTCGCCCGGGGACGGGTACCGCTCGGTCGACCGGTTCGCGGTACCGCTCCGGGCCCGGTGCGGCCTTCGTGGCGACGAACTCGGTCACGCGGTGCGCGCACACGCCTGCCGTGAGGAACGGATCGCCGGTCGGGCGCCGCGTGGGACAGGCCCTAGGCTCCCTCCCATCATGACGACCGTGAGGATTCCGGCGGGCTGGCCCGTCACCGAGGACCAAGCCCGCGCCGTGCAGGACGAGTTGAGGGCGCGGGTCGTCCTGGACGAGCCGGGCCCGCCGCCCGGCACCGGCCACGTCACGGGTGTGGACGTGGCCTACGACGACGAGCGGGACGTCGTGGCCGCGGCGGCCGTCGTCCTCGACGCGGCGACCCTCGACGTCGTGGCGGAGGCCACCGCGGTCGGCCAGGTCTCCTTCCCGTACGTCCCCGGGCTCCTGGCCTTCCGGGAGATCCCGACCGTCCTCGCCGCACTGGACGCCCTGCCCTGCCCGCCGAGCCTGGTGGTCTGTGACGGCTACGGCCTCGCCCACCCGCGCCGCTTCGGTCTCGCCAGCCACCTCGGCGTCCTCACCGGACTCCCCACCATCGGCGTCGCCAAGAACCCGTTCACCTTCGCGTACGACGATCCGGGCACCCGGCGCGGCAGCGCCTCACCGCTCCTCGCCGATCGCGACGAGGTCGGCCGCGCACTGCGCACCCGGGACGGCGTGAAGCCCGTGTTCGTCTCCGTCGGCCACCGCGTGGACCTCGACAACGCCTGCGCGCACACGCTCGCGCTCACGCCGAAGTACCGCCTGCCGGAATCCACCCGGCGGGCGGACTCCCTGTGCAGGAGGGCCCTTCAGGCGGCAACGTCCTGATGGCAACGCCCAGTTGGCTCCGCACGCCGTGAACGCGGTGTCTGGGCGGGCCATGTGCGAACGTCATCCGGGCGAGGCGTCTGAGTACGTCTTCTGAGTACGTGTACGGATGCGACGGCGCGGGCGTGATCGGCAGGCTGGCCCGCATGACCTCACACCGTGCCCCGAAGGCCGTCGCCGGCCCCGCCCAGCCCGTCGAGCGCGCCGTGACGGCGGCCCTGCTCCTCGCCGTCCTGGCCGGACTCGGCTGGGTCGGCGGGATGATCTGGACGGTGACCGGCTGGGCCACGTGACGGACGCTGAGCCGGTCCGCGCCCGCCCCGGCCCGAAACGCCCCCGGCCCACCCGGTGGCACCACCGGACATGTTGCACCGGCCGAGGCCCTAACGAACCGCGGCCACCCGGAAGGTGATGCCCGCCGCGCGGAGCCGCTCGATCAGCGCGTCACCCATCGCCACCGCCGGGGTGACCTGCCCGGACGTCTTCGGCAGATCGTCGAGAGCCAGGGCCATCGCCGACTCCGCGAGCATCTTGGCGGTCTCGTCGTAGCCGGGATCGCCGCCCGCGACCTCGGTGAACACGCGTCGGCCTCCGCCCTCGCCCACGAAACGCACCGAGAACCAGCTCTTCGCCCGCCGCGCCGCGCTCGGCCCCTCGCCGGGCTTGAAACGGTCGGACAACCAGCGCCGCGCGGGCGGCAGCTGAGCCGCCGCGAAGATCGCGCTCACCCCGGCCAGTCCGCCGAGAGCGATGGGCAGTCGTCGTACGGCCGCGTAGTGCCGATAGCGGAAGTCCGGTCCGTACCGCTCCAGGGCCCGCGCCGAGCGCTGCACCACCTGGGCGTCGATCGTGGGCAGAGGCAGTGCCCAGGCGCCGACCTCCCCCGCGAACCGTGGCGCGCCCAGCGGCGCCACGGCTCGGCGGCCCATCAGCCGCGGTTCGTGGCGCCTGCGGTCCCGAGCGGCCGCGATCATCTGCGGGCCCCGGGCGAACTGGTTGAGGGCGGAGTTGAACGTGCCGCCCGAGAACATCGCCTGGGATCGGACGAATCCGTCCACCCGCAGCGGCACGCCCTCGGGGAGCTGACCCACGGTGAAGTACGCGCCGAGGTCGTGCGGAATCGAGTCGAAACCGCAGGCGTGCACGAGCCGCGCGCCCGTCTCCCGCGCGCGTGCGTCGTGCCGCACGTACATCAGGTCCACGAACTCCGGCTCGCCGGTGAGGTCCAGATAGTCGGTCCCGGCATCCGCGCAGGCGGCGACCAGATCCTCCCCGTACGTGACGTACGGCCCCACCGTGCTGGCCACCACGCGCGCGTGCCCGGCGAGTTCGCGGACCGAGTCCGGGTCCGTCACGTCCGCCCGCAGCACACCGGGCGCGCCGCCGAGCCGCTCCCGCAGGCGCTCCAGTTTCTCCTCGCTGCGTCCGGCGATCGCCCACCGCAGCCCCTCGGGCGCATGCGCGGCGAGGTACTCCGCTGTGAGCTCTCCGACGAACCCCGTGGCTCCGAAGAGCACGACGTCGTACGCGCGGTCCGTCCCGTTCGGCCTGCTCATGACACCTTCTCCACTGTGGGCTGCGCTCGACCGTGCGGTGGCCCCGCGTCGTGTGCGAAGCGCCGTTGTCGGTGGCTGAGGCTAGCGTGAGGTGCGAGCAGCCGGACGACGAGGTCGCACGAACTGGCCGGAGGTAGCCGTGGCCGTGCCGAAAAACGCGCTGAAAAAGTGGCAGAAGGTGCGCGAGTTCGCGCTCGGCCTGCCCGGCGCCGCGGAAGAGTTCCCCTGGGGCGAGACCGTGGCCAAGGCCGACAAGAAGGTCTTCGTCTTCCTCGGTGTCGACGACGGCAGTCACCCGTTGGCCGTCACGGTGAAGCTCACGGACGAGGCGGCGCACGCGCATGCGCTCAGCTCGCCCGGCGCTGAGCCCGCCGGCTACGGCCTGGGCCGGGCCGGCTGGGTGCGCATACCCCTGGAGGAGCCGGGGGCTCCCCAAGCGGAGCTGCTGTGCGACTGGGTCGAGGAGAGCTATCGGGCCGTCGCGCCCAAGCGGCTGATCGCGGAGCTGGGCCAGGCCTGAGCGTGGTGCCGGACCTGCCGTGAACGCGGAAGCGGCCCGGTCCCGACCGTAGAGCCGGTCCCGCCGTCGGCCCGCGGCGTCCGTTTCGGGTCCTCTGGTCCGTTCCGGACCCCCTCGGTCATCTCCACCCACCGGGAATTTAACTAAGCGCTTGCTCGTCGGGGGCTTGCCCGGAGTGGAACACGTTCTTAACATCGCTGATGTCACATCAGTGGTGTCACAGTGCTGGGAGCTTGATGGCAGTGACAGGAACGCCGGGGCACGGCCCCCTCGCCGGAGTGCGTGTCGTCGAGCTGGCGGGCATCGGACCCGGCCCGTTCGCCGCCATGCTCCTGGCCGACCTGGGAGCGGACGTCGTGCGGGTGGACCGCCCCGACGGCCCCGGCCTCGCGATCGATCCGGCCCACGACGTCACCAACCGCAACAAGCGGTCCGTGATCATCGACCTCAAGGCCGAGAACGGCCCGTCCCGGGTCCTCGACCTGGCCGAACGGGCGGACATCCTGATCGAGGGCTACCGCCCCGGCGTCGCGGAGCGCCTCGGCGTCGGCCCCGACGCCTGTCACGCCCGCAACCGCAAGCTCGTCTACGGTCGGATGACCGGCTGGGGCCAGGACGGCCCGCTCGCCCACCGCGCCGGGCACGACGTCGCCTACATCGCACTCACCGGCACCCTCGGCATGATCGGCAGGCCGGGCGAGGCCCCCGCCGTCCCCGCGAACCTCCTCGGCGACTACGCGGGCGGTTCGCTCTACCTCGTCGTCGGTGTCCTCGCCGCACTCCACTCCGCGCGCGAGAGCGGCGAGGGGCAGGTGGTGGACGCGGCCATCGTCGACGGCACCGCCCACCTGTCCGCGATGATCCACGGCATGATGGCCGCCGGCGGCTGGCAGGACCGGCGCGGCGCCAACCTCCTCGACGGCGGCTGCCCGTACTACGGCACCTACGAGACGGCCGACGGCGGCTACATGGCGGTGGGCCCCCTGGAGGGGCAGTTCTACGACATGTTCGTCGACCTGCTCGGCGTCCCGGAACTGCGCCCCGCCCGCAAGGACCTCGCCCGCTGGCCGGAACTGCGTGAGACGGTAGCCGCCCGCTTCAAGACCCGTACCCGGGACGAGTGGACCGCGGTGTTCGACGGATCCGACGCGTGCGTGGCGCCGGTCCTCTCGCTGCGCGAGGCACCCACTCATCCGCACCTCGCGGCCCGCGGCACCTTCGTGGACCACGGCGGCATCACCCAGCCGGCCCCCGCGCCGCGCTTCTCCACCACCCCCACCTCCGTGCGCGGCGGTCCCGCCCTGCCGGGGGCCGACACCGCGGACGTGGCCCGAGACTGGGACGTGCCCCGGCTGACCGAGGACGACGCCTGATGGAACTCTCCCTCCCGCTCGACTACGCCGGCGACGCGCGACAGGCCGCCGACGGGGTCGCCGCCCTGGAGGCCGCCGGTCTGGACGCCGTGTGGGTCGCCGAGGCCTACGGCTTCGACTCGCCCACGGTCATGGGCTACCTGGCCGCCCGCACCGAGCGCATGAGGATCGGCGCCGCGATCCTGAACGTCTACTCGCGCACCCCCGCCCTGATCGCCCAGACGGCGGCAGGGCTCGACGCGGTGTCCGGGGGACGCGCCATCATCGGTCTCGGAGCCTCGGGCCCCCAGGTCGTCGAGGGCTGGCACGGGAAGGCGTACGACAGGCCGCTCGGCCGGACCCGCGAGACCATCGAGCTGACCCGCCGCATCCTGCGCCGCGAGGTCATCGACCACCACGGCATCACCGACATGCCCCGCCCCGGCGGCCTGGGCAAGCCGCTGAAGATCCTCACCAGGCCCGTGCGCCCCGAAGTCCCGCTGTATGTCGCCTCGTTGGGACCGGCCAACGTACGGATGACCGCGGAGATCGCGGACGGCTGGCTCCCCACGCTGTTCATCCCCGAGAAGGCCCACCAGGTGTGGGGCACCGCCCTGGCCGAGGGCACGGCGCTGCGCGACCCGGCGCTCGGCCCCCTCCAGGTCGTCGCCGGCGGCCCGCTCGCGATCGGCGAGGACGCGGCGGCCCTGCGCGACCTCGTGCGCCCCCGCATCGCGCTCTACGTGGGCGGCATGGGCGCCCCGGGCAGGAACTTCTACAACGACCTCGCCGTGGCGTACGGCTACGAGAAGGAGGCCCGGCTCATCCAGGAGCTGTACCTCTCCGGCCGCAAGGCCGAGGCGGAGGCGGCCGTGCCGGACGAGTTCTGCGAACTGATGTCGCTGTGCGGCCCCGAGGCCTACGTCCGCGAGCGCGTCGCCGCCTTCCGGGAGGCCGGGGTGACGATGCTCAACGTGACGCCCGTGGGCCCGGATCCGGCCCGGCTCGTCGAGACCGTGAAGGGCTGGCTCTGAACGGCCGCCCGACCGGCACGCCCCCGCCCCCGACCGTGGCCCCCCGCACGCACACCAGGAAGGCCGTTCCCGCATGAAGCGGCAGATCTTCACCGCCGAGCACGACGCGTTCCGCGAGACCGTCCGCACCTTCCTCGCCAAGGAGGTGCTGCCCCACTACGAGCAGTGGGAGAAGGACGGCATCGTCTCGCGCGAGGCCTGGCGGGCCGCCGGCAGGCAGGGCCTCCTCGGGCTCGCCGTGCCCGAGGAGTACGGGGGCGGCGGCAACGCGGACTTCCGCTACAGCGCCGTCCTCGCCGAGGAGTTCACCCGCGCGGGAGCCGCCGGTCTCGCCGTAGGCCTGCACAACGACATCATCGGCCCCTATCTGACCGGCCTCGCCACCGAGGAGCAGAAGCGGCGCTGGCTGCCCGGTTTCTGCGACGGCTCGCTCGTCACGGCGATCGCCATGACCGAACCCGGCGCCGGATCCGACCTCCAGGGCATCACGACCCACGCCGAGGACAAGGGTGACCACTTCCTGCTCAACGGCTCCAAGACCTTCATCTCCAACGGGATCCTCGCCGACCTCGTGATCGTCGTCGCCCGGACCACCCCCGAGGGCGGTGCGCACGGACTGTCGCTGCTCGTCGTGGAGCGCGGCACCGAAGGTTTCGAGCGCGGCCGCAACCTCGACAAGATCGGCCAGAAGGCGCAGGACACCGCCGAGTTGTTCTTCAACGACGTGCGCGTGCCCAAGGAGAACCTCCTCGGCGAGCTGAACGGCGCCTTCGTCCACCTGATGACCAACCTCGCGCAGGAACGCATGGGCATCGCCGTCGCCGCCATCGCGGGCGCCGAACACCTGCTGGAGATCACCACCCGGTACGTGAAGGAGCGCGAGGCGTTCGGCAGGCCGCTCGCCAGACTCCAGCACATCCGCTTCGAGATAGCCGAGATGGCCACCGAGTGCGCCGTCACCCGCACCTTCCTCGACCGCTGCATCGTCGACCACTCCGACGGCGAACTCGACGCGGTGCACGCCTCGATGGCCAAGTGGTGGGCCACCGAACTCCAGAAGCGGGTCGCCGACCGCTGTCTGCAACTGCACGGCGGCTACGGCTATATGACGGAATACCGGGTCGCCCGGGCCTTCACCGACGGACGCATCCAGACCATCTACGGCGGGACCACCGAGATCATGAAGGAGATCATCGGCCGTTCCCTGCTCGGCTAACCCTCCCCGAAAGGCTTACCAGTGAGCACCGAAGCGTACGTGTACGACGCGATCCGCACCCCGCGCGGCCGCGGCAAGCAGAACGGTGCCCTGCACGGCACCAAGCCCATCGACCTGGTCGTCGGGCTCATCCACGAGGTGCAGCGCCGCTTCCCGGACCTCGACCCGGCCGCCATCGACGACATCGTCCTCGGCGTCGTCGGCCCGGTCGGCGACCAGGGCTCCGACATCGCCCGCATCTCCGCGATCGCCGCAGGACTGCCCGACACCGTGGCCGGCGTCCAGGAGAACCGCTTCTGTGCCTCGGGCCTGGAAGCCGTCAACCTCGCGGCGATGAAGATCCGTTCGGGATGGGAGGACCTCGTCCTCGCGGGCGGAGTCGAGTCGATGTCCCGCGTGCCGATGGCCTCGGACGGCGGCGCCTGGTTCGCCGACCCGATGACCAACCTGTCCACCAACTTCGTGCCGCAGGGCATCGGCGCCGACCTCATCGCCACCATCGAGGGCTTCTCCCGCCGTGACGTCGACGAGTACGCGGCCCTCTCCCAGGAGCGCGCCGCCGCCGCCGTGAAGGACGGCCGGTTCGAGAGGTCCGTCGTGCCGGTCAGGGACCGCGCCGGACTCACGGTCCTCGACCACGACGAGTTCCTGCGCCCCGGCACCACCGCCGACTCCCTCGCCAGGCTGAAGCCGTCGTTCGCCGACATCGGCGATCTGGGCGGATTCGACGCCGTGGCCCTGCAGAAGTACCACTGGGTCGAGGCCATCGACCACGTGCACCACGCGGGCAACTCCTCGGGCATCGTCGACGGCGCCTCGCTCGTCGCCATCGGCTCCCGCGAGGTCGGCGAGCGCTACGGCCTCACCCCCCGCGCGCGGATCGTCTCCGCCGCCGTCTCCGGATCCGAGCCCACCATCATGCTCACCGGACCCGCGCCCGCCACCCGCAAGGCGCTCGCCAAGGCCGGCCTGACCATCGACGACATCGACCTCGTCGAGATCAACGAGGCCTTCGCGGCCGTCGTCCTGCGCTTCGTACGGGACATGGGCCTGTCGCTGGACAAGGTCAACGTCAACGGCGGTGCCATCGCGCTGGGCCACCCCCTCGGTGCCACCGGCGCGATGATCCTCGGCACCCTCGTCGACGAACTGGAGCGTCAGGACAAGCGGTACGGCCTCGCCACCCTGTGCGTGGGCGGCGGCATGGGCATCGCCACGATCGTCGAGCGCGTCTGACCTTCCCAACGGATCACGGATCTACGGAGCATCCCCTGATGAGCACTGAGCCCACCACCATCCGCTGGGAACAGGACGAGACCGGCGTCGTCACCCTCGTCCTCGACGACCCCAACCAGTCCGCCAACACCATGAACCAGGCCTTCAAGGACTCGATCGCGGCCGTCGCCGAGCGCGCCGAGGCCGAGAAGGACTCCATCCGCGGCATCATCTACACCTCCGCCAAGAAGACCTTCTTCGCGGGCGGCGACCTCAAGGACATGATCCACGCGGGTCCCGAGGACGCCCAGCAGGTCTTCGAGGCCGGCACCGCCATCAAGTCCGCGCTGCGCCGCATCGAGACCCTCGGCAAGCCTGTCGTCGCCGCCCTCAACGGCGCAGCCCTCGGCGGTGGTTACGAGATCGCCCTCGCCTCCCACCACCGGATCGCCCTCGACGCACCCGGCTCCAAGATCGGCCTGCCCGAGGTCACCCTCGGTCTGCTGCCCGGCGGCGGCGGTGTCACCCGCACCGTCCGCCTCATGGGCATCGCCGACGCGCTGCTCAAGGTCCTGCTCCAGGGCACGCAGTACGCGCCGCAGCGGGCCCTGGAGAACGGCCTGGTCCACGAAGTGGCCGCCACCCCCGAGGAGATGCTCGCCAAGGCGCGCGCCTTCATCGACGCCAACCCCGAGTCCCGGCAGCCCTGGGACAAGCCGGGATACCGCATCCCTGGCGGCACCCCGGCCAACCCGAAGTTCGCGGCGAACCTGCCGGCCTTCCCGGCCAACCTGCGCAAGCAGCTCGGCGGCGCGCCCTACCCGGCCCCGCGCAACATCCTCGCGGCGGCCGTCGAGGGCTCCCAGGTCGACTTCGAGACCGCGCTGGTCATCGAGGGCCGCTACTTCACCGAACTGGTCACCGGCCAGACCTCGAAGAACATGATCCAGGCGTTCTTCTTCGACCTCCAGGCCGTCAACTCCGGCGTCAACCGGCCGCAGGGCATCGAGCCGCGCCCCGTCCGCAGGGTCGCCGTGCTCGGCGCGGGCATGATGGGCGCGGGCATCGCCTACTCGTGCGCCCGCGCGGGCATCGACGTCGTCCTGAAGGACGTGACGGCGGAGGCCGCGGCCAAGGGCAGGGCGTACTCCGAGAAGCTGTGCGCCAAGGCCGTCTCCCGGGGACGTACGACGCAGGAGAAGGCCGACGCCCTGCTCGCCCGCATCACGGCCACCGCGGACCCGAACGACCTCGCCGGCTGCGACGCCGTCATCGAGGCCGTCTTCGAGGACACCTCCCTCAAGCACAAGGTGTTCCAGGAGATCCAGAGTGTCGTCGAACCCGACGCCCTCCTCTGCTCCAACACCTCCACCCTGCCGATCACCGCGCTCGCGGAGGGCGTCGAGCGGCAGGAGGACTTCATCGGGCTGCACTTCTTCTCGCCCGTCGACAAGATGCCGCTCGTCGAGATCATCAAGGGCGAACGCACCGGTGACGAGGCGCTCGCCCGCGCCTTCGACCTCGTGCGGCAGATCAAGAAGACCCCGATCGTCGTCAACGACTCGCGGGGCTTCTTCACCTCCCGCGTCATCGGGCAGTTCATCAACGAGGGTGTCGCGATGGTCGGCGAGGGCATCGAGCCCGCCTCCATCGAGCAGGCCGCCGCCCAGGCCGGCTACCCCGCCAAGGTCCTCTCCCTGATGGACGAGCTGACGCTCACCCTGCCGCGCAAGATCCGCAAGGAGTCGCAGCGGGCCGTCGAGGAGGCGGGCGGCACCTGGGAGACACACCCGGCGGAGGCCGTCATCGACCGCATGGTCGACGAGTTCGGCCGCCCCGGCCGCAGCGGTGGCGGTGGTTTCTACGAGTACGGGGAGGACGGCAAGCGCGGCGGTCTGTGGCCGGGACTGCGCGAGCACTTCGGGGGTTCCGGGGGCCGCCCCCAGGACAACCGGAGCACCCGGGCGGGGCACGAGATCCCGTTCGAGGACATGAAGGAGCGCATGCTCTTCTCCGAGGCGCTGGACACGGTCCGGCTCCTGGAGGAAGGCGTCCTCACCTCCGTCGCCGACGCCAACATCGGGTCCATCTTCGGCATCGGGTTCCCCGGCTGGACCGGAGGCGTCCTGCAGTACGTCAACGGCTACGAGGGCGCCGCCGGCACCGGGCCGGCCGGATTCGTGGCCCGCGCGCGGCAGCTCGCCGAGCGCTACGGCGACCGGTTCACCCCGCCGGCGCTGCTGGTCGAGAAGGCGGACAAGGGCGAGCGTTTCACCGACGCGAGCTGACCCGGGCCTGTGCCGAGGGGTGACCTGTCACCCCTCGGCACAGGCGATGGGATCCGAGGGGCGGGCCATCGGACGCCGGCCGGTGAACCGGTGTCCCGCTCCTCACGGTCGGGCCCTTCTCCACGTTTTTGATGTCCCGGGCCGCCTACCGTGTCTCCAGGCCGCCCGCCGGGCCCGCGTCGTGATCATCGCCGCGGCCGTCCCCACGCCGTCGGCCCCGCCGCCGCCCGGACCGCTTCCGCGCCCGGACCGCCTCGGCGGCCGGACCGAGCGGCCTCAGCAGGGCGTTGGCGGCCGCGCGGGGGCCGTACGGCCTCACCGTCGACGTGATCGCGGCCGGAGTCCTCCCCGGTCGCGCCGACCTCGTCCCGACCCTCTTGCACGTGGTCGACGAGGGGAGGGGCTTCCTGGCCGGCCGGACACTCGACGTGACCGGCGGACCGGCCTGCCGGTGCGTTCCGCGCGGCGCCCGGTCAGGACTCCTTGAGCCACTCCCGCAGTTCCTCGTTCAGCGACCGCTGGAACGTGGTGAGGAGCGCCTGCACCACCAACGGCTGCATGTGCGCCGACAGTGACTTCACGGCCGCCACGGACTCGCGGTCGCCCACCGCTTCCCGCAGCAGGGCGGACAACTCGTGGGCCGCCGCCCGCGAGTGCTCCAGCAGGACGGTCCGGGCGGCGAGGATCGTCTCGTGCGCGAGGGGCACATCGAGGAGTTCCACCCCGAGCCGCAGCAGCCCGGGGTCGAGCCGAACGGCGTCGCCCGCCCGCTCGACGACGCCCATCGCGGTGAGCCGTTCCAGGTCCTCGTCGTCGAGGGGGCGCCCGGCCCGCCGCTCCAGCTCCGCACGGGTCACCTCCTCCGTCGCCTCGGGTGCCCAGGAGGCCACCACGGCGCGGTGGATGGCGAGATCGTGCGCACTCAGGCCGGGCGGCAACTGCGTGAGATGACGTTCGATCGCGGCCAGCGTCATGCCCCGGTGCTGCAACTCCTCGATGAGGGCCAGCCGCGCCAGGTGCTCCTGGCTGTACCGGCCGACGCGCCGAGGTCCGATCACCGGAGGCGGCAACAGGCCCCGGGCGCTGTAGAAGCGGACCGTGCGGACCGTGACGCCCGCCCGTGCGGCCAGCTCGTCGACCGTGAGCGTCGGCTCCCCGGTGTCCGTCGTCATGGCAGGTCCTCGCCTCTCGCGTCGTACCGCGCGCTCCGGTGAACCGGTGACCGCGCGGTGCAACAGTATTGCTGTCCCACCAGAGTTGTGAAAGCGGTTGTCCAGGACCGGCGCGGGGTGCGGCCCGCTCGGGACGACGGAGCGCGCCCGGCGACGGACCCCCGCCCTGTCGCCTCGCCCGTTCCCGGCCTCGATCCGCCGCCCCGCCTCGTCCTTGGCGCCCGGCGGGGCTGGGTCGAAGCCATGCACCCACGGTGACAGTGAGGTCGTAGAGCGTGATCGGACACACCCGGACGACGCGGTCACACGTGTCCGGAAAGCGTGCCCTCACACGGCCGGACCGCGTGACCTCAGGAGGTCGGCCGGGTGCGTGACGGCGGCGGGGTGCGGGCCGCACATGCCCGTCACAAGCCGTGCACCTCGTGATCGCCGGGTGAGAAGTTCCCTGGTGTGACGCGTGCCACCGCATGGGAGGTGATCCTCCTGGGCAGGCGGCGCCTTGGCCCGCGGACCGTCGAAGACAGCGCGGGCCCGGCACATCCGGACACCCGCGCACCCCGTGTGCCGGGGCGCACCAGAAGGTAGATCCACCCGTGAGCAAGGACGCCGTAGACACGGCCGGGGCCGCCTCCCGCACCGGTGCGACCCAGTCGCCCGCGGACGCGGGCGACGCCGGTTACAGCAAGGGCCTCAAGGCCCGCCACGTCAACATGATCGCCATCGGCGGCGCGATCGGCACGGGGCTCTTCCTCGGCGCCGGCGGCCGCCTCCGCGACGCGGGGCCCGCGCTCGCCGTCGCCTACCTCATCTGCGGCGCCTTCGCCTTCTTCGTGGTCCGCGCCCTCGGTGAGCTCGTCCTCTACCGGCCCTCCTCGGGGTCCTTCGTGTCGTACGCCCGGGAGTTCCTCGGTGAGAAGGGCGCGTACGTCGCCGGGTGGATGTACTTCCTCAACTGGTCGACGACCGGGATCGCCGACATCACCGCGATCGCGCTCTACACCCACTACTGGAGCTTCTTCACCGACATCCCGCAGTGGGTGCTGGCGCTGATCGCCCTCGCGGTGGTGCTGGCGGTGAACCTGATCTCGGTGAAGATCTTCGGCGAGATGGAGTTCTGGTTCGCGATCATCAAGGTCGCCACCCTCGTCGGCTTCATGCTGATCGGCATCTTCCTGCTGGCCACGCAGCACGAGGTCGGCGGCCACACGCCCGGCCCGGGCCTGGTCACCGACCACGGCGGGCTCCTGCCGCACGGCATGATGCCGGTCGTCCTCGTGATGCAGGGCGTGATCTTCGCGTACGCCGCGCTGGAGCTGGTCGGTGTCGCCGCCGGTGAGACGGAGGAGCCGGAGAAGGTCGTTCCGCGCGCGGTGAACTCGATCATGTGGCGCGTCGGTGTGTTCTACGTCGGTTCGGTCGTCCTGCTGGCCCTCCTGCTGCCCGGCTCGGTCTACACGGCCGACCAGAGCCCGTTCGTCACCGTGCTCTCGAAGATCGGTGTGCCCGCGGCCGGTGACGTCATGAACCTCGTCGTCCTCACGGCGGCCATGTCGTCGCTGAACTCCGGCCTGTACTCCACCGGCCGCATCCTGCGCTCCATGGCCATGGCGGGCTCGGCGCCCCGGTTCACCGCGAAGATGAACCGCAGCCAGGTCCCGTACGGCGGCATCCTGCTCACCTGCGCGGTGTGCGTGCTCGGTGTCGTCCTGAACTACCTCATGCCGAGCCAGGCCTTCGAGATCGTCCTGAACGTGGCGTCACTCGGCATCATCAGCACCTGGGTGATCATCATGATCTGCCACCTGGTGTTCGTCCGCCGGGCCAAGGAGGGGCTCGTGACCCGTCCCTCGTTCCGTCTGCGCGGCAGCCCGGTGACCGAGATCGTCACCATCGCCTTCCTGCTGGCCGTCCTCGGCCTGATGTGGAACGACCCCGAGGTCGGCCGGAAGACCCTCCTCCTCGTCCCCCTGATCGCCGTGCTGCTCGTGGCCGGCTGGTTCGGCGTCCGCCGCCGGGTCACCAAGACCCAGGACGAGGAACTGAGCGGGTTCACGAAGTAGCGCACGGGCGACGCGCCGAAGAGCTGCGCGCTCGGGGCTCCGTGGCTCACGGGTTCGCGCGCCGGGGCCACTGTCAGTGGCCGCCCTTACGGTGGCGTCATGTCGGGGATCAGGTATGTCCGGGGTGACGCCACCGCTCCGTCGGTCAAGGGCGCCAAGGTGATCGCCCACGTCTGCAACGACGTGGGGGCTGGGGAAAGGGCTTCGTGCCGGCCCTCTCCCGCCGCTGGCCGGAACCGGAGGCCGCGTACCGCGCCTGGCACCGCGCCCGTGCGGGCAACGACTTCGGCCTGGGCGCCGCCCAGTTCGTCCAGGTCGAAGGGGACCTGTGGGTGGCGAACCTGGTGGGGCAGCGGGGGATACGCGCGGGCAGCAAGGGTGCCCCCGTGCGCTACGAGGCCATCGACACCGCGCTCGGGCTGCTGGCGGACAAGGCGGTCGAACTCGGCGCGTCCGTCCACATGCCACGCATCGGCTGCGGGCTGGCCGGTGGCAGGTGGTCACGGGTGGAGCCGCTCGTCGAGGCGCGTCTGGTGAGTCGTGGCCCGGTGGTGACGGTGTACGACCACGGGGGCTGAGCGGGGGCTGAGCCGTCGTGATGTGGCCGTCGAAGATTGTGCCGCTGCAAGGAATTGCGAGACGTTGCGCAACTCCTTGCAGCAATCGTCGGAGGCTGCTTGACTCGCTGGTCGCATCCGACAGGGAGAGTCATGAGCCGCGACATCGACGTCCTCGTCCTCGGCGGCGCGGGCGTGGACACCATCGTGCACGTGCCCGAGCTGCCCCTTCCGTACGCCGACAGCTACATGATCCGCCCCGGGATCGAGACACGGGCCGGACAGACCGGGGACTTCGTCGCCCTCGGACTCCACGAGCTGGGCCTGCGCACCCACCACCTCGACATGCTCGGCGACGACCCGGAGGGCGACCTCGTCCGGGCCCTGCACCGCGACCGGGACATCCCGCTCACCGCGGTACCCCAGGCCGCCGGCACCAAGCGGGCCGTCAATCTCGTCGGGCCGGACGGGCGGCGGCTGTCCCTGTACGACAACACCCGCTCGGGGGACGCCGACCGGCTCCCGGAGCGGACGGTGCGGGAGCTGGCCGGGGCGAGCAGGCACGCCCACGTGTCCATCACCCACCCCTGCGCGTACGCCCTTCCGGCCCTCCGGGAGGCCGGGGTGACCCTGTCGACCGACCTGCACAACTGGGACGGCGAGAACCCGTACCACGAGCCGTTCGCGTACGCCGCCGACATCGTGTTCGTCTCCACCACCGCGCTGGCCGACCCCGAGCGCACCATGCGGCGCGTCAGCGAGCGCGGCCGGGCCGAGGTGGTCGTCGCCACGGCCGGCGCCGAGGGCGCGTACCTGCTGGCCGGGGACGAACTGATCCACGTGCCCGCGGTACCGCCCCCGGCACTCGTCGTCGACTCCAACGGCGCCGGGGACGCGTTCGCCGCCGGATTCCTCTTCGGCCGGCTGACCGGGGAGCCGCTCCGGCGCTGCGCCCTGTACGGCGCCGTGGCCGGCGCCCACGCGTGCACCGTGCCCTCGACCCGCGCCGAGGCGATCAGTCGCGCCGAACTCCTGTCCCGGACGGCCGAGTCGGAGGCAGCGGCCCCGGTGTGACCGGACGGGGGGGCGGAGCCCTGAGGGCGAGTGCGGGACGGACACCGGCTCACCCCCAGGGAGGTGTGGGCGACTCGGCCCGTGTGCGCCCCTCAGTGCCCGCGGGCCGTGCCCGAGTGGACCGAATCCGTCGCCGCGATCTTCCTCCACGACGTGGGCCGCGCCACGGAACCCCGGTCCGCCACCGCGGACTTGGCCAGACCCGCACCCCGCGCCGCCGGAGCGCCGGGCTTCGACGGCTGGAACAGCCAGGTGTCGAAGAGCGCGTCCAGTGACCGCCCGGACACCCGCTCGGCGAACGTGCGGAAGTCGTCGACCGACGCGTTCCCGTACGCGTGCTCCTTCGGCCACCCCTTCAGGACGGCGAAGAAGGCGTCGTCCCCGACCTCGTTGCGCAGGGCCTGCACCGCCAGCGCGCCCCGGTCGTAGATCGCCGCGTCGAACTGGTTCTCCGCCCCGGGGTCGCCGGGCGCGACCGTCCAGAACACGTCGTCCGCCGGGTGCGAGGCGTACGTGTAGTCCGCGAGTTCCTGTGTGGTGCCCTCGCCCTCGTGCTCCGACCAGAGCCACTGCGCGTACCGCGCGAAGCCCTCGTTGATCCAGATGTCCTTCCAGCCCTTCAGCGACACGTCGTCGCCGTACCACTGGTGCGCCAACTCATGCACGACGACGGAGGTGTTGGAGCCGTTCGCGAACTGCCGGGGGCTGTAGTACACCCGCGTCTGCGTCTCCAGCGCGTACCCGGTCGTGGTGTTGGGGACGTACCCGCCCGCGGAGCTGAACGGATACGGCCCGAAGTAGCCGCTCAGCCAGTCCACGAGCTCACCGGTCCGCTCGACACTGGCGCGCGCCGCGCCGTCGTTGTCGCCGAGGTCCTTGCTGTAGGCGTTGACGATCGGGACGCCGCCGTCGGACGTACCGGTCGTGATGTCGAACTTCCCCACCGCGAGGGTCGTCAGGTACGTGGCCTGCGGCTTGTTCGACCGCCAGTTGTAGCGGGTCCAGCCGAGCCGTGAACTCGACGACTGCAGTGTGCCGTTGGAGATCGCCTGGGTGCCGTCCGGGACGGCCACCGACACGTCGTACGTGGCCTTGTCGAGCGGGTGGTCGTTGCTCGGGTACCACCACCAGGCCGACTCGGGCTCGTCCGCGGCGACGGCGCCGTCCGGCGTGCGGTGCCAGGTCGAGAAGCCGTACGCGGACTTCGTGGACGGCACTCCGCTGTAGCGGACGACGACGGTGACGGGCGTGCCCTTGGCGAGCGGCTTCGCCGGGGTGATCTCCAGCTCGTGCTCGCCCGACGTCGAGAACGACGCCTTCGCGCCGTTGACCCGGACCTCGCTCACGTCGAGCAGGAAGTCCAGATCGAAGCGGGACAGATCCTGCGTGGTGGTCGCCAGCAGGGTTGCCGTTCCTTCCAGTTCGTCCGTCCGTGGCTGGTAGGTGAGCCGCAGGTCGTAGTGGGAGACGTCGTATCCGCCGTTGCCGTAGGCCGGGTAGTAGGGGTCGCCGATGCCCGGTGCTCCGGGTGTGTAGCTTGCCGCCGATGCCGGGATCGCCAGCAGCAGGGAGGCGGCCAGGGCGCCCGGGGCGATGAGTCTGCGGTGCACGTGGGGCTCCAAGTCGTGGGGGCATGAAGTCTGTCCGGAGCCTATTGAGTCCCTGTGGCCCCGGTCATGTCCACGGCCACCCCCGTCACACGATCGCCATTCGGCCGACATGTGACCCTCCACCCCGCCCGTCGCTCATCTCCCCCCTTTTGCAAGGGAGTTGACCGGGGTACCTTCCGCGCATGCCGATACCCGTGCGCCGCATGCGCTTCACGACCTGGAGATCGCTCGCGACGGCCGCCGTGGCCGCCCTGATGGCCGCGTTCCTCGCCCCTGCCGCCGCCGCACACGGCGCCCCGCGGGAGAGCACCCCGGTCTACTCGTACGAGAACGCGATCCGGGAGTCCGTCTGGGTCGACACCGGACTCGACGGCGACAGCGACGGAAAGTCCGACCGGGTCGCCGTCGACATCGTCCGCCCCCGCGAACCCGCCCGGCAGGGCCGCAAGGTCCCCGTCATCATGGACGCCAGCCCCTACTACTCGTGCTGCGGTCGCGGCAACGAGAGCCAGTTGAAGACGTACGACGCGAACGGCCACGTCGTCCAGATGCCGCTGTTCTACGACAACTACTTCGTGCCGCGCGGCTACGCCTTCGTCGGCGTCGACCTCGCCGGCACCAACCGCTCCGACGGCTGCGTGGATGTGGGCGGCCGGTCCGACGTCCAGTCCGCCAAGGCGGTCGTCGACTGGCTCAACGGCCGGGCCAGGGGATACACCACCCGCACCGGCGCCGCCACCGCCAAGGCGGGCTGGACCGACGGCAGTACGGGCATGATCGGCAAGAGCTGGGACGGCACCATCGCCAACGGGGTGGCCGCCACCGGCGTCAAGGGCCTGAAGACCATCGTGCCGATCAGCGCCATCTCCTCCTGGTACGACTACTACTTCGCCCAGGGCGCCCCGCTCTACGACTCCGGCCCCGACTGGCTCTCCGGCTACGTCGACAGCCCCGACGCCCGTGCCAAGTGCGCGGCGGTGCAGCAGAAGCTGGTGGACGGGGCTCCGCGCAGCGGCGACTGGACACCCCTGTGGACCGAGCGCGACTACGTCAAGGACGCGTCGAAGGTACGCGCGAGCGTCTTCCTCGTCCACGGCATGCAGGACCTCAACGTCCGCACCAAGAACTTCGGCCAGTGGTGGAGCGCCCTCGCCGAGCATGGTGTCGAGCGCAAGATCTGGCTCTCCCAGACCGGCCACGTCGATCCCTTCGACTTCCGCCGCGCCGCCTTCGTCGACACCCTCCACCGCTGGTTCGACCATGAACTCCTCGGCTACGACAACGGCATCGACGACGAGCCGATGGCCGACATCGAACGCCACCCCGACCGGTGGACCACTTCGGCGCTCTGGCCGCCCCGCACCACCGCGGCGACCACCCTGCGCCCCGGCACCGGCGCCCAGGACGGTGTCGGCACCCTCGCCCTCCGCAAGGGCTCGGGAACGCGGACCTTCACCGACGACCCGGCGCTGAGCGAGACGGACTGGGCCGCGCACATCGACCAAAAGACGCCGGAGAAGGCGGGCTTCGTCACCGGGGCGCTCACCCGCGACCTGCGGCTCTCCGGTTCCTCCGAGGTCACCGTCACCGCCACCCCCACCACCTCGACGGCCCATCTCTCGGCGGTCCTGGTCGACCTCGGACCGGACACCGTCCGCGACTACGCGGGCTCCGGTGAGGGCATCACCACGCTCACCGACCGCACCTGCTGGGGCGCGAGCACCACGGGCGACAGTGCCTGCTACAAGGAGACCCGGGCGGCCACCGCGGACGTCGGCTTCACCGTGCTGAGCCGTGGCTGGGCGGATCTCGGCAACCACGCCTCGGGCCACGGCGTTCCGCTCACGCCCGGCAAGGCCTACACGATCACGCTCGACCTCGCGGCGACCGACCACGTCGTCCCCGAGGGCCACCGCCTCGCGCTGATCGTGGCGGGCACCGACAAGGACCTCATCGACCCGCCGTCCAGCACACCGACCCTGACCCTCGACCTGGCCCGTACGTCCGCGCGCGTCCCGCTCGTCGGCGGCGCGGCGGCCTTCGCGCGGGCGACGGCGGGTTCCGTCCCGGCCCCCGCCGCGTCCGTGCTCGACGGCGTACGTGATCCGGGCGCCGCCCTCCGCGTGCCGGGGGAGGGGCGCTGACCCGCCGCACCTGAACGACCGCTCTCAGCGGGAGGCGGCCGCGCTCACGAGCCCGGCGGCCTCCCGCGCACAGCCCCACGCCACGGTGACCCCGGCGCCCCCGTGACCGTAGTTGTGCACCAACACCCGCCCGTCGGACAGCACTTCACGCTCCAGCCGCACGGCGTCCCGTACCGGCCGCAGGCCCACCCGGTGGTCGAGCACCCGTGCCCCGGAGATCTCGGGCCGCAGCGCCGCGCACCGCTCGACGATCGCCGCCGCCACGTCAGGGTCGGGGTCCTGCGACCAGTCGTCCTCGTCGGTGGTACCGCCGAGGACGAGCCGGTCCGGCTGCGGGAAGACGTACGTCGTGGTGCCGGCGGCCGGGTCCGTGGTGACGAGCCAGTCGCGTATCCCCGGGTTCTCCACGATGACGAGCTGCCCGCGCACGGGCCGTACGGCGGGATCCGGGACGAGCGCACGGGCCCCGAGCCCCGTGCAGTTGACGACGACCGCCGCCGGAACCTGGGCCAGGTCCGTCACCGCCCGCTCCTCGATCGTGCCGCCCGCATCGAGGAGCCGGTCCCGGAGCAGCCGCAGATGCACGGGCATGTCGATCAGCGGGAGTCGCGCCCACAGCGCCGTCCCCGGATACTCGTCCGCCGTCGCCGTGCGCAGCCCCGGCACCCGGGCCGCCCAGTCGCCGAGTTCGTCCAGCCGCGTCTCGCCCATCACCCCCTCGACCACGCGTACGCCCGTCTCCGCGGGCCGGGCCGCCAACTCCTCGTACACGGCGAGGGAGGTGAGCGCCCACGCGCGGGCACGGGCCTTCGGTTCGATGCGGTACGGCCACCACAGCGCTCCGGCAACCGCCGAGGTGGTCCGCTCGGCGGGCTCCCGTGCCCACACCCGGACCCGCCGTCCGGCCTCGGCCAGCACCACGGCCGTCGTCAGTCCGACGACCCCGCTGCCGACCACGATCACATCGCCGTTCCCGGGCTGCTCCATGCGGGGACGCTAGCGGAATATGTCATGCCGTGCTCGGACCGGTCCCCGTGCGGGAATACTCACAGCATGTCTGCCGAGTACGCGACCTTCGGCCTGGCACCGGCGATGCGTGCCGGTGAAGTCCTCGCCAACGGTGACTTCCAAGTGCACCGGGACTTCGTCGACTTCGTCGTCGACGGACGCCCGCTGCTGTTCCAGCTCTCCGACCTCGACGCGGTGTCCCCGCTCGCCTCCGACGTCCCGCCCGCCATCTTCAGCGCACAGGTGCGCGGCCTTCTCCTGGAGGCCGACGCCCCGCTCGACGGCGGTCGTCACGTCATCTACGGCTGCCCGGAGTGCGAGGGCATCGAGTGCGGTGCGGTCACCGCGCTGATCGAGCGGGAGGACGAGGACTACGTCTGGCGCGACTTCGCGTGGCAGACGGGGGAGCGGCCCGACCTGGAGCTCAACGGCTACCACGGGATAGGGCCGTTCCGTTTCCACGGCACCGAGTACCGCGCCGCCCTGAACTCCCTGCTCGACGGCGACGCGGGCCCCCCACCCCGCATCCTGCTGATCGGCCCGAGGGTCGCCCTGCTGGCGAAACTCGCCGCGGCCCTGCGCACCATCGGCATCGGCGCCGACATCGCGCGCGACACCACCGGGGTCCCGGGTGACGAACTGCGTGTCTACGGAGCCGTGGTGTACGGGCCCTCCGTCGGCGCGGCGGAGCGGGCCGCCGTACGGGAGGCCTTCGACGCAGCGGACATCGAGGTCCCGCATGTCGATGGGCTGGCGCCCATCGTTCCGCTGCTGGTCGCCCAGGTCGAGCACGCGCTGGACCGCGGTCCACTGGAGCTGCGCCGCCTCACCCGCCTGGTCGCCGCCGACGGCGAGGCCGGGATCGAGGTCACCTCGACCTGCCGGGTCCGGCTGACCGCGTACCGGCTCGACCGCCTCGCCCGCGGCCACGCGCACGACGTCTTCGACGGGGTCCTGGAAACCGGGCGGCACCGGATCCCGCTGGAGGCCCGCGCGGTGAAGGGCGAGTCGTTCGTCGTGGCCCGGACCTCGGGGAGCGTACTGGTCGAGGCCATGGCCCACTGACACCCGACCCGGGGCGCCGGGAATCCGGAAAGCCAAGAAAGCCAAGAAAGCCAAGAAGGCCGGGGAGCGCCGGGGCGGCCGGGGGACAGGAGTCCCGGGGCGAGGAAGCGGCGACTCGGGGGCACTGTCCGTGGCGCGGCCCGGTCCGGCCCCGGCTCGTCCGCGGCCCGTACCGGCCCCGCCGAGCCGCCTGGCCGGGTCGAGCCCGGCAGCGTCGGTGGAGGCGGCGCGGGGGCCCGGAGACCCCCGGAGACGCCGGTCCTGCGGGGCCGGGCGCGGAGGGACGGCGGCCCCTCCGCATCGGCGGCGCGGATCGCGACGGCAGGCCGTTAAAATCGACCCCCTGATGACTGCCACCCTCGTCGCCAAGAATCTCACCGCCGGACACGGCGACCGCGCCCTCTTCGCCGGACTCGACCTCGTCGTCGCCCCCGGTGACGTGATCGGGCTCGTCGGCGCCAACGGCGCGGGCAAGTCCACCCTGCTGCGCCTGCTCGCCGGCCTCCTCACCCCGGAGGAGGGCGAGCTGCGGCTCTCCCCGCCGACCGCGACCGTCGGACACCTGCCGCAGGAGCCGGAGCGCCGGGAGGGCGAGACCGTCCGGGACTTCCTCGCGCGCCGCACAGGCGTGGACGAGGCCCAGCGCGTGATGGACGAGGCGACGCAGGCCCTCGTCGACGGAGCGCCCGGCGCGGACGACGCCTACGCGAACAGCCTGGAGCGCTGGCTCGACCTCGGCGGCGCCGACCTCGACGAACGCGCCGCTGAGGTCGCCGACTCCCTCGGCCTCGGTGTCGGCCTCGACCAGCCGATGACATCCCTGTCCGGCGGCCAGGCGGCCCGCGCCGGACTCGCCTCCCTGCTCCTTTCCCGCTACGACGTCTTCCTGCTCGACGAGCCCACGAACGACCTCGACCTGGACGGGCTGGAGCGCCTCGAACGCTTCGTCTCCGGACTGCGCGCGGGCACCGTCGTCGTCAGCCACGACCGCGAGTTCCTCACCCGCACCGTCACCAAGGTCCTCGAACTCGACCTGGTACAGCAGGAGATCACTCTGTACGGCGGCGGCTACGAGGCGTACCTGGAGGAGCGCGACACCTCGCGCCGGCACGCCCGCGAGGACTTCGAGGAGTACGCCGACAAGCGTTCGGCCCTCGAAGGCAGGGCCCAGATGCAGCGCGGCTGGATGGACAAGGGCGTCAAGAACGCGCGGCGCAAGGCGGGCAACGACAACGACAAGCTCGGCCGCAAGTTCCGCAGCGAGGCCAGCGAGAAGCAGGCCTCCAAGGCCCGGCAGACCCAGCGCATGATCGAGCG
This sequence comes from Streptomyces sp. NPDC102279, assembly GCF_044766365.1. Lineage (NCBI taxonomy): Bacteria > Bacillati > Actinomycetota > Actinomycetes > Kitasatosporales > Streptomycetaceae > Streptomyces > Streptomyces sp. NPDC102279. The sequence goes on along the minus strand of NZ_JBIWLU010000016.1, from coordinate 13,613 downwards.
CCTCGACGTCGTCGAGGAGCCGCGCAAGGAGTGGGAACTGCGCATGGAGATCGCGGCGGCGCCGCGGTCGGGCGCGGTCGTGGCCACCCTGCGGGACGCCGAGGTGCGGCGCGGTGACTTCACCTTCGGTCCGGCGACGCTCCAGATCGACTGGGCGGACCGGGTCGCCGTGACCGGTGCCAACGGCGCGGGCAAGTCGACCCTGCTGGGCGCACTGCTCGGCCGGATCCCGCTCGACGCGGGCCACGCCACCCTCGGCTCCGGTGTGGTCGTCGGCGAGGTCGACCAGGCCCGCAAGCTCTTCCACGGTCCCGAGTCGCTGATGGACGCGTTCGGCGCGGCCGTGCCGGACACCGAACCCGCCGAGGTCCGCACCCTGCTGGCCAAGTTCGGACTGAAGGCCGACCATGTCCTGCGGCCGGCGGCGACCCTCTCCCCGGGCGAGCGCACCCGCTCCGCCCTCGCCCTGCTCCAGGGCCGTGGCGTCAACCTGCTGGTCCTGGACGAACCGACCAACCACCTCGACCTTCCGGCCATCGAGCAGCTGGAGTCGGCGATGGACTCGTACGAGGGCACGCTCCTGCTCGTCACCCACGACCGCCGGATGCTGAACGCGGTCCGCACGACCCGCCGCCTGGAGGTGGCGGACGGCAAGGTGACCGAGCACTGAGCCGGGACGGCATACCGCCGCGCCCGGACAGGGGGCGTCGAGGGCGCCGCGACCACACGCCCGGAGGGGCGGCAGCCGATCACGGCTGCCGCCCCTCCGGCGGTCTCACCGGGGGCGTCCGCCCTCGCCGGTGTCCGGTCCCGGTGCCCGGGACCCGGTGTCAGCCCCGGCCCCCCTTGGGGTCGGTCAGACCCGCGCGCCGCAGGGCATCGGCCATCGCGCTGTTGGCGGGCGGCGGAGCCTGCCGCGAGCCCCCGCCGGTGCCGCCACTTCCGCGGCCGCCCCCGCCCTGCCGCTGGCCGCCCTGGCGCTGCCCGCGCTGCTGGGGCGGACGACCGCCCCGCTGGGGACGGCCGCCGCCCTCGGCGGGATCCGGGGCCGCCGCCTCGTCGTCCAGCCGCAGCGTCAGCGAGATCCGCTTGCGCGGGATGTCGATGTCCTGGACCTTCACCTTGACGACGTCGCCGGACTTCACGACGTCCCGCGGGTCCTTGACGAACGTCCTGGACATGGCGGAGACGTGCACGAGCCCGTCCTGGTGGACGCCGACGTCGACGAAGGCGCCGAACGCGGCCACGTTCGTCACGACGCCCTCCAGGATCATCCCGGGGGCCAGGTCGGAGATCTTCTCGACGCCGTCCTTGAAGGTGGCCGTCTTGAAGGCGGGCCGCGGGTCGCGCCCGGGCTTCTCCAGCTCCCTCAGGATGTCCGTCACGGTCGGCAGGCCGAACTTCTCGTCGACGAAGTCGGCGGGCTTCAGCGACCGCAGCACGGCCGTGTTGCCGACCAGCGACCCGACCGCGCCGCCGGCCGTCTTCACCATCCGCCGCACCACGGGGTACGCCTCGGGGTGCACGCTCGAGGCGTCCAGCGGATCGTCGCCGCCCCGGATGCGCAGGAAGCCCGCGCACTGCTCGTACGCCTTCGGGCCCAGCCGGGCCACGCCCTTGAGGGCCGTACGCGCGGTGAAGGGGCCGTTCGCGTCGCGGTGCGCCACGATGTTCTCCGCGAGGCCCGAGGTGATGCCGGAGACCCGGGCCAGCAGCGGGGCCGACGCGGTGTTCACGTCCACCCCCACGCCGTTCACACAGTCCTCGACCACCGCGTCCAGCGAGCGGGAGAGCTTCACCTCGGACAGGTCGTGCTGGTACTGACCGACACCGATGGACTTGGGGTCGATCTTCACCAGCTCGGCCAGCGGGTCCTGGAGGCGGCGCGCGATGGAGACGGCGCCGCGCAGCGACACGTCCATGTCGGGCAGCTCCTGCGAGGCGAACGCGGACGCGGAGTACACCGACGCCCCCGCCTCCGACACCATCACTTTGGTCAGGTTCAGCTCGGGGTGCTTGGTGATGAGTTCACCGGCGAGCTTGTCGGTCTCGCGGGAGGCCGTGCCGTTGCCGATCGCGACCAGGTCGACCGCGTGCTCCTTGGCGAGCCGCGCCAGCTTGGCGACGGCCTCGTCCCACCGGTTGGCCGGGACGTGCGGGTGGATGACGTCCGTGGCGACGACCTTGCCGGTCGCGTCGACGACGGCGACCTTCACGCCCGTACGGAAACCGGGGTCGAGGCCCAGCGTCGCGCGCGTGCCCGCCGGAGCGGCGAGCAGCAGGTCCCGCAGGTTCGCCGCGAAGACGTTCACCGCCTCGTCCTCGGCGGCCGTGCGCAGCCGCAGCCGCACGTCGATGCCCAGGTGCACGAGGATGCGGGTGCGCCAGGCCCAACGGGCGGTGTCCGTCAGCCACTTGTCACCGGGCCGGCCGCGGTCGGCGATGCCGAAGCGGTGGGCGACGGTCCCCTCGTACGACGAAGGGCCCTCGGTCCGCTCCTCGGGCTCCAGGACGAGGTCGAGGACGTCCTCCTTCTCGCCGCGCAGCATCGCGAGGACGCGGTGCGAGGGCAGGTCCTTGAAGGGCTCCGCGAAGTCGAAGTAGTCGGCGAACTTGGAGCCCGCCTCCTCCTTGCCCTCCCGCACCTTGGCGGCCAGCCGGCCGCGCACCCACATGCGCTCGCGCAGTTCGCCGATCAGGTCCGCGTCCTCCGAGAACCGCTCGGTGAGGATGGACCGGGCGCCGTCCAGCGCGGCCTGCGGGTCGGCGACACCCTTGTCCGCGTCGACGAAGGCCGCGGCGGCATCGAACGGATCGACGGACGGGTCGCCGAGCAGGCCGTCGGCCAGCGGTGCGAGGCCGGCCTCGCGCGCGATCTGCGCCTTGGTGCGCCGCTTCGGCTTGAACGGGAGGTAGATGTCCTCCAGGCGGGCCTTCGTCTCGGCGCCCCTGATCTGCGCCTCCACCTCGGCGGTGAGCTTGTCCTGCTCGCGCACCGAGTCGAGGATCGCGGCGCGCCGCTCCTCCAGCTCCCGCAGATAGCGCAGCCGTTCCTCGAGGGTGCGCAGCTGCGCATCGTCGAGCATCTCGGTCGCTTCCTTGCGGTAGCGGGCGATGAAGGGCACCGTCGAGCCGCCGTCGAGCAAGTCGACGGCGGCCTTGACCTGCCGCTCCCGTACGCCGAGTTCCTCGGCGATCCTGCCTTCGATGGACCCTACGAGGGGTGTCGTCACGATCCCGTACCGCCTTCTCCACTGGGGTTGCGCGGCAATTGTGGCAGGTGACACCGACAACGGTGGATCAGGGCGGCGCTCGGAGGGGTCGCGCGCCGGGGGGCGGCGCCGGGCGAGGCGCCGTCCCTCACGCCTTGTGGGTCCGCCCGGAACCGGAGGCTCCGCCGAACAGCCGCGCCAGGGCCCGGAACGGCAGGGTCACGACCGTGGCGATCGCCCCGCCGATCTGACGCAGGACGTCCGCTATGGCTCGCAGCATGTCTCTTTCCCCTTTCGTCCTCCCGGAACGGAACACCGGGAGAACGTCCGGGTACCTCAGTCCTTGCCGATCATGTCCGCCGGGAAGGCATCGTTGGAGAACGCCGTCATCAGCAGACCCTTCGCGATCTCGGTGAGCCGCTCCACCCCGGCCGCGCCGAGGTGCTCGTAGGGCGCGCGGTCGAGGCGGTCCGTGCGGGCCTCGATGTCCTGCCGCAGGGCCACGCCCGCCTCCGTCAACTCGCCCCCGGCGTCGAGCAGCCCGCGCTCGCGCAGCCTGGCGGACGCCGCCTCCCAGTCCTGCCGGGACCAGCCGCGGGTGCCCAGCGCCCACTTCGGGGCCATGCCCTTGCCGGTCGCGGTGTGGCTCACCAGGGCCTCCACCGGGTCCAGCTCGGCGTCGAGCAGCGCGGCGAGGTGACCGTCCCCGCGGTGCTCGCGAAGCAGGGTCGCCGCGTGCCACAGCGCCAGATGCGGCGCCTCGGGCACCGGGAGGTCCGCGTGGGCGGAGTACAGCGGCCGGGCCGTAGCGTCGCAGGCCTCGGCCGCCCGCAGCGCGAGCCGGGCGGCCTCGGCCACGTCCTCGGAGGCGACGAGGTCCTCGCCGAGCAGCCGCCTGAGCGTCGCGTCCACGGCACGCAGGCGTGCCGCGAGGACGGTCTCCGGGGAGGCCTTCTCCCACACGGCGGGCACGTGGTCGGCAACCAGTGAGTGCCGGAAGTTGTAGAACGTCGCCGTCACCGTGCCGGCGCCGACCGCGCCCATCGCCGCGGACCGCGCGGCGAAATAGGCGCCCCGGTCGTCCGCGATACCGACCGCGGCCAGTTCACGCCCCAGATCGGGTGAGAAGTAGTGCGTCGAGTGCAGCGGGTTGAGGACGTTGTGGCAGCGGCGCCCGGCGCGCTCCGGCAGTGGATTGGTCATACCCCGCACATTACCGACTGGTCGGTACGTCGTGAACCGTGCTGCCCGTATGGCAGGAAAGGTGGGGTGCGCGTCATTGCGGCCATCCGGATACCGGTCGAGAATCGAGGCATGCGAACGGTCCTGATCGTCCTCTTCGACGGCGTGCAGAGCCTTGACGTCACCGGCCCGCTGGAGGTGTTCGCGGGCGCCGAGGCCTACCGCGCCGGCTCGTACCGCGTCCGCACCGCCTCGCTGGACGGCGCCCCGGTGCGCTGCTCCAGCGGACTCGTCCTCGTTCCGGACCACACGCTCGCCGAGGCGCCCGCGCCGCACACGCTTCTCGTGCCCGGAGGCAGGGGCACCCGGCGCCCCGATCCCCGGCTCGTCGACTGGCTGCGTGCGCACGGCCCGGGCGCCGAGCGTCTCGTCTCCGTCTGCACCGGCGCGATCCTGCTTGCCGCGGCGGGCCTCCTCGACGGTCGCCGGGCGACGACCCACTGGGCGTACTGCGAGCAGCTCGCCCGCGACCATCCGGCGGTCGAGGTGGACCCCGATCCGATCTACGTCCGCGACGGTCATGTGGCCACGTCGGCGGGCGTCACCTCCGGCATCGACCTGGCTCTCGCCCTCGTGGAGGACGACCTGGACCGTGCCGCCGCCCTCACCATCGCCCGTCACCTCGTCGTCTTCCTCCGACGCCCCGGGAACCAGGCCCAGTTCAGCGTCCAGCTCGCCGCCCAGACCGCGCGGCGTGAACCGCTGCGCGAGGTCCAGCAGTGGATCTCCGAACACCCCGGCGCCGATCTGAGCGTGGAGTCGCTCGCCGCCCGGGCCCGCCTCTCGCCCCGCCACTTCGCCCGCGCCTTCCAGTCCGAGACCGGCATGACGCCCGGTCGCTACGTCGAGCGCGTCCGGCTCGAACACGCCCGACGGCTCCTGGAGGACACTCCCGACGGCGTCGAGGGGATCTCCCGCGCCTCCGGTTACGGCACACCGGAGGCCATGCGCCGCGCCTTCGTGAAGACCCTCGGCTCCGCTCCGGCGGAGTACCGGCGCCGCTTCCGGCCGGCGTCGACCGGCTGACACGGCACCGGAGTTCACCCGTCCACCCGAATCGGCGGATCCCGCGCCGGGCCCGGGCGCACCCCGTCCTGCCCACCGCGCCCCGTCCCCCCATCGAAAGGACCCCGATGCAGATCGCCATCGTCCTCTACGACCGCTTCACCGCCCTTGACGCCGTCGGTCCCTACGAGACCCTCGGCCGGCTCACCGACGCGGACACCGTCTTCGTCGCCGAGGGCACCGGGCCCGTCCGCGCCGACACCGGACGGCTCGCGCTGACCGCCGACAAGAGCCTCGCCGAGGTCCCGCGTCCCGACATCGTGGTCGTCCCCGGCGGCCCCGGCCAGCGTGCCCAGATGGGCAACCAGGTCCTCCTCGACTGGCTCCGCACCGCGGACGGCACCAGTGCCTGGACGACCTCGGTGTGCACCGGCTCCCTGCTGCTCGCGGCCGCAGGGCTCCTCGAAGGACGCCGGGCCACCTCGCACTGGCTGGCCCTCGACGGGCTGAAGGAGTTCGGGGCGGATCCGACGGGGGAGCGGGTCGTGTTCGACGGCAAGTACGTGACGGCGGCCGGCGTCTCGTCCGGCATCGACATGGGACTCACCCTGCTCGGCCGGATCGCCGGCGACGAACACGCCCAGGCCGTCCAGCTGTTGACCGAGTACGACCCGCAACCGCCGTACGACGCGGGCTCACCGGAGAAGGCACCCGCCCACCTCGTCGACAGGTTCCGCAACGGCAGCCACGTCGTTCTGAGCTGAGGGCTGTCGCCGACCGGGAGGGGGGAGGGCAGGGGTGGGTCACTCGTCCCGGACCGCCGGGCGCGGCGTCACGGGGTCCAGGCGAAGCGCGGCTGCCTGCGCTCCAGGAAGGCGGCGACCCCTTCCGCGGTGTCGCCGCCGCCGCGCGCCTGCTCCGCCCAGTACGCGTCGCGGTCGGTGCGCCCGTTCGCGAACTCCTTCGCCGACGCCTGCGTCAGCAGGGAACGCGCGGCGAGGAGACGGGTGAACTCCCCGACCCGCTTGTCGAGTTCGCCCTCGGGCAGCACCTCGTCCACCAGTCCGGTGCGCAGCGCCCGCTCCGTGTCGATCAACTCGCCGGAGAAGAGCAGGTACTTGGCGGCGGACGGTCCCACCAGGGCCGCCAACCGCCGGGTGGAGGAGGCGGGGTAGACGATCCCGAGCTTCGCCGGGGTCACCCCGAACAGCGATCCCTCCTGCGCGAACCGCAGGTCGCAGGCAGCCGCGAGCTGGGCGCCGCCGCCGACGCAGTAGCCGCGGATCGCGGCGAGTGTCGGCTTCGGGAACGCGGCGAGGGCCTCCTCGGCGAGCACGGCCAGACCCTGGGCCTCGTCCGGGGAACCGCGCAGCGTGGAGATGTCGGCCCCGGCGCAGAAGGTCGCGCCCTCGCCGGTGAGCACCAGCGCGTGGACGTCGGGCCGGCCGGTCAGCTCCTCCACCAGGGGCGGCAGGGCGCGCCACATCTGCGTCGTCATGGCGTTCCGCTTGGCGGGATGGTCGATGACGACGGTGGCGACTCCGTCGCCGACGTGGTGCGACAGCTGCGGCTCCATGGGCCGGATGCTATCCGCACCCCGGAGGGCGGCTGGAAGGCGGCCGGGAAGGGGAAACGGAGCGAGGCGGAGCGAAGGGAAAGTGAGGGGGAGCGATTCAGGCCAGCTCCGGGACAAACCCGTACAACCTGAATACTTTCGGAAGTCGGCACAAGGCGGACAGGAGCTGTCGTGGAACTGACCGTGTCATACGCAGACGGTCAGAAGGCGTCGATAGTCGCTGACTTCTGTTCAGTTCTCCGGTACGGACCAGCGCATTACCAACACTCGACGTGTGGTGACAATCGAGCGCAAGGGTGGCGACCGGACGATGGAGAACCTCGGGCGGGGGTCCGACCCGAGCCCCGAAGGCGGGGGCGCGACGCCCGGCGTCAGATCGCCGGAACCGCTGCCGTACGAGGGAGTGTGGCGGTTCACCGCGCCCGCCGTCGACGCCTCCGTGCCCCAGGCGCGGCACGCCGTCCGTGACCTGCTGGCCCGCCAGGGGGTCCCGGTCTCGGACGAACTCGTCCAGGGACTGCTGCTGATCGTCTCCGAACTGGTCACGAACGCCGTCAAGCACGCGGCACTCCTGTCGCCGGTGCTCGCGGTCGAGGTCGCCGTCGGAGCCGAATGGGTGCGCGTGTCCGTCGAGGACAACCACCCCTACCGCCCGACCGCACTGGAGGCCGACTACGGCCAGACCGGCGGCCGGGGCCTGCTGCTGGTGCGCGAGGTCACCAGGGAGTCCGGGGGCGTGTGCGACGTCGAGCACACCGCGAGCGGCGGCAAGGTGATCTGGGCCGCCCTGCCGCTCACCCCGGGTGCCGTGTAGCGGACCCGCTACCAGCCCGCGGACGGCCCCGTCAGTTCACGGACGGCCGGCCGGGCCGCGTCCAGCACCGTCATGAACCACGCCGAGAACGGGTCCTTCGCGTGCCGCTCCGCCAGCTCGGCGGCGGTCACGAACGCCGTCGAGCCGACCTCCTCCGGATCGGGCCGCAGCGAGGACTGCACCATGCCGACGAAGAGGTGGTTGAACTCCTGCTCCACCAGGCCCGAGTCCGGGTCCGGGTGGTTGTAGCGGACCGTGCCCGCCTCGGCCAGCAGCGTCGGCGACACCCCCAGCTCCTCGTACGTCCGCCGGGCCGCCGCCGCGAACGGCGCCTCGCCCGGGTAGGGGTGGCCGCAGCAGGTGTTGGACCAGACGCCGGGGGAGTGGTACTTGCCGAGGGCGCGCTGCTGGAGCAGCAGCCGGCCCTGTTCGTCGAAGAGGAACACCGAGAACGCTCTGTGCAGCTGCCCCGGGGCCTGGTGGGCGGCGAGCTTCTCCGCCGTACCGATCGTGTTGCCGTCCTCGTCGACCAGTTCCAGCAAGATCGCTTCAACGGTGCCGTTCGACGAACTGTGCGTCGCGGTGGCAGGAGTGATCGGCATACCCATCCTTCGCATCGGTCTTCAAGCCCCAAGTCTGCCGTACGAAAGCGGCACTCCCGGCACTTCGCGGCTCCCGCATGTCCCGCCCCGGGAGCCCGGAGCGGGACACGCGGCCGGTGTGCGTCAGACGCCGAAAGCCGCTGGATACCTGATCGTGCCCGGTGCCACCGGCAGAGAACCGCCGAGGACGAGGGCCATCAGATGTTCGGACGGCACGTCGAATCCGGGCCGGATGCCGTACGCGGCGGCGGGCCCGAATCCGAACCTCGGGTAGTACCCGGGATGCCCGAGTACGAGGACGAGCCGCTCTCCGCGCGTGCGTGCCGCGTCCAGCACCGCGCGTACGACGGCCGAACCGGCGCCCCGGTGCTGGAGACCGGGCCGGACCGCCACCGGCGCCAGCGCGGCCGCCGGGGCGCAGTCGACGTGACAGCGGGTGATCAGCGCGTAGGCCGCCACCGTGCCGTCCGGTGCCTCGGCGACGTACGACAGTCCGGTGAGCCAGGCGTCCGGATCGGCGCGCAACGCGTCCACCAGGTCGGCCTCCTGCGCCCGTCCGAAGGCGGCGGCGGTCACGGCGTGCACCGCCGCCGCGTCGGCCGGCGTCTCCCGGCGGGTGTGCCAGGCAGAACTGTGCGGGGTCGAGGAAGTGCTGTTTTGCGTGTGCTCGGTCACTGTGGAAACCCTTGAACGAGGGCCCGGCCGACGCGTCGCTGAACGGTGGGTCAGCCGCAGACCCGGGAATCGGGGACGACGAAGTCGCTGCGCGCGGCAGCGCCGGGCACGACCGTCATCAACCCACCTCCCGGGATCGCGGCCACGCTAACAGCGGTCGGTGCCGCGGCGCCCCGGGTTTTACGGGAGCCCCGAGCGGTCAGTGGCAGAGCCGCGCCTCGTGCTCGGCGTGGCCGCTCGGCTCCAGCTGGAAGGTGCAGTGCTCCACGTCGAAGTGGACGCCGAGGCAGCCCTGGAGTTCGTGGAGCACCTTCTCGTGTCCTATGGCGTTCAGCACGTCGGAGCTGACGACGACGTGCGCCGAGAGCACCGGCATGCCCGACGTGATGGTCCAGGCGTGCAGGTCGTGGATGTCCTCGACCCCGTCGAGAGCCAGGATGTGGGCGCGCACCTCCGCCATGTCGACGCCCTTGGGGGCCGCCTCCAGCAACACGTCGAGGGTCTCGTGCAGCAGCTTCCAGGTGCGCGGGACGATCATCAACGCGATGGCGATCGAGGCGATGGGGTCCGCGGCCTGCCAGCCGGTGGTCAGGATCACCACCGCCGCGATGATGACCGCCAGCGAGCCCAGGGCGTCGGCCGCCACCTCCAGGAAGGCCCCCCGCACGTTCAGGCTGTCCTTCTGCCCGCGCATCAGCAGCGTCAGCGAGACCGAGTTGGCGACCAGGCCGATGGCGCCGAACACGATGGCCAGTCCGCCCTGGGTGTCGGCGGGCGTCACGAAGCGCTGGATCGCCTCGACGAGTACGTAGCCGCCGACGACGAGCAGCAGCAGACAGTTGGCGAGCGCGGCCAGGATCTCGGCGCGGGCCAGCCCGAAGGTGCGGTTGCGGCTCGGGGGCCGCGCCGCGAAGTGGATCGCGAGCAGGGCCATGCCGAGCCCCAGCGCGTCCGTCGCCATGTGGGCCGCGTCGGCGACCAGCGCGAGCGAGTCGGCCAGCAGACCGCCGAAGATCTCGACGACCATGACGGCGAGCGTGATGCCCAGGGCGACGCGCAGCCTCCCGCGGTACGCGGCCGTCGCCGTGCCCGTCGGGGGAGCGCCGTGCGCGTGCCCGTGATCGTGCCCAGCCCCCATGGAAAGCCGCCTCCTGTGCCTCGGTCCGGAACAACACGTCCGGAGTCACAGTGAACTACGGGAGCGGGGTACCCGGCAACGCGGCACTGAACACCGTTGTCATATGCTCTGACCTGCGGAAACGATGTGCAGGTCAGAGCGTTGACAAGATCATCCGATGGTGTTCTCCGGGTGGTGGAACCGCCAGCCGCGCCAGGCCGACTCGACCATCTCGGGGACCCCGCGCCGTGCGCTCCACCCGAGCCGCTCGCCGGCCAGGTCGGCCGAGGCCACCGCGCGCGCCGCGTCGCCCGGACGACGCGGCTCGACGACGGGCTGCCGGGGGTCACCGGTCACCTCGGAGACGAGGGTCATGAGTTCCCGCACGGAGACGCCCTGGCCCCTGCCGATGTTCACGGTCAGGTCGCCGCTCGCGCCGCCGGCCAGCCGCCGGGCCGCCGCGAGATGCGCCTCGGCGAGGTCGGCGACGTGGATGTAGTCACGGACGGTCGTGCCGTCCGGCGTCGCGTAGTCGTCCCCGAAGATCCGCGGGGCCTCGCCCCGGGTGAGCCGGTCGAACACCATCGGGATGATGTTGAAGACGCCCGTGTCGGCGAGTTCCGGCGCGGCGGCGCCCGCCACGTTGAAGTAGCGCAGACACACGGTCGCGATGCCGTGTGCCCGGCCCGTCGCCCGCACCAGCCACTCCCCGGCGAGCTTCGTCTCGCCGTACGGGCTCATCGGGGCGCAGGGGGTGTCCTCCGTGATGAGGTCCACATCGGGGTTGCCGTAGACGGCCGCCGACGAGGAGAAGACGAAGCGCTTCACGCCCGCCCCGGCGACCGCCTCCAAAACGGTCGCGAGGCCGCCCACGTTCTCCTGGTAGTAGCGCGTCGGCTGGGCCACCGACTCACCGACCTGCTTGCGCGCCGCGAGGTGCACCACACCCGTGATCGCGTGCTCGGCCAGCACCCGCTTGAGCAGGTCCCCGTCGAGCGAGGAGCCCTGCACCAGCGGGATGTCCTGCGGAAGTCGGTTCGGCACCCCGGACGAGAGGTCGTCGAGGACGACGAGACGCTCCCCGGCCTCCGCCATCGCCCGCGCCACATGTGCCCCGATGTATCCGGCTCCGCCGGTGATCAGCCATGTCATGGAGGCCAACCCTATGCCGGTCGAAAGAGGTGTCCGCCCTGCCCCGCTCCGGGGGGTGCGGGAGGGTGTCGGACGTCATGCCGAGAATGCGCCGGTCTGCTACCGCGGGTTTGTGAGCGGGGACCGCGATCCCCGATGATGATCGCGGCGCGGGCAGCGCAGCAGCGGTTGATCGGGCCATGAACGGGCGGTGAACGCCCGCTTCCGTTCATCCGATAGCCTCTGCCGACACGCCGCCCGGGCCGCCTCTGCAGGCCGGGGGTCTTCCCACCACGCACACGCCCGGCGCGAGGCCGCGCCGGCACCCAGGGAGTGAGTTCGCTGTCGACCGCCATCCTCACCGGTCAGCCGGTCCCCGGATCGTCGCTCGAAGGCGATCTGCGGTCGCTCGGCTTCGACGTGCGGCTCGCCTCCGACGCGGGTGAGACCGAGAGCCTGCTCGCCGCCGTGCCGGCGAACGAGCGGGTCGCCGTCGTCGACACCCGCTTCGTGGGGCACGAGCACGCCCTGCGTCTCGGTCTCACCGACCCCCGCTTCGCGGCCGCCGCGCTGCCCGGCGCCGTGTCCGTGCAGCCCGAGGCCCGGCGGGCGCTGACCCGCGCGGTGGCCCGCGAGAGCTCCGCGAGCGGCGGTCTCGCCGTCACCACGGAGAACCTCGCCGAACGCCTCGCCGCCGCCCTCGACGCGGACGACGTCGCCGTGCACCGCCCGGAACTCGGCGCCCTCGTCGCCGTCGTCCCGACGGACCCGCAGGAACGCAACGAGGCCCGGCAGGCCGTCTCCGCCGTGGACGACGAGGCGATCCGGCTGCGCGGCGCCGTGAAGGCCCGCGACGGCTTCTTCACCACCTACTGCATCAGCCCGTACTCCCGCTACATCGCCCGCTGGTGCGCCCGCCGCGGCCTGACCCCGAACCAGGTCACCACCGCGTCGCTGATCACCGCGCTGATCGCCGCGGGCTGCGCCGCCACCGGCACCCGCGCCGGCTTCGTCGCCGCCGGACTGCTCCTCCTCTTCTCCTTCGTCCTGGACTGCACGGACGGACAGCTCGCCCGCTACTCGCTGCAGTACTCCACACTCGGCGCCTGGCTGGACGCGACCTTCGACCGGGCCAAGGAGTACGCCTACTACGCGGGCCTCGCGCTCGGCGCGGCCCGCGGCGGCGACGACGTCTGGGCGCTGGCCCTCGGCGCGATGATCCTGCAGGCGTGCCGGCACGTCGTGGACTTCTCCTTCAACGAGGCGAACCACGACGCCACGGCCAACACCAGCCCCACCGCCGCCCTCTCGGACAAGCTCGACAGCGTGGGCTGGACGGTCTGGGTGCGCCGGATGATCGTCCTGCCCATCGGCGAGCGCTGGGCGATGATCGCCGTGCTCACCGCGTTCACGACGCCCCGCATCACCTTCTACGCGCTGCTGGTCGGCTGTGCCTTCGCGGCGACCTACACCACGGCCGGCCGGGTGCTGCGCTCGCTCACCCGCAAGGCACACCGCACCGACCGTGCCGCCCAGGCCCTCGTGGACCTCACCGACTCCGGCCCGCTCGCGGAGCTCCTGACCCGCGTCGCCCGCGGTGTCCCGCGTCTCGCGCCCGCCGTCGTCGCGTTCGCCGCCGGGGCGATCGTCGTGATCTGTGCCGCACTCGCTCCCTACGGAAGCTGGTGGCCGGTCCTCGGCGCCGCGGTGTACGTCCTGCTCTCTCCGGCCGCCCTGCTCAGGCCCCTGAAAGGCGCCCTGGACTGGCTGGTTCCGCCCTTCTACCGGGCGGCGGAGTACCTCACCGTTCTGGTACTGGCGGCCAACGCGGACGTGAACGGAGCCCTGCCGGCGGCTTTCGGCCTGGTGGCCGCGGTCGCCTACCATCACTACGACACGGTGTACCGCATCCGCGGAAACGCCGGCGCCCCCCCGCACTGGCTGGTGCGGGCGACCGGCGGGCACGAAGGCAGGACGCTGCTGGTCACCGTCCTGGCCGCGCTGCTCACCGCCGCACAGTTCAAGGTCGCGCTCACGGTGTTCGCCGTGGCCGTGGCGCTGCTGGTGCTCATCGAGAGCATCCGTTTCTGGGTGTCCTCCGGGGCCCCCGCCGTACACGATGAAGGAGAACCCGCATGATCGGCCTCGTGCTGGCGGCAGGCGCCGGACGGCGTCTGCGTCCCTACACCGACACTCTGCCGAAGGCTCTGGTGCCGGTGGGTCCGGAGGGTGCGGAGGA
>NZ_JBIWLU010000015.1:0-235178 GCF_044766365.1 Streptomyces sp. NPDC102279 | reverse complement strand
CTCGGCGGCCTCCTCATGGTCCTCGTCGCCCTCCTCAGCCTCCCCGCACTCAGCAACCGCTCCATCCAAGAAGCAACACACGAAGCCACCCCCACCACACACACACCAGACGACACCACCCCCACCCAAGCCGCGGACGAAACCGCCACCACGACAACACCCCAAGGCGCCTCGAAGTAGCCACCGAGCCGCCGACCCTCTCAGAGCCCGTAACACGACCAGGGTCGGGTCCTCTTGACGCCCCGTGCCACCGCCCCGGCCCGATGCCGGCAGGTCCGACCAGAGCCGAACTTCAGCTCCGACGCCGGTAGTTGCCGACTGACGTCATTGCGGGGCACGTACAAGTGGCTCTGGCGCCACAGCCGGTCGTCCGCGATCAAGGGCCGGTTCCCCACACCTCACGAACGGCGGAATCGTCGCCTTGGTCCCGCTCGACCAGGGGCACCGCGACAAGATCGTGTTACGAGCTCTGCAGAGGAGAACAAGCATGTCCGCGCCCCCCGCCCACGCCGCTTCCGACGCCGCCGGGCAGTTGCCCCGCATCCGTTCCGCGCTCGACAAGCTCGTGAGCTACAAGCAGAGCACGTCCGTACGCTCACCCGAGGGACACACCTTCCCCCTGGCAGCCAACGAATCCCCGTACGAGCCGATCCCCGCGGTGGTGCAGGCGATCCACGAGGCAGCGCTGGGCGTCAACCGCTACCCGGACAACAGCTGCGCGGACCTGATCTCTGCGATATCCGCACACTTCGCCGTACCGGAGGACACCATCGCCGTCGGCTGCGGCTCCGTCGGCGTCTCCCAGGTGCTTCTGGAAGCGGTCGCGGAGCCCGGCGGCGAGGTCCTCTACGCCTGGCGCTCGTTCGAGGCCTACCCGATCCTGACCAGACTCTCCGGTGCCACCCCGGTCGAGGTCCCGCTCAAGGACGGGGCTCACGACCTCGACGCGATGGCCGCCGCGATCACCGACCGGACGCGGCTCATCTTCATCTGCAACCCCAACAACCCCACGGGAACGGTGATTTCCCGATCCGCCCTCGAAACCTTCCTCGACCGGGTCCCCGCCGACTGCCTGGTGGTCATCGACGAGGCGTACATCGAGTACGTGCGCGACGACGACGTCCCCGACGGCCTCACTCTGCGGCCCGGGCGCCCCAACGTGGTGGTCCTGCGCACGTTCTCCAAGGCCTATGGCCTGGCCGGCCTCAGGATCGGCTTCGCGGTCGGACACCCCACCGTGGTCGAGGCACTCCGCAAGGCCTTCCTCCCCTTCAGCGTGAACGGCGTCGCGCAGGCCGCGGCGATCGCCGCTCTCCGCTCGGAGGAGGCTCTGATGGCCCGTGTGGAGACCACGGTCGCGGAACGCGGGCGAGTCCACCACGCGCTGACCGAACAGGGCCGGCGCGTCACCTCCAGCAGCGCCAACTTCCTCTGGCTCCAGCTCGGCGACCAGGCTCTCGCCTTCGCCGGTCACTGCGCGGCGGCGGGAGTGGCGACCCGGCCGTTCGCGGGCGAGGGAGTCCGCGTCTCGATCGGCTCGCCCGCGGAGAACGACGCCTTCCTCGCGGCGTCGGCCACCTTCCCCACCACGCCGAGCCACCCGGCACGGGGCGAGGGCACCCTCCCGGAGGACCCGCTGCGGAGACGGTCACACGTACACGCCCCAGAGCAGGTACCCGGGCCTTCGAGGGTTCCGGCAGTGCCCGGCCCATAGCACAGAGGGGAACGAGAGTCGTTAGGCCGGGACCGGCCATGTGGGATCTCGCGGGAGATGAGAGGGTCTGACGGGTGAGCGAGACACCACCTAACACCCTCCAATACCGCTTCGACGGGCCAGAAGACGCACCTGTCCTGATCCTGGGACCCTCCCTGGGCACCACCTGGCACATGTGGGACCGGCAGGTCCCGGAGCTCGCGAAGAGCTTCCGGGTCTTCCGCTTCGACCTGCCCGGACACGGCGGAGCCCTCGCGTACCCGGCCGGCTCCGTGGCCGAACTGGCGGGGCGGCTGCTCGGCACGCTCGACCAGCTCGGCGTCCAGCGCTTCGGATACGCGGGCTGCGCGTTCAGCGGCGCCCTCGGCATCGAGCTGGCCCTGCGCCGCCCGGAACGCGTCGCCTCCCTCGCCCTGATCGCTGCCTCACCCCGCTTCGGCACGGCCGACGAGTTCCGCCAGCGCGGAGTGATCGTCCGGTCGAACGGACTCGACCCGATCGCGCGCACCTCGCCCGAGCGCTGGTTCACCACCGGCTTCGCCGCCGCCCAGCCCGCCATCACCGAGTGGGCCGTGCAGATGGTGCGCACCACCGACCCCGGCTGCTACATCGCCGCCTGCGAGGCCCTCGCGGCCTTCGACGTACGGTCCGAACTGGGCCGGATCGGCGTGCCCACCCTCGTCCTCGTCGGCTCCGACGACCAGGTCACCGGCCCCGCGGAGGCCCGCACCCTGGTCGCCGGCATACCGGACGCGCGCCTCGCCGTCGTCCCCGGCGCCTCCCACCTCGTACCGGTCGAGCAGCCCGCCGCCGTCACCGACCTGCTCGTACGCCACTTCTCCACCGCCTGGCAGCCGACCGCCTTCGACTCCGCGACCGGGCAGATGGCGATCCAGTCCGCGCCCGTGCACCCCGCCCTGTCCGCGCCGCCGCCGGTCGGCCCGTTCGCCGAGATCGGGCCCCCCGCCGCACCGCCCGAGGTCATGGGACGGCCCGACCCCTACGACGCCGGGATCAAGGTGCGGCGCGAGGTGCTGGGCGACGCGCACGTGGACCGGGCACTGGCCGCGGCGGACGAGTTCTCCGGGGACTTCCAGGACTTCGTGACCCGCTACGCGTGGGGCGAGATCTGGAACCGGCCCGGACTCGACCGGCGTTCACGCAGCTGTGTCACCCTCACTGCCCTCGTGGCCGGCGGACACCTCGACGAACTGGCCTTCCACACCCGCGCCGCCCTGCGCAACGGCCTCACCCCCGTCGAGATCAGGGAAGTACTGCTCCAGGCCGCCGTCTACTGCGGCGTACCGGCCGCGAACAGCGCCTTCAAGGTGGCGCAGCAGGTGATCCGCGAGGAGACCACCCCCGAGGAGTGAGCACGTGAGCGAGCGGCCGTACGTCCGGGTGGTGGAGCCCGGGCGCGGCCACGGGGGCAGGATGGACGTATGAAGCTCACGAAGAAGTCACACGCCTGCGTCCGTCTCGAGAAGGACGGGCGCACGCTCGTCATCGACCCCGGCGGTTTCAGCGAGGAGGACGCCGCCCTGGGCGCGGACGTCATCCTCGTGACGCACGAGCACCCCGACCACTTCAACGAGGAGCGGCTGCGGGCCGGCATGGACGCCAATCCGGCGGCCGAGATCTGGACGCTGCGCGCGGTGGCGGAGAAGATCTCCGCCGCCTTCCCGGGGCGGGTGCACACCGTCGGCCACGGCGACACGTTCAGTGCGGCCGGATTCGACGTGCAGGTGCACGGCGAACTGCACGCCGTGATCCACCCGGACATCCCGCGCATCACCAACGTCGGCTACCTCGTCGACGGCGGCCGGGTGTTCCACCCCGGCGACGCGCTCACCGTCCCCGGTGGCCCGGTCGAGACGCTGATGCTCCCGGTCATGGCCCCGTGGAACAAGATCTCCGAGGTCATCGAATACGTCCGCGAGGTCAAGCCGCAACGCGCCTACGACATCCACGACGCCCTGCTCACGGACCTGGCCCGGCCCATCTACGACAGCCAGATCGGCTCACTGGGCGGCTCCGAGCACCTGCGGCTCACCCCGGGAACGTCGGCCGAGGTCTGACCGGACCACCGCCCGCCCCCGGACCCCCTGGCGAGCCCTCTCCCCGTCGGCCGCAAGGGGGCCCGGGTGTCTCCCGCGGACCCGTTGTCGTACCCGCCCGGTAGGTTGTGAGGCATGCGCATCGCCACCTGGAACGTGAACTCGATCACCGCCCGCCTGCCGAGGCTGCTCGCCTGGCTGGAGAGCACCGGCACGGACGTGCTGTGCCTCCAGGAGGCGAAGATCGCCGCCGAGCAGTTCCCCACGGACCAGCTGCGCGAGCTGGGCTACGAGGCGGCGGTGCACGCCACCGGGCGGTGGAACGGCGTCGCCGTGATCTCCCGCGTCGGCCTGGACGACGTCGTCAAGGGCCTGCCCGGCGACCCCGGCTACGAAGGCGTCGAGGAGCCCCGGGCCGTCTCGGCGACCTGCGGCCCGGTCCGCGTCTGGTCGGTGTACGTGCCGAACGGCCGCGAGGTCGGCCACCCGCACTACACGTACAAGCTCCAGTGGCTCGACGCGCTGAAGACCGCCGTCGCGGGCGACGCGGCGGGCGGCCGCCCGTTCGCCGTGATGGGCGACTACAACGTGGCGCCCACGGACGACGACGTCTTCGACGTGGCCGCCTTCGAGGGCCTCACCCACGTCACCCCGGCCGAGCGCGCGGCCCTCGCCGCACTGCGGGAGACCGGCCTGTCGGACGTGGTCCCGCGCCCCCTGAAGTACGACCACCCCTTCACCTACTGGGACTACCGCCAGCTCGGCTTCCCGAAGAACCGCGGCATGCGCATCGACCTCGTCTACGGCAACGAGGCGTTCTCCACAGCGGTCAAGGACGCCTATGTGGACCGGGAGGAGCGCAAGGGCAAGGGCGCCTCGGACCACGCGCCGGTCGTCGTGGACCTGGACGTCTAGGACGCCCGTCCGGCCCGCGGCACCGAAGGACCGGGACCGGGGGTCGTCCGGGTAGCGACAGCGCACGCCACCGGCGGACCGCAGCCGCGGCCGTCACGGCCGCCGCCCCGCACATCGGCCGACCAGCAGGACGAGCTTCCCGCGCACCCGACCCCGCTCGCCCGTCCGGTGCGCCTCGGCGACGTCGTCGAGCGGGAAGGCCTGTGCGACCGGGAGCGCGAAGCGCCCCGACTCGATCAGTTCACCGATGTCGCCGAGAGCGTGGACGGCGCGGCCGTTGTCCCCGCGGCTGAACGTCACCCCGTACTGCCGCGCTCCGGCGAAGTCGGCGACCGTGACGACGTGCCCTGCACCACCGGCGAGACCGATCAGCTCGGGAAGCACCCCGCTCCCGGCGACGTCGAGCGCCAGGTCGACGCCGTCGGGAGCGAGCGCACGGACCCGCTCGACGACACCCGTGCGGGCACTTCGCCGGGTGAGTCGGCGCGGGACGGGCGTGAGCGGTGCCGTGCTAGTCGTTCAGCCGGGCGAGGAGCAGGTTGGGGTCCTCGGCGGTGACGTAGGCGGCGCTCGTCACGTAGACGGTGTGACCGCGCAGGGCGACGGAGGTGGGGTTCTGGAGGCCGTCGGCCCGGGTGAGCACGATGGAGTGGCTGCCGTCGGGCCGTACCAGGGCGACCCGGCTGGAGCCGTTGAGGGTGGCCAGCAGGCGGTCGCCGTGGCCGGTGAACGCGAAGTCGTCGATGCCCGGCAGGCCGGTGGCCCTGATCCGGGCCCGGCCGGCGTGCCCGCCCGGGAGGACGGGGATGCGCACGACGGTCCCCTGGTCGAGGTTGCCGGCCCAGACCGCGCCGTGGTGGACCTTCAGCCCGTTGGCGCCGAGGAAGCCGGTGGAGGCCAGTTCGGGGGCGGTCGACCAGGCGGTGGCGGTGCCGCCGGCGGTGGGCACACGCCAGATGGTGCCGAGCACGGAGTCGGTGACGTAGAGGGTGCCGCCGCGAGCGTCCAGAGCGAGGCCGTTGGGCAGGCCGTCCGCGGGCAGCGCGGCGATCCGCTCGGGCCGGCCGCCCGGACGCAGACGCCACACGCCGGTCAGGTCGGAGGTGCCGGTGGCGTACAGGAAGTACAGGGTGCCGTCGTGGGCGCGGGTGATGCCGACGGTCAGCGGGAAGCCCAGGACCGGCGTGTGGACACCGCCGTCGGCCGGTAGGGGCAGGGTGGCCAGGATCCGGGTGGTGCCGTCGCGGGACACCTTGGCGACCTGACGGCCCGCGGCGAAGGTCACGTACGCGTCGCCGCCCGGTGCCAGTGCGATGTTCTCGGGTGTCCGTCCCGAGGCCAGGTCGAAGTGCGCGGCGATCCGCGCGTGGTCCAACGACGCGGGGACAGCAGCCGACGTGGTCGGCGGAGTCGGGGTTCGTGGCGGTGTCGACGCCAGCGCCGGCGCCGAGGCGAGTGCCGCCGTCAGGGCCGTGACGAGGACGGCCGCCGACGCGGAGAGGGTGGAGAGCTTCTTGGCCATGATTCCTTCACTTGTTTTCGGGCACGCGGCAGCAACACGCCGACGCGTGTGAGTTGTTGGGGGGCGGGGAAGGGCGATGTCCGGGGCGCGAGGCCCGGTCAGGAGACGGGCGGTCGGGACCCCGAGGACGGCGGGACGGTCCTGGGGGATTGCGGCACGAGAGCCGCGGGGCCGGTCGGCGGGGCGGACCGCACGGCCTGGGCGAGCAGGGTGAGGGCGGCACGCGAGGACGAGTCCGGCTCGGTCGTGGCGACGACGATGCCGGGGCCCGGACCGTGGCTGAGGGTCTGCTGCGTGACGGTCAGCGCGCCGACCAGCGGATGCCGCATCGCGTAGGCCGCGACACTGCACGCCCTGACCCGGTGGTCGGCCCACATCGACGCGAACTCGGCACTCTTCGAGCTGAGTTCACCCACGAGCGCGTGCAACGCCCCGTCGTCCGGGTGGAGGCCCGCCACCAGCCGGAGGTTGCCCACGACCGCCCTGGCCTTGCCCGGCCAGTCCGCGTACAGCGCGCGGGTGTGAGCGTCGAGGAACACCAGCCTCGCCATGTTGGGCCGCCCGGCCGCCGACTCCGGTGCCGCCGGGGCCAGATGGCCGGCGAACAGGGCATGCCCCAGGCGGTTCCACGCCAGCACGTCACTGCGCCGGCCGAGCACGACGGCCGGCACCTCCCCGAGCGCGTCGAGCAGTTGACGCATCGCCTCGGTCACGCGTTCCGGAGCGGGCCGCCGCCCCCGCGGGCGTTGCCGGTCCGCGTGGGCCAGGTGGCGCAGGTGCCGCTCCTCGGACTCGTCGAGCCGCAGCGCGCGGGCGATCGCGTCCAGCACCTCCGGTGAGGCGCTCTGCGACTGGCCCTGTTCCAGCCGCGTGTAGTAGGAGACGCTCACACCCGCCAGCAGGGCCAGCTCCTCGCGCCGGAGACCCGGCACACGCCGCCGTTCCCCGTACGTGGGCACTCCGACGTCCTCGGGGCGCAGCTGGGCACGCCGCGTCCGCAGAAAGTCCCCGAGGTGCGATGTTCCGTTCATGACTCCGAGTATCGGCGCCCCGGCGCCACCCAGCCTGCCCCGGCTGTGGGTAGGCAACGCCGGGTCCGGCAACGCCGGCCGGCCCGGCGTTGCCGGACCCGGCGAACACAACTCGACGCTCTGCGCCGGTACATCGCCGACCGTGACGAAATCACCCTGACGCCCGTGGCCCGGAGGCTCGCCGACGAGTGCGGCCCTCCGCGGGCAGGACGTCCCGCTCGTGGGCGGTCGGAGCGGTGCGAGCGAGCCCCGGGCATGGTGATTCGCACCATTCCGTGATCAACTGCCGCAAGATAGGCTCGTGGAAATGCCGGGAACGCGGTGCCGTCGGCGATCGCACCCCACGGAGAGGCCGGTCATGAACATCCCCTTCTTGGAAAAATGGCGCAGGCGCCATCCGGCGCGCCAGGAGCGGGCGCTCGCCGCCGCCTTCGAGGACGACCCGGACGGTGTCGCCGAACTGCTCTCGGAGTGCGAACTGCTCCGCTCCCAGGCCGCGGCCGTCGGCCTCGAACTGGACGACACACCGGCCTCGTTGGCGGCGCTCGACCAGCTCCTTCCGTTGTGGCGCGACGACCCCGAGGCGCTTCCCTGGCTGGGCAACGACGCGGGCCTCTATCTCGGCACGGTCGTGGTGCGTACGGTCCCCGGCGCGTCCTGGCATGTCTGGCCCGGCGGCAGCCCCGCCGTCCGGCTGCCCTCGGGCCGCGAGATCGCGGTCGTCGAGGCGGGGCTCGACTGGGCCGTCCAGGGCGTCCCCGAACTGTCCCAGATGTACGCCGAGGCCTCCGAGGGGTAGCGGGCGGCCGTCGGCCGGCCCGACGCACAGGGCACTGCCCGGAGCCCGGGCGTGCCGGGTGAATGCCATCCGGGGGATCGTACGGAGTGTCGTGATGAGGTCGTAATGCAGCCTCAAATACGGTTAATTGCTCTGCGTGCGTGTCGTCCCTTAAGTCCCGTTTTGCGTCGATAGTTTGCGTTGACCGACACAGCTGAGAGTGGGCAGGGACCGGAATGGCCGTCGATCCGTTGATCGAGCTGCACGACGTCAACACGTACTTCGGGGAGCTGCATGTTCTGCAGGACGTCAACCTCACCGTCGGCACGGGGGAGGCGACCGCCCTCACCGGCCCGCCGGTACCGCGGAAAGGAGGGCAGCCCGCCCGTTGAGCCGGCCACACCCGCACAGGACCCCAACTGCCGTACGGCACGCGGGATCCCGTACCCGGGAGCAGCGCTCCGCGAGCGGACACGCCGGACTCGCGGGCGTTTCGACGGCGCCAGGACGGCCCAGCCCCACGGCATCCGCGCCCCGCACGGCGTGGGTCCTGAACCGCACACCGGGAAGCCGACCGCATCGAACCTCGACTACGATGTGGCGTTCATCCCCGCGGTGACGGCGACCCCGCCGCTCCGCACCGGGATGTGCGCGCCGCTCACCCGGGCGAACCGGTGGGAGCGGCGCAGTCCCGAGACCGAGGCCGTGGACGTGGCACCGGCCGAACCAGGGACGCTGCTGCCGGGTGGGGTACCCCCCACCGCCCCGCCACCGTAGGGGAGCAGCAGCTCACAGGGCCAGACCCGGCCGGCGGCAGCCGGAGATCACTGCTCGCGCAGGGGCACCGACACATACGACGGGTCGTGCTCCGGCGAGGAGAAGGTCAACTGCGCGCCGGACGGGTTGTGCTCGATGTAGAGCGGGTCCACCGTGTCGACGACCAGGGCCAGCCGATGCCCTGCCGGGACGTCGTAGGCCGTGGAGTACAACTCCAGGTCCACACCGAAGGGCTTGCCGGGCGTCCGCCCGTGGAAGGTGTACGGCGCGTTGCTGACCAGCTTGCCGAGGCCGAGCGGCCCCACGTCGTACAGATAGGCGACGAGGGTGCCGCTCTCCTTGGTCGCGGTGACCGTCGTGTGCACCCGCGCGGTGCCGCGCACGTGCTGTCCGCTCGCGTACTTCTCCGACTGCCACACCGCGGCCCAGGTACGCGGCAGCAGCGGGATCGAGGCCATCGGCGGGGTCCGCGTGAGCTGGTCGAGGATGCTGGACAGGAAGACCACTCCGCCGTCGGCGCCCGAGTCGACGTTCGTGTGGATCGTGGTGGTGCCGCCGAGGGCGATCTTCCGGGTGGTCGCGCCGACCGACTTCCAGTCCGGGTAGCCCTCGTAGCCGTCGGTGGAGCGGGACTTGAGCCGCACGGGCTGCTCGCGGTCGACGCCGTTGTCGTCGCCCTTGAGGTAGTGGTCGAACCAGCGGCCGGTGTCGGTCCACACGTCGTTGGGGAGCCCGAACAGGCCGGTCAGTTCGGCGGTGGCGTGGTCGCCGGGCCGGAACTCCAGTCGCTTGGGTCCGGTCAGCTCCTCGTAGAACCTGCCGTACTGGTTGGGCGAGAAGATCGTGTCGCCCCAGGCGTTGGCGAGGAAGACGGCGGCGCCGTTCTTGTTGAGCTGGTCGACGTAGGTCTCGGGGGAGCGCTTCTTGCCCCAGTCGATGAGGCTCTGCTCCGTGGAGAGGTTCGAGGAGAAGAAGTCCGTGAACACCTGCTGGAGTTCGGGGCTGGGGTGGCCGGTGAGGTAGCCGGCGCCGTCCAGCAGGGCGGCGGCCTGTGCGTGCTGGGTGCGGTTGGAGTAGATCGAGTCGATCAGGTCGGCCCAGCCGCTGAGCGCCGCGACCACCTTGATGCGCTTGTCGTGGGCGGCGGCGAGCAGACTGATGCCGGCCCCGTACGAGACGCCCGCCATGCCGACCTTCCGCGGATCGGCGGGGGTGTTGGCGAGCGCCCAGTCGATGACCTTGGAGGCGTCGGCGGTGTCGGGCGGGCCCGCGACCTCGATCTGCCCGCCGGACTGCCAGAACCCTCGGACGTTGTAACTGACCACCACGTAGCCGGAGTTCGCGAGCTTCTGGGCCTGCGCGAGGTATTCGACCTGCGGCAGGCCCCAGCTCGTGGGCAGCACGATGAGCGGGTAGGCGCGGGTGCCGTCGGCTCCCGCGGGGGTGACGACGTTGGCCTTGAGGGGCGTTCCGCCGTCTCCGGTGATGTCGACGAATCGGATACCGCCGCTCGTGCCGCCCGCGGCCTGGGCGGCGGGGGCCATTCCGAGGCCGACGGCGGCGATCAACGTCGCGGAGACGGCACCGACGGCGGACGTGCGCAGGGCGTTGCGACCGTGTCCCACGGGTCACTCCTCACTGGTCAGTGCAAAGTGACCCGACGGTAACCTCGTCGGCTACCGGAGGTACCCCGTCGGTAAGTTACGTGCGAGTAACGATTGTTGAAGAGTTCATTTCCTCGCGAGCGGACCCCGCCGCCCTGTGCCGGACAGGCGTGCGGGCGGCGGCCCGACGCGGACCGCCGGAAAGTCCGGTGCTACGCCAGGGCGGTCCCGGCCCGCCAGTCGGCCCACGACAGATTCCACTCGCCGTACCCGTTCCCGGCCGCGGGCACCCCCTTCGAGCCGCTGCCGGTCACCTCGAACGGGTCGCCGGCCCGGGCCTGCGCGTACAGCCAGGACGCGTCGGCGTCACTCATGCCGATACAGCCCGAACTGTGGTTGGTGTTGCCGAAGTAGGCCGCGTTCCAGGGCGCCGCGTGCGCGTACATGCCCGACCAGGTCAGCCGTATCGAGTAGTCGACCATCTTGTCGTAGGCGTCCCCGAGGCCGACCGTCTCGGAGCGCATGTTGACGGTGCCCTCCTTGGCCATCAGTACGGAGATCCCGCCCCACGAGGCCTTCGCACCCCCGGGGGTGCCGGCCGACACCGGCGCGGACCGCAGTACCCGGCCGTCCCGCATCAGGGTCAACCGCTCGGCGTCCAGGTCGACCCGGGCGACCTGGCTCCGGCCGACGGTGAAGGACGTCGTGCAGTCACGGACGGACCAGCCGCCCCTGGCCCCGGAGTTCACCTTGTCGAGGCGCGCGTCCAGCCGCACCTTCGTGCCGGCCTTCCAGTACGCCTTCGGCCGCCAGTCGACGCGGTCCCTGCCGTCGTGGCTCGTCACCCGGCCCCAGGAGCCGGCCGTGTGGTTCGACGTGGTCACCGCGAGGTCGCGCTCGACGGCCCCCTTGTTCTCCACCGGGTGGTCGAACACGATCGACACCGGCTGGCCGACGCCGACCGTGGTGCCCTTGCCGGGCGCCAGGGTGAGCTTGTTGATCCTGTCGGGGTGGAACGGCTTCGCCCGCTCCGCTGCCGGGCTCGCCTTCGGCCCCGGCGAGGTCCGCGCCGCGTCCGCCGCCGCGGGGGAGCCGCCGGAGCAGGCGCTGAGGACGACCACGGACGCGGCCGTGGTGAGGGTGAGCAGGGGGCGGCGTATGCGACGCAAGGGGACGTACCTCCGTACAGGCTGTGGACTGTACGGAAAGAGGCGCAATCGCCCTTTAGGTTTGCTCGATGCCGTTTATGTCACATCTGCGGCAGGGCGAGCCGAGGAGAGACGGGGTGCGGCAGGGGAGTGCGGGACGCGCCGCCCCGCCCGCATCCGTCCCACCTGCGCCTTCGCCACGCTCGCCCTCCGTCGTCCTCGACGCGCCGTGGCCGCTCAGGACTCCGCGCGGTGCTTGGATGCCGCCGCCGCAGCGGGTGCCGGCGTCGGCAGGGGGGCCTGGGCGGCGCGGGTGACGTCCGCGACGACCTCGACGACGTCGGGACCGTACGCCTGCGAGTTCACGACCTTCAGCAGCAGCACGAAGCTGCTGCCGCCGTGCTTGCGGGCCAGGCGCGCGTGGTTGCGGGCGAGGTAGCGGGTCGCCGCCTGGTTGGTGATCGCGCGCTGCCCGCAGAACAGGAACACCGGTCTCGCGTCACGGCCCTGGCCCGCGGTGAGCCGGCCGAGGATCACGTACTCGCCCCGGCCTGCCTCCAGGCGGTAGCGCTCACTGCCGATCTGGAAGGCGCCCCGGTCGGGACCCGGCTCGGAGTCCACGTTCACCCGTATGCCCGGCAGCAGCGAGTGCAGATGCGCGGCCATGCGCCGGTTCGACGACGGACCGCCCACACAGAACTCCGTCCGCTCCCCGAAACCCTGCTGCGTGGCATCGTGCGCGATGACCTGGGCGTGCGCGCCGCAGTCCTTGATCAGCGCGGACAACTCCAGCAGCGCGAACACGTCGTGGCGCATCACCGTGAGTTCGGGCCCGCCCGCCTCGCGGTTCACCACCAGCAGCGACTCGGAGTTGTCGGGGAGTCCGAAGAACGCCTGCTTGCGCCGCAGTTTGCGCTTCCACAGATAGGTACGGGCGAGCCAGCCGAGCGCGGCACTGATGCCGGCCGCCAGGACGCCGAGGACGATGTTGCGCACGTCGTCAGTCATGGGCGCGCATGCTAGCGGGCCCGCGGAAACACGTTCGAGGCGGTCCTGACGCGAGCATGGCATCGACGTTACGCTGCGCGGACGGCTGTTGACTGGAGGTACGGATGCGACGCCCTGTTGCGCGGAATCTGGCGGTCCTGGCGGTTTCGGCCACGGTGATGACGGTCGGTGCCGCGGCACCCCCCGCAGCACCGGCCGGCCCCGGCACCGCGAGAACGACCGGCGCGAAGACACCCGTCGCGGTCGGCTACGGCGGCGCCGTCGCGAGCGTCGACCAGGACGCCTCCGCCGCCGGCATCGAGGTGCTGAAGAACGGCGGCAACGCCGTGGACGCGGCCGTCGCCACGGCCGCCGCCCTCGGCGTCACCGAGCCCTACTCCTCCGGCATCGGCGGAGGCGGCTACTTCGTCTACTACGACGCCAAGTCCCGTACCGTGCACACGATCGACGGACGCGAGACGGCACCCCTGACCGCCGACTCCGGACTGTTCCTGGAGAACGGCAAGCCCCTCGCCTTCGCCGACGCCGTCACCAGCGGCCTCAGCGTCGGCACACCGGGCACCCCCGCGACCTGGCAGACAGCCCTGGACACCTGGGGCAGCAAGCGCCTGGGCAGCGTCCTGAAGCCCGCCGAACGCATCGCCCGCGACGGATTCACCGTCGACGACACCTTCCGCTCCCAGACCGAGGCGAACCAGGCCCGGTTCGCGAACTTCCCCGCCACCGCACGGCTGTTCCTCCCCGGCGGCTCCCTCCCCGTCCTCGGCTCCACCTTCAAGAACCCCGATCTGGCCCGCACCTACGCGGAGTTGGGGGAGAAGGGGATGGGCGCCGTCTACCACGGCCAACTCGGGCGAGAGATCGTCGCCACCGCGGACAAGCCGCCCGTGGACCCCGCCTCCGGCTACAACGCCCGCCCCGGCAAGCTGTCCACGCGCGACCTCGCCGCCTACGAGGCGAAACGCCAGGCACCCACCAGGACCTCGTACCGCGGCCTGAACGTCTACTCCATCGCCCCGTCCTCCTCCGGCGGCACCACCGTCGGAGAAGCCCTCAACATCCTGGAGAACACCGACCTTTCGAAGGCGAGCGAGGCCCGCTACCTGCACCGCTTCATCGAGGCGAGCCGCATCGCCTTCGCCGACCGGGGCCGCTGGGTCGGCGACCCGGCCTTCGAGGACGTCCCCACCCAAGGCCTGCTCGCACAGAAGTACGCCGACTCCCGCGGCTGCCTCATCAAGGACGACGCCGTACTCACGAGCCCCCTCGCGCCGGGCGACCCGAGCCACCCCGCCGCCTGCACCACCGGCGGCAAGACCGCCCCGACGACGTACGAGGGCGAGAACACCACCCACCTCACGGTGGCCGACAAGTGGGGCAACGTCGTCTCCTACACCCTGACCATCGAACAGACCGGCGGCAGCGGCATCACCGTCCCCGGACGCGGATTCCTCCTCAACAACGAACTGACGGACTTCTCCTTCGCGCCCGCCAGCCCCGCCGTCCACGACCCCAACCTGCCCGGCCCCGGCAAACGCCCGCGCTCGTCGATCTCCCCGACCATCGTCCTCGACCGCCACAGCCGGCCCCTCGTGGCCCTCGGCTCACCCGGCGGCGCGACCATCATCACCACCGTCCTGCAAACCCTGACCGAGTTCGTCGACCGGGGCCTCCCCCTGGTCGACGCGATCGCCGCACCCCGCGCGAGCCAGCGCAACACGGCCCAGACCGAACTCGAACCCGGCCTCTACGACAGCCCCTTGAAGGCCCAACTCGAAGCCATCGGCCACTCCTTCAAACCGAACCCGGAGATCGGCGCCGCCACCGGCATCCAGCGCCTCCCGAACGGCGAATGGCTGGCCGCGGCGGAGAAGGTACGCCGGGGCGGCGGTTCGGCCATGGTGGTGCGACCGGCACCGTAGACGCCCCCCGGCGCCCCCCCGGCGCTACGCGGCGCCACGCGCGCCACACGTCGCCACGCGGCGGTCCGGGCGAGGATCTCGCCCGGACCGCCGGCCCCGGAGCCGCGGGACCCCCGGATCATCGGCTCCGGGGCCGGCGTTCCGGGAAGAGACGATCCGGCCGCGCCATCTCGCGGTCGCCCACCTCCGCCGGACGGTGGAGCCGCCCCCCGACCCGCCCCCCGAGGGCTCCTCATCGGGACGGCCCCGCCCACCTCGGCCTACGAGTACCGCCACCAGGCCTCCCTGAGCCGGCCCCCCGCGAGGGAGAATCCCCCCGCCCCGGCGGCCGGGACCCGTACATCGTCCAGCGCACCGCCGGGATGCGCCGACACCCCCGAACCAGGCTCCACCACCGCGCCCCCGCAGCGGGCCACCCATCCGTCGACCGGACCTGACCGACCCCCAACACGCGGACGGGGGAGGGGAGTAGGGTCGCCCCACATTCGGCGCGCCCGAAGCGGAGCACGCCGAAGTGATCCATCTTTGAGGGCACTGCGCCCGCGCCGAAAACTCCCTGTAGCCGATACGTAACACGGCTGGTGTTTTCTACCGGACCGGGGCACTCCAGTCGGGCGGGAGTTGGGTGATGACTGTAGAACAACTCCCTGGACAGGTACGGGAGTTCGCACGCTACCTGAACGAGCTGATGAACCGGCTCGACCAAGGCGGCGGCTGGTGCGGAGTCTTCTGGCAACGCGACCCCGACGGCATGAGAGCCTGCCTCGACGGCTGGGAAGTACCCCCCTGGGACGTCGTGGAAGCCCTCCTCCAAGACCTCCTCGCCGGATACGGCGACCGGGCCGCAGCCCAGGAGACCGACCGCGCCCGCACCCTCCACCACGCCTCACTCGCCGCCCACGACGCCCGACCCGGCGGCCGGGACGCCCTCGGCGACCGCCTCGACGTCATGCTCCGCGAACAACGCTACGCCACCGAACGCCAGGCAGAACTGGCCCGCCTCCTCCACACCGCCGGCACCCACGAGGAGGCCGACGCCATCCGCCTCGACCTCGCCTGGGCCCACGACGACCACGAACGCGCCACCGCCCGCTGCGCCGAACTGCGCCGCCGCCTCGACGGCCTCGACCGCCGTACCCCGCACGCACCGCCGCGCCCCGCACAGGCCCACCGCGCGCCCGCCCCGGACGGCACCTGGACCCCGCAGCCGCAGAACAGGGCCCACCCCGCCGCACAGGGCACCCACCCGCTCAGGCCCGCACCAGGCGCCCCCGACCCGTACACCGGCCCGTACCCGGACCGCTACGACACCGGCCCCACCGCCCCCTCCACCCCGGCCCCCGCCGACGACCCCCACCCGTGGGTCCCCACCCAGGGCGGCCCGAGGAACGGACCGGCCGACCACACACCCCACGACCATCAGCACCGGACACCCGACCGGCACCGCGACGACACCCCCACACCCGACGGCCGACCCCAACCCGACACCCGGCACACCGCGTTCGAACCGACCCCGGCCGACGGCCCCGCCGCACCCACCCCCAAACGTTCCAAGCGCCGCACCCGCGGCAGCGCCCGCTTCGCCGGCATGACCGAAGCGGACACCGACCCCACCCCCGTGCCCGACACGGCACCCACCCTCCCCACCCCGGCCGCACCCGGCCGCCGCACACCACGCGGCGCCCGCTTCGCCGGAGCCGCCGAAGAACCCGCACCCCACCCCGCACCCGCCGCCACCCCACCCGACGACGACGCCCGGCACCACACCACACAGACCGTCACCACCCTCACCCGGCTCCGCGGCGAAGGCCGCAGCGGCGAAGCACACGCCCTCCTCGTCGAAGCCGCCCACTGGCCCGCCGCACGCTTCCCCCACCTCGCCGCCGAACTCCACCGCCACGGACTCGACGCAGACTGGGCCACCCTCCTGTGGGAAGCCGCCTCCCTGCCCGCCGACCGGCTCGTCGCCGCCGCCGACGCCCTCGCCGCCGCAGGCCTCACCACCGACGGACAACAGATGCTCCGCCAAGGCGCCGCCCGGCCCGCACCCGAGATCGGCGCCGCCGTCCTCGACCTCGCCGACCAGGGCCGCCACCGCGAACTCGGCGCACTCCTCAGCGCCTACGTCCGCGTCCGCACCCCCGAAGAAGCCGCCCGCAGCGCCCAGCCCGACCCGCAACGCATCGTCCCGCTCCTCCTCGAAGCCGCCCGCACCGTCTCCGACCAACGCCACTGGGACCTCGTCCACGCCCTGCGCGTCGCCGGCTTCACCTCATGACCACCCGCCCCCGAGGCGACCGCACCACCCGCACACCCACCCCGCCGGCCACACCCACCGGCCACCCGCCCGTCCTCCGATCGGGGCCCATCGCCCGGGCCACCGGCCACGTCCTTCACCCGTGGGAGTGGGAAACGTGATCGACTCAGCGGGGTAACGACGACGGTCTTGGCAAGGCTGTCCGGGGGGCTTACCTTCGAGCCTCTACAGCCTTTGTCTACGGGCGTAGAAGCTCTCTGACGTCCCGTCGAAGGAGCAGCTCATGGCCAACGTCGTACGCGCCGCCCTCGTCCAGGCCACCTGGACCGGCGACACCGCATCCATGGTCGCCAAACACGAGGAACACGCCCGCGAGGCGGCCCGGCAGGGCGCCAAGGTCATCGGATTCCAAGAAGTCTTCAACGCGCCCTACTTCTGCCAGGTCCAGGAACCCGAGCACTACAACTGGGCCGAACCCGTCCCCGACGGCCCCACCGTCACCCGCATGCGCGAACTCGCACGCGAAACCGGCATGGTCATCATCGTGCCCGTCTTCGAAGTCGAACAGACCGGCTTCTACTACAACACCGCGGCCGTGATCGACGCCGACGGCACCTACCTCGGCAAATACCGCAAACACCACATCCCCCAGGTCAAAGGCTTCTGGGAGAAGTACTACTTCAAGCCCGGAAACCTCGGCTGGCCCGTCTTCGACACCGCCGTCGGCAAAATCGGCGTCTACATCTGCTACGACCGGCACTTCCCCGAAGGCTGGCGCCAACTCGGCCTCAACGGCGCCCAACTCGTCTACAACCCCTCCGCCACCTCCCGCGGCCTCTCCGCCCACCTCTGGCAACTCGAACAACCCGCCGCAGCCGTCGCCAACGAATACTTCATCGCCGCCATCAACCGCGTCGGCCAAGAGGAATACGGCGACAACGACTTCTACGGCACCTCCTACTTCGTAGACCCCCGCGGCCAGTTCGTCGGAGACCCCGCAGGCGACAAGAACGAAGAACTCATCGTCCGCGACCTCGACTTCGACCTCATCGAAGAAGTCCGCCAACAATGGGCCTTCTACCGCGACCGCCGCCCCGACGCCTACGAAGGGCTGGTGCAGCCGTGACCGACCTCCACACCCGCCACAAAGCCGTCCTCCCCGACTGGCTCACCCTCTACTACGAAGACCCCATCGAAATCACCCACGGCGAGGGACGCCACGTCTGGGACACCGACGGCAACAAATACCTCGACTTCTTCGGCGGCATCCTCACCACCATGACCGCCCACGCACTCCCCGAAGTCACCAAAGCGGTCAGCGAACAAGCCGGACGCATCATCCACACCTCGACCCTCTACCTCAACCGGCAGATGGTCGACCTCGCCGAACGCATCGCCCAACTCTCCGGCATCCCCGACGCCCGCGTCTTCTTCACCACCTCCGGCACCGAAGCCAACGACACGGCCCTCCTGCTCGCCACCACCCACCGGCAGAGCAACCAGATCCTCGCCATGCGCAACAGCTACCACGGCCGCTCCTTCACCTCCGTCGGCATCACCGGCAACAAAGGCTGGTCACCCACCAGCCTCTCCCCCCTCCAGACCCAATACGTCCACGGCGGCGTCCGCACCCGAGGCCCCTACGCCCACCTCGACGACGCCGCCTTCATCACCGCCTGCGTCGACGACCTCAAAGACCTCCTCGGCCACACCCGCACCCCCGCCGCACTCATCGCCGAACCCATCCAAGGCGTCGGAGGCTTCACCGCACCACCCGACGGCCTCTACGCAGCCTTCCGCGACGTCCTCCACCAACACGGCATCCTCTGGATCGCCGACGAAGTCCAGACCGGCTGGGGACGCACCGGCGAACACTTCTGGGGCTGGCAAGCCCACGCCGCCTCCGGACCACCCGACATCCTCACCTTCGCCAAAGGCATCGGCAACGGCATGTCCATCGGCGGCGTCGTCGCCCGCGCCGACATCATGAACACCCTCGACTCCAACTCCATCTCCACCTTCGGCGGCTCACCCATCACCATGGCCGCCGGACTCGCCAACCTCACCTACCTCCTCGAACACGACCTCCAAGGCAACGCCCGACGCGTCGGCGGCCTCCTCATCGAACGCCTCCGCGCCATCACCGCCCAACTCGACGGCGTACGCGAAGTCCGCGGCCGCGGCCTCATGATCGGCATCGAACTCGTCAAACCCGGCACCGACGACGCCGACCCCCAAGCCGCCGCCGCCGTCCTCGAAACAGCCCGCCGAAAAGGCCTCCTCATCGGCAAGGGCGGCGGCCACAACACCAGCGTCCTCCGCATCGCACCACCCCTCACCCTCACCGTCGCCGAAGCCGAAGAAGGCGCGTCAATCCTCGAACAAGCCCTCAACAGCGCCCAATAACAGAGCGCAAAAGAGGACCAGTTGGCCGACGACACGCACGGTGCCCAAAACCCCGGCACGCGACGACCCCACAGGCCGAACGCCAACCGAGACCCCGACACCGGCCGCGACGCTCCAAGGCGAACCGAGCAACAGAACAAAGGGGAACGCCGCCATGACCACCACCCTGGAACCCGCCCTGTCCGTACGCCAGGTCCTCGCCCTGGACCGCGTACAGGCCGGAGAACCCGAAGTGGTGGCAGGCGCCGGACACCTCGACCGAACCGTGCGCTGGGTCCACGTCGCCGAAGCCGCCGACGTCGGCGTCATGCTCAGCGGCGGCGAAATGGTCCTCACCACAGGAGTACTCCTCGCCGGCGACCCCGACGCCCAGGCCGACTACATCCGCTCCCTGCACCGCGCCGAAGCCGCCGCCATCGTCCTCGGACTCGGCCGCGCCTTCCCCACACCCCCCGACGCGATGCGCCGAGCCGCCGAACGCTGCGGACTCCCCCTGGTCGTACTCCACCGACCCTCCCCCTTCGCCGAGTTGACAGAAGAAGTCCAATCCCGGCTGGTCCGCAGCAAATTCGCCGCCGTAAGCCTCTCCGAAACCGTACGCACCGCACTCACCGGACTCATCACCACCGGCGCCCCCCTCCAGCACCTGCTCGACGAGATCGCCCTGCACACCGCCTGCCCCGTCGTCATCACCAACCTCGCCCACCGCGTCCTCGCCACCGCCGGCGAACGCGCCGCCGTCGACGACGTGCTGCGCGACTGGGACCGCATCGCACGACAAGCAGGCGGCCGCGAAGGCGACGGATGGATCCGCGCCGAACTCGGCGGACGCGGAGAAAGATGGGGCCGCATCGTCCTGTGCGGCCACCGCGGCGACACAGGAACCGGACGACTCCTCGCCGACCGCGCCGCCGAATCCCTGATCCTCCACCGCATGCTCGGCGGCTCCGCCCACACCTGGGAAGAAGAATCCGCCCAGAGCCTCCTCACCGACCTCGTCAGCGGCGCCCTGCCCGCCCGCCAACTCCTCCCCCGAGCACGCGCAGCCGGACTCCCCGTCAACCGCCGCACCTTCGTCCCCCTCGTCGTACCCCACGGCGACCCCGCCCAACTCGACCGCCTCCTGCGACTCCTGGGCCTGCCCGGACTCGTCGCCGAACTCTCCGACAACGCCACCGCCGTGCTGCTCAGCCTCCCCCGGGACCAGGACGCCGACGCCCTCGCCACCCACTTCGCCGTACGACTCCACCACGAGACCGGCACCCCCACCACCGTCGCCACCGCCGGACCCCGCACCGACTGGGACGACATCCCCACCGGACTGCGCGAAGCCCTGCACGTCGCCGAGGCCGCCGCCGACACACCCACGGACCAGGACCAGCCCCCACTCGTCCGCCTCCGCGACGTACACCTGCGCGGCCTCGTCCGACTGCTCCGCGACGACCCCCACGTCCAGTCCTTCGCCGAACGCGAACTCGCCGGCCTGCTCAGCGGCGCACGAGCCGACCCCCACCTGCTGCCCGTCCTGCGGACCTACCTCGCCACCGGCCGCAACAAATCACGCACCGCCCAGCTCCACCACGTCAGCCGCCCCGCCCTCTACCGCCGCCTCGAAGCCATACAGGCACACCTCGGCGTCGACCTCGACGACTTCGAACAAGCCGCATCCGTCCACATCGCCCTGCTCGCGCACGACGCACAACAACGCTGAAGCCCGACGCACGACAACAGCGAGACCCCATGCGCAACACCGGTGCAACACACGACCACTCGGCCGAAACACGGGACAACACGGAGGTGACACCGTGGAACGGCACGGCACTCCACACGTGACACGGTGCAACTCAAACCGACCGCCCCGGCTTCCTAAGCTCCTCGCACACCGAGCGACCGGAGGTCCCGATGAGCAGAGTGATCCGCGCCGCCGTCTTCCAGACCGCATGGACCGGCGACAAAGAATCGATGATCCAGGTCCACGAGCAAGCGGCCCGCGACGCCGCCGCCCAGGGTGCCCAAGTCCTGTGCTTCCAGGAACTCTTCTACGGACCGTATTTCTGCCAGGTCCAGGACAAAGAGTTCTACGCGTACGCCGAACAGATCCCCGAAGGCCCCATCGTCCAGCGCTTCCAGGCACTGGCCGAGGAACTGGGCCTCGTCCTCATCCTGCCGATGTACGAGGAAGAACAGCCCCGCGTCCTCTACAACACCGCCGCCGTGATCGACGCCGACGGCTCCTACCTGGGCAAGTACCGCAAAACCCACATCCCCCAAGTACCCGGATTCTGGGAGAAGTTCTACTTCCGGCCCGGCAACTCCGGCTGGCCCGTCTTCGACACCGCCGTCGGCCGGATCGGCGTCTACATCTGCTACGACCGACACTTCCCCGAAGGATGGCGAGCCCTCGGCCTCGCAGGCGCCGAAATCGTCTTCAACCCCTCAGCCACCTCACGCGGACTGTCCGGCTACCTCTGGCAACTCGAACAGCCGGCCGCGGCAGTCGCCAACGAGTACTTCGTGGGCGCCATCAACCGAGTCGGCGTCGAAGAACACGGCGACAACGACTTCTACGGCACCTCCTACTTCGTCGACCCCGAAGCCCAGTTCGTCGGCGAGGTGGCGAGCGACAAGGAACCCGAACTCGTCGTCCGCGACCTCGACATGACCAAACTCCGCGAAGTCCGCGACCGCTGGCAGTTCTACCGCGACCGCGCCCCCGCAACCTACGGACCACTGACCGCCCCCTAGGCGCAACCCACCCCGCGGGCCCGGCCACCCACCCGGCGCCGGACCCGCGGCCCCACGCCCCCCACCCCCCGAACCACCGACCACCCCACCAGGAAACAGCCCCCACCCCAAACCCCGACAGCCCCACAACCCCCTCAGCGCACGCACAACCGGAAGGAGAGGGAGCATGAGCCGAACCGTCATCCGTGGCGGACTCGTCATCACCGCATCCGACGAGATCCACGCCGACGTCCTGATCGAGGACGGCCGCATCGCCGCCCTCGCCGCGACCGGCACCCCCACGGCAGAGACCTGGACCGCCGACCGCACCATCGACGCCACCGGCAAATACGTCATCCCGGGCGGCGTCGACGCCCACACCCACATGGAACTCCCCTTCGGCGGCACCTTCGCCTCCGACACCTTCGAAACCGGCACCCGCGCCGCCGCCTGGGGAGGCACCACCACCATCATCGACTTCGCCGTCCAGAGCGTCGGCCACACCCTGCGCGAAGGACTCGACACCTGGAACGCCAAAGCCGACGGCAACTGCGCCATCGACTACGGCTTCCACATGATCGTCTCCGACGTCAACCAGGACACCCTCAAGGAAATGGACCTGCTCGTCGAAGAAGGAGTCACCTCCTTCAAGCAGTTCATGGCCTACCCCGGCGTCTTCTACAGCGACGACGGCCAGATCCTCCGCGCCATGCAACGCTCCGCCGAGAACGGCGGACTCATCATGATGCACGCCGAGAACGGCATCGCCATCGACGTCCTCGTCGAACAAGCACTCGCCCGCGGCGAGACCGACCCCCGCTACCACGGCGAAGTACGCAAAGCCCTCCTCGAAGCCGAAGCAACCCACCGCGCCATCAAACTCGCCCAGGTCGCCGGCGCACCCCTCTACGTCGTCCACGTCTCCGCCAGCGAAGCCCTCGCCGAAATCGCCCACGCCCGCGACCAAGGCCTCAACGTCTTCGGCGAAACCTGCCCCCAATACCTCTTCCTCTCGACCGACAACCTCGCCGAACCCGACTTCGAAGGCTCCAAGTACGTCTGCAGCACCCCCCTCCGCCCCAAGGAACACCAAGCCGCCCTCTGGCGCGGCCTGCGCACCAACGACCTCCAGGTCGTCTCCACCGACCACTGCCCCTTCTGCTTCACCGGCCAGAAGGAACTCGGCCGCGGCGACTTCTCCAAGATCCCCAACGGCCTCCCCGGCGTCGAGAACCGCATGGACCTCCTCCACCAGGCCGTCGTCGACGGACACATCACCCGCCGCCGCTGGATCGAGATCGCCTGCGCCACCCCCGCCCGCATGTTCGGCCTCTACCCGAAGAAGGGCACCATCGCCCCGGGCGCCGACGCCGACATCGTCATCTACGACCCGCACGCCGAGCAGACCATGTCGGTCGAGACCCACCACATGAACGTCGACTACTCCGCCTACGAGGGCAAACGCGTCACCGGCCAGGTCGAGACCGTCCTCTCCCGCGGCGAACCCGTCATCACCGAGCGGGAGTTCACCGGACGCGCCGGCCACGGCGTCTACACCCCCCGCTCCACCTGTCAGTACCTTCTCTGAGAGACCAGGAGCGGCGCCATGGACTTCGGACTCGTCCTGCAGACAGACCCCCCGGCCTCCCGCGTCATCGAACTGATGCAACGCGCCGAGGCCAACGGCTTCACCCACGGCTGGACCTTCGACTCGGCCGTCCTGTGGCAGGAACCCTTCGTCATCTACAGCCAGATCCTCGCCAACACCCGGACACTGACCGTCGGACCGATGGTCACCAACCCCGGCACCCGCACCTGGGAGGTCACCGCCTCCACCTTCGCCACCCTCAACGACATGTACGGCAACCGCACCGTCTGCGGCATCGGCCGCGGCGACTCCGCCATGCGCGTCGCCGGCCGCAAACCCAACACCCTCGCCCGCATCAGCGGCGCCATGAAAGTCATCCGCGCCCTCGGCCGCGGCGAGGAAGCCGACCTCGGCGGCACCGTCATCAGGTTCCCCTGGGTCAGGCCCGGCGCCGAACTGCCCGTCTGGATGGCCGCCTACGGCCCCAAGGCCCTCAAAATGACCGGAGAAGAAGCCGACGGCTTCATCCTCCAGCTCGCCGACCTCTACCTCACCGAGTACATGGTCAAGGCCGTCAAGGACGCCGCCGCCAACGCCGGACGCGACCCCGCCGACGTGAAGATCTGCGTCGCCGCCCCCGCGTACATCACCGAGGACGACTCACCCGAAGCACTCGCCCACGCCCGCGAACAGTGCCGCTGGTTCGGCGGCATGGTCGGCAACCACGTCGCCGACCTCGTCACCAAGTACGGCGAACACTCCGCCGCCGTCCCCGACGAACTCACCGACTACATCAAGGCCCGCGAAGGCTACGACTACGCCCACCACGGACGCGCCGACAACCCCGACACCGCGTTCGTCCCGGACGAGATCATCGACCGCTTCTGCCTGATCGGCCCGGCGGAGCGGCACATCGAGAAGCTGAACGCCCTGCGCGCGCTGGGAGTCGACCAGTTCGCGGTGTACGACATGCACGACGCGCAGGAAGCCACCATCGACGCCTACGGCAAGAAGGTCATTCCGGGCGTCAACGGACAGTAATGGAAATCTGTCATCTGTCATCCGATATCTGACAGCTGTCAGTCGTCATCCGCCGACGGTCAGGTCGGATGGCCGGGGCCTTTGAGGCTCACCCCCGTTCGCCCCTTCCCGCCGTCCCGGGAAGGGGTCCAGGGCGCTCTCCGCGCACCCCCCGCAGGATGTCCCCGCACGGCCTCTTCTGTCACTCCTCACCGATTGGCCTGCCCATGACAGAGACCGTCCCTCCGGACAGTCCGTCCGGCTCCGGACACGTCACGCTCCCCGACGGCCGCGTGGAGATCGCACCCGACGCTCCCGCGCCGAGCGGCCCCTACGCGAACGAGGACCTGCTCCCGGTCCCGGTCGAGAAGCGGACCTGGACCACCTACAATTTTTCCGCTCTCTGGGTCGGCATGGCCCACAACACCGCTTCCTGGACCCTTGCTTCGGGGCTGATAGCCGTCGGCATGGACTGGAAGCAGGCAGTCTTCACGATCGCGCTCGCCAACCTGATCGTGCTGGTCCCGATGCTCCTCACCGGGCATGCGGGGCCGAAGTACGGTATCCCGTTCCCGGTCTTCGCCCGCGCCTCGTTCGGGGTCCGCGGGGCCAATCTTCCCGCGGTCGTGCGGGCGTTGGTGGCGTGCGGCTGGTTCGGCATCCAGACCTGGATCGGCGGCGAGGCGATCTACTTCCTCGCCGGCAAGCTCCTCGGCGAGGGATGGCGCAACGCCTCGCAGATCGGCGGTCACGCCTGGACCATGTGGCTGTCCTTCGCCCTCTTCTGGGCGCTCCAGCTCGCCATCATCTACCGGGGTATGGAGACCATCCGCCGCTTCGAGAACTGGGCGGCGCCCTTCGTCCTCGTCGGCGCCGGTGTGATGCTCTGGTGGATGAGCAGCAAGGCCGGCGGGTTCGGGCCGTTGCTCGACCAGCCCTCCAAGCTCGGCTGGGGCGGGGACTTCTGGAAGCTGTTCTGGCCCTCGCTGATGGGCATGATCGGTTTCTGGTCGACGCTGTCGCTGAACATCCCGGACTTCACCCGGTACGGGAAGAGCCAGCGGGCGCAGACCTGGGGACAGGCTCTCGGCTTGCCCACCACGATGACGTTGTTCGCGTTCCTGTCGGTCATGGTGACGTCGGGTTCGCAGGCGGTGTACGGGGAGGCGGTGTGGGATCCGGTGCAGCTGGCCGCCAAGACGGACAACGTGGTGGGCATCCTGTTCGCTCTGGTCACCGTGCTGGTGGCGACGCTGTCCGTGAACATCGCGGCGAACCTGGTCTCTCCGGCGTTCGACTTCTCCAACATCGCGCCGCGGAAGATCAGTTTCCGTATGGGGGCGCTCGCCACATGTGTCCTCGGGGTGCTGATCTTCCCGTGGAAGCTGTACGCGGACCCGCAGGGTTACATCTTCACCTGGCTGGGTCTGGTGGGGGGTCTGCTGGGGACGGTCGCCGGCATCCTCATCGCGGACTACTGGATCCTGCGCCGGACCAAGCTGGATCTCGCCGACCTGTACCGCGCGGGTGGCCGCTACTGGTACGACGGCGGCTGGAACTGGCGTGCCGTGGTGGCGTTCCTCGCCGGCGGTGTTCTCGCGGTGGGAGGGGCCGACTTCCATCCGCTGGTCGACGGCCGTCCCATCGGGGCGCTGAAGTCGCTGGCCGACTACGGCTGGGCGGTCGGGCTCGGTACGTCGATGGTGCTGTATCTGGTGCTGATGCTGCTGCGCGGGAAGGGCCGGACGGTCGTCTGACCGTGGGGGACGGGAGGGCGGTCAGGCTTTCTGGCCGCCCTTCAGTGTGTTCACCGCGTCCTTGGCGGCCTTGATGGCGCCCTTGTTGATCTCGTCGGTGCCGGGTGCTTTCTTCGTCTCGAAGTCGCTGCCGTTGTAGGTGATGACGATCAGGGCGTTGGACACCTGGGCGATCACGACGCCTTCGCGGGTCTGCTGCTTGTCCTCGGTGGTGAGGTTGACGACGGAGTAGGCGGAGTCGCCGAGGCCGGGGACCGCTCCGCCGCCGCTCTTGTCGGAGACGCGGTTCTTGTAGGCCTTCTCCGCCGCGGCGTCCGAGTCCTTGATCTCGTACGAGACGTCGAGCCAGCGGTAGTCGAAGTCCTTCAGGGCGTTCCACGAGCAGGTGCGGCGCAGGGACTTGTCGGTCGACGCGATCTCCTGGCCGGCGGTCTTGGCTCCGGGGACCAGGGTTTTGACCGAGGCGACGGGGATGCCGGTGCAGGGCGCGGGGGACGCGGTGTACGTCTTTTTGGCGGCGGCCGCGGTGGACGGTGCCGATGCCGTGTCGGTGGGCGTGTCCTGCGTCGAGTTGTGCTCGGCGGTGGGGGTCGCGGTGAACGGGTCCGCGGCCAGGGCCCAGCCGGCGGCGGCGAGCACGGCGACGGGCAGCAGACGCGCGGTGAGTGCGAGCGGCAGAGGCAGAGAACGCAAGGCGCACTTCTCGTGGGGGACGGTGCGGATTCGTGGTCCGCACGGCGGACGGGACGCCAGTGTCACACGAGTCCCTGTGGTGGGGAAGTGCCAACTCGCTCCGTGCCCGCGTGGTGACAGCGGCCGCCGCTGGACGGCCGGTTGGGGGACACAGTCGGACACTCCGCCTCTTATGGGACCTTGTGCGGGTGGGGTGCGGGATCGCGTCGCGCGGAGGCGGCCCCGGTGTTGGCGTGCCCTCAACCGGGCTTCTTTGTAAGGGAGTCGGGCCATTGGTGGCTGGTGGCGGGGTGGACCGGGTCCGTCCGGCGGGTGCCCGTGCCATGATCGGCCGATGATCGCGATACGCCTGAGGGGCAGGTGGGTGCGGCCGGTCGTCGTGGCCTGTCTGGTGATGACGGTCACGAGTGGGTGCGGGTTGTCCGCCGAGCTGGACCGTGAGCGGGACCCGGCGCGTACGGCTGTTCCGTTTCCGGCTGCGAGCGCGGTCGCGACCGACGGGTCGGGGTCGCTGCGGATCGAGCCGCCCGAGCTCCCGTCGTCCGTGCCGTCG
Organism: Streptomyces sp. NPDC102279; assembly: GCF_044766365.1. Taxonomy (NCBI): domain Bacteria; kingdom Bacillati; phylum Actinomycetota; class Actinomycetes; order Kitasatosporales; family Streptomycetaceae; genus Streptomyces; species Streptomyces sp. NPDC102279. The sequence goes on along the minus strand of NZ_JBIWLU010000015.1, from coordinate 207,704 downwards.
CCGTCGCTTTCGCCGTCGGGCGCGGTGCCTGGGCTGCGGGGCAGTGGGTGTCCGGCGTCCGGGCTGCGGTTCGGGACGGGTCCCGTGGACGCGGCGATGGGGCTGCGGGCCATGACGCTCACGCTCACGAACTGCGGGAAGCGGCCCTACGTGGTGGACGGCTACCCGGAGGTCGTGGCCGTCCTCGGGCCCGAGGGCGTGCGGGTCACCGGTGTGCGCGCGGTGGCGGGGACGGACCAGGTGCCCATGGCTCCCCGGGATCCGGGTCCGAAGGCGTTCACGCTGCGGCCGGGCGAGCGTGCCAGTGCCGGTCTGTACTGGCGGATGGCGGCCGAGGAGGGCTCGTATCTGCGGGTGGCGCCGCGCAAGGGGCAGCGGGCTGTCACGCTGCCGCTGCCGGACCCGCTGGACATCGGTCCGCGGAACACGCTGGGCGTGACGGCATGGGTGCCCGCGATCTGATCGCGCCCCCGCCGCCCGCCCCGCTGCCCGGCGGCGGGCAAGTGTCATAGTCGGAGCCGAGGTTGATCGCTCCGAACAGCGAGGTGGCAGGCATGTTCACGACCCGACCGACGCTCCAGGGCACCTTCGGCATGGTGTCCTCCACGCACTGGCTCGCCTCGCAGTCCGCGATGGCCGTCCTGGAGGGCGGTGGCAACGCGTACGACGCCGCGGTCGCGGCCGGTTTCGTCCTGCACGTCGTGGAACCCCACCTGAACGGTCCGGCGGGCGAGGTTCCGATCATCCTCGCGCCCGTCGGCGGTCCGGTGCGGGTGCTGTGCGGGCAGGGTGTGGCGCCCGCCGGGGCGACGGTCGCCCACTACCGGGGGCTGGGTCTGGATCTCGTGCCGGGGACGGGTCCGCTCGCCGCGGCGGTGCCGGGTGCGTTCGACGCGTGGATGGTGCTGCTGCGCGACCACGGCACCAGGACGCTCGCGGACGTCCTGAAGTACGCCATCGGGTACGCCGAGGACGGCCACGCGCCCGTGGAGCGTGTCGGTGAGACGGTGGAGACCGTGCGCGAGCTGTTCGAGACGGAGTGGACGTCGTCGGCGGAGGTGTATCTGCCGGGCGGCCGGGCGCCGCGGCCGGGCGAGCTGTTCCGCAATCCGGCGCTGGCGGCGACGTGGCGGCGTTTGCTGGGCGAGGTCGCCGGTGCGGGCGGCCGGGTGGCGGAGATCGAGGCGGCGCGGGAGGTGTGGCGCTCCGGGTTCGTCGCGAGGGCGCTGGTCCGGCAGGCGGGGCGGCCCACCGTGGACACCAGCGGTGAGCGGCATGTGGGCACGTTGACGGCCACCGACCTGGCCGGCTGGTCGGCGACGTACGAGGATCCGGTGACGTACGACTGGCGGGGCTGGACGCTGTGCAAGGCGGGCCCGTGGAGTCAGGGTCCTGTCCTGTTGCAGCAGTTGGCGCTCCTCCCGGCCGAACTGCCGCCGTACGGTTCGGCCGCGTACGTGCATCTGCTCGTGGAGGGCTGCAAGCTCGCGATGGCCGACCGGGAGGCCTGGTACGGGGACGCGGCCGGGGTGCCGCTGGACGATCTGCTGTCGGAGTCGTACAACGCGGCCCGGCGGGCGCTGGTCGGTGACAAGGCGTCGTTCGAGCTGCGGCCGGGCGGTCCGGGTGGCCGGGAGCCGGTGATGAGCCACCACGCGCGCGTGGCGGCCGAGGGGGAGGCCGGTTTCGACGCGCTGGGGGTGCCGGGTGCGGGGGAGCCGACCGTGGCGCGGGCGGCGGCGGAGCCTGAGGTGGCGCCGGACGGGGGCACTCGGGGTGACACCTGCCATCTGGATGTCGTGGACCGGTGGGGCAACATGGTCGCGGCGACGCCGAGCGGAGGCTGGCTGCAGTCCAACCCGGTGGTCCCGGAGCTGGGTTTCCCGCTCGGGACGCGGCTCCAGATGGCGTGGCTGGAGGAGGGGCTGCCGAACGCGCTCGTTCCGGGGCGGCGGCCGCGTACGACGCTGACGCCTTCGCTGGCGTTGCGTGACGGGGTGCCGGTGATGGCGTTCGGTACGCCGGGCGGTGATCAGCAGGACCAGTGGCAGACGCACTTCTTCCTGTCGGTGGCGCTGCGCCCGCAGGTGCGGGGCGGGCTGGACCTGCAGGGTGCGATCGACGCCCCGAACTGGCACAACGACAGTTTTCCGGGCTCCTTCTATCCGCGGGGCATGCGTCCGGGCAGCCTGACCGTGGAGTCGCGCATGGAGGCCGGCGTGGTGGAGGAGCTGCGTCGGCGGGGTCATGACGTGACGGTGGCCGGGGCGTGGACCGAGGGGCGGCTGTGCGCGGTGGCCCGTGATCCGGAGACGGGTGTGCTGGCGGCGGCGGCGAACGCGCGCGGGATGCAGGGGTACGCGGTCGGCCGGTGATCGTCCGGCACCGGGAGTTCATGGTGATTCCACCCCGAGTACCCGGGAGGGGTGGGGATTGTCAGTGGCGCGTGCTGTGATGGAGCCATGATCGAAGACATCGAAACCATCGACGAGTTTCTCGCGCACCGCACGTCCGACGTGGAAGAAGTGATCCGTCAGGCGGCCGCCGCCGAGATCATGCCCCGGTTCCGGCAGCTCGCCGCGCACGAGATCGACCAGAAGTCCGGCCCGCACGACCTGGTGACGGACGCCGACCGCAAGGCCGAGGAGTTCCTGACCGGGGCGCTGACCGCGCTGCTGCCCGGCTCGGTCGTGGTCGGCGAGGAGGCGGTGCACGCCGACCCCGCCAGTTACGGGGCGATCGGTGGCACGGCGCCGGTCTGGATCGTCGACCCGGTCGACGGCACACGGCAGTTCGTGCACGGCGACTCCGGGTTCTGCACCCTGGTGGCGCTGGTGCTGGACGGCGTGGTGCACGCGTCGTGGACGTACGCGCCCGCGCGTGAGGAGTTCGCCACCGCGATACGGGGGAGGGGCGCCGTCCTGGACGGTGTGCCCCTGCGTTCGGGTGCGCCGGAGCCGGGCCGTGATCTCGACGTCGCGATGTCGCACCCGGACTACACGACGGACGAACAGAAGCGTGCTCTGCTCGGGCTGCGCTCGGAGGGTGTCGTGGCGCGCCCGTGCGGATCGGCGGGCCTGGAGTATCTGGCCGTCGCCCGAGGCGAGTTGGACGCGACCGCGTTCTCGTGGGAGGCGGCCTGGGACCACGCGGCGGGTCTGCTGCTGGTCGAGGAGGCGGGCGGCACGCACCGGACGCTCGACGGCGAGCCGTTCCGCGTCACCGGGGGGAACGCGCTGCCGTTCACGGCGGCCCGCGACGAGGCCACGGCGCGTCGGGTGGTGGCGTTGCTGGAGCCGCGGGCCGAGCAGGTGGCGGCCGGCGCCTGAGCGGCCCGCGCATCCCTGGTCCGTGGCCGCGGAGAGCCGGGTCCGGTCCCGTCCGGGCGGCGGCGTTCGGCCTGTGGGGGTTCACCGTGGGTGCGCTCCCGGCGACCCGGGCCGTCAGGGGCGTCAGTCCACCGGCATATCCTGAACCTCAGTGGCCATCGGCTGACGAAGGAGTCCGAAGGTGCCGTCGATGCTCGATGCGGTCGTGGTGGGTGCGGGGCCGAACGGACTGACGGCTGCCGTGGAGCTGGCCCGCCGGGGCTTCTCCGTCGCCGTGTTCGAGGCGCGGGACACGGTGGGCGGGGGAGCGCGCACCGAGGAGCTGACGCTGCCCGGTTTCCGGCACGACCCGTGTTCGGCCGCACATCCGCTGGGCATCAACTCGCCGGCGTTCCGTGCGATGCCGCTGGAGCGGTACGGCCTGGAGTGGCTGCACGCGGAGCTGCCCATGGCGCATCCCTTCCTCGACGGTTCGGCGGCGGTGCTCGCGCGGTCGGTGGCCGAGACGGCCGCGTCGTTGGGGCCGCGTGACGCCGGCGCGTACCGCAGGCTCGTGACGCCGTTCCTGTCGAAGTGGGACACCCTGGCGCACGACTTCATGTCGCTTCCGCTGACCTCGCTGCCCCGTGACCCCGTCACGCTCGCCCGCTTCGGGCTGGCCGGGCTGCCGCCGTCGACGTGGCTGATGCGCCGCTTCCGTGACGAGCGGGCCCAGGCCCTGTTCGCGGGTCTGGTGGCGCATGTCATCGCTCCGCTCGGGGGGATCGGCACGGGCGCCGTGGGTCTGGTCTTCGCGCTGGCCGCGCACGCCCGGGGCTGGCCCGTGGCGCGCGGTGGGTCCCAGTCGATTTCGGACGCGCTCACCGCCTATCTGAAGGACCTCGGCGGTACCGTCCACACGGACTACGAGGTCAAGCGGCTGGACGATCTGCCGCCCGCGCGCGCGTACGTCTTCGACACCTCGCCCACGGCGCTGGCCCGTATCGCCGGGTTCGGGCGTTACTACGAGGGTTACCGGTACGGGGCGGGCGTCTTCAAGGTGGACTACGCGTTGGACGGGCCGGTGCCGTGGACCGCCGAGGAGGCCCGGGCGGCCGGCACGGTGCAGGTGGGGGCGAGCAGGGCGGAGATCGGGACGGCGCTGCGGGCGGCTTCGCGTGAGGGCCGGGCACCGGACGCGCCTTTCCTGATCACCGTGCAGCCGAGTGTCGTGGACCCTTCCCGGGCTCCCGAGGGCAAGCAGGTGTTCTGGGCGTACGGTCACGTTCCGAACGGCTGGACCGGTGACCTCACCGACGCGATCGAGCGGCAGCTGGAGCGGTTCGCGCCCGGCTTCCGTGACCGGGTCCTGGCCCGCGCGACGGCCGGACCGCCCGAGCTCGCGGCCCGCGACGCCAACTATGTGGGTGGTGACATCGCCTGTGGTGCCGCCTCCGGGCTCCAACTGCTGCTGCGGCCCAGGCTGTCCGCGTTCCCCTACCGCACTCCGCATCCCGCCGTGTTCCTCTGCTCCTCGGCCACCCCGCCGGGGCCCGGGGTGCACGGCATGTCGGGGCACAACGCGGCGAAGGCCGTGTGGAGGAGGCTGAGGCAGGCATGACCACGATCACGCTGGTGCGGGGTGACATCACCCGGCAGAGCGCCGACGCCGTCGTCAACGCGGCGAACTCCTCGCTGCTCGGCGGCGGAGGTGTCGACGGGGCGATCCACCGGCGGGGCGGCCCCGCCATCCTCGCCGACTGCCGCAGGCTCCGCGCCGGCCACTACGGCAAGGGACTTGCCACCGGCCGGGCGGTCGCCACCACCGCGGGCGAACTGGACGCGCGCTGGGTGATCCACACCGTCGGCCCGCGCTACGCCCGGGACGAGGACCGCTCGGAGCTGCTGGCTTCCTGCTATCGGGAGTCGCTGCGGGTCGCCGACGAACTGGGCGCCCGTACGGTCGCCTTCCCCGCCGTCTCCGCGGGTATCTACGGCTGGCCGATGGACGACGCGGCCCGTATCGCGGTGGAGACGGTGCGAGCCGCGAGGACCGACGTCGAGGAGGTCCGTTTCGTGCTGTTCGACGAGCCGGCCTACGAGGCGTTCAGGGCGCGGATCTGAGGCAGCGGGCCCCGGGCTCGGAGCCGGTCGGCGCGAGAGGGCCGTCGGGTCCCGGTCACAGGGGCAGTTCGACCACCAGTGGCCGGTGGTCGGAGACGTCGGTCGGCGGGGTGTCCGCGCCGGTGGCCGCGTCCGCCGCGAGCCCGGTGGCGAGGACGTGGTCGAACTGGACGAGGGGGCGGTGCGCCGGATAGGTCGGCGTGCGGGCCAGGTCGTGCCAGCGGCGTGACAGCTGGGCGGTGTCGCCGTCGCGCGTCCGGCGGAGTCCCGTGCGGCCCTTCCGCGCGGGGGAGTTGAGGACGGCCCCCGGGAGGGCGCCGGTCAGGTTGAGGTCGCCGAGCAGTACCTGGGGGCCAGGCAGGTCGGCCATCCAGGCGCGGACTTCGAGCAGCTGGCGGACATTCCAGCCGGGGACGAACGACAGATGCAGCGCCACCACGGTGAACGGGCCGTGCCTGCCCTCCAGTACGGCGGCCAGCGCGGCCCGTGGCTGGTCCCACGACAGGGTGAGTCCGCGCCGTCCCGGTGTCCGCAGCGGCATGGGTACCGGCGCCGGTGCCAGCCGGCGCGCTCTCCACTGCCGTACGGGCAGCCGGGACAGCAGTGCGATGCCGTGCGAGGGAACGCCGTCGCTCGCCCCTGTCCCGGCCTCGGCCTGGGCCTCGGCCTCGCGGGGGCCGTACACCCGTAGCCCCGGCTCGTCGGGTTCAGGCGCCCGCCGGTCGGTAGACGCCGCCCCGGCGGGGAAGGCGGACGCGTAGCGCCAGTACGGTGCCTCGGCCCCCACGGCGGCGGCCCGCGCCTGGTCCACCCGGCCCGATCGTTCCTGGAGACGGTCCAGTTCCTGAAGGGCCAGCACGTCCGCGTCCAGGGAGGCGACGGCCCGGACGAGCGGCGTCTCGGGGCCGCACCCGGCGGGGAAGGCGACAGGCCGCCCGTCGCGCATCGGCCGGCCGTGCAGCACGTTGAACGTCGCGAACCGCACCCGGCCGGCATGCGCCCGGCTGCGGGGATCCGCCTCGGAGGCTGTCATGGACGCGACCGTATCGGGCGGGCGGCGGGAGAGGTGGGCCGATCCCGCGGACGGTCACGCGTTCGTCGGCCCGGGATGTCCGTCGCCCCGGAGGAGGTCGCGCAGTGCCTCCTCCTCCTGACGGCTGAGCCCCGTCACGAAGCGCTGGAGGGCGGCGATCGGGTCGGGCCCGCGGTCGAGGGCCTCGCGCATGGCCGCGGCGGTCAGCTCGGCGGCGTCCTTGGCGGGCCGGTACGCGCCGCGCCGCCCGTCCACGTCACGCAGCACCAGACCCTTGTCGTACAGACGCTTGAGGATGGTGTGCACCGTGTTGTAGGCGAGACCGCCCGCGATCTCCGCCTGGATCTCGGCGGGCGTGAGCGCGTCCTCGGTGGCCCACAGGGCGGCGAGCACTTCGCTCTCCAGCATGCCCGCGCTGCGCCGCTGCGCCCTTCGGTCGGGGCCTGTCCCAGCCATGCCCCTCACCTTACAGCGCGTAGGGGCGCCCGGAACGGCCCTCTGATGAGGGGGCGGTGCCGCGCCGGGGCGGCCCTGTGTCGTGTCCCGGCGCGACGCTAGCCCGGTTGCCCGTCCCGCCCGGCGTCTTGTGTCGGTGCGAGGTAGCTTGTCGCATATTTCCCCGACTCTTACCTTGCCCGGATGGAGCGCGGAGCGGCCCGACCCTACGGTTTGTAGGGCTGAAGGGAGGACGATGCTCAAGACCCCCAACGTCCCGCTGCTCGGTGTCCGGCGCAACGGACCGACCACCACCCCCGCCGTCCGAACGCTCCGCCACCCCGGGGGAACAGGCCTCCTCGCCATCGTCGCGGTCTGCTTCACCCTCGCCCAACTCGCCCTGGTGACACCGTCGATGGGCCTCGGCTGGGACGAGACGGTGTATGTCAGCCAGGTCTCCGGGCACGCCCCGGCGGCCTTCTTCAGCGCCCCGCGCGCCCGCGGCGTCTCCGTCCTCGTGGCGCCGATCGCCGCGTGGTCGTCGTCGACCGTACTGCTGCGCGTGTACCTCGCCGCCCTGTCGGGACTCGCGCTGTTCGTGGCGCTGCGCGTCTGGCGCGGGCTGTTCCCGGCACGGGTGCTCGCCGTGGCGGGCGCCCTGTTCGCGACGCTGTGGGTGACCCTCTTCTACGGCCCGCAGGCCATGCCCAACTACTGGGTCGCGGTCGGCGCCCTGGCCTGCACCGGCTGCTTCCTGCGCGCGACCGCGGACCGCACCGACCGGGCCGCCCTGTGGGGGCTCGCGCTGAGCGCCGCGCTGATGACGCTGATGCGGCCCACCGACGCGGTCTGGGCGACCCTGCCGCTCCTCGCCGCCGCCGTGGCCGTTCCCCGGTGGCGAAGCCCGCGGCCCCTCGCGGCCCTCGTCGCCGGCCTGCTGGCCGGGGGCATCGAGTGGATCGCCGAGGCGTACGCCTCCTATGGAGGTCTGGGACAACGGCTCGACGACGCCTCCCGCATCCAGGGCGGCCTCGGCTGGAACATCGCGGTCCTCGACCAGGCCCGCAGCCTCGGCGGCCGGGCCCTGTGCCGGCCCTGCACCGGCCCCCTGCCCACCCCCACGACGACGCTGTGGTGGTTCGCCCTGCCGCTCGCCGCCGCCCTCGCCCTCGTGATCGCCGTCCGCGCCCGCCGCCCGGCGGCCACCGTGCTGCTCGTGGCCTGCGCGGCGACCGCCGCGCTGCCGTACCTCTTCATGATCGGCTACGCCGCGCCGCGCTTCCTGCTCCCCGCCTACGCCCTCCTCGCGATCCCCGTCGCCGATGCCGTCGTCCACCTCGTCACCGCCCCCGGCAGATCCTGGCGTCCGGTCACCGTGACGCTCGTGGCCCTCGGCCTCGCCGCCCACCTGGCCGTCCAGTTCGCGGTCCTGCAGACCACCGTGCGGCGCACCACCGACGCACACCGGGGCTGGGCCGCGACGGCGGCGGAACTCCACCGGCTCGGTGTGCGCCCGCCCTGCCGGGTGACCGGCCGCCAGGCCATCCCCGTCGCCTTCTACGCCCGCTGCTCCGCCCTCGCGGCCGCCGGGCACAACGCCAACGCCACCGAACGGGCTCTCGCACGGGCCACCCGCTCCCTGCCGTTCGCCGTGGTCACCAAACCGGGGAGCCGGCCGCCCGCGTACGCCCGCGACTGGACCCCGCACCGCGCCGGCAACCTGAACGTCTACGTGTCACCCCTGACCGGGAGCCGGGCACCATGACCGTCCCGCCCGGAACGGCGAAGCCGTCCCCGTCGCGCGGGGACGACACGGTCGACGGACGACGGCCGGCCGTCCACCGGCGGGCGGCCGTGCCGGGCGGGCAGCCGTCAACGGCGGTGCCGGGACCGGCGCGCCGGCTGCGGGGACGGATCACCTGGCATGCCGGGTTCTCGCTGGTCGTGCTGGTCTGCGCGGCCTACCTCGCCCACCGCCACTGGCCCCTGGTCGCCTCCGGAGCCGCCCGGCTCGCGGACGCCGACCGCGGCTGGCTGCTCGTCGCGACCGCCGCGGCCGGCGCGACCTGGGCCTCCTCCGCACTCGCCCAACAGGGCGCCACCACCGTGCCGTTACCCGCCGGGCGGCTGGTCGCGGTGCAGTTCGCGGCGGCCTCCGCGAACCATGTCCTGCCCTCCGGGCTCGGCGCGAGCGCCGTCAACCTGCGCTTCCTGACCCGGTGCGGACTGCCCGTCCCCCAGGCCGCGACCGCGCTCGCCGTCAAGGCGGGCGCCGGAGCCGTCGGTCGGGGCTGTCTGATCGCCGCTCTCGCCCTGGCCTGCCCCGGCCTGGTGCGCGTCCCCCGGGCGCCGGCGACCGCGTGGACGGTGACGGCCTGTGCGGCGGCCGTCGTGGTGGCCGCCGTCGCCGCGGTGCTCCTGGCCGGACCACTGCGGCGTGCCCTGCGCAGCGTCCTGCTCGACGTGCGCGCCGTCCATGAGGTGCCCGCGCGGGCAGCCGCCCTGTGGGGCGGCTCCCTCGGCTCGGCCGCCCTGCACTCCGCCGTCGTCGTCGCCGTCACCCAGGCCGTCGGCCTGCCCCTGCCGCCCGCGCGCGTCGCGCTCGCCTTCCTCGCCGCGAGCAGCGCCGCCGTCCTGCTGCCCATCCCCGGCGTCATCGGCTCCCTCGACGCCGCCCTCGCGCTCGCCCTCACTCTCGCGGGCGCACCCGGCAGCGCGGCGGCGTCCACGGTGCTCGGCTACCGGCTCCTGACCAGCTGGCTTCCCCTCGTCCCGGGGCTGATGACCCTGGGGGTACTGGTCCGGCGCCGCGTCCTGTGACCCGTACGACGCCAGAGCCCGCGCCGTCCGGGAACGGGTGTGCGAGGGGGCGGGCCGGGGTGCAGGCCGGGCGAGGCAGATGTCGGATTCCCGCCAGCCCGACCCTGCCGGGTGACCGATGCTTGAGACATGCAGAACGCAATGCACACCGATACGGAGCGCTGTCTGCGTGCCGTCCAGTCGAAGGACGCGCGCTTCGACGGATGGTTCTTCACGGCCGTCACCACCACGAGGATCTACTGCCGGCCCAGCTGCCCGGTCGTGCCGCCGAAGCCGCAGAACATGACGTTCTTCCCGAGCGCGGCCGCCTGCCAGCAGGCCGGGTTCCGGGCCTGCAAGCGGTGCCGCCCGGACACCAGCCCCGGCTCGCCCGAGTGGAACCACCGCGCCGACCTGGTGGCCCGCGCGATGCGGCTCATCGGCGACGGGATCGTCGACCGCGAAGGCGTGCCCGGCCTCGCCACCCGCCTCGGCTACAGCACCCGGCAGATCGAGCGGCAACTGCTCGCCGAGCTGGGCGCGGGCCCCCTCTCGCTCGCCCGGGCGCAGCGCGCGCAGACCGCGCGGCTGCTCATCGAGACGACGCCGCTGCCGATGGCCGAGATCGCCTTCGCCGCCGGTTTCTCCTCGATCCGCACCTTCAACGACACCGTCCGCGAGGTCTTCGCGCTGTCACCGAGCGAGCTGCGGGCCCGCCTGCCCAAGAAGCGGAGCGGAGCCGCCGCGGGAGTCGCGCACACCCCGGGCGTCCTGAACCTCCGGCTCCCGTTCCGCGCCCCGCTGCATCCGGACAACCTCTTCGGGCACCTCGCCGCCACCGCCGTACCCGGGGTGGAGGAGTGGCGTGACGGCGCGTACCGGCGGACCCTGCGGTTGCCGTACGGGCACGGGATCGTCGGTCTGACGCCGACGCCGGACCACATCGCGTGCCGGCTCAGCCTCAGCGACCTGCGTGACCTGCCCGTCGCGATCAGCCGCTGCCGCCGCTTGCTCGACCTGGACGCGGACCCGGTCGCCGTCGACGACCAGCTGCGCACGGACCCGCTGCTCGCGCCCCTGGTCGACAAGGCACCCGGCCGCCGGGTCCCGCGCACCGTCGACGAGGCCGAGTTCGCCGTACGGGCCGTGCTGGGGCAGCAGGTCTCCACGGCCGCCGCACGGACGCACGCGGCCCGGCTGGTGGTCGCGCACGGTGAACCGGTCGACGACCCGGAGGGCGGCCTCACTCATCTCTTCCCCACACCGGCAGCGCTCGCAGCGCTCGATCCCGAGTCGCTCGCGATGCCCCGGACCCGTCGTACCACCTTCACCACCCTGGTGACCGAACTCGCCGAAGGGCGGCTGCACTTGGGGGTGGAGAGCGACTGGGAGGAGGCCAGGGCCCGGCTGCTGGCGCTGCCCGGATTCGGCCCCTGGACCGTCGACGTGATCGCGATGCGGGCCCTCGGTGACCCGGACGCCTTCCTCCCCACCGACCTCGGAATCCGTTACGCGGCACGGGAGTTGGGTCTCCCGTCCACGCCCGCGGCCCTCACCGCGCGGGCCGCGGCCTGGCGTCCCTGGCGGGCGTACGCGGTCCAGTACCTGTGGGCCACCGCCAGTCACCCGATCAACGTCCTCCCCGCGTGATCCCGACCCCGCCCGCCGCGCGGTACGCGACACCACGACCAACCACGTATCAAGGACCCCCGGTGAAACAGCACATGGTCATCGACAGCCCCTACGGGCCCCTCACCCTCGTCGCCGACGACGGTGTCCTGTGCGGCCTCTACATGGTCGGCCAGCGTCACCGCCCCCAGGAGGAGACCTTCGGCGAGCGCGACGACACCCTCTTCGGCGACGTGACGGAACAGCTCGGCGCCTACTTCGCGGGCGAGCTGAAGGAGTTCACGGTCGAACTGCGGCTGGAGGGAACACCGTTCCAGCGCAGCGTGTGGGACAGGCTGCGGCAGATCCACTACGGCGAGACCCGCTCGTACGGCGAACTCGCCCACCTCCTGGGCAACGTGGGCGCCTCCCGCGCGGTCGGCCTCGCCAACGGCAAGAACCCGGTCGGCATCATCGTGCCCTGCCACCGCGTCGTCGGCGCGAACGGCGGCCTCACGGGCTACGGCGGCGGCCTCGACCGCAAGCAGCGTCTGCTGGACTTCGAAAGCGGAGCGGCCCTGTTCTGACCGCCCCTCCCGCCCCCTAGCCGTCTTCGGAGCCCAGCGCACGCAGCAGGTCCGGCAGCGCTGTGCCGATCGGCTCCCGTACGACCTCGTCGGCGATTTCGTCGTACGGGGTGGCCTCGGCGTTGACGACGACGAGCCGGGCCCCGTGGTCGGCGGCCACGCCCGCGAGCCCGGCGGCGGGCTGGACCTGGAGGCTGCTGCCGACGGCGATGAACACCTGGCAGGCCTTGGCGATGGCGGCGGCCTGGCCGAGGACGACCGGGTCGAGCCGTTCACCGAACAGCACGGTCGCCGGCTTGAGGATCCCGCCGCAGGTCAGGCACGCGGGATCGTCCTCGCCGGCGTCGACGCGGGCGAGAGCGTCCTCCATCGGCGTCCGCTCATGACACGCGGTGCACACCACGGCCCGTGCCGTGCCGTGCAGTTCGAGGACCTTGCGGGCGGGCATGCCGGCGAGCTGGTGCAGGCCGTCGACGTTCTGCGTGATCACCCGCACGGGCACACCGGACCTCTCCAGCTCGGCCACCGCCCGGTGCGCGCCGTTGGGCTCCGCCCGGAGGGCCCCGCTCTCCCGCCGCATCAGCCAGGCCCGCCGCCGGATCTCCGGATCACCCATGTAGTACTCGTACGTCACGAGCTTCTCGGCCTCGGGGTCCTGCCGCCAGAGCCCGTTCGGGCCGCGGTAGTCGGGGATGCCGGAGTCGGTGGAGATACCTGCGCCACTGAGGACGGCGACGAGGGGCCTGGTCATGCCGTCGAGGGTAGGGCGCCGGGGGCGGGGCGGCGAGCGGATATCTTTCCGGGGGTTCAGCGGGCGCCCAGTTCGAGGGCGCGGTCCAGGGACTCGTCCAGGGTCGTCGCGGCCATGATCAGCGACAGGTGGGTGAAGGCCTGCGGGACGTTGCCGAGCTGTTCGCCGCTCGGGCCGATCTCCTCCGCGAACAGGCCGACGTGGTTGGCGTACGTCTGCATCTTCTCGAAGGTGTAGCGGGCCTGGGGGAGGCGTCCCGCCCGGGCGAGCGCGTCGACGTACAGGAACGTGCAGAGGCTGAACGTCCCCTCGGAGCCGCGCAGTCCGTCGGGTGAGGCCTCGGGGTCGTAGCGGTAGACCAGGCTGTCGGAGACGAGGACGCGTTCCATGGCGTCGAGGGTGGACAGCCAGCCGGGGCTGCGCGGCGAGATGAAGCCGACGCGGGGCGCGAGCAGAAGCGACGCGTCCAGGACGTCGCCCTCGTAGTGCTGGACCAGCGCCTGTTCCTTCTCGCTCCAGCCGCGTTCCATGACCTGTTCGAGGATGGCGTCCCGGGCCTGCGTCCAGCGCCGGGTGTCGGCCGGTCTGCTGAACTCGGCGGCCAGCTTCAGGCCCCGGTCGAAGGCGGCCCAGCACATCACCCGGCTGTACGTGAAGTCCTTGCGTCCGCCGCGGGTCTCCCAGATGCCCTCGTCGGGCCGGTCCCAGGAGTCGGCGAGCCAGTCGAGCATTCCGGCCAGCCCCTTCCAGCCGTGGTAGCCCGCCTGTTCGCCCACGTCGCGGCCCTGCGCCAGGGCGTACAGGGCCTCGCCGTAGATGTCGAGCTGCAACTGGTCCGAGGCGGCGTTGCCCGCGCGGACGGGGTACGAGCCGCGGTAGCCCTCGAAGTGCTCCAGGATCTCCTCCGTCAGATGCGGGTCGCCGTCGACCCGGTACATGATCTGGAGGGGTTCGCCCTCGGACCCCATGCGGGCCGCGAAGCGTTCGCCGAGCCAGTGCGTGAACTGCGTCGCCTCCTCCACGTATCCGAGGTCGAGGAGCGCGCGCACCGACAGGGAGCCGTCCCGCACCCACGTGTAGCGGTAGTCCCAGTTGCGTTCCCCGCCGACCTGCTCGGGCAGTCCCATCGTGGCGGCGGCGACCGGGGCGCCGGTGGGGGCGTACGTGAGGAGTTTGAGAGTGATCGCGGAGCGGTGCACCATCTCCGTCCAGCGGCCCCGGTAGTTGGAGGTGCGTACCCACCGCTGCCAGAAGTCGACGTTGTTCCACAGGTTCTCGGTGATCGCGTCGACGCTGGGTGTCGGCAGGGTCTCGTCGTCCGCGCCGCACACCGTGAACACGGCGCCCGCCGTCTCCCCGTTGCGCAGGGTGATGCCGCCCCGGACGTCCTGCCCGTCGCGTTCGAACGGGATGCCGCCCTGCAGGTGGGCCGTCATGCCCGGCGACCGGAACGTCGCCCTGTCGGCGGTCAGTTCGAGCTGGTGCTCGGCCCGCGCGTAGTCGAACCGGGGCCGGCACTCCAGCGCGAAGTGCACGGTGCCGCGCACACAGCGCACGACACGCACGATGGTGTGCCGGTCGCTCGGTGTCCTGTCGGTGAGGACCGGCATGTGGTCGATGACCTCGCCCACGCCGTCCGGGGACATGAAACGCGTCACCAGGAGGGCGGTGTCGGGGTAGTACAGCTGTTTCCAGCTTCCCTCGGGATGCTCGGGTGCGAGGCGGAAGTACCCGCCGCCGTCGTGGTCCAGGAGCGAGGCGAAGATGCTGGGGGAGTCGAAGCGCGGTGCCGCGAACCAGTTGACCACGCCCTGCGACGACACCAGGGCCGCCGTCTGCAGGTCCCCGATGAGGCCGTGGTCGGCGATGGGCGGATAGCGATCCATGCTGGCCTCCTTCTCAGGCCGCCTCGGCCGTGACCCGCCCCGAGCGGACGGCGTCGACGAGTGCCCGGTAGTCCTTGTCGTTCTGGTCGGCGTAGCGCTCGGCGAACGTGACCAGCGCACGGTCGAAGACGTCACCGCCGCCCAGATACGAGGCGATCGCGATCCGGTCCCCCGAGCGCGCGTGGGCGCGGGCCAGCGTCGCGCCGCACAGCTCACCGAAGGCGCGCATGCCGGACGGCACCATGGCCTCGGGCTGCGCGATGCCCTTCCAGTCCCTCAACTGCCGCAGATAGAAGTCCCGTCGGCGGCCGTCGATGCCGTCGGCCCGCTCCCACCCGAGAAAGATGTCGCTGGTGGCCTGCATGAGCCGCTGCCCGGCGACCACCCGCTCGCCCTGCGTCCGGTACGCGCTCGCACCGGCGAACGGCGCGAGCACCGACTCGTCCGCCTCCTTGGCCTGGAGGAGCAGCGGATCGTCGTCGTCCCGGCCGAGCAGCAGGATGATCCAGCAGCGGGTGCCCACACTGCCCACGCCGACCACCTTGCGGGCCACGTCGGCGATCCGGTACTGCTCCAGCAGGAACCGCCGGTCCGAGTTGAGGCTGTGGCCGTAGCGTCCGATCAGCCGCCGGAACTCCCGTTCCAGCGCGCTGCGTTCGACGTCGGGGAGCAGCTCGTCCAGCGGGGTGATGAGCGGCGGGTCCGCGGTGATGCGGGCCTTGCCGTCGACGATGTGGGTGAGCTTGCCGAAGGCGTGGGCGCTGTCCCGGGTCCGCGCCTTGGCGGCGGACTGCGACCAGCGGTCCCGGGCCCGCGCGCTCAGCTCCCCGGCGAAGTGGGTCTTCACCCACTCCTCGTCGAACTGCGTGTACCAGACGGGGAGATTGCCCAACTCGGCGAAGCGGCGCATCCATTCGCGGTAGGAGCGCACGGTCGCCCGGACGATACCGGCCCGCTCCTTGGTGCTGAAGCCGTTGGCCCGGCCCGCGATGACGAAGCTGGCGGACAGCCGTTTGACGTCCCACTCCCACGGTCCCGGCAGCGTCTCGTCGAAGTCGTTGATGTCGAACATCAGCCGGCGCTCCGGGGAGGCGAGCAGCCGGAAGTTCAACAGGTGTGCGTCGCCGCACAGTTGGGCCCTGATGCCGGACCGGGGGGTGTCGGCGAGGTCCGCGGCCATGATGGCGGCGGCCCCCCGGTAGAAGCGGAACGGCGACTCGGTCATCCGGCCGTAGCGGATCGGGACCAGCTCGGACAGCCGGTTCGCCGACTGCCCCTCCACGATGTCCACCGGGTCGGTCCGTTTCGGGGAGGGTGTGAAGTCCGCGTGACTGGAGCGGGGCACGGAGGCCCGGGCGGCCTTGCCGAGCGCGGCCCGCTCCTTCGGCGTGTGGTGCGGGGTCCGGCTGTCGGCCGGGTGCTTGGGGGTCATACCGGCCACCGTCCTAGCGTCGCGGTCCGGGCCCGCCGCTCAGGACACCCGGCCCCGTCATCAAGGTAGCCCCGGGCGAAATGTCCGGCGAGTCGGGAACGGCGGGCTCCGGCCGCGAGGGTCGTGAGCCGCGCGGGCGGGTCCGGGGCGCGCTCGCGCGAGGACTTACCGGGGCGGGCTTCCCTCGCCCGCGGCGCCAGCGCGAAGAGCCGCCCGGGCCGGTGCACGACGGCCGCCGTCCGGGACGCGGCGCGGATTTGTGGAGGCGGACGGGGGAGCGGACGATGAAGACGTGCGCGGTGCCGCCATGGGGATCCGCGCCGGGCGACGCGGGAGCGGTGATGGTCCTTGACCTGGTCCTCATCGGCCTGGCGATCGCCCTGAACCCGCTGCCGGTCACCGGATTCGTGCTGGTGCTCTCCGCCCGCAACGGCGTCTGGAAGGGCCTCGCCTTCCTCCTCACATGGCTCGCCACCTTCGTCGGCATCATCGCCGTCGTGCTGCTCATGACCGGAGGCGAGCCACCGGCCGCGAACTCCTCGCCGTCCACCGCGGCCCTGGCCGTCAAACTGGCCGTCGGCGTCGGCCTCCTCTGCTACGCGGAACGCACCCGCCGCGGGATCGGCACACGGCACAAGCCCTCCGGGTTCATGTCCCGCGTCGAACGCATCTCCCCCTGGTCCGCGGCCGGTCTCGCGCTGCTCCTCCAGCCCTGGGGCATGGTCGCGGCGGGCGCCGCCACCGTCGTCGAGGCCGACCTCGCGCATCTCGCGTCGTACGCCGCCCTCATGGGCTACTGCCTGCTGGCCTCGTCCAGCCTGCTGACCATGGAGCTCTACGCGACCTTCGCCCCCCGCTCGGCCGCCGTGCGGCTCGCGAGGCTGCGCACCTGGCTGGAGGGCCACCAGGAACAGGCCCTCGTGTCGCTGGTGCTGTTCCTGGGCCTGTGGCTGGTCGGCAAGAGCATCTACGAACTGACCGCGTGACGCGCGCCGACCGCGGTGCGACGCGCGTGCCGCGGGCCGTGTTCCGAACACCGCGCGAAAGTGCGTCGGCATCCGTCCGGTGCTGCAATGGAGAGGAATTGAGGGGCAGGGGGAATTCCGCGACCACCCAGGGATGAAGCCGTGAGCGAAGAAGAATTCGTCGAGATGGGACCGATCGACTATGTGGTCATCGAGTTTCCCGGCAGTCGAATGACCGGCGAGGGCTTTCCCCTCCTGATCGACCTGGTGGACCGCGGACTCATCCGCATCCTCGACCTCCTGTTCGTGAAGAAGGAGCAGGACGGATCCGTGGTCGGCCTGGAGATCGCCGACCTGGACGGGGACGGGGTGCTCGACCTCGCCGTCTTCGAGGGCGCCTCCTCGGGCCTGCTCGGCGAGGACGACATCGCGGAGGCCGGCCAGGCGCTGGAACCCGGCAACTCCGCCGGCATCCTCGTCTACGAGAACCTGTGGGCCGCGCCCTTCGCCACGGCCCTGCGACGCGGCGGAGCCCGGATGGTCGCCTCCGGCCGCATCCCGGTACCGGCCATCCTCGCCGCCCTCGACGAGACGGACGCCGGATAGGGCGCGACCCGGCGAACGGCAGCGGCCCCGCACCGAGATGCGGGGCCGCTGCCGTTGGGAGACGAGGTGACCGTGCTGCCCGGGGGTTCTACCGGGCGTGCGCTTCGCGGCCGGGACCCACACACAGGGCCCAGATGACGAACGCGTCGATGGCGATCAGCACGATCGCCCACACCGGCTGGTACGGCAGCCACATGAAGTTGGCGATCATGGACAGGCCGGCCAGGGCGACACCGACGACGCGGGCCCACATCATGCCGCGGAACAGGGCGAGGCCCGCGATGACGACGAGGATGCCGAGGATGAGGTGGATCCAGCCCCAGCTCGTCAGGTTGAAGCTGTACGTGTAGTTGCGGGTGGTGACGAAGACGTCGTCCTTCGCGATGGCGGAGATGCCCTCGAAGATGGCCATCGCACCACCGAAGATCATCATGACCCCGGCGAACGCCGTCCAGCCGGACACCCACATTCCCGAACTGCCACCGGTGTCGCGCCGGTGCGTATCCGTCGTCGTCATCGCGAGCTCCTTGTGCGTAGACCTCACCACCGGCCGGGTGACGGCCGGTGGCCCACGATTCAGCTTGCCACGGGAATGACGGACCGGCAGATCTCGGAAACAGAGGGATATCGCTCCCGGATCGACGTGCGGAAGAGGCCCCGCGGTGCTCCAATGGAAGGGTCTGTCCGGAGCGGTCCGGCCCGGAACGCAAGCATTTTCCTCAGGCCTTGCGTACGGGGCTCGGATCCGCCCGCGCACCGGGAACACGGCGCGCGGGCGGAATTCCGTTCCGGCTCTTTCAAATGCCCTGTGCGTGAAAGGAAAACACCGTGCCAGGTCTCCTCCGCGGGGTCGCCCGCACCGCCGTGGTGGCCGGTACGGCCACCGCCGTCTCCAACCGCGTGTCACGCCGACAGGCGGGGCGCTGGGCCCAGCAGGAGGCGCCTGCCCAGGCCTACCAGGAGCCCGCGCCGGCGGCCGCGCCGCCTCCGCCGCCCGCCGACGACATGACCAGCAAGATCGACCAGCTGAAGCAGCTGGGCGACCTCAAGAACCAAGGCGTCCTCACCGAGGCGGAGTTCGAGGAGCAGAAGCGCCGCATCCTCGGCTGAGCGGTTCCCCGGCCCACCGGGCCGAACTGCCCGGCCGGATCGGCCCGTTCAGCTCACCCGGTGGCCGTTCTCCAGCTCCGCCGCTCCCGCGCCCTCCCGCTCCAGCACGTCGAGCGCCGCGACGACGCGTCGGCTCAGAACGCCGGGCAGGTAGGCGGACAGTTCCGCACGCGGCACCAGACGCCAGGACAGCAGCTCCTCCTCCTGCAGCCGGATCGCCTCGAGATCACCGTCGCCGAGGACTCCACCGTCGTACAGGTAGGCCACCAGGGGCGGGCGGCCGGGGCCCTGGACCCAGTCGACGGCCAGCAGTCGGCCCAGCTCCACGTCGAGGCCGATCTCCTCGGCCGTCTCCCGGCGCGCTCCCTGGCGCGGACTCTCGCCGTCGTCCGACTCCACCGTGCCGCCCGGAAGGCCCCAGCCCTCACGGTAGTTCGGCTCGACGAGCAGGACGCTCCCCTCGGCGTCGCGGAAGAGAGCGGCGGCCGCGGCGAGGACACGCGGCAGGCCGGCGATGTAGGCGGCGAAGTCCGAAGTGGTCATCCGGAAAGGGTAACGACACCCCGCCCGTCCTCCGGACGCGCGGCCTCATGCCGCCGTTCGCGCCTCGGCCAGTGCCACCGTGCGGGTGGCCAGCTCGCTGATGCCGACTCCGTCGAAACCGAACACCGCGCTGCGGACGGTGTCCTCCAGCGGGTCCTTCCACTGGGCGGGGACCGCCGCCGCGCCGCACAAGACGCCCGCGACGGACCCCGCGGTCGCGCCGTTCGAGTCGGTGTCCAGGCCGCCGCGGACGGTCAGCGTGACGGTCCGGGTGAAGTCGCCGTCGCCGTACAGCAGCCCGGCCGTCAGCACCGCCGCGTTCGGGACCGAGTGGATCCAGCCGAGACCCGCCGTCTCCTCGGACACCGTGGTGAGTGTGTCCTCCCAGGTCATCCGGGTCTCGTGGAGGGCGAGGACCCGGCGCACGGTGCGGGCCAGGCGGCTGCTCGCCGGGATGACGGTGAGCGCCGTGTCCAGCGCGTCCCGGACGGTCGCGGCGGTGAACGCGGCGGAGATCAGCGCCGCCGCCCACATCGCGCCGTACACGCCGTTGCCGGTGTGCGAGAGGACAGCGTCCCGGCGGGCCAGGGACGCGGCGCGGTGCGGCAGCCCCGGGCAGGTCCAGCCGTAGATGTCGGCGCGGATCAGCGCGCCGATCCACTCCTGGTACGGGTTCTCGTACGTCGCCGTCAGCGGGGGCTTCAGTCCCTGGGCGAGGTTGCGGTAGGCGGCGCGTTCCGCCGTGAACGTCTGCAGGTACGGCAGGCGCAGCAGCCACAGGTCCCCGAGCTGTTCGGTACTGAAGGAGAAGCCGTGCGTCTCCAGCAGGTGCAGGCCCAGGATGGCGTAGTCCACGTCGTCGTCCCGGACACTGCCGTGGATCCGGCCGCGCACGCACCGCTGCCACTCCGGGCGCAGCCGGAACTCCTCGCCCGGTCCGTCGCCCGCGGGCGCGGGCAGGTAGTCGGTGAGGGGCAGGGCCGAGGCCCGTCGCAGGTAGCGGTCGATGCGGTCCCGCGTCCAGTGGTCGCCCTGCTCGACCGGTTTGCCGAGCATGTTGCCCGCGATCCGGCCCAGCCAGCCCCCGAGGACGCGGTCGGCGAGTTCGGTGCCCACAGGGGTCATGGCTGGGGTCTACCCGTTTCAGGACGTCCCTGCCCGTCCCGCGCGGAGCGTTCCGTTCCGGAGGTCCCCGGCCTGGGACCGGGAGCGTGCCCGCGGGCCGTCCCGCAGGCCGGGCGGGGCATGACGGCGAGGGCTTCCTCCGGTTAAGGTCGCAGCGGCGCGACTGCCTTGACGTGTGCAAGGCCCGAAAGCAAGGGGAATGCAAGGTGGCGGACGCTGCAGTGGATCGGACCCCCCGTGTGCTCATCGCCGCGGACAAGTTCAAGGGATCGCTGACGGCCGTACAGGTCGCTGAGCGCGTGACGGCCGGACTGCGCCGGGCCGTGCCGCAGGTCGAGGTCGAGTCGCTGCCCGTGGCCGACGGCGGCGACGGCACCGTCGACGCGGCCGTCGCGGCCGGGTTCGAGCGCCGCGAGGTGCGGGTCGCCGGGCCGCTCGGCGACGAGGTGAGCGCCGCGTACGCGCTGCGCGGCGACACCGCGGTGGTGGAGATGGCCGAGGCGAGCGGGCTGCAGCGGCTTCCCGCGGGCGTCTTCGCGCCGCTGACGGCCTCGACGTACGGCTCCGGGGAACTGCTGCGGGCCGCCCTCGACGCCGGCGCGCGCACCATCGTCTTCGGCGTCGGCGGCAGCGCGACCACGGACGGCGGCGCGGGCATGCTGTCGGCGCTCGGCGCCCGCTTCCTCGACGCGGACGGAAGGCCGGTGGCACCTGGCGGCGCCGCGCTGCGGGACGTGGAGACCGCGGACCTGTCCGGCCTGGACGACCGGCTCACCGCGGTCGACCTCGTCCTCGCCAGCGACGTGGACAACCCGCTGACAGGGCCCAAGGGAGCACCCGCCGTGTACGGCCCGCAGAAGGGCGCGAGCCCCGACGACGTGGCGACGCTGGACGCCGCGCTCGCCCACTTCGCCACGGTTCTGGAGAAGGCGATCGGGCCGAAGGCCGCCGAGTACGCCGCCGCGCCCGGCGCGGGTGCCGCGGGTGGCATCGGCTACGGGGCGCTCGTCCTCGGGGCCCGCTTCCGGGCCGGTATCGAGGTCATGCTCGACGTCCTCGGATTCGCTCCCGCGCTGGAGCGGGCCACTCTGGTGATCACCGGCGAGGGGTCCCTCGACGAGCAGACCCTGCACGGCAAGGCCCCCGCCGGGGTCGCGGCCGCCGCCCGCGCCGAGGGCAAGGAGGTCGTCGCGGTCTGCGGCCGGCTCGCCCTGCGGCCGGAGGCCCTCGGCAGCGCCGGGATCCGGCGGGCCTACCCCCTCACCGAGGTCGAGCCCGACATCGCCAAGTGCATCGCCGACGCCGGCCCCCTCCTGGAGCGCGTCGCGGAGAACATCGGTCGCGACTTCCTGGCCTGAGGCCACGGGGCGCGCCGGCCACGTCACCACCACCCCGGCCGGCCGCCCCGCGGAGGACCCGCGCCGCCCCGTACCGCCCGCGCAGGCTCACGGCGTCTCACCGCGTGGCCTGCGGCGACTCGCCGTGGTGTCCACCCGCGCCGCTCTCCCCGTGGAGCCCGCGGGGGTCGCCCGTGACGTCTCGGCGGGCCGGAACCTGCCGCCCGTACCGCCTGCGGCGGCCGCTCGGCGCGGCTCAGCGTGTCGTCCCCGTCCCGGCCAGGCGGTACGCGTCCAGGGCCAGGGTCATCTCGATCAGGTCGCGGGGGCGGGCCAGGGACCGGGACGTCAGCTGTTCCAGTCGGCGCAGGCGGTTGAAGACGGTGTTCCGGTGGCAGTACAGGCGTCCCGCCGCCCGGCCCGCCGAGCCCTCGCAGGCCAGCCACATGTCCAGCGTCTCGATCAGCACGGCCCGGTCGCCGGGTTCGAGCTCCAGCAGCGCGCCGAACACGTCCGACACCAGCCGGCCCGCCAGCTCCGGCTGACTCACCACGAGGGCGGTCGCCATCCGCTGGTCGAGGCGTACGACAGCGGTCGCGTCCGGCGGGCAGGTGCGCAGCGCCAGCTCCGCCCAGCGGCGGGCCCGCCCCAGCTCGCCGAGCCCCGACACGACCGGGCTGATCCCGCCCGGACCCGAGCGCCGCCCGTCCAGCAGCCGGGCCACCGCGTCCAGGCCCTGCCCGGGGTCCAGCGCCACCACACCGATCTCGCAGTCGGCCCGCATCCGCCAGATGAACCGCAGTCCCGCGCCGAGCATCGGCCGGACACAGCCGTCCCGCCCGTCGCGCGTGTCGTGGCGCTCGGTGCGCAGGACGACGACGGCGTACGGGCCGTGCTCGGGCAGATCGAGCCCGGCCGCGGCCCGGGCCGCGAGACCCGGCGCCTCCTGCCCCTCCAGCAGCGCGTCGAGCAGGGCCTGCAACCGCTCGTCGGTGCGCCGCCGCAGCTCCCGCTCGGTCGCGAGGTAGGACTCCGAGGCGGTCGCGGCCTGCACGTCGACCGCCGACCACACCATCGTGGCGCACCGCATGAGCACGGCCAGCCGCTCCGGCTCCCGGCCGGCCGCGCTCTCCATCAGCGCGTCCCACACCAGATAGCCCGCGGAACGGTAGGCGTGCACAAGGAGTTCGAGCGGCAGCCCCTGCCGGGCCCGCCGCCGGCCGGCCTCCTCGGCGTGCTCCAGATCGCGGCGCGGTGAGTCCCGTGGCGCGGAGATCGCCTGGATACCGATGCGCATCGCGGTCTCCGCCTCCCGCCACTGCTGGTCGTGCGGCAGCACCTGCCCGTAGACGGGGGAGTACTCGGTGAGCTGCCTGATGTGCTCGTCGACGAGCTCGGGCAGCCGTTCCAGCAGAGCCACACACGACTCCGCGAGCAGTTTCCAGTCCTGACCGGTTCGCGGTCCACGCCCTCCCATGGCCGGAGGATGCCATCCCGGGAGGGGCTCGCACAGGCCCCTGACACGCGGTGTTGTGCGCGTGCACAACGGCCGGCCACCACCGCTGGGCTGCCGCCGCGATTCGGCCGCGGGCCGTGGACGGGCCGCTCCGCCGGTGCTGAGGTGAGCGCCACACCGAGCGAGAACAAGGGAGGTGCCATGGGCGGTTCCGCTCTGCTCGTCCGGGAACTGTCGGTCGGATACGGGCCCGTACGCGCACTGCGCCACGTGTCGTTGGAGGTGCCGGAGGGGACCGTCGTGACGGTCCTCGGCAGCAACGGCGCGGGCAAGTCGACGCTGCTGCGGGCCGTGTGCCGGACGCTCTCCTTCCACGGGGGAGCGGTGACCGGCGGCACGGTCACGCTGGGGGGACGGCCGCTGGACCGGCTGGCGCCGGACCGGGTGGTGGCCGCCGGGGTGTCCCAGGTCCCGGAGGGACGGCGGGTGTTCGCCCGGATGACGGTCGCGGACAACCTGCGCGCCGGGGCGCTCGGCGGCACCGGCGGCCGGGTGGACCGGGCGCGGGCCCTGCGGCGCGTGCACGACCTGTTCCCGGTGCTCGCCGAACGCGCCCAGCAGCGCGCGGGACTGCTGTCCGGAGGGGAACAGCAGATGCTCGCCGTCGGCCGGGCCCTGATGGGCGCCCCCAAGGTGCTGCTGCTCGACGAGCCCTCGCTCGGGCTCGCCCCGCTGATGGCCGCGCGGATCGCCGACACCGTGCGGGAGATCAACGAACAGGGCACCTCCGTCCTGCTCGTCGAACAGAACGCCGCCCTCGCCCTGCGGCTCGCCACCACCGCCTACGTGCTGGAGGTCGGCGAGGTGACCCTGTCGGGCGCCGCGGACGAACTCGCCGCCTCCGACGAGGTGCGCCGCCGCTATCTCGGCGTCGTCGACGAGGACGCCGCGGCCGACGGGGCGACCGCGCGCGACGGCCTTCCGTCCCTGTCCCGTTGGAAGGGGTGAGCCGCCGTGAAGGAACGCGACGGAGCGGCACCGCACGACACCACGCAGACCACCGGCGCCGCCCGGCCGGGGCCGGCGGCCGGGCCCGTCCCGGACCGCCCGTCCGGCCCGCCCGGGCACGGGCCGGAACCCGGCACCCGAGGCCCCACGGACGCCCGGGACGGCGCGGACCCCGGCATCCCGCCGCTGGAGGTCAGGGACGTGACGGTCCGGTTCGCCGGGCTGACCGCGCTCGACGCGGTCGGCTTCACCGTCAGCCCGGGCACCGTGCACGCCCTGATCGGGCCGAACGGCGCGGGCAAGTCGACCTGCTTCAACGTGCTGTCCGGTGTCTGCCGGCCCGCCGCCGGCAGTGTCAGGCTCGGCGACCAGGAACTCACCGGGCTGCCCCCGCACCGCATCGCCGGCCTCGGCGTCGCCCGCATCTTCCAGAACCTCGCCCTGCCACCGCACGCCACCGTCGAGGACTGCCTGCTGCTCGGCCGGCACCGGCTGACCCGCACCGGCTTCCTCGCCGCCGGCCTGCGGCTGCCCGCGGCGGCCCGCGAGGACCGGCGGCACCGCGAACGCGTCCGCGAGATCGCCGCGTTCGTCGGACTCGAAGGACAGCTCGGCCGGCCCGCGGGCTCCCTCCCGTACGGGCAGCAGAAACTCGCCGAGCTGGCACGGGCGCTGTGCATGGAGCCGCGGGTGCTGCTCCTCGACGAGCCAGTCGCCGGCATGACCGCCGACGAACGGCGCCGTACCGCGGCGGTCGTCGCGGGCGTCCGCGACAGCCTCGGCATCTCGATCGTCCTGGTGGAACACGACATGGGGGTGGTGATGCGGCTCGCGGACGCGGTGACCGTACTGGACTTCGGGCGCCGTATCGCCGACGGCGCCCCCGCAGACGTACAGAACGACCCGGCGGTGGTGCGGGCCTACCTGGGCGAGCGCGCCGAGCCAGAGGAGACCGCTTCATGAGCACCTTCGTCGAACTCCTGCTCAACGGCCTGTCCATGGGCTCCGTCTACGCCCTCATCGCCCTCGGCTTCGTCGTCATCTTCCGGGCCACCGAGGTCGTGAACTTCGCGCACGCCTCGCTGCTCCTCGCGGGCGGCTACGTCACCGCGACCCTCCACGACGACATCGGCTTCTGGCCCGCCCTGCTCGCCGGGGTCGCGGGCGCGGCCCTGGTGGGGGCCGCCGTGGAGTTCCTCGTGATGCGGCGCTACCGGGGCACCGACCAGAGCGTCCTCGCCATCGTCACCATCGGCGTCGACATCCTGCTCACCACCGAACTGACCCGGCGCATCGGCACGGACGTCCTGGCGATGGGCGACCCCTGGGGCAACGCCGTCCTCACCGTCGGACCGGTCTCCCTCGCGCACACCCGGATCGCCGCGTTCGTCACCGCGGCCCTGCTCATCACGGCCTTCCTGCTCGCCTTCCGCTTCACCTCCTGGGGCGTGGCCATGCGGGCCGCCGCGGAGAGCCCGGAGACCGCGGCCCTGATGGGCGTGCGGCTCGGGCGGGTGTCGCTGGGCGCCTGGGCGGTCGCGGGCGGTCTCGCCGCCGTCGCAGCGCTGTTCCTGACCGTCTTCCCGACCCCCGGGCTGGAACGCGCCACCTCGCTCGCCGCGCTCAAGGCGTTCCCCGCGGCGATCCTCGGCGGGCTCGACTCGACCACCGGCGCCCTCGTCGGCGGCCTCCTCGTCGGCGTCACCGAGTCAATGGCCACCGGCTACCAGAGCGACCTCACCTTCCTCGGGCGCGGCCTCGGCGACCTCGCGCCCTACCTCGTGATGGTCGCGATCCTGCTCATCCGGCCCGCCGGGCTGTTCGGTACGAAGGAGCTCGCCCGTGTCTGAGGTCCTCACCCGCGACGAGGCGAGCAGCGCGCCGCCGACCGCTCCGCGCCGGGCCGTCCGGCTGCCCGGCGCCCGGGGCGTGCTGGGGGCCGCGGGCGGGCTCCTGCTCCTGGCCCTCCCCTTCTATCTCGACCGGTTCTGGCTGCAGGCGGGACTGTTCGCGATGGCCGCGGCGATCGGCGCGATCGGCCTGAACCTCCTCACCGGAGCGACCGGCCAGCTCTCCATGGGCCACGCCTTCTTCCTCGCGGTCGGCGCGTACGGCTACTGCGTGTTCGCCGCCGACGGGGACGGGGGCCCGACCGGCCTGGGTCTGCCGACCTGGCTGGCGGCCGTGCTCGCCGTGGCCGTCTCCGGGATCGCCGGAGGTCTGTTCAGCCCGATCGCGGGCCGGCTGCGCGGTGCCTACCTCGGCATCGCCACGCTCGCCCTGATCTTCATCGGGCAGCACGTCCTGTTCAACGCGACGGATCTGACCGGCGGCTTCAACGGCCGCGACGTACCGCCGCTGAGCCTCTTCGGCCTCACCTTCGACGACCGCGAGGTCGTCGTCGCGGCCGTGCCCTTCGGCTCGGCGGAGAAGCTCTGGTACGCGGGTCTCGTGCTGCTCCTCGGCTGCGGGGTGTTCGCCCGCGGGGTGCTGCGCGGCCGTCCGGGGCGGGCCATGAACGCGATCCGCGACCACCGGATCGCGGCCGGGGTGATCGGCGTGCCGGTCGCCCGCTACCGCGCCGCCGTCTTCGTCCTGTCCTCGATGTACGCGGGACTGGCGGGGGTGCTGCTCGCCCTGGTCTTCCAGCGGACGGTGCCCGACTACTTCGGGATCACGCTCTCGCTCGAATACCTCGCCATGATCGTCATCGGCGGGCTCGGTTCGGTCTCGGGGGCGGTGGTGGGAGCCGTCTTCGTCTCGCTGCTGCCCCAGTTGCTCACCCGCTACAGCGACGCGCTGCCCCTGGTCTCGGACCCGGGCACCGGCGGGGTCGCACCTGGTGAGGCAGCCCGGTACCTGTACGGCGCCGCTGTGGTGGCGGTGGTGCTCTTTCTGCCGGGCGGCCTGGTCAGGGTGGCCGCCCGGCTCCGCGTCCGGCCCCGTCCCGGGGCCACAGCAGGGGAGGAACGATGAGAACGACGCATACGGCCAGGATGGCCGCCGGGGCGCTGGCCGCACTGCTCGTGCTGGCCGGCTGCAGCTCCAAGGCCAAGGACGACGACGGCGGTGACAAGCCCGCCGCCGGCGGGGTGAAGACCGGCGACGGAATCTCCGGCAAGACGATCAACCTCGGCGTGCTCACCGACATGACGGGCGTGTACGCGACACTCGGCAAGAGCGTCACCCAGGCCCAGCAGCTGTACGTGAAGCAGGTCAACGCCGACGGCGGGGTCTGCGGCTACAAGCTGGCGCTGACCGTCCGCGACCATGGCTACGACCCGCAGAAGGCCGTCTCCGGCTACACGGAGCTGGCACCGAAGGTGCTGGGCTTCACCCAGTTCATCGGCTCGCCCTTCGTGGCCGCCGTCAAACAGCGCATCGACGGCCAGGACAAGGCGCTCGTGCTGCCGCAGGCCTGGTCGGCGACGCTGCTGGGCAGCCCGTACATCCGGGTCATCGGCTCCACGTACGACATCGAGACGATCAACGCGATCGACTTCCTGATGAAGGAGAAGGGCCTCAAGAAGGGCGACAAGATCGGGCACGTGTACTTCGAGGGCGACTACGGCGAGAACGCCCTGACCGGCTCCCGGTACATGGCGAAGGAGGCAGGTCTCAAGGTCGTCGAGCAGAAGATCAAGCCGACGGACAACGACATGACCGGGCAGGTCGTCGCCCTGAAGAAGGCCGGGGTGAAGGCCATCGTGATCAGCGCGGGCCCGCGGCAGGCGGCCTCGCTCGTCGGGGTCGCGGCGGCGAGCAGGTTCGGCGTCCCGATCATCGGGAACAACTCGGCGTACGCCCCGCAGCTCCTCGCCACCCCGGCCGCCCCCGCGCTGGAGGCGAACTACTACGTGGCCTCGCCGTCCCTGCCCGTCGGGGCCGACACCCCGCAGGCGAAGAAGCTGGTCGCGGACTACAAGGCCGCCTACCCGAAGGACAGCCTGGACAACGGCGTGGTGGCCGGCTGGACGGCAGCCTCGGCGTTCGGGGAGGCACTGAAGAAGGCCTGCGCGGCCAAGGACCTCACCCGCGAGGGCGTCGACAAGGCCCTGCTGACCATCGACGCGTTCGATCCGGGCTTCGGCGTCACCCAGAACTTCAGCGACCCCAAGGCGGCCTCCTCCAAGGAGAGCGTCATCCTGCGGCCCGACAAGAGCGCCGTGGGCGGCATGAAGGTCGTCCAGGAGGCCGAGGCCTCGTCCGCCGCCCAGGGATACACCCCTGGCGCCTCCTGACCCGTCCCGCGCACGCACGAGGGCCCCGAACCGGACGGTTCGGGGCCCTCGTGACGATGTACGCGAGGCTACGGGAGCTGAGCGGCCCGTGCCTCGCGGCGGTTGTCCCGGAAGTTGTTCACCCGGCGGGCCGTGGCGAACAGCGGGATGACCGCTCCCATGACCAGCTGGAGCGCACAGCCGGTCTGCAGGAGCAGCTGACCGCTCGGGGCGTCGAACGCCCACGCGGCCAGGAGACCCATCGAGAGGACGATCCAGGAGAGCATCGCGACCGCGAGGCGGCCCCGCGGCTTCGGGTACTCGACCCGGCTCACCATCAGCCAGGCGGTGCCGATGATCGCCATGAGCGTGGCGACGAACGGCAGCTCCAGCAGCACGATGGAGACGACGGTGAGGGCTCCGAACGGGGACGGCATGCCCTGGAAGGTGCCGTCCTTGACCGTCACGCACGAGAACCGCGCCAGTCTCAGCACCACCGCCAGCAGCACCACGATGGCACCGACCGCGGCGACCCGCTGATGCGCGTCGTCCGCGACCATGCCGTAGACCAGCACGAAGTACGCCGGCGCGAGGCCGAAGCTGATCAGGTCCGACAGGTTGTCCAGCTCGGCGCCCATGGGGGAGGAGCGCAGTTTGCGGGCGACCAGACCGTCGAACAGGTCGAAGACCGCCGCGCAGAGCATCAGGATGACGGCCGTGGCCGCGCTGTTGCGGCCCATGCCGGATTCCTGGCTGCCCGTGAGGTGCGGGATCAGGATGCCGGTGGTGGTGAAGTACACCGCCATGAAACCGCACGTGGCGTTACCGAGGGTGAGGGTGTCCGCTATCGACAGACGGAGCGAGAGGGGCATCTCCTCGTCGTCGATGTCGTCGGCCTCCGGAACCCAGCCGGCCTGTGTCTCAGGATCAACCACGGTCAATTCGAGTCACCCCAGCCACGGTCTTCTGACCGACCTCCACATCGACCTCGACACCCTCGGGCAGGTAGATGTCGACGCGCGAGCCGAAGCGGATCAGACCGATCCGGTCGCCCTGTTCGACCTTGGTGCCCTGGGGGATGTACGGGACGATGCGACGAGCCACGGCGCCGGCGATCTGGATCATCTCGATGTCACCGAGCTCGGTGTCGAAGTGCCAGACGACGCGCTCGTTGTTCTCGCTCTCCTTGTTGAACGCCGGAACGAACCCGCCGGGGATGTGCTCCACCGACGTCACCGTGCCGGAGAGGGGCGCACGGTTGACGTGGACGTTGAGCGGGCTCATGAAGATCGCGACGCGGGTCCGTCCGTCCTTCCACGGCATGATGCTCTGCACCACACCGTCGGCGGGCGAGATGACCCGGCCCTGAGCGATCTCGCGCTCGGGGTCGCGGAAGAACCACAGCATCCCGGCCGCGAGCGCGGTGGCGGGTACGGCCACGGCCCGGGCCGCGCCGGAGCGGCGCGAACGGGCCAGGCTGAGTGCTGCGGTGGCGACGGTCGGGAGGAGCCACGGCGATGCTCCGCGCGCGAGGCGGACGCCGGTCCGGCTGTCGCGAGGTGCAGAGGTTTGGCTGTGGGGCATGGATGACCTTCGTAGCGGATGATGCCGCGCTCTTACGGGGGACGGCGGCTTTCACGCGATCGTACCGGTCGCCCACCACAACTGGGCAAGCCAGGAAGCGGAGTCGACGGCCGAAGAGTGTTGACGGGGTGTGATCTTCTTCGCGAAGAAAACACCCCGAACCAGGACATCTAACCCTGGAGTCGATACTCTTCGAGCAGCCTGCGGCCGATGATCATTTTCTGGATTTCGGCGGTACCTTCGCCGATCAACAGCATCGGCGCCTCGCGGTACAGGCGCTCGATCTCGTACTCCTTGGAGAAGCCGTAGCCGCCGTGGATCCGGAAAGCATCCTCCACGACCTCCTTGCAGTACTCGGAGGCGAGGTACTTCGCCATCCCTGCTTCGAGGTCGTTTCGTTCCCCGGAGTCCTTTTTGCGAGCCGCGTTCACCATCATTGCATGGGCGGCCTCGACCTTGGTAGCCATCTCGGCCAGCTTGAACTGGATGGCCTGGTGCTGGGCGATCGCCTTGCCGAAAGTGTGTCGTTGCTGGGCATACGAGACACCCAGCTCAAATGCACGCTGGGCGACACCGCAGCCACGGGCCGCGACGTTGACCCGGCCGACCTCCACTCCGTCCATCATTTGGTAAAACCCTCGGCCCGTGGTGCCGCCGAGCACACGATCGGCCGGAATGCGCAGTCCGTCCATGATGAGTTCGGTGGTGTCGACGCCCTTGTAACCCATCTTGTCGATCTTCCCGGGGATCGTGAGGCCGGGGCGGACCTCTCCGAAGCCGGGCTCCTTCTCCACCAGGAAGGTCGTCATCGACTTGTGGGGCGCCGTGCCCTCGGGGTGTCCTTCGTCACTTCGGACCAGAACGGCCACCAGCGTCGACGTCCCGCCGTTCGTCAGCCACATCTTCTGGCCGTTGAGGACGTACTCGTCGCCGTCCTTCACCGCCTTCGACGAGATCGCCGACACGTCCGAGCCGAGCGCCGGCTCCGACATCGAGAACGCGCCGCGCACCTCGCCCAGCGCCATCCGCGGCAGGAAGTGGTCCTTCTGCTCCTGCGTGCCGTGCTGCTTGAGCATGTACGCCACGATGAAGTGCGTGTTGATGATGCCGGAGACGGACATCCAGCCGCGCGCGATCTCCTCGACGCACAGCGCGTACGTCAGGAGGGACTCGCCGAGACCGCCGTACTCCTCCGGGATCATCAGGCCGAAGAGGCCGAGTTCCTTCAGGCCGTCGACGATGTCCTGCGGATACTCGTCGCGGTGCTCCAGCTCGGTCGCGACCGGAATGATCTCCTTGTCCACGAAGTCCCGGACGGTGGAGAGGATCTCCCGCTGGACGTCCGTGAGACCGGCGGTCTGGGCGAGTCGCGCCATGGCTACTTCTCCTGCTCCTTGAGCTGGGGGCGACCGGGCTGCTCGCCGCCGCGCTCCTTGATGTACGTCTCGGTGGGGACCATCACCTTGCGGCGGAAGACACAGACCAGCGTGCCGTCCTGCTTGTAGCCCTTGGTCTCGACGTACACGATCCCGCGGTCCGTCTTGGACCGGGAGGGTGTCTTGTCGAGGACCGTCGTCTCGCCGTAGATCGTGTCGCCGTGGAAGGTCGGCGCCACGTGCTTCAGCGACTCGATCTCCAGGTTGGCGATCGCCTTGCCCGACACGTCCGGTACGGACATGCCGAGGAGCAGCGAGTAGATGTAGTTCCCGACGACGACGTTGGCGCCGAAGTCGGTGGTCTTCTCCGCGTAGTTGCTGTCCAGGTGGAGCGGGTGGTGGTTCATGGTCAGCAGGCAGAACAGGTGGTCGTCGTACTCGGTGACCGTCTTGCCGGGCCAGTGCTTGTAGACCGCGCCGACCTCGAACTCCTCGTAGGTGCGTCCGAACTGCATGTGCTCAGGCCTCCGGGGCTTCGAACGTGGACGTGCGCCGCATGCCAGCGGCCCGGCCCTTGCCGGAGATGACGAGGGCCATCTTGCGGCTCGCCTCGTCGATCATCTCGTCGCCGATCATCGCCGAGCCCTTCTTGCCGCCCGCCTCGGACGTGTAGTACTCGTACGCGTCCAGGATCAGTTCGGCGTGGTCGAAGTCCTCCTGGGAGGGCGAGAAGATCTCGTTGGACGCCTCGACCTGACCCGGGTGCAGCACCCACTTGCCGTCGAAACCGAGGGCGGCGGCCCGCCGGGCGACCTCGCGGTAGCCGTCGACGTTGCGGATCTGCAGGTAGGGGCCGTCGATCGCCTGGAGGTTGTTGGCGCGGGCGGCCATCAGGATCTTCATCAGGATGTAGTGGTAGGCGTCCGCCGGGTAGCCGGGCGGCTGCTCGCCGACGACCAGCGACTTCATGTTGATCGACGCCATGAAGTCGGCCGGGCCGAAGATGATCGTCTCGACGCGCGGGGAGGCCTGCGCGATCTCGTTGACGTTGTTGAGCCCCTGGGCGTTCTCGATCTGCGCCTCGATGCCGATCCTGCCGACCTCGAAGCCCATCGTCTTCTCGATCTGCGTCAGCAGCAGGTCGAGCGCCACCACCTGCTGGGCGTCCTGGACCTTCGGCAGCATGATGCAGTCGAGGTTCTGCCCCGCGCCCTCGACGACCGTGACGACGTCGCGGTACGTCCACTCGGTGGTCCAGTCGTTGACGCGCACGACCCGCGTCTTGCCGGTCCAGTCGCCCTCGTTGAGGAACTTGACGATGGTGTGGCGGGCGTCGGGCTTGGCCAGCGGCGCGCACGCGTCCTCCAGGTCGAGGAAGACCTGGTCCGCGGGGAGCCCCTGCGCCTTCTCCAGGAAGCGGGGGTTGCTTCCCGGTACCGCGAGACAGGAGCGGCGCGGACGCAGACGGTTGACGGGCGTGGTCATGCGGGGACCTCCAGGGGGCCGAGCTTGTTCGCTTTGCGGATCTCGTCGACGATACGGCCGATGATTCCGGTGATGTCGAAGTCCTTCGGGGTGAAGACGGCGGCCACTCCCGCGGCACGCAGCTGTTCGGCGTCGGCGTTCGGGATGATCCCGCCCGCGATCACCGGGATGTCGGCGGCGCCGGCCTTGCGCAGTTTCTCCAGGACGTCCGGCACCAACTGCGCGTGCGAGCCGGACAGGATGGACAGGCCCACGGCGTGCACGTCCTCGTCGACGGCCGCGTCCACGATCTGTTCCGGGGTCAGCCGGATGCCCTGGTAGACCACTTCGAACCCGGCGTCGCGGGCCCGCACGGCGATCTGCTCGGCGCCGTTGGAGTGCCCGTCGAGGCCCGGCTTGCCCACCAGGAAGCGGAGCTTGCCGACCCCCAGGTCCCGGGCCGTCAGCTCCACCTTGCGGCGCACCAGGGCGAGTCCGGTGCCCTCGCCGGCGCTGACCGCGACGGGCGCGGACGAGACGCCGGTGGGGGCGCGGTACTCGCCGAACACCTCGCGCAGGGCACCGGACCACTCGCCGGTCGTGACGCCGGCGCGGGCGCACTCCAGGGTCGCCTCCATGAGGTTGCCGGTGCCCTCGGCGGCCGCCTTCAGCCGCTCCAGCGCCTTGCACGGGCGCGGGTGGTTGAAGGGCGGCTGGTAGCGCGTGTCCCGCCAGGTCTGGAGCGCGGAGATCGCCTGGGCCTCGACCGCGGGGTCGACCGTCATGATCGCCGCGTCCAGGTCGGCCGTGAGCGGGTTCGGCTCGGTCGACTGGAAGACGTTGACGCCGACGATCTTGTCGGTGCCGCCCTCGATACGGGCCCGGCGCTCGGCGTGCGAGGAGACGAGCTGCGACTTCAGGTAGCCCGACTCGACGGCGGCCATCGCGCCGCCCATCTCCTCGATCCGGTCCATCTCGGCCAGCGACTCCTCGACGAGGGACGCCACCTTGGCCTCGACGACGTGCGAGCCCTCGAAGATGTCCTCGTACTCCAGCAGGTCGCTCTCGTGCGCGAGGACCTGCTGGATGCGCAGCGACCACTGCTGGTCCCAGGGGCGGGGCAGGCCCAGCGCCTCGTTCCAGGCGGGCAGTTGGACAGCGCGGGCGCGGGCGTCCTTGGAGAGCGTGACGGCCAGCATCTCCAGCACGATCCGCTGGACGTTGTTCTCCGGCTGCGCCTCGGTCAGGCCGAGGGAGTTGACCTGGACGCCGTAGCGGAAACGGCGCTGCTTGGGGTTCTCGATGCCGTACCGCTCGCGGGTGATCTTGTCCCAGATCCGCCCGAACGCCCGCATCTTGCACATCTCCTCGATGAAGCGGACGCCCGCGTTCACGAAGAAGGAGATCCGGGCCACCACGTCGCCCCTGCGGTCCTCGGCGATCTGCCCGGACGCGAACACCGCGTCCAGGACGGCGATCGCGGTGGACATCGCGTACGCGATCTCCTGGACCGGTGTGGCGCCCGCCTCCTGCAGGTGGTAGCTGCAGATGTTGATCGGGTTCCACTTGGGGATGTGGTTCACCGTGTACGTGATCATGTCCGTCGTGAGACGGAGGGAGGGGACCGGCGGGAACACGTGCGTGCCCCGCGACAGGTACTCCTTCACGATGTCGTTCTGGGTGGTGCCCTGGAGCTGGGTGATGTCGGCGCCCTGCTCCTCGGCGACGACCTGATAGAGCGCCAGCAGCCACATGGCGGTGGCGTTGATGGTCATCGAGGTGTTCATCTGCTCCAGGGGGATGTCCTGGAACAGCCGGCGCATGTCACCGACGTGCGAGACCGGGACCCCGACGCGGCCCACCTCGCCGCGGGCGAGGATGTGGTCGGGGTCGTAGCCGGTCTGGGTGGGCAGGTCGAAGGCCACCGACAGGCCCGTCTGCCCCTTGGCGAGGTTGCGGCGGTACAACTCGTTGGACGCCTCGGCGGTGGAGTGTCCGGCGTACGTGCGCATGAGCCACGGCCGGTCCTTCTCCGCCCTCGCCGGGGCGGGCTGACGCTCGGTCATGGCGGACCTCAGACGTTCCGGAAGCGGTTGATGGCGTCGATGTGCCGGGCACGCTTCTCCTCGTCGCGCACGCCCAGGCCCTCCTGGGGTGCCAGCGCGAGCACGCCGACCTTGCCCTGGTGGAGGTTGCGGTGCACGTCGTAGGCGGCCTGCCCGGTGTCCTCCAGGGAGTAGACCTTGGAGAGCGTGGGGTGGATCTTGCCCTTGGCGACGAGCCGGTTGGCCTCCCAGGCCTCGCGGTAGTTCGCGAAGTGCGAGCCGATGATCCGCTTGAGCGACATCCACAGGTAGCGGTTGTCGTACTCGTGGTTGTAGCCCGAGGTCGAGGCACAGGTGACGATGGTGCCGCCCTTGCGGGTGACGTAGACGCTCGCGCCGAAGGTCTCGCGGCCCGGGTGCTCGAAGACGATGTCCACGTCCTCGCCGCCGGTCAGCTCGCGGATCCGCTTGCCGAAGCGCTTCCACTCCTTGGGGTCCTGGTTGTGCTCGTCCTTCCAGAACTTGAAGCCCTCGGCGTTGCGGTCGATGATCGCCTCGGCGCCCATCTTCCGGCAGATCTCCGCCTTCTGGTCACTGGAGACGACACAGATCGGGTTGGCGCCGCCGGCCAGCGCGAACTGCGTCGCGTACGAGCCGAGTCCACCGCTCGCGCCCCAGATCAGCACGTTGTCGCCCTGCTTCATGCCGGCGCCGTTGCGGGACACCAGCTGCCGGTACGCGGTGGAGTTCACCAGCCCGGGGGCGGCGGCCTCCTCCCAGCTCAGGTGGTCCGGCTTCGGCATCAGCTGGTTGGACTTGACGAGCGCGATCTCGGCGAGGCCGCCGAAGTTGGTCTCGAAGCCCCAGATGCGCTGCTCGGGGTCGAGCATCGTGTCGTTGTGGCCGTCGGAGGACTCCAGCTCGACGGAGAGGCAGTGCGCGACGACCTCGTCCCCGGGCTTCCAGGAGTTGACTCCCGGGCCGGTGCGCAGGACGACGCCCGCGAGGTCCGAGCCGATGACGTGGTAGGGCAGGTCGTGGCGCTTGCTGAGGTCGCTGAGCCGCCCGTAGCGCTCCAGGAAGCTGAAGGTCGACACCGGCTCGAAGATCGACGTCCAGACCGAGTTGTAGTTCACGGAGGACGCCATGACGGCCACCAGGGCCTCGCCGGGGCCGAGCTCCGGCACCGGCACGTCGTCCAGGTGGATCGACTTGCGGGGGTCCTTGTCGCGGGTGCTGAGCCCGGCGAACATCTCCGCCTCGTCCTTGTGCACGGTGATCGCGCGGTAGGACTCGGGGAGCGGAAGAGCGGCGAAGTCGGCGGACGTGGCCGTCTGCGACTGGATCGCGTCCAGGATTTCCTTCACGTGGTGCCTCCGGCGATGAGCGTCCTGAGGGGAACGCTGAGGGTTACGTCGGTGCTGCTGCTGAGGGTGGGGGTGTGCCGTCGGTTCGGCGGAGGTGGTGCTGGGCAGCGCTTGGTGTGCGCGAGAGGTTGCCTGTGACGCAGGCGTCCGGGCACGCAGGCCATCGGCTTGCGGGGACAGCCGGCGTACGAAGGGTCTCTGCACGCCGGCCGCCCGGACTCCTTCAACGTATGGCACGCCGTGTCACCTGACAAGGCACGCAGTGCCAAAAGTTGCGCTCAGATGAAATCTTTACGTAACACGTGAGCGATGATCGATCAGATCAGGGCATAAAAACACCGGACGCGCTCAAAAGGAGCCCGCCCGGTGCTGAATCAACCCGTCCGGCCACTGCGGACGAGCGGTACTGCCGAAGGTGTGTAAGGGGCCGGTTACGACCGATCCTTGAGCGCCTGCTCGATGGTGCGCATCACCTGGTCCAGCGGGGCGTCCACCCGGGCCACGGTCACCAGCACGTCCCCCTCGGTGAAGGACGAGGCGGTCGCGGCCGGTCGCGGCGCGGTCTCCCGTCCCGCGCCGATGCCCGTGCCGAACGTCTTGCGGACGATGGCGAAGGCGTGGTCCAGCTGCGTCTCCACGTCGCCCTGGCCGCCCGCCCGCAGCCACCGCCGCAGGACGTGGTTGTGTGCCGTGACCACGGCCGACGCGGCGACCTCCGCGAGCAGCGGATCGTCGTTGGCGTCGTCGTCGTGCGCGTGCTCGTCGAAGTGGCCGAGGAGATAGCGCGTGAAGAGCCGCTCGTAGCGCGCCACGGAGGCGATCTCGGCCTCGCGCAGCGTCGGTACCTCGCGGGTCAGCTTGTAGCGGGAGACGGAGATCTCCGGCTGCGCCGCGTACATCCGCATGACTTCCTTGATGCCGCGGCACACGGTGTCGAGCGGATGCTCGTGCGCCGGCGCCGCGTTGAGCACCGCCTCGGCCCGGATCAGGGTGTCGTCGTGGTCGGGGAAGATCGCCTCTTCCTTGGAACGGAAGTGGCGGAAGAAGGTGCGGCGGGCCACTCCCGCCCGGGCGGCGATCTCGTCGACGGTGGTCGCCTCGTACCCCTTGGTCGCGAACAGCTCCATGGCCGCGGCCGCCAGTTCCCGGCGCATCTTGAGCCGTTGGGCCGCCGCGCGATTGCCCGCGGCGCTCTCCGGCGGAGCGTCGGACGTGGCGGGGGTACGTGAGGACTTGGCGGGCTGGGGCATGACCCGAACGTACTGCATGTGTGCAGGAGAGCGCGCATGTCCGGGGATCCCCCCGCCCGGAACGGGCGAGGGGTTTCCGGCCGGTTCGAGCAGTCCGCCCCAGTCGGCGTCCGCCGCGAACGAGTCGCCCGGACGCTCAGCGGCGGGCATATTCGCGGAAACCGCGGCCCGTCTTGCGGCCGAGGCAGCCCGCGGCCACCAGGTGCTCCAGGAGCGGCGCGGGGGCGAGTCCCGGGTCGCGGAACTCGCGGTGCAGGACCTTCTCGATGGCCAGCGAGACGTCGAGACCGACCACGTCGAGCAGTTCGAACGGGCCCATCGGGTAGCCGCCGCCCAGCTTCATCGCGGCGTCGATGTCGTCGAGCGAGGCGTAGTGCTCCTGCACCATCTTGATCGCGTTGTTGAGGTACGGGAACAGCAGCGCGTTCACGATGAAGCCGGCCCGGTCACCGCAGTCCACCGGGTGCTTGCGGATCTTCGCGCAGACCTCGCGCACGGTGGCGTGCACGTCGTCCGCGGTCAGCACGGTCCGCACGACCTCGACGAGCTTCATCGCCGGGGCCGGGTTGAAGAAGTGCATGCCGATCACGTCCTGCGGGCGCGAGGTGGCGCGGGCGCACGCGACGACGGGCAGCGAGGAGGTGGTGGTGGCGAGGATCGCGCCCGGCTTGCAGACCTTGTCGAAGACGCCGAACAGCTGCTGCTTGACCTCCAGGTCCTCGGCGACCGCCTCCAGCGCCAGGTCGACGTCGGCGAAGTCGTCGTAGCTGCCGGTCGGCGTGATCCGCTCCAGGGTCTGCGCCGCCGCCTCGGCCGTCAGCCGGCCCTTGTCGACGGAACGCGAGAGCGACTTGCCGATCCGCGCCTTCGCGGCCTGCGCCTTCTCCTCGCTGCGGGCCGCGAGGACGACCGTGTGGCCGGCCTTCGCGAAGACCTCCGCGATGCCGGAGGCCATCGTCCCGGACCCTGCCACGCCGACCGAGCGGACGGTGCGGCCGGGGGCCTCGGTGCCGCCCTCCGGCGGCGTCAGCGCGTCCCGCACGACGGTGGCCCCGCCGGGGGCGTCGTACGAGTAGAAGCCGCGCCCGGACTTGCGCCCGGTCAGGCCGGCCTCGCTGAGCTGCTTGAGGACGGGCGCGGGGGCGTGCAGCCGGTCCTGCGACTCGGTGTACATGGCCTCCAGGACCGTGCGCGCGGTGTCCACGCCGATCAGGTCGAGCAGCGCCAGCGGGCCCATGGGCAGGCCGCAGCCGAGCTTCATGGCCGCGTCGATGTCCTCGCGGGAGGCGTACTTCGCCTCGTACATCGCGGCCGCCTGGTTGAGGTAGCCGAACAGCAGCCCGTCGGCGACGAATCCGGGGCGGTCCCCGACCGCGACGGGCTCCTTGCCGAGTTCCAGGGCCAGGTCGGTGACCGCGGCGACGGCGGTCGGCGCGGTCAGCACCGAGGAGACGACCTCGACGAGCTTCATGGCCGGTGCCGGGTTGAAGAAGTGCAGGCCGAGGACGCGCTCGGGGCGGGAGGAGTCGGCGGCGAGCCGGGTCACGGACAGCGCGTTGGTGCCCGTCGCGAGGATCGTCTCGGGCCGCACGATGCCGTCCAGCGCCCGGAAGACCTGCTGCTTGATCTCGTACGACTCCGGCGTCACCTCGATGACGAGGTCGGCGTCGGCGGCGGCCGTGAGGTCGGTGGAGGTGCGGAAACGGCCGAGGGCGTCCGTGCGCTCCCGCTCGCTGAGCCGCCCGCGCCGCACGGCGCGTTCGGTGGAGGCTTCGAGGGCGGCGACGGCCTGGAGGGCCGCGGCCCCGCTGATGTCGATACCGATGACGTCGCGGCCGGCCCGGGCCAGGACTTCGGCGATGCCGGTGCCCATGGTGCCGAGGCCGACGACGGCGACGGTCTTCAGCGGGGACAGAGGGGTGTCGGACAGGGGAGTGGCCATCGCGGGACTCCTGGGAGAGGGTGACGACTGAGGAGTGCACCCGGGTACGCCGACAGGCGCACACAGTGCGGAGGTTGCGGGTGTTGGCCGGGCTGACGAGCGCACACGCCCGGTTGCGAACGGGGCGCCGAGGAAAGCGCGCCCGTGTGGCGGTGGAGCCGACAGGCCCTGTCCCGGAGCCGTGTCGTACTGCGATACCTGAGGTACCGAACCGACTGCTCTCGCGGCGGCTGCGTCACCAGGCCGCCGAGAGGTCCAACACGAGTGGGTAACTCGCTCGTCTGAGCTTAACCCGCCGGTAACGAGCGCGCCAGCCCCCGACTTTGTGATGTAGGTCCCCGCACCTCACGGGCGTGCCTAAGCTCGGCGCATGGACGAAGCGTTGCGATCACTCACGGAGCGTGTACGGGCCGAGGCGGGGGCGTCCGCGGGGTACGAACGACTCGCGGCGACCGAGGACCCCGACGTCCTGGCGGCGGCGCTGACCGAACCGGGACAACCTCTGTGGGCGCGGGAGTTGGTCGCCTTCCGGCTCGGCACCGCCGGTGACCCGCGCGCCTTCGAGGCCCTCGTCCTGCTGCTCAACCACCGCGACCCCGAGCGCTGCGCGTCCGCGGCCCGCGCCCTGGCCCGGCTCGGCGATCCGCGGACGGCCCGCGCCGCCGCCGCGCTCGCCACGAATGAACTGCGGGTCGCCTACGCGCTCCAGCCGGTCCGGCTGCTGGTCGAACTCCGCGCCCCCGAGGCCGCACCCGCGCTGATCACCGTCCTGCGCCGCAGACTCCTTCCGCACGACCCGTACCGCAGGGTCGCGCTCGCCTGCGTGGAGGGACTCGGCACCCTGGGCGACGCCCGTGCCCGCCCGGTCCTGAACGAGGCGCTGGCCCACCCGGCGCTCGCGCAG
Organism: Streptomyces sp. NPDC102279; assembly: GCF_044766365.1. Taxonomy (NCBI): domain Bacteria; kingdom Bacillati; phylum Actinomycetota; class Actinomycetes; order Kitasatosporales; family Streptomycetaceae; genus Streptomyces; species Streptomyces sp. NPDC102279. The sequence continues at coordinate 167,439 of NZ_JBIWLU010000015.1, read as the reverse complement.
ACCGCCGTACGCGCACTGGCCCGGCTGCCCCAGGAGCAGGTCTAGCGGTTCGCAGCGGCGCACACCGGGGTGGCGGGCCCCTGGACCGTGTACGGCGGCCGGGTCACGCGGTTGTCAGTACCCGGGCGTAGCGCACCTCGGGCACCTCCACGCCGGCCGCCTCGAAGGGCTCCTCCGCGCCGTCTGCGTCGAAACCGGCGCGCTCGTAGAACCGGCGGGCCGGGGTGTTCCCCCTGAGGACCCACAGCAGCATGCGCTCACGCCCGGCGGCCACGCACCGGGCGACGGATGCCCGCAGCAGAGCCTGTCCGACCCCCTGGCCCACCATGTCCGGGTGTACGTAGATCGCGTACAACTCGATGTCGGCGGGGCCGACTTCGCCGTCGCGGTACGGGCCGTGGCAGACCCAGCCGGCCACCGTGCCGTCCCGCTCCGCGACCAGGTTCACCACGGAGCCGTCGCCCCGTTCGAGGTGACCGCGGCGCCGTGCCGCGTCCTCGGTCACGCTGAGCGCGTCCAGATACGACCGCGGTATCAGGCCCTTGTACGCACTCTGCCAACCGCGCACCCGGATCTCGGCCACCCGCGGACAGTCGTCGAGGGTCATCTCGCGAATCCGGAGGGCGCTCACGCCCCGACCACCGCGTACGCCTCGATCTCCATCAGGAACTCGGGTCTCACCAGCGCGGCGACCTGGACGGCCGAGGCGGCCGGAAGCCGGTCGGCGGGCAGGTGTGCGGCCCGGGCGGCCCGGATCGCCGGCATGTGGGCCATGTCCGTGACGAAGAAGGTCAGTTTGACGACGTCGTCGAAGGTGGCGCCCGCCGCCGCCAGACAGCGGCGCAGATTCTCGAAGACCTGGCGGGCCTGCGCCTCGGCGTCGCCCTCCCCGACGATCTCGCCGTCCTCGTCCAGGGGAAGCTGGCCCGAGACCGCCACGAAGCGCCCCGTGGCCGCCACCACGTGGGAGTACGCGGCGGCGGGGGCGACCCCGTCGGGAGCGGGGATGCGTGTCGGATCACTCATGGGTCCATCCTGGACCACGGATCCGACAGCGCCCCCGACGGGGCATCGCTCAGCGGGGGTTCAGCCCCGGAAGCCGAGCAGTCCGTGCAGCGCCGAGCCCCGCGCGGAGGCGGACGCCGCCTTCGTGGTCAGCGGCTTCGGGTCGGGCAGCGTCTTGCACACCGCGTCGACCTCACCACCGCCGCGCGGCACCTTGCCGTTGGTCAGATACGTCGCCAGGTACTTGTCCAGGCAGGCGTTGCCGCTCAGCGTGATGCCGTGGTTCCCGCCGCCCTGCTCGACCACCAGGCTGGACCCGCGCAGCTGCTGATGGACCGTCACACCACCCTCGTACGGGGTGGCCGCGTCGTTGGTCGCCTGGAAGAGCAGCGTGGGCGGCAGCCGGTGGTTGGAGATGTCCACCGGCTCCAGCGAGTCCGTCGGCCAGAACGCGCACGGCGCGTTGTACCACGCGTTGTTCCAGGCCATGAACGGCGCCTTGTCGTACACCGCCCAGTTGTCCTTGCGCCACTGGCGCCAGTCGCGCGGCCAGGACGCGTCACGGCACTGCACCGACGTGTAGACGCTGTACCCGTTGTCGCCCGAGGCGTCGACGGCCGCGAAGTTGTCGTAGGCCTCGACGAGCGGGTCGGAGTCCTTGCTGTTCACATAGGACGCGAACGCCTGGGCGAGATACGGCCAGTAGCCGTTGTAGTAGCCGCCCGGGATGAAGGTGTCCTCCAGCTCGGAGGCGCCCACCTTCTTCTGTGCCGGCTTCTTGGCCAGCGCCGCGCGCATCGCGTACCACTTGGCCTCGACCTTGGCCGGGTCGGTGCCGAGTTTGTAGGTGGCGTTGTTCTTCGCGACCCAGGCCAGGAACGCCAGGTGGCGGTCGTTGAAGGCGTAGTCCTGGCTGAGGTTGTCCTCGTACCAGACGCCGGTGGGGTCGACGATGGAGTCCAGGACGAGCCGGCGGACCCGCTGCGGGTACAGCTTGGCGTAGACGGCCCCGAGGTAGGTGCCGTACGAGTACCCGAAGTAGTTGATCTTCTTGGCGCCGAGCGCGGCACGGATCGCGTCCATGTCACGGACGGCGCTCACCGTGTCCAGGTACGGCAGCAGGTCCGCGTACTTCTTGCCGCACGCCTCCGCGAAGGACCTGGCGCGGGCGAGGTTGGCCTTCTCGATCGCCTTGGTGCCGGGCACGGAGTCCGGACGGACCGGCTTGAACTGGCCCGGCCGGCAGTCGAGGGCGGGCTTGCTCGCGCCGACGCCACGCGGGTCGAAGCCGATGACGTCGTACTGCGCCGCCACTGCCTTGGGCAGCGCGGAGGCGACGAATCCGGCCAGCGAGAGACCGCTGCCGCCGGGACCGCCGGGGTTCACCAGGAGCGGCCCCTGGTACGTCTTCGCGGTGTGCGGGACGCGGGACAGGGCGAGGGTGATCCGCTTGCTGTAGGGGTTCGAGTGGTCCAGCGGCACCTTCAGGGAGGCGCACTGGAGCGTCGGGTAGTCGCTGGTGGCGCACTTCTTCCAGCTGGGCTTCGCGGCCGGGGCGGTGCGAGGTGCGGCCGCGGAGCCGGCGCTCGCGTCGGCGGGAGCCGACGTGATCATCCCGGCCAGCACGGCGGCAGCCCCGCACAGAGCAGCTGCGCGTTTCTTCACAAGGCCTCCCAGGACGGAGGATTTCGAGCCGTGCACGCCACGGCCTTCGTCGTATCGTCCCGGACAGGGGCCCCGGAGGAACGCCTTCCGGCGAGACTCGACCCGATTGGTCCGCCCGATGCGCTCGGATGCCGCCCCGGACCGGCCCTTCGGCCGTTCTGCGCATGGTGTCCTGAGGGAGTGTCAGAGAAGGGTCAGCTGGGTGGGCTCCGGAGCCGCCGGCGCCGTCGGCTCGGGGGCGGCGATCCGGCGCGGCATCCCCGCGCGCGTGGGGCCGATGCCGTACTCCTCGGCCAGTTCGTGGACCTGACGGGTGATCCGGCGCTGGTACCACTTCGGGGCGTAGGCGCCCTCCGCGTACAGCCGCTCGTAGCGCGGCACGAGATGCGGGTGATGGTGCCCGAGCCAGGCCATGAACCACTCGCGGGCGCCGGGCCGCAGATGCAGCACCAGAGGGGTCACGGAGGTCGCCCCCGAGGCCGCGACCGCCTGTACGGTGGCGCGCAGTTGTGCGGGGTGGTCGCCGAGGAACGGGATCACGGGCGCCATCAGGACCCCGCAGCCGATGCCGTGGTCCGTGAGGGTGCGGACGACGTCGAGGCGGCGCTCCGGAGCCGGTGTGCCCGGCTCGACGGTGCGCCACAGCTCGGTGTCGGTGAAGCCCACGGACACCGAGATCCCGACGTCGGTGACCTCGGACGCCTGCCTCAGCAGATCCAGGTCGCGCAGGATGAGCGTCCCCTTGGTCAGGATGGAGAAGGGGTTGGCGTGGTCGCGCAGGGCCGCGATGATGCCCGGCATCAGCCGGTACCGGCCCTCGGCGCGCTGGTAGCAGTCGACGTTGGTGCCCATCGCGATGTGCTCGCCTTGCCAGCGGTGTGAGGCGAGCTGGCGGCGCAGCAGCTCCGGAGCGTTGACCTTGACGACGATCTGCGAGTCGAAGCCGAGACCGGTGTCGAGGTCCAGATAGCTGTGCGTCTTGCGCGCGAAGCAGTAGACGCACGCGTGCGTACAGCCGCGATAGGGGTTGACGGTCCACTCGAACGGCATCCGGGACGCCCCCGGCACCCGGTTCACGATCGAGCGGGCCCGGATCTCGTGGAACGTGATCCCCCGGAACTCGGGGGTGTCGAAGGTCCGCGTCGTCACCCGGTCCGCGCCGAACAGCGCGGCGTCCCGGGCGGGGTCCCCGGCGGGGTCCACGGTCAGGTTCTCCCAGCGCATGACGCCTCCTCGGTAGCACTGACCACAGAATAGAACACATGTTCCCTTGATCGTGCGACCGTCTTTCGCGGAAGGGCCGGCCGAGGCGGTCCGTACCCCACGGGGACCCCGATTTGGGCGGCCGGGCCGCCGGGTGGTTGGCTGACCGCACACCCCCGAGGAACCAAACGCTGGAGGAAGTGCCATGGCGCAGGTCGAGGCGACGACGGAGCGGGTCATCGCGGCGGACGCGGAGGCGGTGTTCGACGCCCTGGCCGACTACAGCGGCACGCGGCCGAAGCTGCTGCCCGAGCACTTCAGCGAGTACGAGGTGCGCGAGGGCGGCGACGGCGAGGGCACCCTCGTGCACTGGAAGCTCCAGGCCACCAGCAAGCGCGTCCGCGACTGCCTCCTCGAGGTGACCGAGCCCACCGACGGGGAACTCGTCGAGAAGGACCGCAACTCCTCCATGGTGACCACCTGGCGGGTGACCCCGGCCGGCGAGGGGACGTCGCGCGTCGTGGTCACCAGCGTCTGGAACGGCGCGGGCGGCATCGGGGGCTTCTTCGAGCGGACCTTCGCGCCCAAGGGCCTCGCCCGCATCTACGACGCGGAGCTCGCCAACCTCGCGGCCCACGCGGAGAAGTGACGCCGGTGAGGCGACGGTGACCCCGCTGTCGGGGCTCGCCGCCGTCAAGAGGGGCCGCCCGAGGGCGTGTTGATCCCTCACCGGTTCGAGTGGATCTCTCGTCCACCGGCGTTCGTGCCGTAACTCGTCGCGCTTGCTCGCCGTTGTCGCCCAAAGCGGCAATTGTGCGTGGGTGCGACGAGGGGAGCGGTACGTGGGCGGGATCACTCTGGTGCAGGACCAACCGGTCGTCGCACCCCCGCCGGAGGCCGCGCCGCCGGCCGTCGAAGCCGCCGGACTCGCCCCCCGCCAGGTGCGGTTGGTCTTCTGCGGGCTGATGCTCGCCCTGCTCCTCGCCGCCCTGGAGCAGATGATCGTCGCCACCGCGCTCCCCAGGATCGTCGGGGAGCTGCACGGCCTGGACAGGATGTCCTGGGCGATCACCGCCTACCTGCTCACCTCCACCGTCGGACTCCCGGTCTACGGCAAGCTCGGCGACCTCTTCGGCCGCAAGGGCGTCTTCCAGTTCGCCATCGTCGTCTTCGTCATCGGCTCGGCGCTCGCCGGCCGAGCGCAGACCATGGACCAGCTGATCGCCTTCCGCGCGGTCCAGGGAACCGGCGCCGGCGGCCTGATGATCGGTGTGCAGGCGATCATCGCGGACATCGTGCCGCCTCGCCGACGCGGCCGTTTCATGGGCCTGATCGGCGCCGCGTTCGGGCTCGCGTCCGTGGCGGGACCGCTGCTCGGCGGCTACTTCACGGACCACCTCTCGTGGCGCTGGTGCTTCTACGTCAACGTGCCCTTCGGCCTGCTCACCCTCGCCGTCGTCTCCGTCGTGCTGAAACTGCCGAAGCCGGCCGTCCGCGGCCGCGTCGACGTCCTCGGCGTGCTCCTCCTCGCCGCCGCGTCGACCTGCCTCGTCCTGCTGACCAGTTGGGGCGGCACCGAGTACGCCTGGGGTTCAGGGGTCATCCTCGGACTCGCCGCGGGCGCCCTCGTCGCGACCGCGCTCTTCCTCGTCGTCGAGCGGTTCGCCGTCGAACCCCTCATCCCGCTGAGGCTGTTCAGGGACGGCGTCTTCAACGTCACCGCCCTCGTCGGCCTGGTCGTCGGCGTCGCGCTCTTCGGCGCCGCCAGCTACCTCCCGACCTTCCTGCAGATGGTCGACGGAGCCAGCGCCACCGAGTCCGGTCTGCTCATGCTGCCCATGATGGGCGGCATCGTCGGCGCCTCCATCGTCTCCGGGCAGCTCATCAGCCGTACCGGCCGCTACAAGCTCTTCCCCGTCCTCGGCAGCGCCCTCTCCGTCGTCGGCATGTGGCTCCTGTCGCACCTGGAGGCCGACACCCCCCGGCTGCACTACAGCCTCTGGATGGCTGTCCTCGGCGCGGGCATCGGCATGGTGATGCCGGTCCTGGTGCTCGCCGTGCAGAACTCCGTGGACCCGGCCGACCTCGGCACCGCGACCAGCGCCAACAACTACTTCCGGCAGATCGGCGGCAGCGTCGGCGCCGCCATCTTCGGCACCCTGTTCGCCAACCGGCTGGCCGACGCCCTCGCCGAACGCCTCCCCGCGCGCGCCGGCACCCCCGCCGGGGACGCCGAGTCGATCACCCCGCAGCTCGTCCACGCGATGCCCGCCGCCGTGCGCGACCAGTACATCGGCGCGTACGCGGACGCCATGCCGCGGATCTTCCTCTACCTCGTGCCGGTCCTCGTCCTCGGACTGGTCATCGCCTTCTTCCTCAAGGAGAAACCGCTGGTGTCCCACAACGCCTCCACCGCCGAGCCGGACTCCGCGCAGGTGAACACCCCCATTCCACCGGCCCGTTCGGGACACGCCGCCGGGATCCCCGTCTGCGGCACGGTGCAGCACTCCGACGGCACGGTCGTCCCCCGGGCCGCCCTCACCCTCATCGACGTCGGGGGACAGCAGATCGGGCGGGGCGCCAGCGGCGAGGACGGGCGGTACGCGCTCTCCACGCCCGGCGCGGGATCGTACGTGCTGATCGCCGCGGCCGGCGGCCACCAGCCGCAGGCCGTCTCGGTGACCGTCGGCGAACGACCCGTCGACCTCGACGTGGTGCTCGGGGGCGCGGGACGGCTCGCCGGCAGCGTCCTGACCGCGGACGGCACCCCGGTGCGGGAGGCCACCGTCACCCTCACGAACGTGCACGGAGAGGTGGTGGCCACCACCCGCAGCGGACGCGAGGGCGGCTACGTGATCACCGAGCTGGTGGCCGGCGAGTACACCCTCGCCTCCAGCGCGCCCGCGTTCCGCCCCGCCGCGCTCCCGGTGACCGTCCAGGCCGCGCGGGAGACCCGCCAGGACGTCGAACTCGCGGGCGGCGCCGTGCTGCGCGGCACCGTCCGCGCGGGCGGCGGGCGCCCCGTCGAGGACGCGCGCGTGACCCTCCTGGACGCCGCCGGCAACGTGGTGGACACGCTCACCACCGGACCCGACGGCACGTTCCGGTTCGTCGACCTGTCGTCCGGCGAGTACACGGTCATCGCGGCCGGATACCCGCCCGTGGCCACCGTGCTCCAGGTCGCCGGGGGAGGCAGGACGGAACGGGACCTGCAGCTGGGCCACGAGGACTGACCCGCCCGACCCGCACACCGCGTTCCCCGGCGCCGGGGAACCGGCCCGCCGACTGCCCGGGATCCTGCCCGGCACGAGCGTCGGGGAAGACCCGGATCGTCGTGCGGATCCTTGAACGAGGCCGCCCCGTAACGGAGTTCGGCCGGAGTGATCGGGTGCCCGGCCGACCCGGCCGAGGCGCTCCCGGACCGGCGCGTTCGACCCCGCGGCCGAGCCTCCTCCTCCGCACGCGCGGCGGAGGAACCGGGCGGCGGAACGCGTCGAAACGGCCGGCGGCGGGGCGCTCCGAGTGACGCCAGTGGTCTGGACCGGTGAGAGTTGTCCACAGGCTCTGCCGGGCCCGGTCACAAGCGCGTACGGTTTCCGGCATGAAGATCCTCATCAGCGCCGACATGGAAGGCGCCACCGGTGTGACCTGGCCGGCCGACGTGCTGCCGGGCACCCCGCAGTGGGAGAGGTGCCGCGCGCTGTTCACCTCGGACGTGAACGCCGCGGTGCTCGGCTTCTTGGACGGCGGCGCCGACGAGGTGCTGATCAACGAGGCCCACTGGACCATGCGCAACCTCCTGCTGGAGCAGCTCGACGAGAGAGCCGAGATGCTCACCGGGCGGCACAAGTCGCTGTCCATGGTCGAGGGCGTACAGCACGACGACGTGGACGGCATCGCGTTCGTCGGGTACCACGCGGGCGCCGGCATGGAGGGCGTCCTCGCCCACACCTACCTCGCGAACTCCATCACCGGAGTGTGGGTCGACGGGGTGCGGGCGAGCGAGGGCCTGCTGAACGCCCGTGTGGTCGCGGAGTACGGCGTGCCGGTGGTGCTGGTCACCGGCGACGACGTGGCGTGCGAGGACGCCCTCGGCTACGCGCCCGAGGCCTTGAAGGTAGCGGTGAAGGACCACGTGTCGCGGTACGCGGCCGTGTGCCGCACCCCCGCCAGGACCGCCGCCGACATCCGGGCGGCCGCCAAGGAGGCCGCGGCGCTCGCCGTGCGGCACGAGCCGGTCGCCGCGGGGCCCTTCACCGTCGCCCTGGAGTTCGACGCCGAGCACCTGGCGATGGCCGCCACCGTCGTGCCCGGAGTGGACCGCACCGGCGAGCGGAAGATCGCCTACACCAGCGACACCATGTACGAGGGGATCCGGACGTTCAAGGCGGTCACCACGATCGTCTCGGCCGCGGTGGAGGAGCAGTATGGCTGACGCACAGGCACTGGACGAGGTGGTCCGGTTCACCTCCGACCTCATCCGGATCGACACCACCAACCGGGGCGGCGGCGACTGCCGCGAGCGCCCCGCCGCCGAGTACGCGGCCGCGCTCCTGGCCGAGGCGGGCCTGGAGCCCACCCTCCTGGAGCGCACCGCGGGGCGGACCAACGTCGTCGCCCGCGTGCCGGGCACCGACCCGTCCGCCGACGCCCTCCTCGTCCACGGTCATCTGGACGTGGTGCCCGCGCAGGCGGAGGACTGGACCGTCCACCCGTTCTCCGGTGAGGTCCGCGACGGTGTCGTCTGGGGGCGCGGCGCCGTCGACATGAAGAACATGGACGCGATGATCCTCGCCGTCCTCCGCTCCTGGGCCCGCGAAGGGGTGCGGCCCCGCCGCGACCTCGTCATCGCCTTCACCGCGGACGAGGAGGCGAGCGCCGAGGACGGCTCGGGCTTCCTCGCCGACCGGCACCCGGAACTCTTCGAGGGCTGCACCGAGGGCATCAGCGAGTCGGGGGCCTTCACCTTCCACGACGGCAGCGGCCGGCAGCTCTATCCGATCGCGGCGGGCGAGCGCGGCACCGGCTGGCTGAGGCTCACCGCGCGGGGTCGCGCCGGCCACGGCTCCAAGGTGAACCGGAGCAACGCGGTGACCCGTCTCGCCGCCGCCGTCACCCGCATCGGCGCCCACGAGTGGCCGTTGCGTCTCACCCCGACCGTCCGGGCCGCCCTGACCGAACTCGCCGCCGTTTACGGCGTGGACGCCGACCTGGACGACCTGAACGACGTCGATGGCCTGCTCACGAAGCTCGGCCCGGCCGCGGCCCTCGTCGAGCCGACGGTCCGCAACAGCTCCAACCCGACGATGCTGAGCGCCGGTTACAAGATCAACGTGATTCCGGGCGAGGCCGTCGCCCACGTGGACGGCCGCTTTCTGCCCGGCGGCGAGGACGAGTTCCGCGCCACCCTGGACCGGCTCACCGGGCCCGACGTGGAGTGGGAGTTCGAGCACCACGAGGTGGCGCTCCAGGCACCGCTGGACACCCCGACCTACGCCCGGATGCGGGCGGCCGTCGAGGAGTTCGCGCCCGAGGGACACGTCGTGCCCTACTGCATGTCGGGCGGTACGGACGCCAAGCAGTTCTCCCGCCTCGGCATCACCGGCTACGGATTCGCCCCGTTGAAGCTGCCCGAGGGCTTCGACTACCAAGCCCTGTTCCACGGAGTCGACGAGCGCGTGCCGGTCGAGGCGCTCCACTTCGGTGTCCGCGTTCTCGACCGCTTTCTGCGCACGGCCTAGGGGGACGACATGCAGACCTTGCCCTACGGATCCTGGCCCTCGCCGATCGACGCGACGCTCGCCGCCGCGCACGACGGGCACCCCGAGTTCGTCGGCTTCGTCGGCGCCGAGGTCTGGTGGACCGAGCCCCGGCCCACTGAGGGCGGGCGGCGCACGCTGGTGCGGCGGACGGAGGACGGCCGGCAGGAACCCGTCCTGCCGGCCCCGTGGAACGTGCGCAGTCGCGTCATCGAGTACGGCGGCCGGCCCTGGGCGGGCGTCATGCGTCCCGAGGGCCCCCTGATCGTCTTCGTCGACTTCTCCGACCAGCGCCTCTACCGGTGGGAACCCGGCGCCGAACCGACCCCGCTGACCCCCGTCTCGCACGTGGGCGGCGGACTGCGCTGGGTCGACCCGCAGATCCGCGGGGAGCGGGACGAGGTGTGGTGCGTCCTGGAGGAGTTCACCGGCGACGGCCCCAGCGACGTACGCCGGGTCCTCGCCGCCGTACCGCTCGACGGATCGGCGGCGCGCGACCGTGACGCCGTCCGTGAACTGTCCGACGGACGGCACCGGTTCGTCACCGGGCCCCGCCTCTCGCCCGACGGCCGGCAGGCCGCCTGGCTCGCCTGGGACCACCCCCGGATGCCCTGGGACGGCACCGAGGTGATCCTCGCGGACGTCACCGCGGACGGCACGCTGTCCGGCCCGCGCACCGTCGCCGGAGGCCCGGAGGAGTCCGTCGTCCAGGCCGAGTGGGCACCGGACGGCACCCTCCTGTACGTCAGCGACCGGACCGGCTGGTGGAACCTCTACCGGCTCGGCGCGGACGGCGAGGACCTGGCCGTCTGCCCGCGCGAGGAGGAGTTCGGCGCTTCGCTCTGGCGCGTCGGGAACCGCTGGTTCGCCCCGCTGGACAGCGGCCTGATCGCGGTCGTGCACGGGCGGGGGGCCACCGCGCTCGGGATACTCGACCCGGAGACCGGCGAACTCGTCGACGCGGCCGGGCCCTGGACGGAGTTCGCGCCGACCCTCGCCGCGCAGGGCACCAGGATCGTCGGCGTCGGAGCGAGCCCCCGCAGCGCGTACGAGGTCGTCGAGCTGGACGCGAGCACCGGGCGCGCCCGGGTGGTCGGCGCCGCGCACGACGACCCGGTGGACCCCGCGCACTACCCCGAGCCCCAGATCCGCTCCTTCACCGGCCCCGCCGGACGCGAGATCCACGCGCACGTCTACCCGCCGCACCACCCGGGCCACGTCGCACCCGGCGACGAGCTCCCGCCGTACGTCGTCTGGGTGCACGGCGGCCCCACCGGCCGCTCGCCCCTCGTCCTGGACCTGGAGATCGCCTACTTCACCTCCCGCGGCATCGGGGTCGCCGAGGTCAACTACGGAGGCTCGACGGGCTACGGACGGGAGTACCGCAACCGGCTGCGCGAACAGTGGGGCGTCGTCGACGTCGAGGACTGCGCGGCCGTCGCGCTCGCACTCGCCGCGGAGGGCACCGCCGACCGGCCGCGCCTCGCGATCCGCGGGGGCAGCGCGGGCGGCTGGACGACCGCCGCCTCCCTCGCCGTCACCGACGTGTACGCCTGCGGCACGATCATCTACCCCATCCTCGACCTCACCGGATGGGCGTCGGGGGAGACCCACGACTTCGAGTCGCAGTACCTGGAGTCGCTGGTCGGGCCGATCGCCGAGGTGCCCGCCCGCTACGCCGAGCGGTCGCCGTCCGAGCACGCCGACCGGATCACCGCGCCGTTCCTGCTGCTCCAGGGACTCGACGACGCCATCTGCCCGCCCGTTCAGTGCGATCGCTTCCTGGCCCGGCTGGAGGAGGAGGGCCGCCGCGTCCCGCACGCCTACATCGCCTTCGAGGGCGAGGGCCACGGCTTCCGGCGCGCCGAGACGATGGTGCGCGCCCTGGAGGCCGAACTCTCGCTGTACGCGCAGGTGTTCGGTCTGAACCCGCCGGACGTCCCCACCCTGGAGCTGACCAAGTGAGACCGACGGGGCCCAGGAACCCGACCGGGGCCGCCCCCGCGCGGGCCGGGGCGGCGGAACGGGTGGTCCCGTACGAGCACGAACAGGACGCGAAAGACCACCAGACGCACAACCAGCAGGACCAGCAGGACCCCCACAGAGATCAGCACCAGGAACGGGAGCAGTACGCGTGACCCGAGCGACCTCGCCCATCAACCCTCTGACCAGGCCGCCGCGGCTCGCCGCCGGGGCCCGTGTCGCCGTGGTCGCGCCCAGCGGTCCCGTCCCGGAGGAGCGCCTCGAAGCCGGACTCGACATCCTGCGCGGCTGGGACCTGGACCCGGTCGTTGCCCCCCATGTCCTCGACCGGCACGGGGAGTTCCGCTACCTCGCCGGGGCGGACGCGGACCGGGCCGCCGACCTCCAGGCCGCCTGGTGCGACCCGGAGGTGTCCGCGGTGCTGTGCGCCCGGGGCGGCTATGGCGCGCAGCGCATGATCGACCTGCTCGACTGGGACGCGATCCGGGCCGCCGGCCCCAAGGTCTTCCTCGGGTTCAGCGACATCACCGCGCTGCACGAGGCGTTCGCGACCCGAGTGGGGCTCGCCACCCTGCACGGGCCGATGATCGCGGCCCTCGACTTCCTGAAGAACGCGCGGGCGCAGGAACACCTCCGGGCGACCCTCTTCGAACCGGACTCCGTGCGGACCCTCTCCTCCGGTGAGGCCACCGCGCTGGTGCCCGGCCGGGCGAGCGGCGTCACCCTGGGCGGCTGTGTGTCGCTGCTCGCCGCCGACCTCGGCACCCCGCACGCCCGCCCGTCCGCCCGCGGCGGGCTCCTCCTGATCGAGGACATCGGCGAGGAGGCCTACCGGACGGACCGGATCCTGACCCAACTGCTGCGCGCCGGCTGGCTGGACGGCGTGGCCGGGATCGCGCTCGGTTCCTGGGTCGACTGCGGGCCCTACGAGGAACTGCGCGCGGTGTTCGCCGACCGTCTCGGAGGACTCGGGGTGCCGGTCGTCGAGCACCTCGGATTCGGGCACGGCGAGGGCGCGCTGACGATGCCGTTCGGCGTCCGGGCCGAACTCGACGCGGACGCCGGGACGCTGACCCTGGAGGAGCCCGCGCTGGCCTGACGGCGCGGGCTGCGCGAAGCGTTCACCGAATCCCGCCAAGAACCACTCTTACCGGTGATTGACCCCCGGATGACACGTGTCACAGCATGACTACCGGCCGGTACCTACCGGTCGGTATCGCGACGCGTCCCCGGGTCCCGGCCCGGCGGACGTGTCGCGGCCTGTCCGGTTGTCCTCAGCGTGGAGGTCTTCGTGTCCCGTCGCTCGCGCGCGTCCACGTCCCGTGCTCCGCTCGCCCTGGCGCTCGGTGCGGCGCTGGCCGCGCCGCTCGCGTTCACGGCACCCGCCGCCTCGGCCGCCGGCCGGTACACGGTCACCCCGCTCACGTTCACCGTCCGGGCCGGCGCCCGCGACTGCACGATCGACGCCGACCTGTACCGGCCGGCGGGGGCGGACCGGGCGCACCCGGCACCCGCAGTGCTGGCGACCAACGGCTTCGGCGGCAGCAAGTCGGACGGTTCGACGGACGGCATCGGCAAGGCGTTCGCCGCCCGCGGCTATGTGGGCCTCGTCTACTCGGGGCTCGGCTTCGGGAAGTCGGGGTGCCCGATCTCCCTCGACGACCCGCGCATCGACGGGCGGGCCGCCTCCGGACTCGTCGACTTCCTCGCGGGCACCCGCGCCGCCGACGACGGCACGACCGTCGACTACGTCACCCGGGACGGCCGGGACGACCCCCGGGTCGGCATGATCGGCGGCTCGTACGGAGGCGCCGTCCAGATGGCCACGGCCGCCGTCGACCACCGCGTCGACGCCCTCGTCCCACTCATCACCTGGAACGACCTCTCGTACTCCCTGGACCCGAACAACGCGGCCGGCGCCCCGCAGGTGCCCGGCGCCTTCAAATGGCAGTGGTCCAACGGCTTCTACCTGATCGGCGAGAGCCAGCCGCTCACCACGGCCAACCTGGATCCCACCCGTATCAACTCCCTGGGCTGCCTGCACTTCGTGACCGACGCCTGTGCCACCGTGCGCACCCTGAACTCGGGGGCCTATCCGGCCGCCCGGACGGAGTCGCTGCTGCGGTACGCGCGCAGCGTCTCGCCCGTGTCGTACCTGAGCAGCGTGCGGGCACCCACGCTGCTCGTCCAGGGGCAGGCCGACAGCCTCTTCAATCTCAACGAGGCGACAGCGACGTACAGGACGCTGAAGGCGCAGGGCACTCCGGCCCGGATGATCTGGCAGTCGTGGGGGCACAGCGGGGGCCTCACCGACCCCGCCGGTGGTGAACTCGACCTGAGCCGCGGCAATCTGGAGACCAGCTATGTCGGCCGGCGGGTCCTCGCCTGGTTCGACCGCTACCTCCACCGCCGCACGGGCGTCGACACCGGACCCGCCTTCGCCTACTACCGCGACTGGATCACGGACCCCGACGACACGTACGCCACCGCCCCGCGGGTGCCCGCGCCCGACAGGACGTTCTACCTCTCCGGGGACGGGAAGCTGGTCGACAACCGCGCGAAGGTCGCCCGGGGGAGCCGTGTGTACCGCAACCTCCTGGTGCCGAGCAGCCACTCCGAGAGTTCCCTCGCCGGGCTGATCGGACTGCCTGACCCGGCTCCGTACGACACCGCGGGCACCTACCTCGGCTGGACCGGCGAGCCGCTGACCCGTGCGGTCGACGTCGTCGGCTCGCCCCGGGCGCGGCTGAAGGTCGTCTCGCCGGTGACCGAGCGGGTCCAGCACTCGGGCGACGCCGCCGACAAGCTGGTCCTCTTCGCCAAGCTGTACGACGTGGCACCCGACGGCAGCAGGACACTCGTGCACCGGCTGGTGGCACCGGTGCGGGTCCCTGACGTGACGAAGAGCTTCACCGTCACTCTGCCGGGGATCGTCCACCGGTACGAGGCGGGGCACCGGCTCCGGTTCGTCGTCGCCGCCGGCGACGACGCGTACGCCGGGAACCGGGGGGTGAAGCCGGTGACCGTGACGAGCGCACCCGGCGACACCGGGACCCTGGAGCTGCCGGTCGTCGGCGACTGAGCCCCGAGACACCGAGACCTGGTGCGGGGGACCGGTGCCGTGGGCCGCGACGGATGTCCCCGGTTCCCCCGGAGGATCCTCCCGTCGTGCGGACCCGTGGCTTCGGGCTCATGCTGGACGCATGAGCCGGAAGACCACCAAGAGCGCCCCCACCGGCGGCAAGAGCCCCCGCGAAGGGCTGATGACGCCCGCGAGGATCGTCGTCGCCGCGCTGGGGGTCCTCGCCCTGATCTTCATCTTCGAGAACACCCGCAGCACCAGGATCCGGCTGATCGTCCCCGAGGTGACCATGCCCCTGTGGGTGGCGCTCCTCGCCACCGGGCTGATCGGCGCGCTGTGCGGTGCCTTCGCCATGCGACGCAGGCGCTGATCATCCTCGACTAGGGTGACGGGATGCCTGAGAAGAGTGGCTATCTCGCCGAAGGCCCGCGGGTGGGTCTGCGGCACTTCACCCTCGACGACGGTGCCGAGTTCACCGCGCGGGCCAGGGAGAGCAAGAGCCTCCACCAGCCGTGGCTGTTCCCGCCCGGCAGCCCCGACGGCTACGCCGCGTACGCGGGACGGCTCATCGAGGACCGGACCAAGGCCGGGTTCCTCGTCTGCGAACGCGACGGCGGGGGCATCGCCGGCTTCGTCAACATCAACAACATCGTCGAGGGCGGCTTCCTGTGCGGCGCCCTCGGCTACGGAGCGTTCGCGCACGCCGCCGGCCGCGGGCTCATGTCCGAGGGAATCGGACTTGTCATCCGGTACGCCTTCGGAACGATGGGGCTGCACCGGCTGGAGATCAACGTGCAGCCGGGCAACGCCGCGTCCATCGCCCTCGCCCGACGGTGCGGCTTCCGCCTCGAAGGGTTCTCGCCGGCCTTCATCCACGTCGACGGCGCCTGGCGCGACCACGAGCGGTGGGCGATCACCGCAGAGATGACCGCTCCCCGCTGACCGCCGGTGCGCGGGGAGCGGGCCGAGCGGCCGCCCCCGCGGGCCGTACCGCGCCCCCTTTCCCCGGCTCCGTCCAGCGGGCGAGGATGACCTCATGCGGAACATCGTCGTGCTGGACGCCCCGTCCAACCTGGGCCTGCGGCCACCCGCGCCCGGTACCGTGCCCGGCTGCCACAAGCTGGCCGGCGCACTGCGCGAACAGCGGATCGTGCAGCGGCTCGGCGCCCTGGAGGGCGGGGTCGTCGTGCCCCCGCGCTACGACCGGGGCGACTGGGAGGAGGGCGACGGCGTCTTCAACGCGGCGGCCATCGCCCGCTACACGCGCGTACTCGCCGACCGGGTCGAGCGGCACGTCCGCGCAGGCGACCTGCCCGTCGTCCTCGGCGGTGACTGTTCCATCCAGCTCGGCGCGTCCCTCGCCCTGCGCCGCGTCGGCCGGTTCGGGCTCGCGGCCATCGACGGTTCGGCCGACTTCCGGCACCCCGGCAACTCCGACCGGATCGGCGCGGCCGGCGGTGAGGAACTCGCGATCGCCACCGGGCGCGGCCAGGAGGACCTGTCCGACCTCGAAGGGCTCAAGCCCTACCTGAGGGACGAGGACCTGCACCTCTTCGGGATGCGCGACGACGACTCCGACCGGGAGGAGCTCGCCGCGCTGAGGATCACCACGACGACCGTCGGGGAACTGCGCACCCGGGGCGCGGACGCGATCGCCCGAGCGTCCCTGGCCGCCCTCGAACTCCCTCGGCTGGAAGGCTTCTGGGTGCACCTCGACGCGGACTGTCTCGACCCCGAGGTGATGCCCGCCGTGGACAGCCCGGACCCCGGCGGTCTGTTCCCCGACGAACTCCTCGCGCTGCTCGGGCCGTTGGTCCGCTCCCCGCGCTGCGTCGGCCTCAACGTCACCGTCTACGACCCCGATCTCGACCCCGACGGCACCGCGGGCGCGCTCCTCGCGGACGTCGTCGTCGGGGCCTTTGCGCAATCCTGACCCGAACCTGACGAGCGGAGACCCTGGTCAGCTGCCCGATGACCATGTTCCATGGTCATCGTGACGACGATCCGACGTGACGTACTGACCCTCCCGGCGGCGGAGTTGGGACCGAGCAACCCGCTGCCGCCCCTGCGGACCCTCGACGAGACGCACACCATCGACGACCGCGACCGCGTCGGCCTGCCGCGCGACATGGCCCGCCAGATAGGCTACGAGCCGCTGCACAGCGTGCTGCCGGAGCGCATCCGTGACGGCTACGGACGCGAGCGCCGGCCCGAAGAGCTCGACACCGTCGTGATCGAGAACGATAGGCTGCGGGCCACCGTGCTGCCCGGCTACGGCGGCCGCGTCGTCTCCCTCTTCCACAAGCCCACGAACCGGGAACTCCTCTACCGGAACCCGGTGGTGCAGCCCGCCTGCTTCGCCCTCAACGGCGCGTGGTTCTCCGGCGGCATCGAGTGGAACATCGGCGCCACCGGACACACCACCCTGTCGTGCTCACCCGTCCACGCCGCCCGCGTACCCGCCCCCGACGGCGGCGAGATGCTGCGCCTGTGGGAATGGGAGCGGCTGCGCGACCTCCCCTTCCAGGTCGACCTGTGGCTGCCGGACGGTTCCGACTTCCTGTACGTCGGCGTCCGGGTCCGCAACCCGCACGAGCGGCCCGCACCGCTGTACTGGTGGTCCAACATCGCGGTCCCCGAGGAGCGCCGGGTGATCGCGCCGGCCGAGGAGGCCTGGCACTTCGGCTACGAGCGGCGGCTGCGCCCGGTGCCCGTGCCGGAGTACGACGGAACCGACCGCACCTATCCGCTGAACAGCACGTTCCCCGCGGACTACTTCTACGAGGTGCCCGACGGGCGGCGCCGCTGGATCACCGCGGTCGACGACGCCGGCGACGGGCTCGTGCAGACCTCGACCGACACCCTGCGCGGCCGCAAGCTGTTCGTCTGGGGCTCGGGTCCCGGCGGCCGGCGCTGGCAGGAGTGGCTCACCGAGCCGGGCACCGGCGGGTACTGCGAGATCCAGGCCGGACTCGCCCGTACCCAGCTCGAACACGTGCGGCTCGAGGCGGAGAGCGACATCTCCTGGCTGGAGGCGTACGGCCCGCTGTCCGTCGACGCCGAGACCGTCCACGGAACGGACTGGGACGCCGCGCGGACGGAGACCGAGCGCCGGCTGGAGGGCGTCCTCTCCCGGGACGCCGTCGACGCCGCGTACGCCGCCTGGCTGCCGCACGCCGACACCGAACCGGGTGAGGTGCTCGCCGTCGGCTCGGGCTGGGGAGCCCTCGAAGTCCTGCGTGCCACGCACAAGTTGCCGGGGACGCCCTTCGACGAGTCGACGCTCGGCGAGGACCAGGCGCCGTGGCGCGAGCTGCTGCGGTCGGGTGCGTTCCCCGAGCCCCGTCGCGCCGGTCCGCCCGGGGTGTCGCTGGTCGCCCCGCACTGGCGCGACATGCTGGAGACGGCCCCGGCCGTGCCCGTCGCCGAGTACCACCTGGGCGTGGCCCAGTGGCACGCCGGTGATCTCGCACAGGCCGTGCGCAGTTGGGAGCGCGCGCTCGAACTGGCGCCCTCGCTCTGGCCGTTGCTGCGCTGTCTCGCCGTGGCCGACCAGCAGAGCGGCAACCCCGAGCGGGCCGCCGACCGCTACCGGGAGGCCTTCGACGACCTGTGCCGGGAGCGGCGCGACGACGGGGAGCGCTGGACCGCGGCGACGGCCGCGCTCGGCCGCGAGGCCATCGAGGCACTGCTCGCGGTACGCCGCCCCGCGGACGCCCGTGCCGTGTGGGACCGGCTGCTCCCGGCCGTCCGTGAGCGCGGCCGGTTCCGCCTCGTCGAGGCCGGACTGCTGCTCGCGGAGGGCGACCGCGAGGCGGCGCGGGCCGTCTTCGACGCCGGTTTCGAGGTCGCCGACCTGAGGGAGGGGGCGGAGACCATCGGGCTGCTGTGGTCCCGGCTCAGCGACGAACCCCTGCCCGCGCGCTACGACTTCCGCATGCGGCCGCCGTCCGTGCTCTGAACGGCCGTCGCGCCGAGGGGCCACGGTCCCGGGCATCCCGCCGCACGGTGGGATGCCCGGGACCGGCGCGGTCAGCCGTTGCGGTCGGCGTACTCGTAGACCGAGCCGTCCGGATGCAGGGCGATGAGGTTGCGGCCGCCCGGTGTCGCCACCGGGCCCGCGACGACACGGGCCCCCAGATCGGTGAGGACCCGCGCCGTCTCCTCGACGTCCTTGACGGCGATCGTCGCGGCGACCTTGCGCAGCACCTCCAGCTCCGACTCGGGCCCGCTCATCAGCAGGAAGCAGCCGATCGCGGCGACGGACACGCCGCCGCGCTCGAAGCGCAGCGCCCGGCCGCCCGCGAGCCGCTCGTAGAAGGGGACCGCAGTCTCCAGGTCCTCGACGCAGACGCGCAGCGTGGCTCCCAGAATCTCCATGCGGACGAGCCTAGTTGGCGTCGGCCCGCGACGGAGATCGTTTCGGGCGGTCGCCGTCCGCCGATGCCCCGGCGTCGGCCGGGTGCGGCCCGACGGGCCGTCACCGACGGTCCGTTACGGGGCCGGACACCCGGGTACCCGCACATCATGAAGCGCATCGAGCACCTCGATCACCTGGAGCATCTGGACAAGGGACTCGTCGACGAACTGACCGCGGTGGCCCGCGAGACCATCCGCGACGAACTGCGTGAGCAGACGCGCAAGCAGCGGCGGACGGCCACGCTGTACGCCGCCTCGGGCGCCGCCGCGCTGTACGCCGGAGCCGCGCTGGCGCTGGCCCTCGGCCTCGCACTCGCCCTCGGGCTGCCCGGCTGGGCCGCCGCCCTGGTCACCGCGGCGGCACTCGGTGTCGCCGCGTTCGTGCTGCGCGGCATGGCCAGGCCGTCCACCGCCCACCCGGACACCGGCCACGCGAGCGAGCTCAATCCGCCCGGGCGGATCCTCGGCGGCACCGCGCCGGCCTCCCCGCCCGGCGGCATGGGCGTCCTGTATCCGCCGGTCCCGGCCGTGACGCCCGGCGCGCCCGACCCCGCCGCCCACCTCGCGAGCGATCCCGACACGTATCTTCACCAGGCACGATGACCGTCCTACCGCCCGGTCCGCCCCGGCCGGAGCGGACCGGGCGGCCCTCCCGCGGACGTCCCGGCCGTCGTGCCGATGCCGTCCGCCGGGAGCAGACTGGAAACCGGTGAGGCCCCCGAGGACCGGGCCGACCCCACGGACGGCGGCCCCGGCCCGCGGCCCCCGAAGCCAGGTGCCCCACGCCGCCTGCGCCGCGTCGGCCCGCGCCGACGCCCCCGCACGGCCCGGCTCCGAACCGCGTCCCGGCCCCTCCTGTTGCCGTGCCTGCGAGTCCGGACGTGTGCCCGCGCCGATGGCGCTTCCCGAGGCCGGCGAAAGGCCGGGGGTGCCCGTGTTTGGGTCATCCCGTCGGGGGGACGCGGAAAGCCCGTACGAGCGACACCACAAGCGACACCGCCAGAGGAGCATCGTGAGGCGACCCCGCATTCTGATCGTCGGCGCCGGTTTCGCCGGTTACCGGACAGCCCGCACCCTGTCGCGGCTGGCCCGGGGCAAGGCCGAGATCACTCTGCTGAACCCGACCGACTACTTCCTGTACCTGCCGCTGCTGCCCCAGGTCGCCTCCGGTGTCCTGGAGCCACGCCGCGTCACCGTCTCCCTCTCCGGGACGCTGCCCCGCGTACGCCTCGTGCTCGGTGAGGCCGCGTCCGACGGGATCGACCTCGACGCGCGCACCGTGCGCTACACCGACCCCGAGGGCGACAGCGGCACCCTGACCTACGACCGTCTCGTGCTCGCCGTCGGCAGCGTCAACAAGCTGCTGCCCGTACCCGGAGTCGCCGAGCACGCGCACGGCTTCCGTGGTCTGCCCGAGGCGCTCTACCTGCGGGACCACGTGACCCGCCAGATCGAACTCGCCGCCGGGTCGGACGACCCGAAGAGCCGCACCGCCCGCACCACCTTCGTGGTCGTGGGCGCCGGCTACACCGGAACCGAAGTCGCCGCGCAGGGGCAGCTGTTCACCGACGCCCTGGTGCGCGAGCGGTCCCTGCCGGAAGGCATCCGGCCGCGCTGGCTGCTGCTCGACGTCGCCGACCGCGTCCTGCCCGAACTGGACGAACGGCTCTCGCGCACCGCCGACCGCGTGCTGCGCCGACGCGGGGTCGACGTGCGCACGGGCACCTCGGTGAAGGAGGCCACGCCCGACGGAGTCCGGCTCAGCGACGGGGAGTTCGTCGACACGCGGACGCTGGCCTGGTGCGTCGGCGTCCGGCCCGATCCCCTGGTCGAGGGGCTCGGGCGGCCCCTCGAACGGGGCCGGCTCCTGGTCGACCCGTTCCTCCAGGTGCCGGGCCACCCCGACGTGTTCGCCTGCGGTGACGCGGCGGCCGTGCCCGACCTGGAGAAGCCCGGTGAGTACACCCCGATGACGGCCCAGCACGCCTGGCGCCAGGGGAAGGTCGCAGGTCACAACGTCGCGGCCTCGCTCGGTGTCGGCGACCGCCGTGCCTACCGCCACCGCGATCTCGGCTTCACCGTCGACCTCGGCGGTGTCGACGCGGCGGCCAACCCCCTCGGTGTGCCGCTGTCGGGCCCGCTCGCCGGAGCCGTCACCCGCGGCTACCACATCGCCGCCTTGCCCGCCAACCGCGTCCGCGTCGCGGCCGACTGGCTCCTGGACGCCGTACTGCCGCGCCAGTCCGTGCAGTTGGGCCTGGTCCGCGCATGGTCGGTGCCGCTGGACACCTCCGCGCCCGAACTGGCCCGGGTGGCCGGAGCACCGCAGGGTGCGACGAAGCCCGCCGGGGCCGCCGCGCCCGCCGGACCCGGCGCCGACCGCTCGCGAGCCGCGGGCCGCCCGGAAGGAGACTCATGAACACCCGTCAACTCATCGACCTGGCGCAGCAGCTGCGGGTCGACAGCGTGCGCGCCGCCGACACCGCGAACTCCGGACACCCGACCTCGTCGATGTCCGCCGCCGACCTCGTCGCGGTCCTGTTCGCCAACCACCTGCGCTACGACTTCGAGCGCCCCCAGCACCCCGGCAACGACCGCTTCATCCTCTCCAAGGGCCACGCCTCGCCCCTGCTGTACGCGGCCTACAAGGCGGCCGGCGCCGTGAGCGAGTCCGAACTGCTCACCTTCCGCAAGGAGGGCAGCCGGCTCGAAGGGCATCCGTCGCCGCGGCGGCTTCCCTGGGTCGAGACGGCTACCGGGTCGCTGGGCCAGGGACTGCCCGTCGGTGTGGGCGTCGCCCTCGCCGGCAAGCGGCTCGACCGCACCGGATACCGCGTCTGGGTGCTGTGCGGTGACAGCGAACTCGCCGAGGGCTCCGTCTGGGAGGCCGCCGAGCACGCCGGGTACGAGCACCTCGACAACCTCACGGTGATCGTCGACGTGAACCGTCTCGGTCAGCGCGGACCGACCCGGCACGGGCACGACCTGGACGCCTACGCCCGTCGCTTCCAGGCGTTCGGCTGGCACACGGTCGAGGTCGACGGCCACGACGTGGACGCGGTCGACCGCGCCTTCGCCGAGGCCGTGTCGACCGGCGGGCAGCCCACCGCGATCCTCGCCCGCACCCTCAAGGGCAAGGGCGTCGCCTCGGTCCAGGACCGGGAGGGCCTGCACGGCAAGCCCCTGCCGGACGCCGAGGAGGCCATCGCCGAACTCGGCGGCGTGCACGACCACCACGTCGACGTCCGCCGGCCGCCCGCCGCACGGATGCTGCACGCCGTGAGCTCCGGGCACCTCGACCTGCCCCGCTTCGAGATCGGCGACGAGATCGCCACCCGGGACGCCTTCGGGCAGGCGCTGGCCGCCCTCGGCAGCGCCCGCGGCGACGTCGTCGCGCTGGACGGCGAGGTGGGCGACTCGACGCGCGCCGAGCTCTTCGCCAAGGAACACCCCGACCGCTACTTCGAGTGCTACATCGCCGAGCAGCAACTGGTCGGCTCCGCCGTCGGCATGGCCGCACGGGGCTGGGTGCCGTACGCCACGACGTTCGCGGCGTTCCTCACCCGCGCCCACGACTTCGTGCGGATGGCCGCCGTCAGCGGCTCCGGCATCAACCTCGTCGGCTCCCACGCGGGCGTCTCGATCGGCCAGGACGGCCCCTCCCAGATGGGCCTCGAAGACCTCGCGATGTTCCGGGCCCTGTACGGCACGACCGTGCTGTACCCGTGCGACGCCAACCAGACCGCCAAGCTCGTCGCCGCCATGGCCGGCCTGGAGGGCATCCGGTACCTGCGCACCTCGCGCGGCGACAGCCCGGTCATCTACAGCCCCACCGAGGAGTTCCCCGTCGGAGGCAGCAAGGTGCTGCGCGCCTCCTCCGACGACCGGCTGACGATCGTCGCCGCGGGCGTCACCGTCCACGAGGCGCTGGCCGCCGCCGACGCCCTCGACCGCGAGGGCATCCAGGTCCGCGTGATCGACCTGTACTCGGTCAAGCCCGTGGACCGCGCGACCCTGCGCGAGGCCGCGGAGGAGACGGGATGCCTGGTCACCGTCGAGGACCACCGCGAGGAGGGCGGCCTCGGCGACGCGGTGCTCGACGCCTTCACCGACGGACGCCCGGTGCCCCGCCTCGCCCGGCTCGCCGTCCGGACGATGCCCGGCTCGGCGAGCCCGGCCGAACAGCTGCGCGCCGCAGGCATCGACGCTGAGTCGATCGCCGCGGCGGCCCGGCTGCTCGTCGAGACCGCCGTGGTGCGCTGAGCACGGAACGGAGAGCACGATGGTGACAAGGCCGGTGAGGCGGCCCGGTGCCGTGCGCCGGGTCCCCGCACCGGGCACGGGGACCCGCGGGAGGAGAGACCCCATGAGCGGACTGCCGTACGTCTACGCGATCTGCCGCGCCTTCCCGGCCGCGCTCTCGGCCGAACTGACCGGTGTCGCGGGCGTCCCGCCCAAGCTGCTGCGCCACGGCGATCTGGTGGCCGTGGTCGGCTCCGTCCCGGAGGAGGAGTTCGCCGCGGAGCCGCTGCGCCGCAGGCTGGAGGACGTGGCCTGGCTGGAGGCGACGGCGCGCGCCCACCAGGGCGTCATCGACGCCCTCACCGGCGTCACCAGCCCGCTGCCGCTGCGGCTGGCCACCGTCCTGCGGGACGAGAGCGGCGTACGCGTGATGATGGAGGAGCGCCGGGAGGAGTTCCTCGCGACGCTGGACCGGCTCGACGGGCGGGTCGAGTGGGACGTGAAGGTGTACGCCGACACCGCCGGAGCCTCCGGGTACACGGGGGAGCGGGCGGACGGGCTCGCGCACCGGCTGCACGACACCCTGGCCGGGCGGGCGACGGAGACCAGGCTGCACGCCCCGCAGAGCGCGGCGCCCTCCGATCTGGCCTACTCCCAGGTACTCAACGCCGCCTACCTGGTGCCGCGCGCGGAGTCCGAGCAGTTCGTCGAGCGGGTGAACCGCGGCGTGCGCGAGCAGCCCGGACTGCGGGTGGAACTCACCGGGCCCTGGGCCGCGTACTCGTTCACGGAGCTTCCCGGCCTCACCGGCTTCACGGACCTCGCGGGCTTCACGCGCACCGCGCGGTGACCGCGCCGGACGGGGACTGAAAGCGGCGCCCGCCCCGGACCGTCGGGTCCGGGGCGGGCGCCGCCACGGCTCAGGCCGCCTTGCGGCCGAGCAGTTCGCCGTGCAGCACGGCGAACCAGCCGTCCTCCGCCCGCCCCCACTGCCGCCAGGCGTCCGAGACCTCTCGCAGCTGTTCCGACGTCGCGTGACCGCCCCCGGTGGCGCGCTCCGCGTACGCCGAGGCCAGCGTGCGGTCGGCCCACAGGCCGCTCCACCAGGCCCGCTCGTCCTCGGTGGCGTAGGTCCAGGTGCTCGACGTGGAGGTGATGTCCCGGATGCCGGCGGCCAGCGCCCACGCCTTGAGACGCCGGCCGGCATCCGGCTCGCCCCCGTTCGCGCGGGCCACCCGCCGGTACAGGTCCAGCCACTCGTCCATGCCCGGCACCGCCGGATACCAGGTCATGGCCGCGTAGTCCGCATCGCGGACCGCGATGAAGCCGCCCGGCCTGGTGACCCGGTGCATCTCGCGCAGGGCCTGGACCGGATCGCCCACGTGCTGGAGCACCTGGTGGGCGTGCACCACGCAGAACGTGTCGTCCGGGAAGTCCAGCGCGTGCACGTCGGCCACCGCGAAGTCGACGTTGCGCAGGCCGCGTCCGACGGCCTCCTGCCGTGCCCGGTCCAGGATGTCCGCCGCGTGGTCGACGCCGGTGACGTGCCCGTCCGGAACGCGTTCCGCCAGGTCGGCGGTGATGGTGCCCGGCCCGCAGCCGATGTCGAGGATCTTCATGTGGGGCTTCAGCGAGTCGAGCAGGTACGCCGCCGAGTTGGCGGCGGTGCGCCAGGTGTGCGAGCGCAGCACCGACTCGTGGTGGCCGTGCGTGTAGACGGCGGTCTCCTGCGACTTCGACATGACCGGTCCCCTTCGACGTGTACGGGGCCTCGGCGGGGCGTGTGCGCACTCCGCGGGGCGATGGCATCACCGTACGCGGTCATGTCGAATGATGAGATAGATATCTTGCCATGTGGACAAGCGGAGTTGGGCCGCCTGACGACGACCCGGATCGGAACCGATCGGATCGGACGGGTCGCGTCGGACGGGGTCGGTCGGGTTCGGCCCGGGTTCAGTGCGCCGGCTGCGGGCGGTAGACGGTCAGGGCCTCGCGGCTCTTGCGGAGCGTCACCCGGTCGCTCACCTCGGTGACCTCGCCGTCGTAGGCGAGGAGGGTGCCGGGGTCGACGCCGTCGATGCGCAGATGGCCCACCCGTACGGCAGCGTGCGCGGGGGAGCGGGTGAGCGGACCGGCGAAGGCGGCGGCGAGCAGCCGCACCGCGGGATGGCGTCCGCCGTGCACGACGCGGACGTCGAGACGCCCGTCCGCGAGGTCGAAGCGGCGGGCGGGTGCGAGGCCCACCCGGTGGTACGTGCCGTTCCCGGCGAACAGCAGCCACAACGGGTGCGTACGGCCGCCCAGTTCGGCCCGCAAAGGATGGTGGTCGGCCCGCAGGACCCGCAGCGCGCCGAGCACCCCGGCGGGCCAGCTGCCGATCACCTTCGACCCGTTCTCCCGCTCCCGCACCAGCTCCGGGTAGATGCCCAGGCTGCAGGTGTTGAGGAAGATGCCCTCCCGGGCGCCGGACACGAACCGGCCGACGTCCACCTTGACCGCCTCGCCCTGCTGGAGCGCGCGGACGAGATCGTGGTCGCCCTCCACCCCGAGGTCGTGGGCGAAGTGGTTGAGGGTGCCGCCCGGGAGGACGGCGAGCGGGACGTCGTGGCGCAGGGCGATCTCGGCCGCCGTGTTCACCGTGCCGTCGCCGCCGCACACGCCCAGCACCGTGGCGCGGGCCGCCGCCTTCTCCAACTCCTGCCGTATGTCCGCGGGTTCGCACTCGACGAGTTCCGCGGCCGGCAGCGCGTCGGCGAGTGAGCGGACCCGCTCCGGGGTTCCCGCGCCTGTGTTGGCCACCATGACCAGGCCCGCGCCGTCGGGCAGTGCGGGTGCCTCCACCCGCGGGCGCGCCGGAGCGGTCAGCTGGTCCCGGGTGGGCACCAGGGCACGGACAGCGTACGCGGCGCCGGCGCCCAGCGCCGCACCCGCGAGGACGTCGCTCGGGAAGTGGACCCCGGTGTACACGCGGGAGAGGGCCACCGCCGCCGCGAGCGGCGCGACGGCCGCTCCCCAGCCGCGGGACTCCAGCGCCACACCCGTCGCGAACGCGGCGGCGGAGGCGGCGTGCCCCGAGGGGAACGAGGTGGTGATCGGCTGGCGCTTCAGCTGCCGGATCACCGGGACCGGGTCCAGCGCGGGGCGGCCGCGGCGCACCGACCGCTTGCCGACGGTGTTGATCGTCGCGGAGGCGAGGGCGAGCGAGGCGAGGCCCCGGGTGGCGGCCCGGCGGGCACGCGGCGTGCGGCTCGCCGCCACGGCGGCGGCCGTCGCGAACCACAGCAGACCGTGGTTGGCGCCGCGGCTCAGCCGCGGCAGTACGGGATCGCCGCCCGGCCAGTGGCGCGCCGCGACCGACTCGAAGACCCGGAGGTCCACGGACAGGAGACGGTCCCGGAGGCCGTGGCGGCCCGGAACGAGGGCGGTCAGGTCGACGTCTGGGGTGGGGGTCATGCGGCTCCGTCTACCCCGGATCAGGCGTTTCCCCCGCCGCTGTGACGGGCGCCCCGCCGAATACGCGTTTGCCCCGCACCCCCCGCGCCCCGGAGAATGCCTGCCCATGGGACACCTCGAAGCCGCGCATCTTGAGTACTACCTTCCCGACGGGAGGGCGCTGCTCGGCGATGTGTCGTTCCGGGTGGGAGAAGGGGCCGTCGTGGCCCTCGTGGGGCCCAACGGCGCCGGCAAGACGACCCTGCTGCGGCTGATCTCGGGCGAGCTCAAGCCGCACGGCGGCACCGTGAACGTGAGCGGCGGGCTCGGCGTGATGCGCCAGTTCGTGGGATCCGTACGCGACGAGACGACCGTTCGGGAACTGCTCGTGTCCGTGGCGCCGCCCCGGATCCGGGAAGCGGCCCGGGCCGTCGACACCGCCGAGCACGCGATGATGACCGTCGACGACGAGGCGTCCCAGTTGCGGTACGCGCAGGCGCTCTCCGACTGGGCCGAGGCCCGTGGCTACGAGGCCGAGACCCTCTGGGACATGTGCACCACGGCCGCGCTCGGCGTCCCCTACGAGAAGGCGCAGTGGCGGCAGGTGCGGACCCTGTCCGGCGGCGAGCAGAAGCGCCTGGTGCTGGAGGCGCTGCTGCGCGGCACCGACGAGGTGCTGCTGCTCGACGAACCGGACAACTACCTCGACGTGCCCGGCAAGCGCTGGCTGGAGGAGCGGCTCAAGGACACCCGCAAGACCGTCCTGTTCGTCTCCCACGACCGTGAACTCCTCGCCCGCTCCGCCCAGAAGATCATCAGCGTCGAGCCCAGCCCGACCGGCGCCGACGCCTGGGTGCACGGCGGCGGTTTCGCGACGTACCACGAGGCCAGGCGGGAGCGGTTCGCCCGCTTCGAGGAACTGCGCAGGCGCTGGGACGAGAAGCACGCCCAGCTCAAGAAGCTCGTGCTGAACCTCCGTCAGGCCGCGTCCATCAGCCATGAGCTGGCCTCCCGCTACGCGGCGGCCCAGACCCGGCTGCGCAAGTTCGAGGAGGCCGGACCGCCTCCCGAGCCGCCGCGCGAGCAGGACATCACCATGCGACTGCACGGAGGGCGCACCGGCGTACGGGCCGTCACCTGCAAGGGGCTTGAGCTCACCGGCCTGATGAAGCCCTTCGACCTGGAGGTCTTCTACGGCGAGCGGGTCGCCGTCCTCGGCTCCAACGGCTCGGGAAAGTCGCACTTCCTGCGGCTCCTCGCGGGCGGCGACGTCGCCCACACCGGCGAGTGGAAGCTCGGCGCGCGCGTGGTGGCAGGCCACTTCGCGCAGACGCACGCCCATCCGGAGCTGGAGGGCAGCACGCTGCTCGACATCCTGTGGACCGGACACTCCCAGGACCGCGGTGCCGCCATGTCACGGCTGCGCCGCTACGAGCTGACGGCCCAGGCCGAGCAGCGCTTCGAGAAGCTGTCGGGCGGCCAGCAGGCGCGTTTCCAGATCCTGCTCCTGGAACTGGAGGGCTCGACGGCCCTGCTCCTGGACGAGCCCACCGACAACCTCGACCTGGAGTCGGCCGAGGCGCTCCAGGAAGGTCTCGAAGCGTACGAGGGGACGGTCCTGTCCGTCACCCACGACCGCTGGTTCGCCCGCTCCTTCGACCGCTACCTGGTCTTCGGCTCCGACGGACGGGTCCGGGAGACGCAGGAGCCGGTGTGGGACGAGCGCCGGGTGGAGCGGGACCGCTAGGCCGAGCTCCCGTGGGGGTCCTTCCGGGGCCCTGGGTGACCGGGGCCCCGCGGTTTCAGGTGGCCAGGGTCCTTGGAGAGGCCCGGACCACCCGATGTTCGTAGAGTGGTGGGTGGAGGTCACCTATCCATGGCTCCCTTCCGGCCGCCTCCGGGCGACGCCTGCCGGGCGGGCGCCCGGACCGCGCCGACGGCCACGACGAGCGGGGTAGCACCATGACCGGAGTCGACCCGGGCAGGCTGGACGACCAGCAGCTGATGAAAGAGCTGGAGGCCATCCACCGCACCCGCCACGACACGCTGCTGCACGGTTCGAACGACGCGCTGCACACGCACAACGAGCGCATGGCCCAGCTGGAGGGCGAGTACCTGCGCCGCCATCCGCGCCGCCCCGTCTCGGCGGGCCGCACCCGCGAGGGCGCCCGCGAAAGGGGCCCCGCCGCCGTGCCACCGGCCTGACAGGTCCCCCGCCGTCCGGTGGACCCCGACCACGCGGGCGTACGGGCCGCCCGAGGCGGTGCCGCACACCCACGCCGGCGGTGGCCCTAGCTGCTTGCGGCGCCCACGACCGCCCGCGCCAGCTCGTGCGCGTTGGCGTAGTGCTCCTTGTCCGGCAGACGTTCCAGCGAGTCGGCCAGACCGGCGGGTGCGTTCTTCTCGCGCAGGACGTCGATCAGCGCGCGCGGACCCGCGGGGAACGAGGTACGGCCGAGGAACCGCGCCAGTTCGAGGCGCAGCGTCTCCAGCGATTCCGGTGCCGTGTTCGGCACCACCGGTCCTCCCGCGATCGCCGGGTCGTCGTCGGCGGCCGGCTCCGGGTCCTGCCACTCCTCGGTCCGGGTGGGGTGCCCTGACCTGAGGAAGTCGCGCAGTTCGTGCTTCATCTCGTCGTCCCGGTGAGCGCTCATCCGGTCACTGCCTCGCTGCATGAAATCCCCTCCAGAGGTTCGAGGTAGGGGGCGCGTACCCGACGTCCCCCACGCGACACGTCGAGAAGCGGGCTGTCCGGGGATGGCCTCCGCCGACGAAGCGTCCGCGATCGGGCGACAATTCGAGGGTGTTTGCTCCGCATGGCCGGGGGCAGACGCAGATGCAGTGCTTCGGACAGGAGGCACGTCCGTGGGAGCGGCGATCCGCGCCACGGGTGTATCCGTCCGGATCACGGGTGCGCTCCCACGATGACTGTCCTATACCAGGCACCATCAAGGGAGTTGCGACGCATCATGCGAACTCAAGCGAGCGCGACGCACCATCCGCACGACGACGCCCCCGACACCTCGGAGGCGTTCCGCAGGCTCGCCACGCTCCCTCAGGGCCCGCAGCGCGACGCCCTCCGCGAGGAGATCGTCGAGTCCTGGCTGCCGATGGCCGACCGGCTCGCGGGCCGCTTCCGCAACCGGGGCGAGAACTCCGACGATCTGCGGCAGGTGGCGGCGCTCGGCCTCGTCAAGGCCGTCGACCGCTACGACCCCGAACTCGGCAACGCCTTCGAGAGCTACGCCGTGCCGACGATCACCGGCGAGATCAAGCGTCACTTCCGCGACCACATGTGGACGCTGCATGTGCCGCGTCGTGTCCAGGACCTGCGCAACCGGGTGCGGTTCGCCGCCCAGGACCTGTCGCAGACCATCTCGGGGCGCCGTCCCACGGTCGCCGAGATCGCGGAACGCGCCCGGCTGAGCGAGGAGGACGTGCTGACCGGCCTGGAGGCGCTGGAGAGTTTCACCGCGCTCTCGCTGGACGCCGAACTGCCCGGCAGCGACGACGGCTACTCGCTCAGCGACGCCCTCGGCTCCGCCGACCCGGCGCTCGACACGGTCATCGACCGTGAGGCCGTCAAGCCGCGGCTGCAGGCACTCCCCGAGCGGGAGCGCGCCATCCTCTACATGCGCTTCTTCAACGACATGACGCAGAGCCGCATCGCCGACGAGCTCGGCATCTCCCAGATGCACGTCTCGCGCCTCATCACCCGCTGCTGCTCCCGCCTGCGCGACCAGGTCATGCGCGACGCCGCCTAGCACCTCCTTCCCCGGCTCGGTCCACGACGCGCGGTCGACGAAGCCGCACGGCCCGGGCAGTCGCGGCGGCGCGAAGAAGCCGCACGGCCGAGGGCCCGCGCGACGGACGGAGCGGCGCGGCCGGAGGAACCACCGGCCCCAAGGACACCGAGCCCGCCGGGTGCCCCCTCGACGAGGAGGCGGCCGGCGGGCTCCTTCGTGGTGGCGGACGCCCGCGGCCGGGCGGCATCACCCGCTCGGGCCCCTGTTTTCCCGCGAATGGTGCCCGGCCGATAGCGCGCCGGGGCAGGGCGGGCTCTGATGGGCCCGAGGGACACGACGGCCGTGGCTCTCGGACCGCAGCCCCGCCGAAGGAGCCCCGCTCATGCGCCGTACCGCCCGTGTCCTGTACGCCACCGCCCTCGCCGGCGCCGCGCTGAGCGTCGCCGCGTCGGCCGCGTCCGCGGATCCGGCCGCGGAGGTCAGCCCGGGCTCCGTCGAACCCGGCGGCACCATCACCATCACCGTCACCTGCGACGGAGTCGGCGGCGCCCCGCCCGAGGCCATCGACGCCAGCTCCCAGGGATTCCAGGAGGGCAAGGTGCAACTGCACCGCGTCGAGGGCGACGACGCCCACGCCGCGGGTGCCGCCGCCTATCGCGGGACGGCCCGCATCCCGTCCGGCGCCCCCGAAGGCGCCGGCGGACCGGCGGCGTCCGAAGGTGCCGACGGCCCGGCCGCGTCCGGCTCCGGGGACGGCTATCAGGAGACCGGTGTACTCGACCGTACGGTCTCCTCCGGGGCGGGCACGACCGACGCCGAGAACGGTGACGTGCCGCCCGCCGCCCCGGACTCCGGCGGCTCGGACACGGTCGCGCCCGACGCGGTGGAACCGCCCCCCGTGGCCATCGACCCCGAACAGCCCGGCTCCGGTTACCCCGACCCCGTGACCCCCGACGACGTGGGTCCGGACGCCGTCGGCCCGGACACCGTCCCCGAACCCGCGGTGCCCGAGACCGTGCCCGAGCCCGTGGGCCCCGACACCGCGCCCGCCGCCCCGGTGGCCCCCGAAGTCGGCGGCGCAGCCCGCGGCGAGTGGGGCGTGGACGGTGTCTGCCCCGCGCCGCAGGGCGGCCACGGAAAGCAGTGGACCGCCTCGTACTCCGTCGCCCGGGGCGCCCCCGCGCACGACCCGAGCACCGGCACCGGTACCGGTACCGGTAAGGGAACCGGAGAACGTCCTCCCACCGTCCAGCAGGGCGTGCACGCCGGCCGCGGCGGCGCCTTCACCGACTCGGTGCCCGCGCTGGTCGCCGGCGGCCTGCTGATGGCCGGTGCCGGGTGCGCGGCCGTCCACCGGCTGCGCAACCGCCGCGCCTGACCGGCGGACGGCACGACGACGGCCCACGGCGGCGCCGGTGACGATGTGACAGGCGTGACCCCGACGGCACTCATGGGACGGCGTGCCGCTGGGTACTGACAGGCCGACGGCCCGGTACGCCGGGCCGCCGGAGCCGAACCGCAGGAAGGGACCCGGGCACCCGGCACCGTACGGCCGGGAAGGCACCGGGACAGGACACATCGGGGCAGGGCAGGTCGAGGCAGGGCAGGGAACGCAGGGCATCACCCACGGCGCGGAGGCACACATGCGGCGGACGGATCCGGAAGGCCGCGGACCGGTCCGCTACGGTCCGCCCCTGCCCGACCAGGGCCTGCCCGTGCTGCCGGAACTCCGCGCGGAGCTGGCCGCCGCCGCGGGCCGCGCCGACACCGAACTCTTCGGCGGCGGCCCCGCGTTCCTCGACGCCGCCTGCGGCTACTGGACCCGCCGCGGACTGGCCACCGCGGCCGACCGCGTGGCCGTCGCCCCCGGAGCCCCCGCCCTGCTGCTCGCCCTGACCGCCGCGCTCGGCGGCGACGTCCTCGCGCCCCGGCCCTGCGCCGCCTGGTGGGCGCCCCAGGCCCGTCTCCTCGGCCGGTCCGTGTTCCGGGTTGCGACGCCCGCCGAATGCGGTGGCGTCCCCGATCCGTACGCCCTCCTGGAGACCCTCCGCAGAGTCCGCGCGGAGGGCGGCGACCCGCGGCTGCTCGTGCTGTCCGTCGCCGACGACCCCACCGCCACCGTCGCGCCGCCCGAGCTGGTGCACGAGGCCGTCGAGGCCGCCGCAGGCGAGGGTCTGCACGTCGTGAGCGACGAGACCTGGCGCGACACCCTGCACCGGCCGCACGACACGGTGCTCCTCAGCCCCGCCGAGATGGCCCCCGACGACGTCACCGTGATCACGGACCTCGCCGGCGCCTTCCTGCCCCAGGGCTGGCCGGCCGCCGTCGCCCGTTTCCCCTCCGGCGAGGCGGGCGCCCTCCTGAGATCCCGCGTCCTCGACGTGCTCACCGCGGTCGGCGCGCGCGTCGCGGAACCCGTCGCCGCCGCTGCCGCGTACGCGCTCCAGGAGCCCGCCGCGATCACCGGACGGCTCACCGCCGCCGCCCGCCTGCACGCGGACGTGGCCGGCGCCGCCCATCGTGCGGTCACCGCGGCCGGTGCCGTGGCGCGGCCCCCGCAGGCCGGCAGACATCTGTACGTCGACCTCGGGCCGCTCCGCTCCGCGCTCGGCGCCCGCGGTGTCGGCGACGCGCAGGACCTGGAGGACCACCTGTCCGCCCGGCTCGGCATGCCCGCGCCGGGCGGACACCGCTTCGGCGACGACCTCGGCGCGCTCCGCGTCCGGCTGGGCACCGGACCCCTGCTCGGCGGTACGGACGAGGAACGGGCGCAGTCCCTGACGTCCCCGACGCCCCTGGAACTGCCGCATGTGCAACGCGCGTTGACCCGGCTGGGGTCGGCCTTCGACGATCTCCGCGACGACGCTCGGTGATGGGAGCCTCTCGATGACGCAGCAGTCCGAGTCGACGGCGAGCACGACGGCACAGGACCCCGAGGGCCTCGCGCCCCCGACGCCCCCGCCGGCGGAGCACCCCACCGTCGTCCCCCCGCCCCTCGCCGAGCCCCGCCCGCTCGGGGAACGCCGGGTCTGGCCGCGCTCCTTCGTGGAACGGCTGACCGCGCCGCTGCCGGGGCTGCGGGCCTTCGCCCGGTTCGCCCGCGAGGGCGCGCTGCGACCCGGCGCCGGCGGGCTCGCCGACATCCCCCTGCTGCCCTTCGAACCGGAACCACTGCCCGGTGTGGACACCCGCACGGTCGCCGTCTCCTGGGTGGGGCACGCGAGTTGGGTGATCCGGATCGGCGGGCTCACCGTCCTCACCGACCCGGTCTGGTCCCGCAGGATCATCGGCACCCCGGCCCGGATCACCCCGGTCGGCGTGGCCTGGAGCGCGCTGCCCCGCGTCGACGCGGTCGTCATCAGCCACAACCACTACGACCACCTGGACGCCCCGACCCTGCGCCGACTCCCGCGCGACACACCGGTGTTCGTGCCCGCGGGCCTCGGATCCTGGTTCAGGCGCCGCCGGTTCACCCACGTCACCGAACTGGACTGGTGGGAGGCGGTCGAACTGGAGGGCGTCCGCTTCGACTTCGTGCCCGCGCACCACTGGTCCAAGCGCGGCCTCACCGACACCTGCCGCACCCTGTGGGGCGGCTGGGTCCTCACCTCGCCCGAGGGACAGCGGGTGTACTTCGCGGGGGACACCGGATACGGCCACTGGTTCGCCCGCATCGGGCAGCGCCACCCCGGGATCGATCTGGCCCTGCTGCCCATCGGGGCGTACGACCCGCGCTGGTGGCTGAGCGACGTGCACTGCGACCCGGAGGAGGCGGTGCGGGCCGCCGTCGATCTGCGGGCCCGGCGGATGGCGCCGATGCACTGGGGGACGTTCGTCCTCTCCGCGGAGCCGGTGCTGGAGCCGCTGCGCCGGGTCCGGGCCGCCTGGGAGCGGGCGGGCCTGTCGCGCGAGGACCTCTGGGACCTGCCGGTGGGAGGCTCCCGGGTACTGGGCTGAGACCGGCGCCCCGGGGACCGGACCGAGCAGCGCCGCCAGGAGACCGTACGGTCTGCGAGGCGGTCGCCCTGCCCTGCCGAGTGGGCGCCCCAGTTCGTGCGAGACGGCTTCCACGAAATGGCTTCCACGAAATGGCTTCCACGGGGCGGCTTCTACGAGGCTGCCGGCCTGCGGATCCTGCGCCACAGGCCCGGCACCGCGCTGATCGCCAGGGTCAGTGCCACCGCGGCCACCACGCCCTCCCACGGTTCACTGAAGAGCGAGCCGCCGAGGATGCCGATGACCTGGTAGGTGGCCGCCCAGGCGAGGCAGGCCGGTACGTCGCCGCGGGCGAAGGTCCGCAGCGGCATCTTCGCCATCAGACAGGCCAGCATCACCGGAATGCGGCCGGCCGGGACGAGCCGGGACAGCACGAGCACGGCTATGCCGTGGTCGTGCAGTTTCTCCTGCGCCTGCGTGAGCCGGTCCTCGGGCGCCCGCTGCCGGATCGCCTCCAGCCAGCGCGAGCCGTTCCTCGAACCCATACCGCGGCGGCCGAGCCAGTACAGCGCCATGTCCCCGAGGAACGCGGCGAGCGAGGACACCAGGAACACCGTCAGCAGCGCGAACGGCGCCGTCTGATGGAAGGCCACCACCGCCGCCGAACTCACCAGCGCGCCCGTCGGCACCACCGGCACCAGCGCGCCGATCAGCACCAGCAGAAACAGGGTCGGATAACCGATCGCCTGCTGCGCCGACTCCTGCGGTCCCCGCGTGGCCGCGGCGGACAGCAGGAGTGAAGGGACCGCGGCGGTCCAGGGAGTCACCGCGCGACCTCCGGACGCACACACTCGCCGTGGTCCAGGCGGTGCACCGACACACCCGGCGCACGCTCGGCGGCCAGGCGCACGAACTCCTCACCCGGCGCGTGGAATTCGTGGGGGCGCACGGCATCCATACCGATGGGCCAGAACGTGCCGTAATGCACGGGCACGGCACTGCGCGGCCGCAGTTCGGCGAGCGCCTCGGCGGCCCGCCCCGCGTCCAGGTGCCCCTCACCGAGATAGGGCCCCCAGCCGCCCACCGGCAGCAGTGCCACGTCGACGTCCCCCACCTCCTCGGCCATCTCCGGGAACAACCCGGTGTCGCCGGCGAAGTACGTCCGGGCGTCGCCCTCGATCACATACCCCACGGCGGGGGAGCGATGCGGCCCGACCGGCAGCCGCCGCCCGTCGTGCCGCGCCGACACGGTCCGTACGAGGAGATCGCCGACCCGGGTCCGGTCGCCGGGCGTGACCTCGGTGAGCCGCAGATGGTCCAGCCGGCGCAGTCCGGGCACCGCGCGCGGGGCGCCCCGGGGGACCAGCAGCCGGGTGCCCGGAGCGAGCCGGGCGAGCGACGGCAGGTGCAGATGGTCGGCGTGCAGATGGGAGACCAGGGCGACATCGGCGACCGCCGCCGGGGGAGGGGGCGGCGCCCCGCGCCGGCGCCGCAGGTGCGCGAGCCGGCGCGCGAAGAGCGGATCGGTGAGCACGCGGGTGCCGGAGTCCTCCAGCGTGCACGTGGCATGCCCCCACCAGGTGATCTCCACCGGCACCTCTTTGCCTCCTTCGCGCGACTCCCCCCGAGCCTACGGGCAGGAGTAGGGTCGGCGGCGAAACCCGGAGGTGAGGGGGGACACCATGGGAGACGCAGGCGGTGCCTCCGGCACGCACACCCCGGAGCGCCCGTACGGACCGGGCGGTCCCGCGCCGCGGCCCCCGGCGCTGCGCGTCACGGCGATCGCCAGCCTGACGCCGCTGGAGGAACTCGACGCGGACCCCTTCCTCGTCGACTCCCGCAGCCAGCACGCGATGTGCGCCCGCTGGGCCGCCGAGCACGGCTACGTCGTCACCCGGGAACTCCTCGTCCGCGCCCTGCGCCCGGACCACCGCACCCTGTGGGCCGACGTCGAGGCCGGACTCGTCGACCTGTTCGTCGCCCCCAGCCGCCGGGTGCTGGAACGCGCCCTCGCCTCCGTCGACGAGTTCACCGCCGAGTGCGTGCGCCGCGGGGTGCGCGTCGAGACGGTGGGCAGCGCGGAACCGTTCTACGACGCCCAGATGAAGGCCCGGGTGCACCGCCGTCTCTCGATGCCGACGGCCGGCTACGACGGCCGCTGACCCGGCTCCCGCACGGGTCCGATGGGCCGCGGGAGCGCTGCCCGGGGGACTTCCGGGCACTCCCGTGCGTTGTGACAGGGTGGGGAGCAGGCCGCGCGGACCGGGCGGGCCCGGACGTGAGGTGGCAGGACGTGGAGGCAGGACGGTGGCGGCGCGTCGCCAGCGGGGTGGGGCGGAGCGTCGCCGTGTGGGCCGTGTCCACGGTCACGATGCTCGTCCTCGCCGGTGTGCTGCCCGATTTCCAGCTGCAGTCGGACAGCGGGGACAGCGCGACCCGGATCGCGGTCACCGCGGCGGCCGGTGCCGGCGTCTTCGGACTGCTGTCCTCGCTGGTGTGGCCGCTGCTGGTGCGGGCGCTGCTCCTCGTCCCCGCCCTGGTGCTCGGCGTGCTCGTCTTCTTCCTGAACGGTTCGCTGCTGCTGGTCGCCCTGTGGATCAACCCCTCGGGGCGCGGTGAGGCGGCCCCCGAGACCGCCGTGGTCGTGGCCGCCGTGATGTCCGCCGTCGCCTCGGCCACCGGCGGTGCCCTCGCCGTCCGGGACGACGACGCCTACCGGCGACGGCTCTACCGGCTCGCCGATCGGCGCCGCAGACGCGCGGCCGGGCGAGCCGGCCCCTCGACACCCGGCGCGGTCTTCCTCCAGCTCGACGGGGTCGGGCACGACGTACTGCGGGAGGCGATGGTCAAGGGGCTGATGCCGACCGCGGCCCGGTGGCTCGGCGGAGCGCGCCCCACCCACCGGATCGTTGCCTGGCGCACCGACTGGTCCAGCCAGACCGGCGCCAGCCAGCTGGGCATCCTGCACGGCAGCAACCACGACGTCCCGGCCTTCCGTTGGTACGAGAAGGAGAGCCAGGAGGTGATGGTCTGCAACCGCCCGAACAGCGCCGCCGAACTCCAGCGCCGGGCCGTCGAGCGCACCGGTGACGGAGGACTGCTCACCCTCGACGGCGCGAGCCGCGGCAACCTCTTCAGCGGCGGCGCCGACGAACTCGCCCTCGTGCTGTCCATCGCCGCCCGCAGAGGCCGCGACAACCGATCGCGCGCGGGTTACTTCGCGTACTTCTCCGACCCCGCCAACGCCGTCCGCACCGCGCTGTCGTTCGTCGCCGAGGTCTTCCGGGAGATGGGCCAGTCCCTCACGGCCCGGATCGCGCAACGCCGGCCGCGCGTCAAACGCGGCGGGCTGTACCCGATGGTCCGCGCGTTCGCGACCGTCGTCGAGCGGGACGTCGTCGTCCGCGCGGTGATCGGCGACATGCTCGCCGGGCGCAACGCGGTCTACGCGGACCTGGTGGCGTACGACGAGGTGGCACACCACTCCGGGCCGCGCAGCCGGGACGCCGAGAAGATCCTGGAGCGCCTCGACCGGTCGCTCGCGCTGATCGCGAAGGTCGCCGAGCACGCCCCGCGGCCGTACCGGATCGTCGTGCTCTCCGACCACGGCCAGAGCCCCGGCGAGACGTTCCTGACCCGCTACGGCCTCACCCTCGGCAACCTCGTCCGGGCCGGCTGCGGCCTGCCCGTGCCCCGCGGGGCGCGGCGCACCCACAGCGGCGCGGAGGCGCGAACCGCCGTGCGCGCCGCCCTGCGCCGTCCCCTGGAGGAGCGTGCGGAGCGGGCCGAGCGCCAGGAGCGGCTGCGCCCGTCGGGGCGCCGCTCGGAACCCGTCGTGCTCGCCTCGGGCAACCTCGGCCTGGTCTCGTTCCCGGACGTGCCGCACCGGATGACCCGCGAGGAGATCGACCGCCGCCACCCCGCGCTGCTGACCACCCTCGCCAACCACCCCGGCATCGGATTCCTCCTGGTGCGCAGCGAGGAGCACGGCGGCGTGGTGCTCGGCGCACACGGCGTCGAGGTGCCGCTGGACCGGCTCGACGACGAACACCCGGGCCCGTTGGCCGACTTCGGCCCCGGCGCCGCCGACGCCGTACGGCGCACGCACTCCTTCCCGCACACCGCCGACATCATGGTCAACTCCTGGTACGACCCCGCCGAGGGCGAAGTCCTCGCCTTCGAGGAGCAGATCGGCTCGCACGGCGGCCTCGGCGGCGCGCAGGGCAGACCCTTCCTGCTCTCCCCGGTGACCCTGTCCGCACCGGTCGGCGAGGACGCCGACCTGGTCGGGGCGGAACAGATCCACCAGGTGCTGCGCCGCTGGCTGGGCGAGTGCGACGGTCCTCAAGTACCCCTGGACATGGGCTCGGACGAGCGGGCGGCCTGAACCGGGCCGAGCGGCACCCGGCCCGGCGCCCCACAAAAATCGGAGGCGGTGCGAGGGCCCGCGCGCCCACACTGTCCGCACCGGGCGCCGCGTTCCCGCGCGCCCGTGTCGGATCCCCGAGGAGCTCGCCCGTGCAGGCAGCCGTCACCGTCACGCCCGCCCGCATCCCGGAGCTGCTGCTCGGTCTCGCCACCGTGCGGCCCGTCTTCCTGTGGGGCGCCCCCGGCATCGGAAAGTCCTCCCTGGTCCGGGAGTTCGCCGAGTCGCTCGGGCTGGAGTGCGTGAGCCTGCTCGGTACGCAGCTGGCGCCGGAGGACCTGATCGGCGTGCCGCAGATCCGTGACGGACGCTCCGTCTTCTGCCCGCCCGAGGCGATCGCCCGCGACGAGCCGTACTGCCTGTTCCTGGACGAGCTGAACGCGGCGAGCCCCGACGTCCAGAAGGCCTTCTACTCGCTCATCCTGGACCGGCGCATCGGCGACTACGAGCTGCCGCGGGGTTCCATCGTGATCGGCGCCGGCAACCGCGCGACGGACAACGCGCTGGCCCGTCCGATCGCCTCGGCGCTGGTGAACCGTCTCACGCACGTCCACCTGGAGGCCTCCCCCCGGGACTGGCTGGCCTGGGCCGCCGTGAACGACATCCACCCCTGGGTCCTCGACCATCTCACCGACCGCCCCGACCACCTGTGGTCGAAACCGCCGAAGACCGAGGAGCCGTTCTCCACACCGCGCTCCTGGCACATGCTGTCCGACGCGCTCGGCTCCTTCGGGCCCGGCATCGACGAGGAGACGCTGAAGGTGATCGCGCACGGCACCCTGACGCCCGCGCACGCGGTGGCCTTCTGCGGCTACGTCAAGATCGTGCGGAGCCGGTTCGGCATCGAGGCCGTCATCAAGGGCGACGCCCGCTGGCCCTCCCGTCCGGAGGACCGCGACCTCCTCTACTACCTCGCCGAGTCCTTCCGCGGACGGCTCGTCAAGGAACTGCCCGCCGGCAAGGAGCACCTCTCGGCGAACACCCGGCAGACCGCGTACCGCGCCAAGTCCCTGCTCGTGCAGCTCGCCGAGATCTCCGTCGAGGTCGCCCAGAGCGTCATCGCCGCCGACGCCGACGGCAACCCCGTCCTGCCCGCCTGGTTCCTGGTGGAGGCGGCCCGCGACATGCCGCGCCTGGTGGAGGCCCGCCAGTGAGCCCGCGCGGCGGGACGCCCGCACCTCGCTGCGCCGGGGCCGCGCGATGAGCCGGAACCGCAAGGCCGGCGCGGAGACCCGACCTGATCCGGCGGCCGAGGCGTTCGCCGAGGGGATGCGGCTGGTACGGGCCAACCGGGCGCTCGCCGCGATCGGGTTCAGCACCTGCCGGCAGAAGAACTGCGCCAGTGCGCCGCGCGAGGGACTGGTCGCCGTCGACTCCGACGGCGTTCTGCACGTCGACCCCGCCCGGCGGGCCGAACCGGCGGCCTGGGCCTGGGCCGTCGCGCACGCCGTCATCCACCTCGGCTTCGGCCACGTACCGGCCGCGGTCGGCACGCGGGTGCAGCCGGACCGCTTCGACCGCGCCGCCCGCTGCACGGTGGTGAACCGCTTCCTGCTCGGTTTCCCGATCGGCACCACCCCCGAGGACCTCCCGGCCGGCTATCCCGACGGCGACGAGGAGCGGCTCGCCGCCCGCTGGCGCCGGGACGGCGTCCCGCCGCTCTACGAGAACTGCGGTACGGCGGGCGGCGGTCCGGATCAGCTGCTGGTGCCCTGGGACACCTGGACCGGTGGCACCCCGCCCGACTGGCAGGTGGCGTTCGCGCACGCCCTCACCCGCACGATGGCCACCGCCATGGACATGGCGGGCGGCCGGCGCGCCTCCATGCGCGGCGGGCCCACCCGGCTCCAGCCGTGGGAGCGGGCCCTGAGCTGGTTCATCTCCTCGTACCCGCTGCTCGGCGGTGTGGCGGCCGGCATCACACTCGTCGCCGACGCCGAACTGGCCCGCGCCCACGGCATCTCCGTCGCCGCCGTCGACACCGAGGCCGCCGAGATCTACGTCAACCCGTTGCGCGAACTCGACGACGAGGAATGGCGGTTCGTCCTCGCCCACGAGATGCTGCACGCCGCCCTGCGGCACGGCGACCGCTGCGGACCCCGTGACCCGTACCTCTTCAACGTCGCCGCCGACTACGTGGTCAACGGCTGGCTGAGCGAGATGCGCGTCGGTGCCATGCCCGACGGGCTGCTGTACGACCCGGAGCTGAAGGACCTCTCGGCCGAGGAGGTGTACGACCGGATCGCCGGGGACCTCCGCCGGATGCGCCGGCTGTCCACGCTGCGCGGCAAGGGCGCGGGCGACATCCTCGGCGGCCCGCTCGGCGAGCCCCGCGACCACGTCGACCTCGACGCGTTCTACCGCCGCGGTCTCGCCCGGGGACTCGACCTGCACCAGCAGCAGGAACGCGGCTTCCTGCCCGGCGGACTGGTCGAGGAGATCCGCGCCCTGAGCCAGCCGCCGCTGCCGTGGGACGCCCGACTGGCCCGCTGGTTCGACGAGTTCGTGCCCCGGCCCGAACCCCTGCGCTCGTACGCGCGACCCTCGCGCCGTCAGGCGGCCACCCCCGACATCCCGCGTGCCGGACGCTGGTTCCCGCCCGAGGAGGTCGCCCGCTGCACCTTCGGCGTCGTCCTCGACACCTCCGCCTCCATGGACCGCACCCTGCTCGGCAAGGCGCTGGGCGCCATCGCCTCGTACGCCTCGTCCCGGGACGTACCGGCGGCACGGGTGGTGTTCTGCGACGCGGCGCCGCACGACGCGGGCTATCTGCCGGTCACCGAGATCGCCGCGAGCGTACGGGTCCGCGGTCGCGGGGGCACCGTGCTGCAGCCGGGCATCGACCTGTTGCACCGCGCCGACGACTTCCCGCCCGGCGCGCCCGTCCTGGTCATCACGGACGGCTACTGCGACGTGCTGCGGGTGCGGCGCGAACACGCCTACCTGATCCCGCAGGGCGGCCGGCTGCCGTTCACCGCGCGCGGGCCCGTGTTCCGGGTCCGCTGAACTCCCGGACACGGCACGGCACACGCGAGGGGAACAGAGCCCGGGCGGGGGCCCCCGCCCGCCCCCTTTCGCGCCCCCGCCGGGGAAATCCCGGACACCGCCCGGCAGGTCGCGCCCCCATCCGTGCGGTGCACCGGTCCCGGGTGTGATCGGATGGGAGCACGGACCCCGGCAACGGGACCACACGTGAAAGGAATCACCGTGGCTACCACGCGCACCGCACACACCGAGTGGGAAGGCAACCTGCTCGAGGGCAACGGCGTCGTCACCTTCGACTCCTCCGGCATCGGCCAGCAGCCGGTGACGTGGGCGTCGCGGGCGCAGGACGCCAACGGCAAGACCAGCCCCGAGGAACTGATCGCGGCCGCCCACTCCAGCTGCTTCTCGATGGCGCTGTCGCACGCCCTCGCGGGCGCCGGCACCCCGCCCACCAAGCTCCTCACCAACGCCGACGTCACCTTCCAGCCCGGCGAGGGCATCACCGGCATCCACCTCACCGTGGAAGGCACGGTGCCGGGCCTCGACAACGACGGCTTCGTGGCCGCGGCCGAGGACGCCAAGAAGAACTGCCCCGTCAGCCAGGCCCTGACCGGCACGCCGATCACCCTGTCGGCGAAGCTCGCCTGACGCACACGCACCGGTGCCGCGCCTCCGTCGGGGGGCGCGGCACCGTCGTGTCCGCCTCCGTCCGTGCGCCACGCGCCATTGACAAGCGGGTACGCGCGTCCTGTGCTGGGGGGCGGGCAGAGCCCTTCTGGAAGGGGACGGACATGACACGTGCGGTCGGGATCGATCTCGGTACGACGAACTCGGTGGTGGCCGTCCTGGAAGGCGGTGAGGCCTCCGTCGTCGCCAACGCGGAGGGCGCGCGCACCACACCCTCGGTGGTGGCCTTCGCGAAGAACGGCGAGGTGCTGGTCGGCGAGGTCGCCAAACGCCAGGCCGTGACGAACGTCGAGCGCACCGCACGGTCCGTGAAGCGGTACATGGGCGACGTGAACTGGCGTTTCCCCGAGTCGGGCGGCATCGACGGCACCCGGTACCGCGCGCAGGAGCTGTCCGCGCGGGTGCTGCAGAAGCTGAAGCGGGACGCCGAGGCCTATCTGGGCGAGGACGTCACGGACGCCGTGATCACCGTGCCCGCCTACTTCGACGACGCGCAGCGCCAGGCCACCAAGGAGGCGGGCGAGATCGCCGGTCTCAAGGTGCTCCGGATCGTCAACGAACCGACGGCAGCGGCCCTGGCGTACGGCCTGGACCGGGGTGAGGAGCAGACCGTCCTCGTCTTCGACCTGGGCGGCGGCACGTTCGACGTGTCGCTGCTGGAGATCGGTGACGGCGTCATCGAGGTCAAGGCGACCAACGGCGACACCCGGCTCGGCGGCGACGACTGGGACCAGCGGGTCGTCGAGCACCTCGCCCAGCGTTTCAAGGCCGCGCACGGCATCGATCTCGGCCACGACAAGATGGCGCTGCAACGGCTGCGCGAGGGCGCCGAGAAGGCCAAGATCGAGCTGTCCTCGTCCACGGAGACCACCGTCAACCTGCCCTACATCACCGCCACCTCCGACGGTCCCCTGCACCTCGACGAGAAACTGACGCGTGCCCAGTTCCAGGAGCTGACGGCCGACCTGCTGGCCCGCTGCCGGACGCCCTTCCACCAGGCCGTCAAGGACGCGGGCGTGAAACTGGCCGCGGTCGACCACGTCATCCTGGTCGGCGGCTCCACCCGGATGCCCGCCGTCACCGACCTGGTGAAGGAACTCACGGGCAAGGAACCGCACAAGGGTGTCAACCCGGACGAGGTCGTGGCCGTCGGCGCGGGGCTCCAGGCCGGCGTGATCCGCGGCGACGTG
The DNA here is from genome assembly GCF_044766365.1 of Streptomyces sp. NPDC102279. Taxonomy (NCBI): domain Bacteria; kingdom Bacillati; phylum Actinomycetota; class Actinomycetes; order Kitasatosporales; family Streptomycetaceae; genus Streptomyces; species Streptomyces sp. NPDC102279. The sequence goes on along the minus strand of NZ_JBIWLU010000015.1, from coordinate 123,679 downwards.
AAGGACGTCCTGCTCCTCGACGTCACCCCGCTGTCCCTCGGCATCGAGACCAAGGGCGGCATCATGACCACGCTCATCGAACGCAACACCACGATCCCCACCCGGCGTTCGGAGATCTTCACGACGGCCGCCGACAGCCAGCCCTCCGTCGGCATCCAGGTCTACCAGGGCGAGCGCGAGATCGCCGCGTACAACAAGAAGCTCGGGGTCTTCGACCTCACCGGGCTGCCGCCCGCGCCGCGCGGGGTCCCGCAGATCGAGGTCGCCTTCGACATCGACGCCAACGGGATCATGCACGTCTCCGCGAAGGACCTGGCCACCGGGCGCGTGCAGAAGATGACCGTGACCGGCGGCTCGGCGCTGCCCAAGTCCGACATCGACCGCATGATGCGCGAGGCCGAGCAGTACGCGGAGCAGGACCGGGACCGCCGGGAGGCCGCGGAGACCCGCAACCAGGGAGAGCAACTCGTCTACCAGACCGAGCGGTTCGTCCGTGAGAACGACGAACGCATCCCCGCGGAGACAAGGACGGAGGTCGCCTCCGCCGCCGCCGGTCTGAAGCAGCTCCTGGACGACTCCTCCACCGACACCGCCGCGCTGCGCACCGCGATCGAGAAACTGGCCACCGTCAGCCAGCAGATGGGCCAGGCCATGTACGCGCGCACCGAGCAGGGCACGCCCCCGCAGGACGAGCCGGCCACCGAACAGGCCGCGGGCGAGGACGAGGGCGTGGTGGACGCCGAGATCGTGGAGGACGACCGGGACGCGGACCGGACACAGGACCGGGACCGGGGCACGAGGGACGGCGCCGCGTAACCGCCGGCCGTCCCGCACCGCGTCCCGCGCCGGGCGCGTGCTCAGAAGCTCCGGCGGCACTCCTCCAGGATCTCCTTGGTGCGCTGCGCGGAGGCGGCGTGCGCCGTCATGTGGTCCAGCACCTCCAGGTGCAGGGCCACTTCCTCCCGCGCGTCGAGGTAGAGGGCGCCCGTCACGTACTCGCTGTAGACGACGTCCGGGAGTTCCGGCTCGGCGAACCGGAACAGCGTGAAGGAGGTGTACGTCCCCGGGTGCGGGCCGTTCGCGAACTCCGCCACCTGGAGCGTCACATGGTCGAGGTCGACCCATTCGAGGAGCCGCGCCATCTGGTCGCGCATGACCTCGCCCCGGATGCTCACCGGACGCAGCAGCGCCGTCTCGTCCATGATGATCCACAGGTGGGGCGGGTTCGCGCGGGTCAGCAGCGCCTGCCGCTTCATGCGCAGCGCCACGTGCCGCTCGATGGCCCCCGGTCCCGTCTGCCCGACCGTTCCGGCCTCCAGCACGGCCCGCGCGTAGTCCTCGGTCTGGAGCAGTCCGGGCACGAAGTGCGGTTCGTAGGAGCGGATCAGCTGGGCGGCGCCCTCCAGGCTGACGTGCATGCTGAACCAGTCGGGCAGCACGTCGTGGTACCGCTGCCACCAGCCGGGCCGGTTCGCCTCCTCGGCCAGCGCGACGAACGCGGCGGACTCGTCGTCGCTCACGCCGTACGTCGTCAACAGGACCTGCACGTAGGGGATCTTGAGGGCGACCTCGGCCATCTCCATCCGCCGTACGGTCGCCGGCGCGACCCGCAGGACCCGGGCCGCCTCCTCGCGCCTCAGACCGGCCGCCTCGCGCAGTTCCTGCAGCCGCCGCCCCAGTACCACCTGCCCCACGGTGGGCGCGGGTCGCCGCTCACTCACGCCACGCCTCCCCACGCGCCGAAGTATGGGTGCAGTGTGCCATGTCCGTGGAGAACCATCACGGGTCGGCTTCAACGGGGTTGCGCACAGTCCGCTTTGTCGTGCGCGGCACCGGATTCCGGCAAACCTCGAAAGGTGATAGGCCGTCAGGACAGCAGTGTGTGGAGGTACTTGACGGTCGCCGGGTCCGCCGGGAGGAACGTCTCGATGGCGAGTTCCGCGACCGTCACGTCCATCGGGGTGTTGAACGTCGAGATGGAGGAGATGAACGACAGCACCCGCCCCTCGTGCTCGATCCGCATCGGCAGCGCGAAGGAGGGCACGGAGCCGAGCGATTCGTCGCCCCCGGCCGGCTCCGGGGCCGTGTCCGGGACCGGATACGCGGCCACCTCCTCGTACAGCGCGCGCAGCGGTTCCGAGCGGCGCAGCGCGATCTGCCGGTCCATCTGGGCGAGCAGATGGTCCCGCCAGGCGCGCAGGTTGCGGATGCGCGGGGCGAGGCCCTGGGGGTGCAGGGTCAGCCGCATCGCGTTCAGCGGCGGGGCCAGGAGGCGGTCGGGGACACCTTCCAGCAGCACGGCGATGCCCCGGTTCGCGGCGAGGACGTCGTACGTGGCGTCCACGACCAGCGCCGGATACGGCTCGTAGCCCTGGATCAGCCGCTCCACCCCCTCGCGCAGGGCGTCCATCGACGGGTCGTCGAGCGGTGTCTCCGGATAGTGCGGGGCGTAGCCGGCCGCGAGGAGCAGCGCGTTGCGCTCCCGCACCGGCACGTCGAGGTGCTCGGCGAGCCGCAGCACCATCTCCTCGCTGGGCCGGGAACGGCCCGTCTCCACGAAGCTGATGTGACGCGCCGAGGAGCCCGCCCGTAGGGCGAGCTCCAGCTGGCTCACCCGCCGCTGCTCCCGCCAGCCGCGCAGCAGCGGGCCGACGCCGCTCTCCGCGGGGGCACTTGAGGAACCGGCGGCACCGGGCGGGACAATGCTCATACGAGGACCGTAGTCGAGGAGTGGCACGTGAACGAGCTGTGGAACCTGTCCTGGGAGGCGGAGGCCCGATACCGGGCGCGGGTCCGCGGCTGTCTGCTGGGCGGCGCGGTCGGGGACGCCCTCGGCTACCCGGTCGAGTTCGACGCGCTGGACAGCATCCGCGCGGCGCACGGCCCGCGCGGGGTGCGGGGCCCGGTCGCCGACGGCGCCGGTGCCGTCGGCCTGGTCAGCGACGACACCCAGATGACCCTGTTCACGGTGGAGGGCCTCCAGCAGGCGCACGCGCGCGAGCGGCACAAGGGCATCGGCGGCGGCTGGTCCCGGCTCGTACGCATGGCGTACGGGCGCTGGCTGGACACTCAGACAGCGGCCCGACCCGCCCCGGACGTGCACGGCGGACTCGCCGCGCAGCCCTGGCTGTACGCCCGCCGCGCACCCGGCAACGCCTGCCTCTCCGGGCTCAGGGAGCGCGAGTACTGCCCCGACCCGGCGGGCGAGCTGGGCCCGCCCGGACCCGTCAACCCGGACTCCAAGGGGTGCGGCTCGGTGATGCGCTCCGCGCCCTTCGGACTCACCCGGACCTTGGCCGAGTCGGCGTTCGCCATGGCCGCCCGCTGCTCGCAGATGACCCACGGCCACCCGACCGCCTCCTACGCGTCCGGAGCGCTCGCCGCGATCGTCAGCCACCTCGTCGCCGGGGACTCCCTGGAGGGCGCGGTGCTGCGCGCGCTCCGGCTGCTCGCCCGTCACCCGGCCCACGAGGAGACCACGGCGGCGCTGAACCGGGCCCTGGACCTCGCCTCCGAGGGCGCCCCGAGCGCGGAGAAGGTCGAGTCCCTCGGCGCCGGCTGGATCGCCGAGGAGGCCCTCGCCATCGCCGTCTACTGCGCCCTCGCGGAGCACGGGGTCACCGACGCGCTGCTGCTGTCCGTGAACCACTCCGGCGACAGTGACTCCACCGGCTCGCTGTGGGGCAACCTCCTGGGCGCCCTGCACGGCGACCACCGGCTGCCGCACGAGTGGGTGGAGCAGGTCGAGGGCCGCGCCACGATCACCCTCCTGGCGGACGACCTCGCCGCGGAGTGCGTCCGGCGCTGAGGCGGGGCGACGCTGCGGGCCCGCGCGGGTGCCGGTGGTGCCCGGCCGTGTCCGCGGGGCTGTGGCACGCTGAGGGGACGTCCCCAGCTCCGCCGTACGAAGGGAACCCGCTCATGGCCGTCGAACCGCTGGCGCAGAAGGACATCGAGGAGCGGCTGGCGGGGCTGCCGGGCTGGTCCCTCGACGGTGACCGGCTCGCGCGTTCCTACCGGCTCGCCTCGCACTTCGCGGCGACCGCGATGGTCGTGCACATCGCCCAGGTACAGGAGGAGCTCGACCACCACTCCGACCTCACGCTCGGCTACAACACGATCTCCCTCACCGTGAACACGCACAGCGTCGGCGGCGCCGTCACCGCCCTCGACTTCGATCTCGCCCGCAGGGTGGAGGACCTCGCGCCGGGCCACGGGGCACACTGACCCACGTGCTGGACTACGACAGGGAAGCCGACCGGTACGACGACACACGGGGCGGCGAGCCCCGGGCCGCCGCGGCCGCCGACGCCGTCCTCACCCTGGTCCCCGAGGGCGCCCGGACGCTCCTCGACCTGGCCTGCGGAACCGGCATCGTGACCCGGCGGCTCGCCGGGCGGCCCGGGCTCCGGGTCCTGGGCGCGGACACGGCGCACGGCATGGCCCGCAGGGCCGCCACACGTCTGCCCGGCGCCGTCGTCCGCGCCGACTCCCGTCGGCTTCCCTTCCAGGGCGGGTCGTTCGACGCGGTCACGGTGGTCTGGCTGCTGCATCTGCTGGACGACGCGCGGCCCGTGGTCGCCGAGGCCGCCCGGCTGCTGCGCCCCGGTGGCGTGCTCGTCACCACCGTCGACAAGGCCGCCGCCCACGACGTCGGCAGCGACATCGACGCGCTGTGCGCGCCCTACCGTGCCGGGCACGCGGCCGACGGATCGGCGCGCGTCACCGCCTACGCCGCCGAGCACGGCCTGACGCCGGACGGGACAGCTCCGTTCCGGGGCCACGGGCAGGGCCGAACCCCGCGCCGCGTCGCCCGGCAGGTCCGGGCCGGCGAGCTGTACGCCTCCGGCGGCCACCGGCTCGCCGACCGTGTCGAGGCGCTGCCCGACCCGGACGGCCCGCGCCCCGAACCCGAGTTCACCCTGCGTGCCTTTCGCCGGCCCTGAACTCCGCGGTGACGCGCGTCAGTCGGTGGTCCGCCGGGTGAAGTCCATCGCCCAGTTGGGCAGCCAGGTCCTGCCGCCGTCCAGGGAGAACGCCTGCTCCCAGCGGGCGGTGGTCGCCGAGATCCCCGACCACACGTACCGCACCCGCACCTCCTTGCCGTCGTGGGTGTCGTCCCCGAGGAACACCCCCTGTCCGTCCGGCCCGAACCTCCCCAGCACCGGCGGGAACAGTCTGCCGCTGCGGCTGGACGACCAGTTCAGCGACCACAGTCCGCTCTCCACGTCGAAGAGCCGCAGGGTGAGTCCCTTCCAGCCCTGGCCCGGCACGTCCAGCTCGTCGAGGTTCGCCGCGCCGCCGAACAGGTTCCAGCAGCGGCTCGTCGCCGGGAACCGGACCCAGTCGCTGTCCGGATCGAGGAAGTCCGTGCGCCGGGTGTTCAGGACGTCCCAGTCGCCGTGCAGGAAGTCGAAGTCGTGGGGGGCGGCAGCGGTGTCGCGGGCGGTGCTCATGAGCGGCCACCGGTGGTTCCCTCGGGCAGCGAGTCGGCCAAGTAGCCCTCCAGATCGGGCACTTCGGGGGCGAGCAGGTGTCGCACCCAGGCGTCCCGCTCGTGCAGGATCGGCGGCAGCTCCCAGACGCAGCCGATCCACGGGAGGTCGGGTGCGATGAAACGGGTCGGGTCCCGGTCCGGGCAGCCCAGCACCGGCTGGCCCGCCGCGGCGCCCCGGAAGTGCAGCACGTTGTCCCACACCCAGCTGTAGGCGTTCAGATAGGCGCCGTCGTCCGCGCCCCGGTGCAGGACGACGAACGTGGCCGGGGGAGTGCCGTCCGGCTCGGGCAGCAGCCCCGGCAGTGCCGCGTACGCCGCGCGCTCGACGTCGGGCTCGATGCCGGCCGGGTCGGCGGTGACGTGGTAGCGCTTGATCCACCGCCCCGCCACCTCGATGGGCGGCTGCACGGTCAGGAACTTCTCCCGGAAGCCCCCGGAGGATCGGGGGGCGGGAGATGTGGAAGGGGAACCGGGGGAGCGGACGGAACCGGTGGGATCCATGGAGGTCGTCGAAGCCATGGCAGGACGCTAAGTCTCCTTCACTGACATCCTGTGTCAGTGAAGTCCAGCCGTCTCGTCTCGATCCTCCTGCTGCTCCAGACCCGCGGGCGGCTGACCGCGGCCCAGCTCGCCGAGGAGCTGGAGGTGTCGGTCCGGACGGTGTACCGCGACGTCGAGGCGCTGAGCGCGGCGGGCGTACCGCTCTACGGGGACGCGGGGCACGCGGGCGGCTACCGGCTCCTCGACGGCTACCGCACCCGCCTCACCGGTCTCACCACCGAGGAGGCCGAGGCCCTCTTCCTCGCCGGGGTGCCCGGACCGGCCGCCGAACTCGGCCTCGGCGCGGTCCTGGCCGCCGCCCAGCTCAAGGTGCGCGCCGCCCTCCCGCAGGAGCTGCGCGAGCACGCCGACCGGGTCTCCGGACGCTTCCACCTGGACGCGCCGGGCTGGTACGCGGACGCCGACGCGACCCCGTACCTCCCCGCCGTCGCGGACGCCGTCTGGAACAGCCGCGTCCTGCACGTCCGTTACCGCCGCTGGCGCGAGCCCACCGACGTGGAGCGCCGCCTGGAGCCGTACGGTCTCGTCCTCAAGGCGGGCCGCTGGTACGTCGTCGCCGGTCCGGGACCGCGCACGTTCCGGGTCGACCAGATCCTCGAACTCGAATCGCCCGGCGAGGAGTTCACTCGTCCGGACGGCTTCGATCTGACGGCGTACTGGACTCGGTACCAGCGTGACTTCCACGACCGGCTGCACCGGGCGGAGGCGGTCGTGCGGATCGCGCCCGGCGCGGACCCCGGCGGCCTCACGGGACGGGCGGTCGAGGACAACGGCCGTACGGACGCCGACGGTTGGACGCGAGCCACCGTCCCCATCGAGTCGGTCGACCGGGCCCACGACGACTTCCTTCGCCTCGGCACGGCGGTCGAGGTCCTGGAGCCTGCCGAACTCCGCGCCCGCCTGAGCGCGACGGTCGCCGAACTGGCCCGGAGGTACGCGCCGCGTACGTGACGACGTCGCGTCCGCCCTCCGGGCCCGATCGGAGGGGGAAGCACCTCCGATCAGGCGACTTGGGAACTTCTTTGCCACTCCGGTCAGTTCTGACAGGGCGGCCGGCGTTGCACCGGCCGCCAGGGAACGACCAGTGCGACGAGTGAAGGAGCAACACCGGCATGGTGTTCGAACGGCTGCTCGGGGCGATCGGCGTGGGCGCCCCCTCGGTGGACACGGTTCTGGACGGCGGGGCGCTGCCGCCCGGCGGGTCGCTGTCCGGCGAGGTGCGCCTGAGAGGCGGTGGCGCGGTCGCGGAGATCGAGCACATCGTCCTCGAACTGGTCGCGCGGGTGAAGGCCGAGCACGAGGACGGGGACAGCGAGGGCCTCGTCACGTTCGAGCGGTTCACCGTCGGGGGCGGTTTCCGGCTCGACGAGCAGGAGGAGCGGTCCGTGCCGTTCCGGGTGACGCTCCCGTGGGAGACACCGGTCAGCGAGTTGTACGGTCAGCCGCTCGGTGTCGTCCTGGGCGTGCGCACCGAGCTGATGCTGGCCGGGGCGAAGGACCAGGGTGATCTGGACGCGCTGGCGGTGCGCCCGTCGCCCGTCCAGGAGGCGATCCTCGAAGCCCTCGGACAGCTGGGCTTCGTCTTCCGGTCCGCCGACCTCGAACGGGGGCGGATCGGCGGCACGGCCCAGCGGCTGCCGTTCTACCAGGAGATCGAGCTGGCCCCGCCGCCGCGGTACGCGCACGCGGTGAACGAGATCGAGCTGACCTTCCTGGCCACCGGGTCCGCGACGGAGGTCGTCCTGGAGGCGGACAAGCGCGGCGGCCTCCTCACCTCCGGACACGACACCCTCACCCACTTCACCGTCGGCCACGACGACATCGCCGGCCGCGACTGGAACGCCGAGGTGGACGGCTGGATCCGGCACCTGGTGGAGCACCGCCAGTCCTACGGATCCGGGTCCTACGGCTCCTACGGCCCGTACGCGGATCCGGACCCGTACGCCGGTCGTGTCGGCCACGCGGAGCCGCACGGCGGTCACCGGTCGGGACCGGGCGCGGGCACGGCGATCGCCGCAGGAGCCGCGGGTGTGGCCGTGGGCGTCGTCGGCACGGTCGCCGCGGAGGTCGTCGACGAGATCGGCGACTTCTTCGACGGCGAGGAAGAGGACGCGGACGACGACGGGGGAGAGGGGCAGGACGAGGGATAGAAGCGTGGCACGCCCCAGATCGACGGCCCCGGCTCAGGGGCCGAAAGCCCCCAGGCACAATTTGCCTGACGCAGTCCCATCTCGCAGAGGATGATCCACGCATGATGACGCTCACCAAGGAAGACGGCCCGGCGGATCTGGACGGTGTCACCCACCTGTCCATAGGGGTGTCCTGGGACCCCACCTCCGGAAGCAGCGGCGGGGTGCTGGGCGCGCTCCGCCGCAAGAGTGGAACCGACCTCGACCTGATCGCCATCGCCATGCAGGGCGGCGAACCGGTACGCCTCGCGGGCCTCGACTCCCTCGACCCGATGGGCAACGGCTCGCTGCTGCACAGCGGCGACAACCAGACCGGGCGCGGGGACGGCGACGACGAGACCGTGACCGTCGAGTTCGCGCGGGTCCCGCCCAACATCACGTCCATCGTGTTCATCGCCGCCGCCTACAAGAAGGGCAGTTCCTTCCAGAAGGCGCGCAACATCAGCTTCAAGGTGTACGACGCCACCGGGGGCAGCAGCACGCAGGTCGCCGACATCTGGCCGAGCCTGCTGTCGCAGGACAACGGCTGCGCCGTGGCCAAGGCGCAGCGCGACGGCAATGCCTGGAAGCTCCAGGTGATCAACCTGACGGGGAAGATCAAGCAGGGCGACGAGAACGCCCTCATGCGGTTCGCCGTCAGCAAGTGACCGACGGGCTGGGGTCCTTGTCGGCCGGCCCGGGCGACAGGGCCGGAGCGCGGGCCGCGGTGGCCGGCCGGACGTCGCCCGCGCCGGTGTGAGGCTGCGCGGCCCCTTCGCAGGAGGGGGCCGCGGCCTCCCGGGCCCCGGGAGGGCAGGCGCGGCTCCTGGACGGGACCCGCCCCGCTGAACCGAACAGCGTCAGCGGAGGCCGGCCCCGGGTCGCCGAGTGGCCTGGTGGCCGGGTGGCCTGGTCGTCCGGGGCGCGGCCTGTCTCCTTCCACCGCGGACGGGCACCGTCCGCGGCGACGCGTTGCGGGAGGGCACCCTCGATCCGTACGAAGCCGTCGCTCAGGAAGCGCTCCGGTATCACCGTCGGGGCCCCCACTTTTTGCCGTTCGAGCAAGGCGACTGGCCGCTTCCGGGGGGTGGCGGGCACGCTGTCGGCATCCCGAGAGAGAGGCTTCCGCCATGGCACAGGACCACGGCCACGACCCGGTGCACCACCAGGGCATGGCCGGCGCTCCGGTACACCACCACGCGCACGGCCACACCCACGTGGACTTCGCCGAGATGCTTCCCCTGCTCGTGCTGGAGGCGGAGCTGTTCTCCCCGGCCTACACCGAGGCCGCGCGGTGGCTGCGCGAGCAGCGGCCCGAACCCGGACTGGTGGTGGACGCGGGCAGTGGCCCCGGCGTCATCTCCTGTCTGCTCGCCGAGACCTTCCCCGGCGCTCGGGTCGTCGCCGTGGACGCCGTGGAACCGCTGCTCGCACAGGCCCGGGCCCGTGCCGCACGCCTCGGCGTCGCCGACCGCTTCAGCACCGTGGAGGCCGAACTCCAGGACGGCATAGGAGATGTGGAGTATCCCGCCGACCTGGTGTGGGCCAGCCGGTCGCTGCACCACGTCGGCGACCAGCGCGCCGCCCTCGCGGAATTCGTCCGCGGTCTGGCCCCGGGCGGGACCCTCGCCCTCCTCGAAGGCGGCCTGCCCACACGGTTCCTGCCGCGCGACATCGGCATCGGCCGGCCCGGCCTGCAGGCCCGCGTCGACGCCGTGCACGACGAGTGGTTCACGCGGATGCGGGAGGAACTGCCCGGCGCGGTGTCCGAGGCGGAGGACTGGCCGGCCCTGCTCACCGCCGTCGGCCTGCGCCACACGGGGACCCGCACCTTCCTCGTCGACCTCCCCGCCCCGCTCTCGGACGAGGCCCGCGCCTTCGTCGTCGCCTCCCTCGCCCGCCGCCGCGACGGCCTCGCCGAGGGCCTCACGCCCGAGGACGTCACCACCCTGGACCGCCTCCTCGACCCGGACGACAAGGCGAGCGTCCACCACCGCGCCGACACGTTCGTCCTGACAGCGATGACGATGCATGTGGGCGTGAAGCCGGAGTAGCGGTCGGCGGGCCCCATGGCGGGCGAGGTCGCGTGAGAAGGGGCGCCCCGGAGAGCCGGACCCCGGGCCCAAGCCCCGTACCCCCAGGACCCCTTGACATCGAGAACACTCCAAGTGATGGACTCTCCGAGTTCGCCGTACATCCGGTCCGTGGCGAAGCGGGCCGGCGGGCAGGCCGTCGTGAGGAGGCCGGCCGGACTCTATGGGGGTAGACCATGACCAGCACCGACACCGACACGGGCAGTGGCTCCGGCGCCGACACCGGCACCGATGCCCCCGTGGCCCTCATCACCGGAGGGGGCAGCGGTATCGGAGCCGCGGTCGCGCGGCGGCTGCTCGGCGCCGGGCATCGGGTGGCCGTCACGGGGCGCGGGGCGGAGCGGCTGCGGGACTTCGCGGAGGAACTCGGCAACCCTGAGGGGCTGTTGACGATCGTCGGGCACGCGGCCGAGTACGACCAGGTGCGGGCGGCGGTCGAGGCGACGCTCAAGGAGTTCGGGCGGCTCGACACCGTCGTCGCCAACGCCGGTTTCGCGACGCACGACACGGTCGCGGAGGGCGACCCGGCCGGCTGGTCCGAGATGGTGCTGACCAACGTGCTCGGGCCCGCGCTGCTCATCAGGGCGTCCATCGACGCGCTGAAGGAGAGCCGTGGCCGCATCGTGCTGATCGGCAGCGTGGCGGGGCACGTGAACACGCCCGGCAACATCTACGGCGCCACCAAGTGGGCGGTGACGGGGCTCGCCGAGAACACCCGGCGTCAGGTCACCGAGTTCGGGGTGGGCGTGACGCTGATCTCCCCCGGCCGGGTGGAGACCCCGTTCTGGGACAGCTACGGGAGCCTCCCGCCGGGGCACCTCCTGACGGCGGACCAGCTCGCCGACTCGATCGTGTGGGCCGTCGGACAGCCGGAGGGTGTCGACGTGAACACCGTGGTGGTCCGCCCGATCGGCCAGCCCGCCTGAGCCCGGTGACCGGTGACCGGTGGGGCCGTGCCGCGCGAACGGCCTCACCGGCCACCGGGGATCGACGGCGGGCCTCTCCCCGCCGGCACGCCGCGGGGAGAGGCCTACGGTGGTGCGACGTCGAGTCAGTTGCCGGCCAGGAACTGCTGGGCCAGCGAGTTGCCGAGCGTCACGGCCGCGGTGTGGCTCTCGATGGGCGACACCTGCGAGTTCTTGAACAGAATGTAGGTCACGCCGGAGTCGGTGCCGCCCGTCTCCGGGTCGGGGTCGATGCCGAGCGCGCTCGCCGTGGCGTACGAGGCCTCGCCGATGATGCTCGTCGGACCGGTGTCGCCGACCACCGCGTACTCGACCTTGTTGTTGTAGACGACGGCGACCACGCCGCCGCCCTTGATGCCCGAACTCGTGTACTTCCAGATGCTGCTGGTGGACGGCACCACGACGTAGGGGAGCGAGTCGGCGCGCAGGGGCTGGCCGTTGGACTGGTGGAAGGCCGTGTCGTCCTGGAACCAGGGGTCGGTGTCGCCGCTGCACTTGCTGGTGACCTGGCCGTCGCAGTCGATGTCCATGTCGGCCTTCCAGAACACGGCGCCGTTCTTGCCGCAGACGGGAATCGTGGCCGACGTCTCCTCGTCGGTGCGGTACTTGCCGCTGGAGATCTGTGAACAGGACGTCACCTTGGCGAGCAGGGAGGCCGCGCTGACCGAACCCTCCTGTGCCGAGCGGGGGTTGACGGTTCCTGATGCCTGGGCCGGGAGGGCGGCGCCGGCGAGGAGCGCGGCGCAGGCGGCCGCGGACAGGGTCAGTGTTCGAGTGCGCACTGTGGGGGAACCCTTCTGTTAGGAAACTTTCCTTACTGGGTTGCCGTACAAGGTGGCCCTCCTTGCATGACCGCGTCAAGACCTTCCGCGGAGTTGGTCCGGTCCAGGGTGCGAAAACACCGCCGGCCCGGACGCTTCCAAGCGTCCGGGCCGGCGGTGGCGGTGGCGGTGGGTGCGGGCCGGTCAGCCGACGTCGAACGTGGCCGGGTCCGGGCCGAGCCGGCGGTCCTCGTTCAGGGCGGAGATGGCCGCGATGTCCTCGGTGTCCAGGGAGAAGTCGAAGACGGCGATGTTCTCCTTGATCCGCGACGGGGTCACGGACTTCGGGATCACGACGTTGCCGAGCTGGATGTGCCAGCGCAGCACGACCTGTGCCGGGGTGCGGCCGTGCTTCTGCGCGATGGCCACGATCGCCGGAACCTCCAGGAGGCCCTTGCCCTGGCCCAGCGGCGACCAGGCCTCGGTCGCGATGCCCTGCTCCGCGTGGAACTCGCGGGCGGCCCGCTGCTGGAGGTGCGGGTGCAGCTCGATCTGGTTGACGGCCGGGATGACGGACGTCTCGTCGATCAGCTTCGCCAGGTGCTCCGGGTGGAAGTTGGACGTGCCGATGGCCTTGGCGCGGCCGTCGGCGTAGATCTTCTCGAAGGCCTTGAACGAGTCGATGTTCGTGCCGCGGGACGGCATCGGCCAGTGGATCAGGTACAGATCCACGTGGTCCAGGCCGAGCTTCTCCAGCGAGGTGTCGAAGGCGCGCAGGGTCGAGTCGTACCCCTGGTCGCTGTTCCAGAGCTTGGTGGTGACGAAGAGCTCCTCGCGGGGGACGCCCGACGCGGCGATGGCCTTACCGGTGCCCTCTTCGTTGCCGTAGATCGCCGCGGTGTCGATGCTGCGGTACCCGGACTCCAGCGCGGTGGCGACCGCCCGCTCCGCCTCGTCGTCCGGCACCTGCCAGACGCCGAAGCCCAGCTGCGGCATCTCGACGCCGTTGTTCAGGATGATCGGGGGGACCTTGCTCACGAGCTCTCGATCCTTCAGTCGTCGGGTGGTACTCCCATGGTCAACGATCACGGCCCGTGGTGCATTCCTGACCGGGCCCGCGGTCCTGTGAAATACAGATTGGCCGAAAGGCCCACCGCGCAGGTCCCCGCCGGGTGCCGCGCCCGTACCACCCGGCTGCTACGCCCGGTACAGCGCCTCGACCTCCGTCGTGTACGCCTTCTCGATCGCCTTGCGCTTCAGCTTCAGCGAGGGGGTCAGCAGTCCGTGCTCCTCGGTGAACTGGTGGGCCAGTATCCGGAACGTACGGATCGACTCGGCCTGCGAGACCAGCGTGTTCGCGGCGACCACGGCGCGCCGCACCTCGGTCTCCAGGTCGGCGTCGCGCACCAGGTCGCCGGCGGCCAGCTGCGGCTTGCCCCGCATCTGGAGCCAGTGCTCGACCGCCTCGGAGTCGAGGGTGACGAGCGCGGCGATGTACGGGCGGTCGTTGCCGACCACGATGCACTGCGCGACGAGCGGATGGTCGCGCACCCGCTCCTCCAGCACGCCCGGCGCGACGCTCTTGCCGCCGGAGGTCACCAGGATCTCCTTCTTGCGCCCGGTGATCGTGAGGTAGCCGTCCTCGTCCAGGGAACCGAGGTCACCGGTGGCGAGCCAGCCGTCGTGCAGGGTGGCGTCCGTGGCCTTGTCGTTGTTGAGGTAGCCCTGGAACACGTTGCCGCCGTGCAGCCAGATCTCGCCGTCGTCCGCGATGTGCACGGTGGTGCCCGGGATGGCCTGCCCGACGGTGCCGAACCGGGTGCGCTCGGGCGGGTTGGCGGTCGCGGCGGCCGTGGACTCGGTGAGCCCGTAGCCCTCGTAGATGATGACGCCCGCGCCCGCGAAGAACAGTCCGAGCCGCCGGTCCATCGCCGAGCCGCCCGACATGGCGTGCTTGACCCGGCCGCCCATCGCGGCCCGCACCTTGGAGTAGACGAGCTTGTCGAAGACCTGGTGCTGCATGCGCAGGCTCGCGGAGGGGCCGGGGCCGATGCCCCAGGCCTTCGACTCGACGGCGTCCGCGTAGCGCACGGCGATGTCGACGGCCTTCTCGAAGGGGCCCGATCTGCCTTCCTTCTCCGCCTTGCGGCGGGCGGCGTTGAACACCTTCTCGAAGATGTACGGCACGGCCAGGAAGAAGGTCGGCCGGAAGGCGGCCAGATCCGGCAGCAGCGCGGCCGCGTTCAGCTGCGGCTGGTGCCCGAACTTGACCCTCCCGCGGAACGCGGCCACCTGCACCATCCGCCCGAAGACGTGCGCGAGCGGCAGGAACAGCAGGGTGGTCGCCTCGTCGCCGCGCTTGGAGTGGAAGACCGGTTCCCAGCGCTCGATGACGGTGTCCGCCTCGAACATGAAGTTCTCGTGCGACAGGACACAGCCCTTGGGCCGCCCGGTGGTGCCCGACGTGTAGATGATCGTCGCGGTCGACTCGGGGGTGACGGCACGGCGGTGCCGGTGCACCACGTCGTCGTCGATGTGCGCCCCGGCCTCGTACAGCTCGTGCACCGCGCCGGTGTCGAGCTGCCACAGCTGGTGCAGCGCGGGCAGCCGGTCGACGACCGTGGCGATGGTCATCGCGTGGTCCTCGTGCTCCACCATGACCGCCGACACCTGCGCGTCGTGCAGCATCCAGAAGACCTGCTCGGCGGAGGACGTGGGATAGACGGGCACCACCTGGGCGCCGACCGTCCACAGGGCGAAGTCGAAGAGGGTCCACTCGTAGCGGGTGCGGCACATGATGGCGACGCGGTCGCCGAAGCGGACGCCCTGGGCGAGCAGGCCCTTGGCGAGGGCCAGGACCTCGTCGCGGAACTCGGCCGCGGTGACGTCGCGCCACTCTCCTCGCTCGTCCTTGCGACCGAGCGCGATGCGCAGCGGATCCTCCTGGGCATACTCGAAGACGACGTCGGCCAGGCCGCCCACCGGCGGCGCCGACGCCAACGGGGGGTTGGTGAACTCGCGCAATACCGCTCCTCGTGGCGCTCCGCACAGCGCCGTGAAAGCTACCCCACCCCGGGACCGGACGGGAGGGGGCTCGAACCGGAGAGGGGCACGGCGTCCGCACTGGTCAGCCGAGGAAATGCCCGCACAAGGGGAAGGGCCGGACAGAATTGCCTACGGTTCCGTAGGTTTCGGGTCCGCAATCTCCACGGAATCTGTACGACCCCGCACCAGTCTCCGGCGCCACCCGCGCCGGAGGGGATCCTCCCCGTCCAGCGGGGGTGTGAACCCTCTCCGCGGGCCTCCTGAACCCCCACCCCGCACGCGGCGGCCTCTGGTTCCCGTGGAGCCCCCGTGCGGGGCGGGGCGGCCCTGCCCGGCGCGCTGGGTGCCCGGGGAGTGCGTGCCGAGCCGGTCCGGGCGGGCCGGTCCCGGCTCGGGCGGGCGGGTCTCAGCCCTGGGGCGCCGGTACTTTCTCCGCGGAGGCGGCCGCCGGGCTCGCCGCGGCGCGTGGGGTCCGGACCAGGATCAGGACGAGCGCGCCCGCGACCAGCGCCGTCACCCCGGCCGCCACCGACGCCGTGTCGAGCCCCGAGGCGAACGCGGCCCGCAGCGTGTGCTCGGAGACCGTGCCGCGCAGCGCCCCGGCGCCGCCGCCCGCCAGCGTGTGCGCCCCAGCGTGCGACAGCGTGTCCCGCATCCGGGAGATCAGCACGGTCCCGAAGGCGGCCACCCCGAGCGCGTACCCGAGCTGCCGGACCGTGTTCACCGCGCCGCTCGCCATCCCCGCCCGTTCCTGCGGCACGGAGGCGAGCGCGGCGCCCGCGAGCGCCGGGGCGACGAGGCCGATGCCGATTCCCACGAGTACCAGGCCCGGCACCAGCACCGTCCAGCCCGTGCCCGCGTCGAGAACGGCCTGGCACAGGACCCCCGAGCCGATCAGCAGCAGCCCGCCGCCGATGGTGAGCCACGCCGGAGCCCCGTGCAGCAGCTTGCCGGCGAGGATCGCGACGACCACCGACGCGCCGGTCATCGGCAGCAGGGTGAGCCCGCCGTGCACCGGACTCAGCCCCAGCACCGTCTGCATCCAGATCGAGAGGTACGGGATGACGCCGAAGGCCGCCCCGTTGAAGGCGAGCGCGCCCAGCATCACCCCGACGAACGCGGGCTTGCGAAGCAGCGCCAGATCGAGCAGCGGCTGCGCCACCCGGCGCTCGACGAGGACGAAGGCGAGGAGTGACACCGCCGCGACGGCGAAGGAGCCCGCGGTCACGGCCGACGCCCAGCCGTCGGACCCCGCCCGCACCACCGCGAAGGTCGTCGCTCCCGCGAAGCAGGCGAACGCCGCCGTGCCCGCCCAGTCGATCCGCATGCCACGCGGGCCCTTCGACTCCGGCACCACCTTCAGCGTCAGCCACACCGCGGCCACGCTCACCGGCAGGTTCACGAAGAAGATCCACCGCCAGCCGGGCCCCTCGGTCAGCAGCCCGCCCAGTACCGGACCGACCGCCGCGGCACTGCCGCTGACCGCGCCCCACACGCCGAGCGCGGTGGACCGGTCCCGCCCCCGGTAGACCGAGCCGAGCAGCGGCAGCGTCGTCGCGAGCGTCGCCGCCGCGCCCACACCCTGCACCACCCGGGCGGTCACCAGCATCTGCGGCCCGGCCGCCAGCCCGCACCACAGCGACGCCACCGCGAACAGCACGACGCCCGCCACGTGCACCCGGCGCCGGCCCAGGATGTCCGCGGCCGCCCCCACCCCGAGCAGCAGCGCGGCGAGCGCCAGCGCGTATCCGTCGATGACCCACTGCAGATCGCTCAGCGAGGCGTGCAGCCCCCTCGCCATGTCCGGCAGCGCGACGATCGCGATCGTCACGTCCAGCAACAACATGCACGTGCCCAGGCACACCGCCGTCAGCGGCCCCCACTTACGCATGTCCTCAGCTCCCTCTACCGCCGGATCCCGCGCATCCCCGTGTCACGGACGCGGGCCGTCGCCGCTGATGCGGCCGACTCCGCCGGCACCGTTCGTGCCGGTCGGCTCGCGCTTCTCCGTACGATGGGGCGGCACCGGCCGATCACAGCGGTCGCCGGTCGAAGGCCGACGGAATCCGACAGGGACGGGCCGCATGAAGATGGAATCCATCAGGCTCGACAGTCTCGATCTGCGACTGCTCGCCGCTCTGGAGGTGAACGGACGGGCCTCCTTCAGCCGGATCGGGGAGGTGCTGGACGCCTCCGACCAGACGATCGCCCGGCGCTACCGCCGGCTGTGCGCCGAGGCCGGCCTGCGGGTCGTCGCCGTCCGGGACGCCCAGCGGCTCGGCCAGGACCACTGGATGCTGCGGCTGCGCTGCACGCCCGACGGCGTCGAGGCCATCGCCGACGCCCTCGCCAGGCGCCCCGACACCGCCTGGATCGGCCTGGCCTCCGGCGGCACCGAGGTGGTCTGCATGACCCGGCCGCGCAGCATCGGTGACCGCGACGACCTGCTGCTCGGCAAACTCCCGCGCACTCCGAGCATCCTGGAGATCCGGGCCCACCAGCTGATCCACCGCTTCTACGGCGGACCCGACGGCTGGACCCGCAAGTTCGCCGCGCTGACCGACGACCGGATCGCCGCACTGCGCCCCGAGCGGCCGGCGACGGACGGGCCCGCCCGGATCGCCCCCGAGGACGAACCCCTGGTCGCCGCGCTCGAACGCGACGGGCGCGCCACCTACCCCGAGCTGCAACGCGCCACCGGACGCTCCGAGTCGGCCGTCAAACGCCGGCTGTCCGCGCTGCTCGCCTCCGGCGCCGTGTACATCGACGTCGAATACCACTCGGAGATCCTCGGCTATCCTCTCGCCGCCTGTCTGTGGATCACCGCGGCCCCCGCCGCCCTCCACTCCGTGGGACGGGCCCTGGCCGCCCACGACGAGGTCGCCTTCGCCTCCGCCACGGCGGGCCCCTCCAACATCGTGGTGACCGCCGTCGTCCCCGACACGGCCGGCCTCTACGCGTATCTGAGCGGCCCGCTCGGCCGGCTCGACGGCGTCCAGCACGTCGAGACGTCGCCGTTCCTGCGCCGGGTCAAGCAGCTCACGTACACCCGGCTCCGCTGACCTCCCTCAGTCCCGCCGCCCCCGGTGCAGCCGGTCCCCGCCCGCCAGGACCGCCGCCGCGAGCGCGTCCGCCGCCCCCTGCGCCGAAGGCCTCCGCCGCCCGTGCACCAGCACGAAGTCCACTTCGCCCAGCGTGGGCAGGCCCGCCCGCTCCGGAACCCGGGCCAGCCCCGGCGGCACGAGCCCCCGGGAGTGGGCCATCACGCCGAGACCCGCGCGGGCCGCGGCGATCAGCCCGTTGAGGCTGCCGCTGGTGCAGGCGATGCGCCAGGACCGGCCCTGGCGTTCCAGTGCCTCCAGCGCGAGGGCGCGGGTGATGCCCGGCGGCGGATAGACGATCAGCGGAACCGGACGCTCGGGGTCGAGGCGCAGCCGCGGGGCGCCGATCCACACCAGGTGGTCGTGCCAGACGAGTTGGCCGCGCGGGTCCTCGGGCCGCCGCTTCGCCAGCACCAGGTCCAGATCGCCCGCCGCCAGCCGTTCGTGGAGGGTCCCGGACAGCTCGACCGTCAGCTCCAGGTCCACCTCGGGATGGTCGGAGCGGAACCCCTCCAGGATCTCCGGCAGCCGGGTCAGCACGAAGTCCTCGGAGGCACCGAAGCGCAGCCGGCCGCGCAGCCGCGTCCCCGTGAAGAACGCCGTGGCCTGCTCCTGCACCTCCAGGATCCGGCGCGCGAACCCGAGCATCGCCTCGCCGTCCTCGGTGAGTTCCACGGAGTGCGTGTCCCGGGAGAAGAACTGCCGGCCGGCGGCGTCCTCCAGCCGGCGCACGTGCTGGCTGACCGTCGACTGGCGCACCCCGAGCCGCCGGGCGGCCTGCGTGAAGCTGAGGGTCTGTGCCACCGCCTGGAACGTACGCAGCTGCGAAGGGTCGTACATGTCGATCACGTTATCGTGGAACGTGATGACAGTCAGAGCGGTGTGAAGGATTCCCGATCGCGGAGAGGGAGAGGACGATGGAGAGGGCACGACCCGGGCCGGTCCGAACGGCACCTCCGGCGGCCCCGACCGACGCACCGAACGAGTAGTGGAGCACCGTGAAACGCCTGCAGTGGCCGAGTTGGATGCCGATCGATCCGTACATCCTGCTGTTGCTCGGGACCGTGGGGCTCGCCGCCCTGTTGCCGGCGAGCGGTACGGGAGCGGACGTCGCCTCGGGGGCGTCCACGGCGGCGATCGCGTTCCTCTTCTTCCTGTACGGCGCCCGCCTGTCGACCCGTGAGGCGGTGGAGGGCGTCAAGCACTGGCGGCTCCACACCACGGTCCTGGTGTGCACCTTCGTGGTGTTCCCGCTGCTCGGTCTCGCCGCCCGCGGCCTGGTCCCGGTGTTCCTGACGCACGACCTGTACACCGGTCTGCTCTTCCTCACGCTCGTCCCCTCGACCATCCAGTCGTCGATCGCCTTCACCTCGATCGCGCGCGGCAACGTGCCCGCCGCGATCTGCGCGGGCTCCTTCTCCTCGCTGGCCGGCATCGTCATCACGCCCCTGCTCGCCGCCGCCCTGCTCGGCAACAGCGGCGGCGGGTTCTCCGCGGACTCGCTCGTCAAGATCGTGCTGCAGCTGCTGGTGCCTTTCGTCGCCGGGCAGTTGCTGCGGCCCTGGATCGGCGCGTTCATCACCCGGCACAAGAAGGTCCTCGGTTACGTCGACCGCGGTTCGATCCTGCTCGTCGTCTACACCGCGTTCAGCGAGGGCATGGTGCAGGGCATCTGGCACCAGGTCAGCGCCGGCCGGCTGGCGGGACTGCTGGTCGTCGAGGCGGTGCTGCTCGCCGTGATGCTGGTCCTCACCTGGTACGGCGGCAAGGCGCTGCACTTCGGCAGGGGGGACCGGATCGCCATCCAGTTCGCCGGGTCGAAGAAGTCGCTCGCCTCCGGACTGCCCATGGCCAGCGTCCTGTTCGGCGCGCACGCCTCGCTCGCCGTGCTCCCGCTGATGCTCTTCCACCAGATGCAGCTGATGGTGTGCGCGGTGATCGCCAAGCGCCGCGCCCGCGACCCCGAGGCGTCGGGACCGGCCGACGGAACCGGCCCGGACCGCCCGGACGGGACGACGGGCACCGGCGGAACGCGCGGCGTGGGCGGCACCACCGGATCGGCCGGGAACGCTAGGAGGGTGCCCCCAGGCGCAGCGTCACGAAGCGCGGTCGGTACAGGGACACGTTCCGGCTGAGGTGCGTCTGTGCCGCACCGCCCGTGGCGTCCAGCCAGTTGACGTCGTAGCTCAGGACGATCCGGCCGCCGTCGCCCAGTTCGGGATGCGCCTGCGGGTTGTAGGCGGCCACCTCGCCCGGCGGCAGCGGGGGGCTGAAGCCCCGGGTGGGCCCGTGCCAGGGCCCGGTGGGGGAGCACGCCCAGTAGGAGGTGACCGTGGTCAGGCCCGCGGCGCCCGTCGCCATGGTGAACAGGACGTACGTGCCGCCGTCCCGCACCACGGTGAACGCGCTGCCCACGCCGGTGTTCCGGCCGTCCCCGAGCACCGGCGCGGGACGCCCGCGCACCGTCCAGTCCGTGCCGTCCCAGTACTCCCAGGCACCCGGCTCGCCGAGCCGGCCGCGCGGCACCCGCGCCACGTACGCCTGCGAGGCGGGGCGTCCGACGGCGCGGCCGTCGTCGCCGCCGAAGACGTACGTCCAGCCGCCCGCGTCGACGGCCGTGGTGCCGAAGAGGACCCGCCGGGAGGCGTCCGGCACCTGACGCTGGTCCAGGACCGTGGTGACACCTTCGAGGCGCAGCCCGGGCAGGGACAGCGTGGCCACCTCGGTGGCCGTCGGCACCCCGTAGATCCAGGGCGCGGGGCCCGTGGCGCGCGTCCACAGCAGGACGCGCAGGACCTGCTCGCCCGAGCCGGGGGAGCGGGCCTCGACGCGGGCTGCCACCGGCCAGCGCCACTGCTGCGGGGCCGGGTCGGGGAAGAGGGGTGTGGGCAGCGTGGTCAGCGGCCTGCCGTCGCGTGACATGACGACCGCCGCGTTGCGCACCAGGGGCGTGCTCGCGTCGCGCCAGGCGTAGGACTCGCCGACCGGGTTCGGCGGCGCGTACACCTGCCCGAGATAGGTGTCCGAGAACAGCCACAGCACCCGGCCGTCCGGCAGCCGCACCGAGTGGGTCCCGTCGCCGCCGGTCCAGTCGTCGGCGCGGCCGGCGTCGTCCCCGTACCGGGCGAACGCGTCCGTGTGCCGCGCGTCCGCGGACCAGGATCGCAGGGTGCGGGCGGCACACGTGCCGCCGCCCTCCCGGTCGTGGTCCGGGAGGGCGGTGAGCAGCACGGCGGCCGAGACCAGGGCCAGCAGCACGCCGAGCCCGGTCCCGGTCCGCCGTCGCGTTCGTGCGTCCTCGGGCACGGACGGGACGTTAGTGGCCCCCGCCCACCCGGTCCATGGGCAGCCACAGGACGGTGTCGCGGGTGATGCGCGCCGCGGGCTCCGCCGCCAGTTCGGCGTCGCTCAACGCCCGGTCGTAGACCCGCACGTCGTCGATGGAGCCGGTGAAGTAGGCCCGGCTGTCCATCCGTTGGCCGATGTGCACTCCGAACGGCGCGTTCCGGCTGACCGATCCGGGTACGTCCGCGGCGCCTACGGTCGTCCCGTCGACGGACAGGGTGAGCTGTCCGCCGCCCCGGCGCAGCGCCAGATGGTGCCACTGGCCGTCGTTGTACGCGCCGGTGGTCCGCACGGACGCCGTGGCCGGGGCGGCCGCGCCGTTCCTGGTGGTGATGAGACCGGTGATCCGGCCGGACGCGGGCTCCCCGCGCACCCACACCTGCGGCTGCGTCGTACCGATCCCGCCCATCCACAGCAACGGCTGTTCACCGCTGGTCGCCGTGTAGCGGAACCACAGGGACGCGGTGAAGTCCTCGGCGCCCAGCGGCAGTCGGCTGCTGTAGGGCAGGCGTACGGCGTCGTCGGTGCCGTCGAACTCCAGCGCGCCGCCGCGGACGCCCGCCGTCTCGCGGGCACCGCCGAGCACCGCGGCCCGCCGGGCGAACGGCACGAGGTCGGCCGTCGTCGGGTCGGGCGCACGGCGGGGCTGGAGCCAGTCCTCGGTGAAGCGGGCGAAGCGGATCTCGTCGCGCGCGTCGACCGCGCCGCCCTCGTACAGCAGGCCCACCGCGTCGCCGTCGATGCGTACGAGGTCGGAGTAGCCCGACCAGTCGGTGGTCACGACGGTGCCGCGGTCGACGCTGTCCCAGGTACGTCCGCCGTCGTAGGAGGAGCGGATCATCATGGTCCGGCGGCGGTCCGGGTCGCCCGGGCAGGCCAGCAGGATCCGGTCGCCGACGCGCAGGACCGAGCCCTGCACCTGGGGTGCGTACAGGTCGGGGAGGGCGGCGAAGGGCGACACGAAGCTGTCGCCGCCGTCCCGGCTCACCGCCTGGGTGCGGTGTCCCAGGTCGGTGCCGTCCTGCTCGCGGCCGCTGACCAGGACCGATCCGTCGGTCCGCTCGGTGAGCGTCATCTCGGAGGGCTTCTGGCGGAAGGTCCCGTCGTCCGCGATCGGCCAGGAGTCCCGGGCGCCGATGTCCCAGTGGTCGCCGCCGTCGTCGCTGGTGATGAGCGCGGCGTTGTTGGCGGTGACCCGACCGCCGTTCCACGTCTCGGTGTTGACGGCGAAGACGAGGCGTCCCGCGTGCCGTCCCCGGGTGAGCTGGATGCCGTGCACCGGGCCGGTGGCGTACCAGGAGTTCCAGTCCGCGGGCAGGATCTCCTCGCTCAGGTCGCGCGGCCGCGACCAGGTGAGACCGTCGTCGTCGCTGTACTGGAGGTGCGGGGTGCGGTCGCACGGCACGGAGCAGCTCGCGCTGTCGGTGCGGCCCGTGTTGTACGTCTCGGCGAGCAGGATCCGGCCGCTCTCCCGGTCCACGACCGGGGTGGGGTTGCCATGGGTGTCGCCGCCCCCGTCGTTGACGACCCGCAGAGGGCTCCAGGTGCGCCCGCCGTCGCTGGAGCGCTTGACCACGATGTCGATGTCCGCCGCGTCACCGCAGTTCAGAACGCGCCCCTCGGCGAACGCCAGCAGCGTCCCGTCGGTGGTCCGCACGACGGACGGGATGCGGAAGCAGGCGTAGCCCGGGTCCTGGGAGGCCTTGAACAGCACCTGCTGTTCGAAGGTACCGGGCGCGGACGTGGTGGTGGCAGTGGCGACCGGGGCGGTATCGGCCGGCGACGCGTGTGCCGTGCCGGGCAGCGTGAGCAGTGCGGCGACGCCCAGGAGAGCGGTGAGGGCGGCGCCCGGACGGGTGCGGGAGCGGTGGCGCGGGCGGGCGGCGAATTCCGGGCCCGGCCGCGCGGCGAGGGCGGATCTCAGACGGCTGCGGAGGCGTGACGGCATGGTGCGACCTGCCCTTCGTACGGCTGGGCAATCCGGATTCTCTGGACATCCCACGTCCAACGTTCGCGCCGCAGACGCTACTTGGGCACTCACGCACCTCACAAGGAGCATGCACCGGTCGTGTTCACGCCAGATTTTCGCCCGCTCGACGACGGGCGGACGGAGCGTTCGGGCGCGAGATCACCTTGCCTCGGGCCGCCCCGGGAGGACCGGACGGCGCACGGCCGCGCGTGTCGGCTCGTGGCCGTACGGCGGGAGGGGCGCGGACCGCGAGAACGCGGGCCGCACCGGCCGTCCGTGCCACGCCCGACGGCCCCGGCGAGAGCAGTTCACGGGCTTGTTGATCCGGATTTCCGGTACGGACGGCTGATGCGGGCTAACGTTCCGTCATGACCGCACCCGAAGCCGAACCCCGCCTCGCCCTCGATCCGGCGTGCACCGCCCTCGTGCTCGTCGATCTGATGGAGCGCATCGTGGCGCTGCCCCTGGCGCCCCACAAGGGCACCGAAGTCCTGGCCACCGCCGAGGAGTTGGCGGCCACCTTCCGCAAGGCGGGCGCGCTCGTCGTGCTCGTCCGGGTCGAGCGGTCCGGTGTGCCCGAGCAGCCCCCCGGCAGCGGACTCGTCGCCGGGCTCGCCGAGGCCGGCGACCTGGAGATCGTGAAGCGGACCATCGGCGGGTTCCAGGGCACCGGTCTCGACGACAAGCTGCGCGAACACGGCGTCTCCACCGTGGTGTTCGGCGGGATCGCCACGAACCTGGGGGTCGAGTCCACCGCTCGCGCCGCCGGCGACCTCGGCTACGACCTCGTCTTCGTCGAGGACGCGATGGCCGCGTTCACCGCCCCCGAGCACGATGCCTCCATCCGGCTGGACTTCCCCCGCCTCGGCACCGTCGTGACCGCGGCGGAGGTGCGCTTCGCAGCCCGGTGAGCGGTGTACCGGGGAGATCGGTGCGCCGCACCGCGCGGCGCAGTGCTGCGGGTGCCGGGGGAGCCGGCGTGCCTCCTCGCCTCGCGGTGGGCGGCGAGGCGAGGAGGCACGCCGAGGTGAGCTGACGCGCGGTGACGTGCCGCTGACGTGCCGGGGCACGGCCGCCGTCGTGACGCGCGGACGCCGCGCGATGCCGGTGAACCTCGCTGGCGTCGCGGTGTGTACCGGTGGGACGCGCCGCGACGCCTCCCGCCGGCCTCTGCGGCGCGAAGCGCGCGCCGGACCGTTGCCCGGTCCGGCGCCCTGCCTCCGGCCCGGTGTCCCGCGTTCGGGCGGCCCGGTCCTCAGACCAGTACCCCGCCCCCGTCCACGACGACCACCGAGCCGGTGGAGTAGCCGCCGCGCATCAGGTAGAGGTAGGCCTCGGCGATGTCCTCCGGCTCGCCCGCCCGGCCGACGGGGAGCGAGCCGGCGGCCGACGCGAACAGTCCCTCGCGGTCCTGCGCGGGCAGGTCCCGCCACAGCTCCGTGCGCACCACCCCCGGCGAGACGGCGTTCACCCGGAGCGGCGCGAGCTCCAGGGCCAGAGCCCGGGTGAGCGACTCCATCGCCCCGCACAGGCTCGCCGCGACCGTCGTCCCCGGCATGGGCCGGCGCCCGGCCGTACCGGTCGTCAGGACCACGGAGCCGCCCTCCCGGATCGCCGGCGCGCCGTGCTTCACGGCCGTGTACGCACCCCACAGCCGGGTGTCCAGGAATCCCCGGGCCCGCGTCAGGTCCGACTCCGCGAGGCTCCCCAGCAGCAGGGACTCGCCGGCTGTGTAGACGAGATGGTCGAACGCGCCGGTCCGGCCGAAGAACTCCCGGACGGCCTCCTCGTCGGTGGCGTCCAGCACCTCACCCCCTGCTCCCGCGGGCAGCCTCTTCAGCGCGGCGTCCACACTCTCCCGGCGGCGCGAGGCGACCACCACCTCCGCCCCCTCCCGCGCCGCCGCCTCCGCGACCGCGAACCCGATCCCCGCCGTACCGCCGATCACGACGACCCGCTGTCCTCGCAGACCCATGTCCGTTCCCTTCCGCGTTCTCCCCGGGGCCGCCCCGGTGTCCGCAAGCCTGCGCGCCCTGCCGCCCCGCCGTCCAAGACCTCTTCCGGCGTCGGCGATACCCTGAAGGCATCGCCGACGGACGGACGGAAGGGGCGGCCGTGGATCTCGACCTGCGCAAGGTCCGCTACTTCGTGACGGTGGCCGAGCTGCTGCACTTCGGGCGCGCGGCGGAGCGGCTGCACATCGCCCAGCCGGTGCTGAGCCGTCAGATCAGGTCCCTGGAGAAGGACTTGGACGCGGTGCTCTTCGACCGCGACAGCCACGGTGTCCGGTTGACGGCCGCCGGACGTCAACTCCACGACGACGCGGGCCCGTTGCTCTCCGCAGCAGAGGCCGCCCGGCGCCGGGCGCACCGTGCGGCCCGCGGCCCGCGCCGGCTCGTCGTGGGCTTCCGGGCCGGGGTGGTCGTCACCCACGCCCTGCGCGCCTTCTCCGCCGGCCACCCCGACGTGGACGTGGCAGCCCGCCGCGTCGAATGGGACGACCAGGAGCAGCTGATCCTCGACGGGACCGTCGACGTCGCCTTCGTCCGCAGGCCCGTCGACGAGCGGGGACTCACCCTGCTGCCCCTGTTCGGCGAGGCCAGGGTCGCCATGCTGCCGGCCGCCCATCGGCTGGCCGGGAAACCGGAGCTCGTGCTCGGCGACCTGGACGGCGAGAGCTGGCTGCGCTACTCCGATCCCGGCCCGGACGACACACCGATCCGGACCGTCGAGGAGAAGTTCGAGCGGGTGGCTGGCGGCGCCGGCATCACGCTCGTACCGGAGTCCGTGGCCGCGCAGTACTCCCGACCGGACATCACCTACGTGCCCGTCACGGACGCGCCGCCCGACCAGGTGTTCCTCGCCTGGGAGGCGGGCCGTCACGCCCCCCTGGTCGCCGCGTTCGCCGAGGTCGCGGGGGTGCGCGGCTGAGGCGGGGCCCCTCCGGCGCAGGGGGCGCACCCCGCCGTTCGGGGCCCCGCCGCCGTGTCGCGGGGAGCCTGGTCAGCCCTGGGCGGCCGCGGCCCGCAGAGCGATCCGGTGCTCGCCCGCGTACACGTTCATGTTGGAGCCGCGCAGGAAGCCGACCAGGGTCAGGCCGGTCTCCGCGGCCAGGTCGACCGCGAGCGACGACGGGGCGGAGACCGCCGCCAGCACCGGGATGCCGGCCATCACCGCTTTCTGCGCCAGCTCGAAGGAGGCCCGGCCGGAGACCAGCAGGACCGTCCGGGAGAGCGGGAGCGTGCCGTTCTGCAGGGCGAGGCCGACCAGCTTGTCGACCGCGTTGTGCCGGCCCACGTCCTCGCGGACGTCCACCAGCTCGCCCTCCTCGGTGAACAGCGCCGCCGCGTGCAGACCCCCGGTCCGGTCGAAGACCCGCTGGGCCGCGCGCAGCCGGTCGGGGAGGCACGCGAGCAGTTCGGGCTCCAGCCGCACCGGGGGAGTGGTGTCGCCCGCCGTGTCGTCGACGGGCCAGCGGGCCGTGGTGCGCACCGCGTCGAGGCTCGCCTTGCCGCACAGGCCGCAGGAGGACGTCGTGTACACGTTGCGTTCGAGCGTGATGTCGGGGATGACGACGCCCGGCGCGGTCCGTACGTCGACGACGTTGTAGCTGTTGGAGCCGTCCACGGTGGCGCCGGCGCAGTACACGATGTTCTGCAGTTCCTCGGCCGCGCCCAGCACCCCCTCGCTGACCAGGAAGCCCGCCGCGAGCGCGAAGTCGTCGCCCGGGGTGCGCATCGTGATGGCGAGGGGTTTGCCGTTGAGACGGATCTCCAGCGGCTCCTCGGCGACGAGCGTGTCGGGGCGGGTGTTCACGGCCCCGTCCCGGATGCGGATCACCTTGCGTCGTTCCGTGACTCGTCCCATGTCCTGATCAGTCCCGGTTCTGTCCGTGCGGCCGGCCGAAGAGGCCCTTGTGCGGCGGTTGCCGTGCGGGTCACCGGCCCGTCGCGCGACCGGGTGACCATCTGGTCCTCATTGTCCTGCACCCGCGGAGCGGACCGCATGCCGCCCGGCCTCGCGGCCCGCTCCGCGCTCATGCCGCCGTCCGCAGCGCGAGCAGGTCCGAGATGGCGTGGACGGTGCGCAGCGTCGGCACCGGCACCCCGGTGATCTCGGCGAGTTCCACGACGGCCGCGAGCAGCACGTCGAGTTCCAGCGGTTTGCCGCGCTCCAGGTCCTGCAGCGTGGAGGTGCGGTGGTCCCCGACCCGCTCGGCGCCGGCGAGGCGCCGCTCGATGGACACCCCCACCTCGCAGCCGAGTGCCTCGGCGACGCTCAGCGTCTCGGTCATCATGATCTCGATGACCTTGCGCGTCCCGCCGTGCAGGCACATCTGCCGCATCGTGGCGCGGGCGAGTGCGCTGATCGGGTTGAAGGAGATGTTGCCGAGCAGCTTGAGCCAGATGTCGTTGCGCAGGTCCGGCTCGACCGGGCACTTCAGTCCGCCCTCCCGCATCGCGTCGCCGAACGCCCGGCAGCGTGCCGATACGGACCGGTCCGGTTCCCCGATGGAGAACCGGGTGCCTTCGAGGTGGCGGACGACGCCGGGCCCCTCCAGTTCCGTGGCGGCGTACACGACGCAGCCGATGGCCCGCTCCGGCGCGAGCACCGCGCTGACCGCGCCGCCGGGGTCCACGCTCTCCACACGGTGACCGTCGTGGGGTCCGCCGTGCCGGTGGAAGTACCACCACGGGATCCCGTTCTGGGCGGCGATCACCGCCGTGGTGTCGTGCAGCAGCGGCTCGATGAGCGGCCCGCACGCCGCGTACGAGTTGGCCTTGAGGCCGAGGAAGACGTAGTCGACCGGGCCGATCTCGGCCGGGTCGTCGGTGGCATGGGCCCGGGCGGTGAAGTCGCCGCGCGGGCTGAGGACTTGGACGCCGTGCTGCCTCATGGCCGCGAGATGCGGTCCACGGGCCACGAGATGCACGTCGGCGCCCGCTCGGTGCAGCGCGGCGCCGACGTAGGCGCCGATCGCACCGGCGCCGAGAACTGCGACTCTCACTGTGTGGCGCTCCGTTCGGTCGAGGGTACCGAGGAACTTCCGAACTCTGTCGACGAAATATTGTCTACAGGATGGAATGGGTGTCGGCAAGGGATTCGACAACCACCGGGCGTAGTGGGTGAATCGGCCACCCGCGTGACCGGGCCGCCGTCCGCGTGCCCGTTCGGCCGGCGCCCGCGACCGTTCGTCGCGTCAGGAGGACCGCTCGTCGCACGCGTCCCGCCGGTTTGCGTCAGGCGGGTTCCCAGCCGGGCAACCGCTTCCTATCGTTCCGGATCATGAGCCCCCCTGTCGCACCCCCCGGCTGGAGCCGCTGGCTCGTCCCGCCGGCTGCCCTGTCGGTCCACCTCTCCATCGGTCAGGCCTACGCCTGGAGCGTCTTCAAGCCACCGCTCGAGTCCTCGCTCGGTCTCAGCGGGACCGAGAGCGCGCTGCCCTTCCAGCTCGGCATCGTGATGCTCGGTCTGTCCGCCGCGTTCGGCGGCACGCTCGTCGAGCGCAACGGCCCGCGCTGGGCGATGACCGTCGCCCTCGTCTGCTTCTCCTCCGGCTTCCTGATCGCCGCGCTCGGCGCCGCCACCGAGCAGTACTGGCTGATCGTGTTCGGCTACGGATTCGTCGGCGGGATCGGCCTCGGCATCGGCTACATATCGCCGGTGTCCACCTTGATCAAGTGGTTCCCGGACCGGCCCGGCATGGCCACCGGTATCGCGATCATGGGCTTCGGCGGCGGCGCGCTGATCGCCTCGCCCTGGTCCGCCCAGATGCTGAAGTCCTTCGGGTCCGACTCCTCCGGCATCGCCCTCGCGTTCCTCGTGCACGGACTGACGTACGCCGTCTTCATGACGCTCGGTGTCCTGCTGGTGCGCGTTCCGCGCGGTGAGCGGCCGGTCGCCTCCGGGCCGAGCGCGCTCGACGGCGTGCAGGTGTCGGCACGCAGCGCGGTGCGCACCCCGCAGTTCTGGTGCCTGTGGATCGTGCTCTGCATGAACGTGACCGCGGGCATCGGCATCCTGGAGAAGGCCGCCCCGATGATCACGGACTTCTTCGCCGACGGCTCCACCCCCGTGTCCGTCTCCGCGGCCGCCGGCTTCGTCGCCCTGCTGTCCGCCGCCAACATGGCCGGCCGGATCGGCTGGTCCTCGACCTCCGACCTGATCGGACGCAAGAACATCTACCGCCTCTACCTCGGCGTCGGCGCGCTCATGTACGCGCTCATCGCCTGGTTCGGGGACTCCTCCAAGCCGCTGTTCATCATCGGCGCCCTGGTGATCCTCTCCTTCTACGGCGGGGGCTTCGCCACCGTTCCGGCGTACCTGAAGGATCTCTTCGGCACTTATCAGGTCGGCGCGATCCACGGGCGGCTGCTCACCGCGTGGTCCACGGCGGGCGTGCTCGGACCGCTGATCGTCAACCGGATCGCGGACCACCAGGAGGCGGCCGGCAAACACGGCTCGTCCCTCTACGGCATGTCGTTCCTGATCATGATCGGGCTGCTCGTCGTAGGCTTCGTCGCCAACGAGTTCGTGCGGCCCGTCCACCCCCGCCACCACGTCCCCGCACCGAGGGAGGCAGCCGATGTCGCACGACAGCAGCCCGAGTCCGCCTGACCGGCGACCGCTCATCGCCTTCGCCTGGCTCTGGGTGGGCGCACCGCTGTGTTATGGCGTCTACGAGCTGGTACAGAAAGCGACACAACTGTTCAGCGGGTGAGTGTTCGGGCGTCCGAGAGTCTGACAGAAGCCGACAAGCCTGGCGCCCAGATCCTGTGGCATCACCTGCCGTCGTACCCGTGAGTCACTGATCAGACTGGTGGATCCCGCTACCCAAGGCAACGAGGGGGACCACTCATGAACGGCTCACGGATCGCCGCCGTCGGCCATTACCAGCCCGCCAAGGTACTCACCAACGAGGACCTGGCGGGCATGGTCGACACCAGTGACGAGTGGATCAGGAGCCGGGTCGGTATCCGGACGCGGCACATCGCCGGGCCCGACGAGCCGGTCGACGAGCTGGCCGCGCACGCCGCCGCCAAGGCGCTCGCCGCCGCCGGACTGACGCCGGGCGACATCGACCTGGTGCTCGTCGCCACGTCCACCGCCGTCGACCGTTCCCCGAACATGGCCGCCCGGGTCTCCGCCCGCCTCGGCATCCCCTCCCCGGCCGCCATGGACGTCAACGTCGTCTGCGCCGGTTTCACGCACGCCCTCGCCACGGCCGACCACGCCGTGCGCGCCGGTGCCGCGACCCGGGCGCTGGTCATCGGCGCCGACAAGATGTCCGAGGTGGCGGACTGGACCGACCGCACGACCTGCGTCCTGGTCGGGGACGGCGCGGGCGCCGCCGTCGTCGAGGCCTGCGCGCCGGGCGCGGAGCCCGGCATCGGCCCCGTGCTGTGGGGCTCGGTGCCCGAGATGGGGAACGCCGTCCGCATCGAGGGCACCCCAGCGCGCTTCGCGCAGGAGGGCCAGAGCGTCTACCGCTGGGCGACCACCCAGCTCCCGCCGATCGCCCGCAGGGCCTGCGAGCGCGCCGGCCTCACCCCCGAGGACCTCGCCGGCGTCGTCCTGCACCAGGCGAACCTGCGCATCATCGAGCCGCTCGCCCAGAAGATCGGCGCGGTCAACGCCGTCGTCGCGCGGGACGTCGTCGAGTCCGGGAACACCTCGGCCGCGAGCATCCCCCTCGCCTTCTCCAAGCTCGTCGAGCGCGGCGAGATCTCCTCGGGCGACCCCGTCCTGCTGTTCGGCTTCGGCGGCAACCTCTCGTACGCGGGACAGGTCGTCCGCTGCCCCTGATCCGGCTCCCGCCACCCCGCCGGGCTGCCGGCGGGCCACGGCCATGATCCGGCCCACCCCCGTGCGACAGGCCCAACTCCCGTGCCCTGCGCGGCTTTGTGCGCCGTAGACTGTAGGCGAAAGACAATTCATAATTGACTTTCCCTATCGCGGCGACGGCGCTGCCCAGGAGGGACCGTGATGTTGTCGGCAGGACTGCCTCAGGGAGCGGTACCCAGGCTCGAACGGCCCGGCCCACTGCGTGACCGTGTGTACGAGGCGCTGCTCGAACTCATCACCACCCGTGCCCTCCAGCCGGGCCAGCACCTCGTCGAGAGCGAACTCGCCGGTCACCTCGGGGTGTCCCGGCAGCCGGTACGGGAGGCGCTGCAGCGGCTGAGCACGGAGGGCTGGGTCGATCTGCGGCCCGCCCAGGGCGCGTTCGTGCACGAGCCGACGGAGGAGGAGGCCGACCAACTCCTCACGGTGCGGACGCTCCTGGAGGCCGAGGCGGCCCGGCTCGCCGCCGCCAACGCGGGCAGTGACGCGATCAGCGCACTGGAGGACCTGTGCGGGCAGGGCGAGCGGGCGGTGGCCGCCGACGACGTGGACGCCGCGGTCGCGCTGAACGCCCGGCTGCACGCCAAGGTCATGGAGCTCGCCGGGAACGCGGTGCTCGCGGAGCTCGCCGCGCAGGTCGACCGCCGGGTCCGCTGGTACTACACGCCGGTCGCCCGGCAGCGCGGCCGGCAGTCCTGGATCGAGCACCGCGAGCTGATCGCCGCGATCGCGGGAGGTGACGGCCAGCGCGCCACCGCGGTCATGCGGGCCCACACGGAGCACACCCGGAAGATGTACCACGAGCGCGCGAAGTGACCCGCTGACCAACGGAGTCGACTGACCCGCCGACCGTCCGCGGTGCCCCCGTCGACGGTCCGACGGATGCCCGCGCGCCCGTCTTTGTCCACGGAGTGGAGAAAGTGGGTGCCGATTGCTGCGCTACTTCTTCCCACCTCCGGCAGCCGCTGCTACGTTCCCCTCGAAAGCACGACCGGTGCGCGTGGCCGGAAACCGACGGACGCAGGCCGGTGGGGCGGGGAGGGGCACGTGAGACGGATGACGGCACGACCCGCGAACGCCCATCAGGCCCGGCTGCTCAGGCTGTTGCGTGACGGCGGCCCCAACTCCCGGGCCCAGCTCGGCGATCAGATCGACCTGTCACGGTCGAAGCTGGCCGTCGAGGTGGACCGGCTCCTGGAGACCGGGCTCGTCGTGGCGGACGGCCTCGCCGCCTCACGCGGCGGTCGCCGCTCCCACAACATCCGGCTCGCGCCGGCGCTGCGCTTCCTGGGCGTCGACATCGGAGCCACCTCGGTCGACGTGGCCGTCACGAACGCCGAACTGGAGATCCTGGGACACATCAACCAGCCGATGGACGTCCGCGAGGGCCCGGTCGCGGTCTTCGAACAAGTCCTGAGCATGGCGGCGAAGTTGAAGGCCTCGGGGTTCGCGGAGGGATTCGACGGCGCCGGCATCGGCGTCCCGGGACCGGTCCGCTTCCCCGAAGGCGTACCGGTCGCCCCGCCGATCATGCCCGGCTGGGACGGGTTCCCGGTCCGCGAGGCACTCAGCCAGGAACTCGGCTGCCCCGTCATGGTCGACAACGACGTGAACCTGATGGCGATGGGGGAGCAGCACGCGGGCGTCGCCCGCTCCGTGGGCGACTTCCTCTGCGTCAAGATCGGCACCGGCATCGGCTGCGGCATCGTCGTCGGCGGAGAGGTGCACCGCGGGGCGACCGGCAGCGCGGGGGACATCGGGCACATCCAGGCCGTGCCCGGCGGACGTCCGTGCGCCTGCGGCAACCGGGGCTGCCTGGAGGCCCACTTCAGCGGTGCCGCGCTCGCGCGCGACGCCGTGGAGGCCGCCCACCAGGGACGGTCGGCCGAACTCGCCGCGCGGCTGGAGGCGAACGGCGGCCTCACCGCCGTCGACGTCGCCGCGGCCGCCGCCGCGGGCGACGCCACAGCGCTCGACCTGATCCGGGAGGGCGGCAACCGCACCGGCCAGGTCATCGCCGCACTCGTCAGCTTCTTCAATCCGGGCCTGGTGGTGATCGGCGGCGGGGTGACGGGTCTCGGCCACACCCTGCTCGCCGCGATCCGCACCCAGGTCTACCGCCAGTCGCTTCCGCTCGCGACCGGCAACCTGCCCATCGTCCTCGGGGAGCTGGGCCCGACCGCCGGAGTCATCGGCGGGGCCCGGCTGATCAGCGACCACCTGTTCTCACCCGCGTAACCCGCACCCCACCACGGAGCACCGGCACGACGCCCGGCTCCGCCGTGTCCGAAAACAGCTCGCCCTGCACGCGCACCACCCGGCAACCGGCCCGCACGCCTGCCAAGGGGAACCGTCATGGCACCCGAACCACCGCTGCTCACCATGTCCGGCATCACCAAGTCGTTCCCCGGCGTCCGGGCCCTCGACGGCGTCGACCTCGACGTGCAGGCCGGCGAGGTCCACTGTCTGCTCGGCCAGAACGGTGCCGGGAAGTCCACGCTCATCAAGGTCCTGGCCGGCGCCCACCAGCCCGACGACGGCACCATCACCTGGCGGGGCGAACCCGTCACCCTCCGGTCCCCGATCGCCGCGATGCGCCTCGGCATCGCCACCATCTACCAGGAACTCGACCTGGTGGAGGGCCTGTCGGTGGCCGAGAACGTCCATCTCGGACACGAACTGACCACCGCCGGATTCGTCGTCCGCGGAAAGGCCGCCAAGACCTCGACAGCCGCGCTGCTCAAGCGGCTCGGACACCCGGAGATCGATCCGGGGCGGCTCGTCGGCGACCTGTCGGCGGCCCAGCAGCAGATCGTCTCCATGGCCCGGGCGCTCTCCCACGACGTCCGGCTGATCGTCATGGACGAGCCGTCCGCCGCCCTCGACCCCGACGAGGTCGACAACCTCTTCCGCATCGTCGGCGGCCTGACCGCCGGCGGCGTCGCCGTCGTGTACATCTCGCACCGGCTGGAGGAGATCCGCCGCATCGGCGACCGGGTCACCGTGCTGAAGGACGGGCGGGCGGTCGCGGGCGGGCTCCCCGCCAGATCCACCCCGACCCGCGAGGTCGTGGCCCTGATGACCGGCCGCAACGTCGAGTACGTTTTCCCCGACCGACCCGCGGAACGGCCGGCGGCCGACCCCGTCCTCACGGTCCGGGGCCTGTCCCGGGAAGGCGAGTTCGCACCCCTCGACCTCGACGTGCGTCCCGGCGAGATCGTCGGTCTGGCGGGGCTCGTCGGCTCCGGACGCTCCGAGATCCTGGAGACGATCTACGGGGCGCGCAGGCCCACGACCGGCCGGGTCGACGTCGGCGGCAAGCCGCTGCGCACCGGCAGTGTGCGCGCCGCCGTGCGCGCCGGGCTCGGCCTCGCCCCCGAGGAACGCAAGGCCCAGGCCCTGCTGATGCTGGAGTCCGTCACCCGCAACGTGTCCGTGTCGTCCATGTCCCGCTACGCGCACGGCGGCTGGATCGACCGGCGGGCCGAGCGCGACGCGGCGCGGGCCGCGACCCGGGAACTCTCGCTGCGCCCCGACAACCCGTCCGTGCCGGTCCGCACGCTGTCCGGCGGGAACCAGCAGAAGGCCGTGCTCGCCCGCTGGCTGCTGCGCGGCTGCCGGGTCCTGCTCCTCGACGAACCCACCCGCGGGGTCGACGTCGGCGCCCGCGCCGAGCTGTACGCCGTCGTCCGGCGGCTCGCCGACGAGGGGCTCGCCGTCCTCATGGTCTCCAGCGAGGTGCCCGAGGTGCTCGGACTCGCCGACCGGGTCCTCGTGCTCCGCGAGGGCCACGTCGTCCACGAGGCACCGGCCGCGGAGCTGGACGAACACCGCGTACTCGACCTCGTCATGGAAGGAAGCCCTGTGGCCAGTGAAGGGAGCCCCGCGTCATGACGCAGCACGTGTCCCCGCCCCGGGAAGGCACCGGCAAGGTGCCCTCGACGGGTGAACTCCCCGCGTGGCGCTCGGTCGTGGCCCGCGCCGACGTCCGCACCCTCTCGCTCCTCGGTGTCCTCGCCGCCCTCATCGCCATCGGAGGAGTGACCAGGCCCGACGAGTTCCTCGACACCCGCAACCTCCAACTCGTCCTCACCCAGGCCTCGGTGATCGGTGTCGTCACCGTCGGCATGACCTTCGTCATCACCTCCGGCGGCATCGACCTGTCGGTCGGCGCGATCGTCGCGCTGTCCTCGGTGTGGGCGACCACGGTCGCCACCCAGGAGTACGGCTTCGCGGGCATCCTCTTCACCGCGGTGCTCGTCGGCCTGGGCTGCGGCCTCGTCAACGGACTGCTCGTCGCGTACGGCCGGATGGTCCCCTTCATCGCCACGCTCGCCATGCTCGCCTCGGCCCGCGGCCTCGCCCTACAGATCACCGACGGCAGGACCCAGATCGTCTCGGTGGACGGCGTCCTCGGGCTCGGTGAGCGCGACGCCTACGTGCTGGGAATCCCGCCGCTGGTCCTCGTCTTCGCCGTCGTCACCGTCATCGGCTGGCTGATCCTGAACCGCACCACCTTCGGCCGTCGCACCGTCGCCGTCGGCGGCAACGCGGAGGCGGCCCGCCTCGCCGGCATCGGCGTACGGCGCCAGCGGCTCTACCTCTACCTGCTGTCCGGACTGTGCTGCGGCATCGCCGCGTTCCTGCTGATCATCCTGTCCGGCTCCGGCCAGAACACCAACGGCAACCTGTACGAACTCGACGCCATCGCCGCCGCGATCATCGGCGGCACCCTGCTCAGCGGAGGCCGCGGCACCATCACCGGCTCCGTGCTGGGCGTCCTCATCTTCACGACGATCACCAACATCTTCGCGCTGAACAACCTCCAGAGCGACGTCCAGCAGATCGCCAAGGGCGCGATCATCGTCGCCGCGGTCCTGGTCCAGCGGCGCACAGCAAGCACGACCTGACACGGGAAGGGTCCACCGCCATGCCAGAACCCATGAGTCCGACCAGCCGCAGAGGACTGCTCTTCGGCACCGCCGCCATCTCGGCCGGCGTCCTGCTCACCGGCTGCACGAGCAACGACACCAAGGACGAGAAGCCGGCCGCGAACGACCGGCCGGCCGCCGACGACAAGCCCGGCAAGCACGTCACCATCGGCTTCGCCGGACCCCAGGCCGACCACGGCTGGCTCAACGCCATCAACGACAACGCCAAGAGCCGCGCCAAGAAGTACTCGGACGTCAGCCTGGAGATCACCGAGGGCTCCAACGACACCGCCGCGCAGATCGGCCAGATCGAGACGCTGATCAACAAGAAGGTCGACGTCCTGGTCGTGCTGCCCGCCGACGGCAAGGCGCTCACCCAGGTCGGCCTCAAGGCGATGCGCGCCGGCATCCCCGTCATCAACCTCGACCGGATCTTCAACTCGCCCCAGGCGTACCGCTGCTGGATCGGCGGCGACAACTACGGCATGGGGCTCAGCGCCGGCCACTACATCGGGGAGAAACTCAAGGGCAAGAGCGACGCCCGGGTCATCGAGCTGGCCGGGATCGACAACCTGGAGCTCACCAAGCAGCGCACCCAGGGCTTCGACGCGGCGCTGAAGAACTACCCGAACATCAAGAAGGTCGCCCGTCAGGCAGCGGAGTTCACCGTCGAGACCGGTCAGGCCAAGATGGCCCAACTCCTCCAGGCACAGCCCAAGTTCGACGCGCTCTGGAACCACGACGACGACCAGGGCGTGGGCGCGCTGCGGGCCATCGAGCAGGCGGGACGGGACGGCTTCCTGATGGTCGGCGGGGCCGGCGCGCTCTCCGCCTTCCAGGCCATCGAGGCCGACGACAGCGTCCTGAAGGCGACGGTCCTGTACCCGCCGACCATGGCCGCGTCCGCGATCGACCTCGCCCGCACCCTCGGCCAGGGCAAGGGCATCGGGGGACTGGCCGAGTTCGAGATCCCCGCCTCGCTCACCCTCTACTCGGCCGTCGTCGACAAGGACAACGTCAAGCAGTACATGTCCACCGGCTTCAAGTGAGCCGCCCCCGTTCCAGGGGCCCGGTACGGGGGTCCGGGCCCCTTTTGCCACCGCGCCACGACGACGAGGAGGACATCCGTATGGGACAGCCGCACCGGGGTGACGAGGCCGCGAAGCCCCCACTGCGTGTCGGCATGGTCGGCTACGCGTTCATGGGCGCCGCCCACTCGCAGGGCTGGCGCACCGCGGGCCGCGTCTTCGACCTGCCGCTGCGCCCCGTCCTCGCCGCCGTCTGCGGCCGGGACGGGACGGCGGTGCGGGCGATGGCCGACCGGCACGGCTGGGCGGCGGCCGAGACGGACTGGCGTGCGCTGATCGCCCGGGACGACGTCGACCTCGTCGACATCTGCACTCCCGGCGACAGCCACGCCGAGATCGCGGTCGCCGCGCTGGCCGCGGGCAAGCACGTGCTGTGCGAGAAGCCCCTCGCGAACACGGTCGCCGAGGCGGAGACGATGGCCGCGGCGGCGGAGGCGGCCCTCGAACACGGCCGGCTGTCCATGGTCGGTTTCAACTACCGCCGACTGCCCGCCACGGTGCTCGCCCGCTCCATGGTCGCCGAGGGCCGCCTCGGCGCTCTGCGGCACGTACGGGTCACCTACCTCCAGGACTGGCTGGTCGACCCGGACTTCCCGCTCACCTGGCGGCTCCGCAAGGAGGTCGCCGGCTCGGGGGCGCTCGGGGATCTCGGCGCCCACATCGTCGACCTCGCGCAGTTCCTGGCGGGGGAACCGCTGGGCGGGGTGTCCGCGCTCACCGAGACGTTCGTGCGCAGCCGGCCGTGGCCCACCGGAGCGTCCAGCGGCCTGTCGGCCGTGCCGGAACCGGACACAGGGGCGGGCGGCACGGGCCCCGGTGCGGGTTCCGCGCCCGGGAGCGGTCCGGACGCGGGAGCCGCGGGCACCGTCGACGGACCCGGCTCGGGAGCCGTCACCGTCGACGACGCCGCCCTGTTCACCGCCCGCTTCGCCTCCGGCGCCCTCGCCTCCTTCGAGGCCTCCCGCTTCGCGACCGGACGCAAGAACGCCCTGCGCATCGAACTCAACGGGGAGCGGGGCTCGTTGGCCTTCGACCTGGAACGCCTCAACGAACTCTCCTACCACGACCACACCGAGCCCGCCACGCACGCGGGCTTCCGCCGCATCCTGGTCACCGAGCCCGACCATCCCTACCTCGACGCCTGGTGGCCGCCGGGCCACGGCCTCGGCTACGAGCACACCTTCGTGCACCAGGCCCGCGACCTCGTCCGCGCCATCGCCGCCGGCCGCCCGCCCACCCCGTCCTTCGCCGACGGTCTCCAGGTGCAGCGCGTCCTCGCCGCGGTCGAGGAGAGCGCCGAGAAGAACTCCGTCTACACCCCCATCGCGGTCTGAGGAGGCCCGTCATGCCACGCACCTTCACGCTCTTCACCGGCCAGTGGGCCGACCTGCCCCTCGAAGAGGTCTGCCGCCTGGCCCGCGACTTCGGCTACGACGGGCTCGAACTCGCCTGCTGGGGCGACCACTTCGAGGTCGACAAGGCGCTCGCCGACCCGGCGTACGTCGACTCCCGGCGCGCCCTTCTCGACAAGTACGGGCTGACCTGCCGGGCCATCTCCAACCACCTCGTCGGGCAGGCCGTCTGCGACGCCATCATCGACGAACGCCACCGCGCCATCCTGCCCTCCCGGATCTGGGGCGAGGGCGAGGCCGAGGGCGTACGGCAGCGGGCCGCGGCCGAGATCGCCGACACCGCGCGCGCGGCCGCCGCGCTCGGCGTCGACACCGTCATCGGCTTCACCGGCTCGGCGATCTGGCACCTGGTCGCCATGTTCCCGCCCGTCCCCGAGTCGATGATCGAGCGCGGCTACGAGGACTTCGCGACCCGGTGGAACCCGGTCCTGGACGTCTTCGACGCCGAGGGCGTCCGGTTCGCCCACGAGGTCCACCCCGGCGAGATCGCCTACGACTACTGGACCACCCACCGCGCCCTGGCCGCCGTCGACCACCGTCCGGCCTTCGGCCTCAACTTCGACCCGTCCCACTTCGTGTGGCAGGACCTCGACCCGGTCGGTTTCCTGTACGACTTCCGCGACCGGATCTACCACGTCGACTGCAAGGAGGCCCGCAAGCGCCTCGACGGCCGCAACGGCCGCCTCGGCTCCCATCTGCCCTGGGGCGACCCGCGCCGCGGCTGGGACTTCGTCTCCGCGGGCCACGGCGACGTGCCCTGGGAGGACGTCTTCCGCATGCTGCGCTCCATCGGCTACACGGGGCCGGTGTCGGTCGAGTGGGAGGACGCGGGCATGGACCGGCTCCAGGGCGCGCCCGAGGCGCTCAGGCGTCTGAAGGCCTACGACTTCGACCCGCCGTCGGCGTCCTTCGACGCCGCCTTCGCAGGCAACGACTAGGCCACGCGGGTTAGTTGCCTCGATCCTGTCCTGTCTCCACCCGCACCACGTCGAGGGGCCCTCCCCGCCGGATCGGCGGGGAGGGCCCCTCGACGTCCGGCCGCCCCGGTGCGGGCGGCCGTCCTCAGCCGACGGGCTGCGGCTGCGGTGCCGAGGTGTCCGCCGTGCTGCGCCCCGGCTGCCGCAGCAGCAGGGCGATCGCGGCCGCCACCATGGAGATGCCGCCCGCCAGCGCGTAGGCGCCGTTGTAGCCCCAGGCCGCGACCACCATCGAGCCGAGGCCGCCGCCGAACAGGCCGCTGATCAGTTTGCCGCTGTACACCAGGCCGTAGTTGGTGG
Source organism: Streptomyces sp. NPDC102279 (assembly GCF_044766365.1). Classification (NCBI taxonomy): domain Bacteria; kingdom Bacillati; phylum Actinomycetota; class Actinomycetes; order Kitasatosporales; family Streptomycetaceae; genus Streptomyces; species Streptomyces sp. NPDC102279. The sequence goes on along the minus strand of NZ_JBIWLU010000015.1, from coordinate 83,621 downwards.
CGTTGTAGTTCTCGCCGAAGTAGTCCGGGGTCAGGGCCGCGAACATCGGATAGAAGGCGCCGCCGCCGAACCCGGAGAGGAAGGCGAAGAACAGGAACAGCGCCTCGCTGTGGATGTCACCGGCCCAGATCACCCCGAACTGCGCGAGGCCGAGGACCACGATGACGAACACCAGGGACTGCTTGCGGCCCCAGGAGTCGGACAGCCAGCCCACCACGCCCCGGCCGACGCCGTTGATGACCGCCATCACGCCCATCGACGACGCCGCCACCAGCGGGCCGAAGCCCACCTCCTTGGCGAAGTCCACCTGGAAGGAGATCCCGAAGATCGACACCCCCGCGGTCATCACCAGCGCGACCCACATCAGGGGGAGCATCCCGGTCCTGATGGCCTCCTTGGGCGTGTACTGCTTCACCGCGGGAGGGTTCTTCGCGAGGCTCGCGGCCCCCTTCGCACTGCCGCCGTACGTCAGTGGGTCGATGTCCGCCGGCCACCAGTTCTTCGGCGGGTCCTTGAAGAAGAACGCGGAGGCGAACACGACGATCATCACGTAGCAGCCGATGAGGTCGAGGACCCGGTGGTAGTTGGCCGTGTCGAACGCGTAGTTGAAGATGAAGATGAACGGCAGGGAGCCGTACGCGAAGCCGCCGTTGACGAACCCCGTCTTCGCGCCCCGGCGTTCGGGGAACCACTTGCCGACCATGTTGATGCAGGTCGCGTAGACCAGCCCCGACCCGATGCCGCCGATGACGCCGAAGCCGAGGATCGCCAGCAGGACGTTGCTCAGGTGCGACAGGGCCAGGAAACCGATCGCGCACATGACCGAGCCGAGGTACATCGCCCTGCGGGCCGTGAGGATGCCCTTCTCCCGCATCCAGCCCGCCGGGAACGCGATGCCCGCCTGGAAGAACACCCAGACGCTCAGGATCCAGAAGGTGTTGCTCTGCGTCCAGCCGTGCGCGTGGGACAGGGTGTCCTCCGCCGAGCCGTACGCGTACTCGAAGACACTGATCGCCATCATGGCGGCCCAGGGCAGGTACACCATGAACTTCCGTGAGTGGCCGAGGATGTCGCGGTCGGTCTCGCCGATCCGGTAGACGCGGCCCCGGGAGTCGGTGACCTCCCGGTAGGCACGCCGGGAGGCGCCGGAGTCGTCCGGCCGGTCCTTCGCCGCCATGGGTTCCGCCGTCATCACGCCATCTCCTCGCCGAGCGGGTGCGGATTGGGGACGATGCTCCGGGCCTGCGGTCGGTCCGGCGCCTTGAGGAACAGGGCCAGTACGGCGGACGCCAGTCCCACGGACCCGGCCAGCACGAAGGCGCCGTGGTAGTCCCACGCGCCCACGACGACCGCGCCCATGCCGGAGCCCACCAGGCCCGATATCAGCTTCGAGCTGTAGACCATGCCGTAGTTGGAGGCGTTGTTGTTCTCACCGAAGTAGTCCGCCGTCATGGCCGCGAAGAGGGGGAAGATCGCGCCGCCGCCGAAGCCGGAGACCATGGAGCAGAACAGGAAGAACGGCATGCTGCCCATCTGGCCGGAGACCAGCACCCCGAACTGCGCGGTGCCCAGCACCAGACACACGATGATCAGCGTGTGCCGGCGGCCCACCCGGTCGGAGATCCAGCCGATGACACCGCGCCCGGTGCCGTTGACGATGGCCTTCAGGGACATCGCCGTGGCCACGATCCCGCCCGCGAAGCCCATGTCCTTGCCGAACGGCACCTGGAAGGCGATGCCGAAGATGTTGATCCCGGCCGTGCACAGCAGACAGAACCACATCATCCACAGAACGGGGGTACGCGCCGCCTCCCTCGGGGTGTACTGCTTCACGGCCGGCGGGTTCTTCTCCAGGGCCCGGCGGATCTTCGGGTCGTCCGACACCTTCAGCGGGTCCACGTGCGCCGGCCACCAGCCCTTCGGCGGGTCCTTGAAGAACCAGCCGGCCACCGCGACGATCGCGCAGCACAGCAGACCGACGCCCACCAGGACGCCCCGGTAGTTGCCCAGGTCCATGTACGAGGTGAACAGGAACACGAAGGGCACGGACCCGTAGGCGAAACCGCCGTTGACGAAGCCCGTCTTGCCGCCCTTGCGCTCCGGATACCACTTGCCGACCATGTTCACGCAGGTCGCGTAGACCAGACCGGCTCCGATGCCGCTGCACATGCCGAAGCCGAGATAGGCGATGGCCACATGCGGCGCGAACGCCAGCGACACATAGCCGAGCAGGGTGCCCAGCGCGCCCAGCAGCATCGCCGTACGGGCCGGCAGCCGGCCGCTCTCGCGCAACTGCCCGGCGGGGAAGGCGACGGCGGCCTGGAAGAAGATCCAGACACCCATCAGCCAGAAGATGTGCCCGCTGCTCCACAGATGCGCGTCGTGGAGTGTGTCCTCCGCCGACGTGAACGCGTACTCGGCGGAACTGATGCCCATCATGCCCGCCCAGGGCAGGAAGACCATCCACTTGCGTGTGCGGCCCATGATGTCGACGTCGGACTCGCCGACGCGGTACACCCGGCCGTTGGGGTCCGTCACCTCTTGATAGGGGACGGAGGTCGAATAGTCGGTGGTTGTCATGTCGGTCCAGCACCCCTTGCGTCGAAAGATCTGGTCAGCGCCCCCTGCCAAATGCCTTTCGTGCGCTCACGGGTCCCGGGGCCGGCCGACGCGCACCGTCGGCCGTCCCCGCGCACACTCATGTCATCGACGTGCCCCCCAACAGCAGGTACGGACAGGCCATCTCAGATCACCCCGGTGGACTTGAGCAGCCGCAGTTCCTCGTCGCCCAGGCCGAGTTCACCGATGTAGATCTCCTCGTTGTGCTCGCCGAGGAGCGGGGAGGCGGTGATCTCGACGGGGGAGTCGGAGAGCTTCAACGGGTTGCCGACGGTGACGTAGGACCCGCGTTCGGGGTGCTCGACCTCGACGACCATGTCGTTGGCGGCGAGGGAGGAGTCCTCGATGATCTCCCGGGTGGACAGGATCGGCCCGCACGGGATGTTCTCCGCGTTGAGCCGTTCCAGCACCTGCCACTTGGGCAGGGTGCTGGTCCACTCCTCGATGAGCTGGAACATCTTGGCCAGCTTCGGCAGGCGGGCCTGCGGGGTGGACCACTCGGGGTCGTCGGCGAGTTCGGGCCGGGCGATCAGCCGGGTCAGCGGCTGCCAGCCGGCCGGCTGGACGATGACGTACACGTAGTCGTTGGGCCCGCCGGGCGCGCAGCGCACGGCCCAGCCGGGCTGTCCGCCGCCGGAGGCGTTCCCGGACCGGGGCACCTCGTCGCCGAAGTCCTCGTTCGGATACTCGGCGAGCGGTCCGTGCGCGAGGCGTTGCTGGTCGCGCAGTTTGACCCGGCAGAGGTTGAGGACGGCGTGCTGCATGGCGACGTTGACGCGCTGCCCGCGTCCGGTGCGGGTGCGCTGGAGCAGCGCGGCGAGCACGGCGGCGACGGCGTGGATGCCCGTGCCGGAGTCCCCGATCTGCGCGCCGGTCGCCATCGGCGGCCCGTCCTCGAAGCCGGTGGTGGCCATGGAGCCGCCCATGGCCTGCGCGACCACCTCGTAGGCCTTGAAGGCGGTGTACGGGCCGTCCCCGAAGCCCTTGATGGAGGCGTAGACGATCCGCGGGTTGATCTCGCGGATCCGGTCCCAGGTGAAGCCCATGCGGTCGACCGCTCCGGGGCCGAAGTTCTCCACCATGACGTCCGAGCGGCGGATCAGTTCGGTCAGGAGCTGTTTGCCGCGCTCCGTCTTGGTGTTGAGCGTGATGCTGCGTTTGTTGCTGTTGAGCATCGTGAAGTAGAGGGAGTCGGCGTCCGGGATGTCCCGCAGCTGGGTGCGGGTGATGTCCCCGGCCGGCGCCTCCAGCTTGACCACGTCGGCGCCGAGCCAGGCCATCAACTGGGTCGCCGAGGGACCGGACTGAACGTGTGTCATGTCGAGCACGCGGATGCCTTCGAGAGCCTTGGTCGTCACAGGTCACCTCACTTGTCCGTTGCCTTGGGCCGCCCTGGTGCCGCCGGTGGTCGGGCCCCGCTCGGCACATTGCATACAGTCGACGAATACTGTATGAAGATTGTTATCCCGCATCCGCTGGGTGATGTCCAGAGGTCGCGCACCACTTTCAGGACAGGAGCCGAAACATGGACCTGTACGAGCACCAGGCGCGGGAACTCCTCGCGGAACACGGCATCTTGGTGCCACGCGCCGAGACCACCGACTCGCCGCGCGAGGCCCGCGCCATCGCCCGCCGGCTCGGCGGGCCGGCCGTCGTCAAGGCCCAGGTCAGGACCGGCGGACGCGGCAGGGCCGGCGGCATCCGGTTCGCGGCCGACCCGGCCGAGGCGGAGCTGATGACCCGGCAGATCCTCGGCTCGGACATCAAGGGCCATCTCGTCGACACCGTGATGCTGGCCCAACCCGTGTCCATCGAGGGCGAGTTCTACGTCGCGTACGTCCTCGACCGGACCGCCGGACAGTTCCTCGCCGTCGTCTCCACCGAAGGCGGCACCGAGATCGAGGAGGTGGCCGCGGCGCGCCCGGAGGCGGTGACCCGCGTCCCCGTCGACCCGACGGAGGGCGTCACCCCGAAGAAGGCGGCCGGCATCGTCAGGGCGGCCGGACTGCCCGCCGGAGCCGCCGACGTCCTCGTACGGCTCTGGCAGGTGCTGACCCGCGAGGACGCCCTCCTCGTCGAGGTGAACCCCCTCGTCCTCACCGCCCAGGGCCGGCTCACGGCACTGGACGCCAAGGTCACCCTCGACGACAACGCCCGCTTCCGCCAGACACGTTGGGGCGAGCAGGACGTTCCGCACGACGACCCCCTGGAGGCGTCCGCCGCGGCCAGAGGACTCACCTACGTGAAACTGGACGGCGAGGTCGGCGTCATCGGCAACGGCGCGGGCCTCGTCATGTCGACCCTCGACGTGATCGCGGGCTGCGGCGCCCGCCCCGCCAACTTCCTCGACATCGGCGGCGGAGCCTCCGCCCGGGTCATGTCCGACGGCCTCTCCGTCGTCCTCTCCGACCCCGACGTCAAAGCCGTCCTCGTCAACGTCTTCGGCGGCATCACCGCCTGCGACGCGGTCGCCGACGGCATCGTGCGGGCCCTCGACGCCGTGCGGCCCACCAAGCCGCTCGTCGTCCGGCTCGACGGCAACAACGCCGCACGCGGCCACGCCGTGCTCGACGAGCGCGCCCACCCCCTGGTGCACCGGGCCACCACCATGGACGACGCCGCGCGCCGCGCCGCCCACCTCGCCAACACCACCTGAAGGAGCGGGACATGGCCGTCTTTCTCACCAAGGAGTCCAAGGTCCTCGTCCAGGGCATGACCGGGGCCGAGGGCATGCGGCACACCCGCCGCATGCTCGCGGCCGGCACCGACGTCGTCGGCGGCGTCAACCCCCGCAAGGCCGGCCGGACCGTCCGCTTTGACGTCCCCCTGAGCCCCGCGGGCCTCGGCACGGCGCACCGGTCCGTCCCCGTCTTCGGGTCGGTGCGCGAGGGCGTCGAGGCGACCGGGGCGGACGTCAGCGTCGTGTTCGTGCCGCCCGCCTTCGCCAGGGCCGCCGTCGAGGAGGCCGCCGACGCCGGAACCGGACTCGTCGTCGTCATCACCGAAGGCATCCCCGTCCACGACGCGGTCGCCTTCCGCGCCCACGCCGCCGAGCGGGGCACCCGGGTCGTGGGCCCCAACTGCCCCGGCCTGATCACTCCCGGCCAGTCCAACGCGGGCATCATCCCCGCCGACATCGCCGGACCGGGACCCGTCGGCCTGGTCTCCAAGTCCGGCACCCTCACCTACCAGCTCATGCACGAACTGCGGGACATCGGCTTCTCCACCTGCGTGGGCATCGGCGGAGACCCCGTCGTCGGCACCAGCCACATCGACTGCCTCGCCGCCTTCCAGGACGACCCCGACACCGAACTCGTCGTCCTCATCGGGGAGATCGGCGGTGACGCCGAGGAACGGGCCGCCGCCTATGTCCGCGACCACGTCACCAAACCCGTCGTCGGCTACGTCGCCGGATTCACCGCCCCCGAGGGCAGGACCATGGGCCACGCCGGCGCCATCGTCTCCGGCTCCTCGGGCACCGCCCGGGCCAAGAAGGAGGCCCTGGAGGCCGCCGGCGTACCCGTCGGCGGCACCCCGACCGAGACGGCCCGGCTGGTCCGCGCCCGGCTGAACACCACGGCCCGGTTCGCCTGAAACCGACGTGACCTCACTCATAGTCGACGTGGGGTGACTCCCGGAATCCACGTCGCCTCACTACCTTCCCCTTACCGGCGCGACGACTGTTCGCGCGGGCCCGGGCGACCTGCCGTACGGCAGAGGCCGGGCCCCCCGCCCCCGACTGTGCACCGAGAGCGGAGACACCCATGACAACCCTCGACCCCACCACCGCGAAACCCCGAGACCCCCTCGTCCTCAAGTCCGGAACGTCGTGGACCGACGCCTGGCGGCGCTGCCTCGCCGTCGCCCCGGAGGCCTTCCGCGACGACCGCGTCCTCAACCTCTGGAACGCCGCCTGGCAGGCGGACGGCCGGAGCCTGCCCGCCACCAGCCCCGTCGACGGCGCCCCCATCGCGGGCCCGCCCCGCCTCGACGGCGCCACCGCCCGGCAGGCCGTCGGCGCGGCGCTCGACCAGCACCGCGCCTGGCGCCACGTACCCCTACCGGAGCGCCGTGCCCGCGTCGCGGCGACCCTCGACGCCCTCACCGAACACCGTGAACTCCTCGCCCTGCTCCTCGTCTGGGAGATCGGCAAACCCTGGCGGCTCGCCCAGGCCGACGTGGACCGGGCGATCGACGGCGTGCGCTGGTACGTCGACGGCATCGAGCCCATGGTCGACGGCCGGAGTCCGCTCGACGGACCCGTCTCCAACATCGCCAGCTGGAACTACCCGATGAGCGTCCTCGTCCACGCGATGCTGGTGCAGGCACTGGCCGGCAACGCGGTCATCGCCAAGACCCCCACCGACGGCGGCGTCGCCTGCCTCACCCTCGCCTGCGCCCTCGCCGCCCGCGAGGGAGTCCCCGTCACCCTGGTCAGCGGCAGCGGCGGCGAACTGTCCGAGGCGCTCGTGCGCGCGCCCGAGATCGGCTGCGTCTCCTTCGTCGGCGGCCGGGACACCGGCGCCGCCGTCGCCACCGCCGTCGCCGACCTCGGCAAGCGCCACATCCTCGAACAGGAGGGACTCAACACCTGGGGCATCTGGAACCACACCGACTGGGACGCGCTGACCGCCGTCGTCCCCAAGCTCTTCGACTACGGCAAGCAGCGCTGCACGGCCTACCCGCGCTTCGTCGTCCAGCGCTCCCTCTTCGACGACTTCCTCAGCGCGTACCTCCCCGCCGTCCGCACCCTGCGGACCGGCCACCCCCTCGCCGTCGAGCACCCCGACGACCCCTACCCCTCGCTCGACTTCGGCCCGGTCATCAACGCCGCCAAGGCCAAGGAACTCCACGACCAGGTCGCCGAGGCCATCGACCGGGGCGCCGTCCCGCTGCACCGCGGCAAGCCCGCCGACGCGCGCTTCCTGCCCGGCCAGGACACCTCGGCGTACGTCCAGCCCGTCACCCTCCTCAACCCGCCCCCGTCCTCGCCGCTGCATCACGCGGAACCCTTCGGCCCGGTCGACACCATCGTCCTGGTCGACACCGAGGCCGAACTGCTCGCCGCGATGAACGCTTCGAACGGGGCGCTGGTCGCCACCCTGTCCACGGACGACGAGGCGACGTACGACCGACTCGCCCCGCAGATCCGCGCCTTCAAGGTCGGTCACGGCAGGCCCCGCTCGCGCGGCGACCGCGACGAGTTGTTCGGCGGCTTCGGCGCGTCGTGGCGCGGGGCGTTCGTCGGTGGGGAACTGCTGGTCCGCGCGGTCACCCAGGGCCCGGCGGGGGAGCGGCTGCCGGGCAACTTCCCGGACCACCACCTGATGCCGTGAGGCGACGGGCGGCGCCCGTGCGGGGCGCCGCCCCGATCGCGGCAGGCCCGCTACGCGATGCCCTGCCGGTCGGGCCGCAGTGCGAAGGCGCGGTCCGACGGCTCGGCGACCGTGAGCTGCACGGCCTCCACCAGCAGGGTGCGGTGCCGGATCAGCGGCTCCCGGCGTTCCTCGGGAGCGACGTGCAGCAGGTCGTCGAGGCCGGCGACGAGACGCCGCGTCACCTGCGGACTGCCCACCGCGCACGCCCGGATCTCCGCGAACGCGAGATCGACCAGCTCCGTCCACCCGGGCACGGGCTGCACCAGCCGCACCGCCCCGCGCCGGTCGCGGTGCAGCGCCGTGTCGAGCGGCCGACGGACGACCGCGGACAGGAACTGCACGATGCGGTCGATCGCCTGGACGGCGGTGGTCGGGTCGTTCACCGCCGGCGACAGCGCCCGCAGCCCGATGTCGGCGAGCTGCCGCAGGCCGAACGCCAGGTCCTGGTGGAAGGTCCGCTCCACCCCGACGGTCACCGTGTAGCTCAGCGACCGCCGCGAGGGCGCGGACCCTCCGTGCACGGCGAGCAGCGGCGTGCCCGGTACGACGAAGTCCCCGATCCGGGGAATCAGCCGCAGCACGACGTCCTGCTGCCGGGCCGCCCGCACCAGCCGGGCGATGTTCACGTCCCGCAGCACCCCGGCCCGTCCCTGATGGGCGACCCGCGCGGTCTCCGGCCCGAGCGCGTCCTCCTCGCCGGTCGAACGGGCTACCGGCATCTGCCCGACGACCTTGAACGCGTCCCGGGTGATGTGGTCGATGACGTGGCTGATGCGCATGAGCCGCAGCGTCTGGTTCACGTACAGCACGAAGAGCAGCAGGCTCAGCCCCAGCATCAGCAGCGTCAGCACCGACTGCACCAGCGGGATCGAGGTCACCAGCCGTGCCTCGGCGTTCGACTCGTAGGAGGTGAGCACGAGGAGCGACAGCAGGAACGTCGCGAGGAACACCGCGAAGGTCGCCTTGGTAATCCGGCTCCGTACGAAGATCCGCACCACCCGCGGACTGAACTGCCCGCTCGCCATCTGCACGGCGACCAGCGAGATGCTGAAGACCACGCCGATGAAGGTCATCATCGCCGAGCTGACCGACGTCACCACGGTCTTGGTGTCCTCGGCCAGCTGCAGCAGGTTGTCGAGCGTGTCGTAGTCCCGCGACCGCTGGAGGGACTCCACGATCGCGGCGTCGATCGCGCCGGCCACCGTCCACACCACGAAGACGAGCACCATCGCCGCGGTGGGCGCGAACCAGAACGTGTCCCGCAGATGCTCCCGCAACGGCGACAGCGCTCTCGGCCGCCGCCCCTCCGGCAAGCCCCTGGTAGTCATCCAGTCACCCATGGTGAGACTGTAGGCGCACCCCCGGCCCACCGCGCGGACCCGCTCCGGGGGCCCGGATATGCAGGTGAAGGGCACTGCGAAAGCTTGGTATTGTTGTCCATGTCGCCGCGGGGAACACCCCCGGCCAGGCGGCATACACCTCGTCCGGGTGGCGGAATGGCAGACGCGCTAGCTTGAGGTGCTAGTGCCCTTTAACGGGCGTGGGGGTTCAAGTCCCCCCTCGGACACCATGCAGATCCCCGAGGTCGGTTCGCCGACCTCGGGGATTTTTTGTGCCTACGGCCGCCTTCCGGGCAGGCGCCACCAGGTTCCGCCTGTGGATTCATCGACGCGATGGGGTTGCAGGGACGCGGTTTCGGATGCATCGTGCCGCTGCCTTACGTCGCCACGTGAAGGGCGTCGCGAAGTCGCCCGCAGGCGGCTGGAGTTCAACGCCGTATCGAGCGGGTTCTTGCTTTCGGACCTGTGCTCGAGTCCCGCTTTTGGTGCACCCCTGACTGATAGCTTCGTGCGATCGGGCGGACACGTTCTGGTGGGTGAAGCCGCCAGGACCGGATGGACAGGTTCAACGACGGTGCATATTTCGCAGGTCCTCGACAAGGTCGACGCCGGAGACATCGCGCTTCCGGAGTTCCAGCGCGGCTATGTCTGGACGCGCGACCAGGTACGCGGCTTCTTCCAGTCGCTCTATCGCGGGTACCCCATCGGGGGCTTCTTGACCTGGAGCACCAAGGCCGAGGGCGTGCAGACGCGGGGCGGGGACTCGGGTCGGGACGGTTCCATCCACCTGCTGCTGGACGGTCAGCAGCGAGTCACCACGCTTTACGGAGTCACCCGCGGCAGAGCTCCGAGCTTTTTCGAGGGCAACGCCTCGGCGTTGACTGGACTGCACTTCAATCTTCAGACGGAGTCGTTCGAGTTCTACGCGCCGGCCAAGATGAAGGACAACCCGCTCTGGGTGGATGTCACCGCGCTTTTTCAGAGCGGACTCGCCAGTCAACTCATCGCCGTCACCCAGTTGGCGAACGGTGACGCCGGACTGCAGGTCGCCTACATCGAACGTCTCAACCGCATCACCCAGATAAAGGACCGCAGCGTCCACATCGACGAGGTGACCGGCGAGGACAAGACCATCGACGTGGTTGTCGAGATCTTCAACCGGGTGAACTCAGGTGGCACCAAGCTCTCTAAGGGTGACCTCGCCCTGGCCGCCATCTGCGCGGCGTGGCCGGCTGCCCGGCCGACCATGAATCGGGCTCTCCAGGACTGGTCGACCGCAGGTTTCGGTTTCAAGCTCGACTGGCTACTGCGCAATGTCAACGCCGTCATCACCGGTGAGGCCCAGTTCTCCAAGCTGGCCGACGTGGACGTCGCGGCGTTCCGGTCGGGGCTCGCTGAGACCATCGACGCCGTGTCCTATCTGCTCAACTCGCTCGGCGGACGGCTTGGGCTGGACCATGGTGCAGTCCTCAGCGGCCGCGGTGCTCTTCCGGTGATGAGTCGACTGCTCCGCGGTCACGGAGGCTCGTTCCCTGATGCCATGACGCGTGACCGACTCTTCTACTGGTACGTGCACAGCTTCCTCTGGGGCCGTCACACGGGTGCCACGGAGACCGTGCTCAACCAGGACTTGCAGGCACTCGACGAAGGCGGAGTCGATCAGCTGATCAACGTGCTGCGACGCAGCCGCGGGGGTCACCTCGCCGTCGCAGCGGACGACTTCGTCGGTTCCAGCATGGGCTCCCGCTTCTACCCGCTTCTCTACATGCTGACGCGGGTTCACGGCGCGCAGGACTTTGTCAGCGGAGTTCCGTTGCGGGATGGGATGCTCGGACGGCTCAGCTCACTTCAGGTGCACCATATTTTCCCCAAGGCCCTTCTCTATAAGCACGATTACAGCCGGGGCGAGGTGAACGCGGTCGCCAACTTCTGCTTCCTCACCCAGGACACGAACCTGAAGATCGGTGCGAAGGAGCCGGCGGAGTACCTCGAGGAGATCGAGTCGCGTATGCCCGGGGCACTGGCGACCCAGTGGATCCCGATGGACCGTGACTTGTGGAAGGTGTCAAGCTACCCGGAGTTCCTCGCGGCCCGGCGTGCTCTCCTGGCAGGTGCAGCAAACGATCTCCTCCAGGGTTTGCACGACGGCCCGTCCCTCGTGGCCTTGGCCGGCGCAGGTGAGTCGCTGACGGCAACGTCTTTCGCGGCTCCGTCCGGCATCTCGAAATCCGACCCTGTCGATGAGGTCCCCGGTCTGCGTGCGCTGCTGTCGGAAGTTCACGAAGCCGATCTGGCTGAACCGGAACTGGACAGCGAGGTCAGCGAACCCCGCTCTGGCGCTGCGATCACCGTGGCAGCCGCCCTCTGGCCGCAGGGGTTGCGAGCAGAAGGCGGCGTCCCGGTAGTCCTGGTCCCTGATACGAGTGAGGAAGAGCAGATTGCCCTTGAGGCTGCTGGCTACCGGATCTTCCACAGCACGGACGCGCTGCGGGCGTATGTCAGGAATCAATGTGCGGAGCAGTGAGTTCGTGGCCCTGGTGTAGGGATGAACCTGACCCGAGATTCGGTTCCGATCCAGGGGGCGCCTCAGGCCAATGCAGTTGCTTTTGGGGAGGTGACGGGGTCGGGGAAGACCGAGCTGTAGGTTCCCGCCACAAGGCTTACGGCTAGCCAGCAGGTCTCCGGCGTGTCAGGGGCGCCCGTACCCCGGTGTCTCAGTTCGGCATTTCCTGGAGGATGGTGCCGTGCTGACCTACTTCTACCGCGTCACCAAGTACGACCCCTCCGACCGCGACGAACACGGGTCCTACACCGGCCTGGAGGACGCCGTCAGCGATCACGGTGAGGTCGAGGCGGCCTATCTTCAGGCGGTCGCGGCATTCGCCAGGGACACCGGAATCGATCACTTGGTCGTACGCGAACCGGCAGTCCCCTCCCTGGCACACTTCGGCGTCGAGCCTCCGGTAGAGGGCTTTGGGCTGGATGGGCTCTTCCCATCCGGCCCGGCCGGCTTCCACGACGGGGCCGAAGTGTCGCTCGATATCGGGCTGGAACTGGTGCGGGCCATGCTGCGCGACAACGGCGCGTGGTGCAGGTTGGAGGTCGAGGACACCTTCGCGGCCCACGTGGGGTGGGACCAGTACCTCTACGTCAGCAGCAACCGGCCATGCGCGGAGGCGCTGGTCCGGACCAGCAAACTCGGGCTGTTCCCAGAACCCGTGGACGCTTCCCCCTACCGCTTCGAGGATGAGGGAGAAGGCATTCAGCGGCCCGGCGACGACGATTTCTGGGCTTGCCTGCACCGGGCCGTCCGTGACGGTGTCGCCGGAATCTTGGAAGAGACGTACCTCGAAGGCGCCACACGATGGCACCACCTCACCGACGACACCATCAGCGCAGTCCGCTCCGAACTGGCTCCCCGGGCCCGCCTGGAGGTATGGCCTCCCTTGTACCCCGATGTCGAAACCGTTCTGGGAGCACTCCCGGCCGAGGGCCTCATCGAAGGCGTCTGGCAAGACGACACCGGCCGCATCCTCAGCGCCATCGCCAACGAGGACGACTTCCTGGAGCTGACCGCGCGAATATCCAGAGCCCCCGCCGCCGCACTCCTGCCCGTTTACGCGGACGAACGTGTGCCTCTATTCACCGCTGTCATGCCTGACAACGACGGAGTCCTCCGGGCTCGCTGGCGGACCGAGCCGACACCGCACGACCGGCACTGGGCCCTCCACCATCACCAGGGGTAAGTACGGCGACCCACAGACCCACCAACACAACACAGAGCTTCCGATGTGCCATCGGAGTTCAGATTGTGCCGCGAAGTTCGAGGCCCTACGTGAGCACGGGTCTCCCCGCCCGCCGGTGCGACTTCACCTTCTTGGTCTGGTTGAGGGCCCAGCGGCCCGGCTCGACGGTCCCCCGTTTGGCGCGGGTCCGCAGCACGGGCCACCGGTTGGGCTTCTTGATCGCTCGGGGGCAGTTCCGGTCCCGGCGGGCCGGGAGCAAACGGCTGCGCGCCTCCTGCCCGGCCTCTGTGAGAGAGCGGGTGAGCTTGGCCGTGCTGGCCCCGAGCTGGGACGGAACGCTTCGGCGGATGATGCGGACGCACCTGAGGTAGGACACGCGGTCCGCGTCCACGGCGGGGGCGACGAGTGCTGCGGCGTGAGCGAACCGGCGGATCGCGTGGTGGACGGCAAGGTAGGCCCACAGCTCCTGTCGGACGCCTTCTGGCGTGCGGGACCGGATCGGCCCGCCAGAGCCCAGGTGGTTCTTGATCTCGTCGAAGGCCAGCTCGATCTCCCAGCGTTCCCGTCAGAGCGCGACCAGCTCGGCCGCCGGGTACTCCTCAGGGTCCAGCAGGGTCGTGCCGAGGAAGGCGGCCTTGTCGTCCTTCGTGAAGGTGATGACGCGGTAGATCGTTTGCTTGGGCAGGGTCCTGCCCTCCCGGGCGGCTCGGAGCCGGACCTCCTTGCCCGGACGCGCCATCGACAAGTACGAGCCGTCGGGAAGCTCCTCCTGGAGGGTGCCGAGGTGGTTGGACTGGAGCCTCACCAGCAGGTCCGCGTCTGTCGCGGAGAAGGCGTGGGCGAACTCGACCGACCAGAAGCCGCGGTCGGCGATCACCAGGTCCCCGGGGCCGGTGGAGCCGGCTAACTGGTAGGCGAGGCTGCGTTCGGCGTCGCGGGAGCCGGCGAGGCGGGCATCGATCACTCCGTGTGTTCCGATCTCGGCGAGGACCACGGCCCTCACCTGGGGGAATCCGAAGGGGAGGCCGCCCGTGCTGGAAGGCCCGTCGAAGGTGTCGCCGTTGCTCACCGAGTCGGGAAGGTCGAACTGGGTGCCGTCAAGAGCAAGCAGCCATAGCCCGCGCCACCATGCCCCGGGTGTGTCCGGAGTGGCGAGCGGACCGGCCACTTCCCTGAACAGGGTCTCCAGCACGCCCTCACCAAGCCGTGACCGCGCTCGGCACAACGACGACCGATTCACCCTGCCCAGGGCCTGGCTGCCCGGTATGCCGCTGGTCAGCACACGCAGCACCTCCTCGTACGACTCCCGGGCGAACAGGCACAGGGCCAAGACGAAGTACACGACCAGCCGCGCTGGCAGGAGACGGCGCCGCTGCTCGGCTCGGCCGTGCTTGGCTATCGCCGCGTCGACCAGCTCGGCGGTGAACACCTTCGTCAGGATCCCGATCCGCACGCGCTGCCCTGCTCCCCACCCCGTCACACCCAGGGCAACTGCCTCCACCCGCCAAAAGCAACTGCATTGGGCGCCTCAGGCCCCCGACTCCCACCACCAGACGCACGTGTCGCCCGGGACCGTCACCCGCCCCTCCGTGCCCTCGTCCAGAGGGGCGCTGGACAGGAGGACATCGGCGTCCCGGGGGAGGGGCTGGGGGGTGGGTGTCAGGTTGGTCAGGCAGTGGAAGCCGTCCGGGCGGGTGAAGCTCAGGACGCCGGGGTCCTCCTCGACCCAGGTCAGGGTCTCGGGGAGGTGGGTCAGCCGGGTCCGGCGCAGGGCCAGGGCCCTGCGGTAGAGGTTCAGGACCGAGTCCGGGTCGGCCTGTTGGGCGGCCACGGCGAGGCCGTCCCAGTCCGCCGGCTGGGGAAGCCACGGGGTGGCCGGCGTGCCCGCGGGGGAGAAGCCGAGCGAGGGCCCGTCGGCCGTCCAGGGCAGCGGGATACGGCAGCCGTCGCGGCCCCGGTCGGTGCCGCCGGAGCGGGCGAACGTGGGGTCCTGGAGCAGCTCGTCGGGCAGGTCCCGCACCTCGGGCAGGCCGAGCTCGTCGCCCTGGTACACGTAGACCCCGCCGGGCAGCGCCAGGGTGAGCAGGGCCGCGGCACGGGCCCGGCGGCGGCCCAGCTCCGTGTCGCTCGGGTCCAGCAGCCGCTTGTCGGACATGTCGAAGGACGTGTCCTCGCGGCCGTAGCGGGTGACGTGCCGGATGGTGTCGTGGTTGGCCAGGACCCAGGTCGGCGGGGCACCGACCGGCTCGTGCGCGGCGAGCGTGCCGTCGACCACGCGGCGCAGCGCCTCCGCGTCCCAGGGGCAGCACAGGATGTCGAAGTTGAACGCCGAGTGCAGCTCGTCGGGGCGCAGGTAGCGGGCGAACTGTTCGGCGGTGGGCAGCCACACCTCGCCGACGAAGGTGCGCTCCCCGTCGTAGGCGTCGAGGATCTTGCGCCAGGAGCGGTAGACCTCGTGGACGTCGTCGACGTCCTGGTACGGGAGATCGGCCGGGTCGGGGGCGGTGCCGACGTCCGGCAGGCCGGGCTTCTTGGCGAGGCCGTGGGCGACGTCGATCCGGAAGCCGTCGACCCCGCGGCGCAGCCAGAAGTGCAGGATGTCCTCGAACTCGGCCCGTACCGCCGGGTGTTCCCAGTTCAGGTCGGGTTGCTGCGGCGCGAACATGTGCAGGTACCAGTCGCCGGGGGTGCCGTCGGCCTCGACGACGCGGGTCCAGGCGGGGCCGCCGAAGTACGACTGCCAGTCGTTCGGCGGGAGTTCGCCGTGCTCGCCGCGTCCGGGCAGGAACCAGAAGCGGTCGCGCGCCGCCGATGCCGGGCTCCCGGCGAGTGCCTCCTGGAACCAGGGGTGCAGGTCGGAGCAGTGGTTGGGCACGAGGTCGACGATGACGCGCAGGCCCTGCGTGTGTGCCTCGCCGATCAGGGACTCGGCCTCGGCGAGGGTGCCGAAGACCGGGTCGATGTCCCGGTAGTCGGCGACGTCGTAGCCTCCGTCGGCCATGGGGGAGACGTACCAGGGGGTGAACCACAGGGCGTCCACGCCGAGTTCACGCAAGTACGGCAGCCGGTCGCGGGCGCCGGCCAGATCGCCGACGCCGTCGCCGTTGCCGTCGGCGAAGCTGCGGACGTAGATCTGGTAGATCGCGGCGTGTCGCCACCAGGGGGCGGCGGTGCGAGGCGCGCGCTCGGTCACGTGGACTCCTCTTCGTTGCTTGCTGCGTGTGCCGGGTGGAGCTGGGCGGGCCCGGCCCGCGGGGCGTTGCGACCGGGCCCGCGTAGTTGGGGGCTACCAGCCGGAGTTGCCGGAGCCGCGGTTGACGGTGAAGCCGCCGGCGAGGTCCAGGCCGCCGGACGCCGTGCCGGTCACGGTCACGCCGGAGAAGGTGCCGGAGCCCGCGGAGTCGATCTCGATGCCGTACGCACCGGTCCTGTCGACGGTGAGGTTGGCGACGGTGAGGTTGCTGACGGTCTTCTGGTAGGAGATGAGGACCGCGCTGTAGGTGGAGTCGAGGATGGTGTTGTCGGTGACGTTCACCGGGGCGCTGATGTCGGAGG
Organism: Streptomyces sp. NPDC102279; assembly: GCF_044766365.1. NCBI lineage: Bacteria > Bacillati > Actinomycetota > Actinomycetes > Kitasatosporales > Streptomycetaceae > Streptomyces > Streptomyces sp. NPDC102279. The sequence continues at coordinate 66,983 of NZ_JBIWLU010000015.1, read as the reverse complement.
CGTCGGCGTAGATCCACAGCGCGCCGAACCTGCTCTGCCAGTTCGGCTCGTAACCGCCCGTCCTGGTCAGGGTGTTGCGGGCGACGGTCGTGGTGCCGCCGAAGGGCAGCGGAGCGGGGTTGAAGTTGCGGGTGCTGATGGCGATGCCCGCGGAGGCGGTGACCGTGTCGGAGATCAGGTTGTCCTCGATGCGGTTGTCGCTGCCGCCGTAGATCGCCGCTCCGTTGGCGAGCAGGGGGACCTGGACGGTGTTGAAGCGGTAGACGCAGTCGGTGACGGCCTGGGCCTCGGAGAACATCGCGAGGGCGTCGTCCCCGGTGTTGCGGATGCTGGAGTTGGAGATCTCGGTGCCCGCGGTCCCCTTGTGGAGGTTGGATCCGTCGGCGAACGTGTCGCGGATGCGCAGCCCGCTCGCGTACAGGCCCGTGGTGGGGGCGTCGATCCAGAGGCCGACCTTGGTGTGTTCGATCCAGACGTTCTGGACGGTGGAGCCGCTGCCGAAGTCGCCCTCGACGGCCGTGTCGAAGCCGGCGTCGTCCCGGTAGGTGACGTCCCCGGAGATGCTGAGGTCCTGGACGGTGTTGGTGCCGCCCTGGCCGAACAGGCCGCCCTTGCCGTTCTTTCCGCGGAGCACGGTGTACCACTCGCCCGCGCCGCGCAGGGCGACGCCCGTGAGGTTCACGTGCCCGGAGATGTCGTACGTGCCGGTCGGCAGCCAGAGTCCCTTGCCCTGGCCCTTGGCGGTGCCGACGGCGGAGTTGAGCGCCGCGGTGTCGTCGGAGCCGTCGTCGGCGGTGACACCGAGCGTGGTGGCGGAGACGAATCCGGCGGGCATGGCGTACGCGACGGGCGCGGTCTCGGTCTCGACGAGGTCGAGGGTGTACGAGGAGGCCGTGTCCGTCGCGTCCTTCTGGAACTTGAGCACGGTTCCGGCGGGCAGGGTGCTCGCCAGCCGGACGTGTACCTCGTCGAAGAAGTGGTGCCCCGAGCCCTGCGAGGGGTCGTTCGAGTAGGGGTAACCGCCGTACACCCAGCTGTACTTGGTGGTGAGGGTGAGGTCGCGGAGGTGGCTTCCGGCGGAGTACAGGCTCAGGGGTGCCTCGTACGCGGTGCCCGAGGCGTTGTCCGGGATCGAGTAGCGCAGGGTGAGGGCGTTGGCCGGCTTGGCGAGGGTGAACTGGACGTACTCACCGGTCTGGTCGAGGACGACCGCCTTGCGGCCCGAGGCCTCCGACGCGATCTTCAGGTAGGTGCGGTCGGGTCCCGTGACCGAGCCGTTGGTGCTGCCGCTCTCGGCCTCGTAGGTGGTGTACGGGACGGTGGCGCCGCGGGTGGCGTTCGCGGTGGCCGCGGTGATGTTCAGGCCGTCCAGCTGGAGGTTGCCGTTGTCCCCCGATTCCTTGCGCAGGGTCAGGTTGTTGAGGCCGGCGCGCAGGGGTGCGTCGGTCGTCAGGGTCTGCCAGGCGCCGGAGGTGGCGGGCAGCGAGAGCCGGCGGATGATGAGGCCGTTGGCGACCAGGGTGATCGTCGCGGCGGTGGCGTCGGGTGTCCGGTAGCGCACGTCGAAGGAGGCGGTCTTCGCGTCGGCGGAGTCGACGGCGAAGGCCGCGCGGGCGCCGGTGGTGCCGAACCCGGTGAGGTATCCGCTGCCGGTGTGGCCCGCCACGGAGGAGGCTTTGGCGGGGCCGCCGGAGGCGAACGCGTTCTCCGCCTCGTGCGTCACGCTGCCCGTGGGGGCGGTGGGCGTGGTGGGCGTGACGTTGTCGAGGTTGATGTTCCCGCTGTCGGAGGACGTGAACGTCAACGCGACGGTGTTGGCGCCCTTCTGGTAGGTCAGGGCCTCGTCGGTGGTGGACCAGGTGTCCCAGTTCGCGGTCGCGGGGAGGCTGATCTGGCGGACCTTGCCGCCGTTGACGTACAGGCTGAGCGTCATTCCGGCGGTGGTGCCGTTGGCGTACCGGATCTTGAGGGAGCCGCTGCCCGCCACCGCCGAGGAGATGCTGAACGACGTGGACGCGGTGCCCTTGTGGGTGTCGGTGTAGCCCCCGACGTAGCCGGTGCCGGTGTGGCCGGGGTGTTCGGTCTCGGCGACGGCCCCGCCGGAGAGGGTGGCCGACTCGGCTTCCAGGGTCGTGGACGCGGCGTGCGCCCGGGTGGCGGAGACCGCGCAGAGCAGCGCGGCCAGCAGGGCGAGGAGCAAGGGGGGAACGAGGAGTCGGGTGCGGATTCCCGGTGATCGTGACATGGCGATCTGTCCTTCCGTCGGGGGCGGCTCGCCCGTGGGGGTTCGGCTCGGACGGGAACGGGGCCGCCCGGTCGCGGGCGGCGTCGTGCTGGGGAGGTGGTCCGGGTGGGTCGGCGCGGAGACGTGCCGGTGGTGGCGGGGTGCCGGCGTCAGCCTTTGAGGCTGCCCGCGGTCAGGCCCGTGATGATGTGGCGCTGGAAGACGAGGAAGAGCACCAGCAGGGGGACGGAGGCCATCACCATTCCGGCGAGGAGCTGGTTGGCGGGCATGAACTCCGCGAGGCGGCCCAGGGCGACGGTGATCGGCTGCTTCGACGGCTCGGGCAGCACGAGCATCGGCCAGAGGAAGTCCTTCCAGACGCCGACCACCGCGAAGATGGAGACGACGGCCAGGACCGGACGGGACAGCGGCAGCACGATCGAGACGAGGACGCGGACCGGTCCCGCGCCGTCGATGCGCGCCGAGTCGAGGAGTTCGCCCGGGATCTGGTCGAAGAACCGCTTCAGGATGAAGATGTTGAAGGCGTTGGCCGCCGCCGGGAGCCAGATCGCGAAGGGCGTGTTGATGAGGTTGACGTGTACGAGGGGCACGTCGGTCACGGTCAGATAGGTCGGTACGAGCAGCGCCGACACCGGCAGCATCAGGGTCGCCAGCATCATCCCGAGGACGATGTCGCCGAGGGCCGGGCGCAGTTTGGACAGGGCGTAGGCGGCGGACACGTCGATGACGAGCTGGAACAGCCAGGCGCCGAGGGCGAGCAGCAGGGTGTTGAGGAAGTAGGTGCCGAGGCCCACGTTGGTCCACGCGTCGGCGTAGGCCTCGGGATGCCAGGTGTGGGGCAGCAGCGTCGGGTTCGGGTCGGCGAGTTCCGCCGAGGACTTCAGCGCGCCGGTCGCCATCCAGTAGAGCGGGAAGACGAAGGCGAGGGTGAAGCCGGTCAGGGTGAGGGCGAGGACGGTGCGGTAGAGGATCCTGCCGGTCCGGCGGGACATCTCGGTGGGTGCGATCAGGGTGCGTTCGGCGGTGCCGGCCATGTCGGTTCCTCTCAGCCCTTGGTCCGGGTCAGCCGGAGATAGACGGCCGCGAAGGTGCCGAGCACCACGAAGAGCACGGTGCTCATGGCGCTGGCCATGCCGAAGTCGTTGTAGATGAACGCGTAGCGGTACAGCAGGAGCAGGACGGTGACCGTCGCGTCGTCGGGGCCGCCGCCGGTGAGGACGTAGGGCTCGATGAAGACCTGCATCGTCCCGATGACCTGGAGCAGCAGCGTGATCATCAGGATGAACCGCATCTGCGGCAGGGTGACGTGCCACAGACGCTGCCGGATGGACGCGCCGTCGATCTCCGCCGCCTCGTACAGCTCGCCGGGGATGCCGCCGAGCGCCGCCAGGTAGATCAGTGTGGTGGTGCCCATGTTGGCCCAGGTCGAGACGAGGACCAGCGAGACCATCGCGAGGTTCTCGGACTCCAGCCACTGTTGCGCCGGCAGGTGCACGAGTTCCAGCGCGTTGTTGAAGAGGCCGGGGCCGGGATCGTAGAACCAGCGCCACAGCAGCATCGTCACGATCGGCGGGAGCATCACCGGCAGGTAGACGGTCATTCTCAAGTAGGCGCGCCCGTGCCGGAGTTCGTTCAGCACGACCGCGGCAAGGAAGGGGGCCGCGAAGCCGAAGACCAGCGCGAGCAGGGTGAAGCAGCCGGTGTTGCGCCACGCGGTGACGAACAGGGGGTCCTCGAAGAGCCGCCGGAAGTTGTCCCAGCCCACCCACTCGGCGGGCTGCGCGAACGTGACCTGCTGGAAGCCGAGCAGCCAGCCGCGGACGATCGGGTACCAGGAGAACACTGCGAAGCAGAGCACACCCGCGGTCAGGAACGCGTACGCGACGAGGTTCTCGCGGAGGCGCCGACGCCGCCGGGACGGGCTCGCCCCGCCCGGCGCGGGCGGACCCGCGTTCTTCCGGGCGGGCGGCGGTGCCGTCGGAGTGGGCTTCTGCCGTGCGGAGTTCGGGGTGGGAGTGAGGGGCTGCACGGTCATGTCACTTGACCGTGGCGAGTATCGAGTCGACCTTCTTCGCGGCGTCGCCCAGCAGCTGGTCGATGTCCGCGTTCTCCCGGGTGAGCACCGCCTGCATGACGCTGTCGAGGACGGTGTAGATCTGCTGGGCGTTCGGCGGTTCGACCTTCTGCGCCAGACCGCTGTTGCGTGCCATGAACGGCTTGTAGTTCTCCTGCGGGACGGTGGCGTACCGCGCGTGGACCGCGTCCACCTCGGCCTGCGTCGCGGCCGTGTAGAGCCGGTCGAGCGGAAGGCCGATGGGCACGTCACCGCCCTTGGAGCGCTTGTCGTCGTGCTCGGCGCGGTCGGGGTTGAGATACTTCCACTGGATCCACTGGACACCGGCCCTGATCTTCTCCGGTGAGGCCTTCGGGTTGAACATGAAGCCGTTGCCGCCGCCCAGGGTCGCGGTGCCGGGCATGGCGGCGACGCCGAACTCGGCGTACTCGCGCTCGAACTGCTTGACGATGGTGGGGATGTTGTCGGGACCCGCCATGTAGATGCCGAGCTTCCCGGAGCCCATCAGCTTCTGGACGTCCTCGATCTGGAGCAATTGCCGGGTGCCCATGGTGCGGTCGGTCCAGCGCATGTCGTGCAGATGGGTCAGCGCCTGCCGCCCGGCGTCACTGTCGAACGCGGCCTTCCACCGCCCCCCTCGGCGGGTGGCGATGTCTCCGCCGAGCGAGTACACCCACGACGTGAGGTGCCAGCCGCCCTGGTTGTTCTTGCTGTAGTCGGCGTAGCCCACGATGCCGTCGCCGAGGGCGGTGATCCGCCGAGCCGCCTCGCGGACCTCCTCCCAGGTGGTCGGCGGCTTGTCGGGGTCGAGGCCGGCCTTCTTGAACAGGTCGCGGTTGTAGATCAGTCCGAGGGAGTACTGCCCGTTCGGGAGGCCGTAGATCTTGCCGTCGGGTCCGGTGAAGACCTTCTTGAACGCGGGAGCGACGTCCTCGACGTACGGAACTCCCTTGAGGTACGGGGTGATGTCGGCGCCCTGACGGCGCTGGATGAGGCCGGAGGGGTCGGTGAAGTAGACGTAGTAGACGTCCTCCAGCTGGCCGCCCGCGAGCTTGGCCGAGAAGGTCTTGGGGTCCATGTAGCCCTCGCGGGCGTCGATCCTGATGTTCGGGTGGCTCTTCTCGAAGTCCCTGACGTCCTGCTCGTACCACTTGCGGTCGACGGGCTGCGTCTTCGGCGGCATGCCGTTCACGGAGATCGTCACCTTGCCGCCCTTCCCCTCGGACGACGAGGAGCCGCCGCATGCGGAGAGTCCGAGAGCGAGCGTCGAGGCGATACCCGCACCGACGAAGCCACGGCGGGAAAGAGAGTCGGCCATACGATCAGCGCCTTCCTGAAGTGAGCCCGGGGACGCCGGTTCCCGGGCAGCAGCGATGACGCAGACCGTAAAAGCTGTCACGCAAATCGTCAATGAAAGTACGCAAAAAATTGATCGTACTGACGAAGTCGTCTGACGCGACGTCGTCAGCGGGGGCGGGCGGCGGTCGATCCGCGCACGATCAACTCCGTCCCGAAGAGCAGGGGTTCGGCCGGCGGCGCCTGCCCGTTGAGCTGGGTGACGAGAGCGGTGATCGCCGCGTCGGCCATCGCCTGCACCGGCTGCCGGGCGGTCGTCAGGGGCGGATCGGTGGCGACCATGAACAGCGAGTCGTCGAACCCCACGACGGAGAAGTCGTCCGGCACCGCCAGGCCCTGGCGACGCGCTCCGCGGATCACGCCGAGCGCCAGGGCATCGCTCGCGCACACCACCGCGGTGACGCCCTGGGCGGCGAGTTGGGGCACCGCCGTGGCGCCGCCCTCCATCGAGAACATCGTGTGCGCCACCCAGCCGTGCCACTCCTCGGGCGGCACCCCGCGGGCCCGCCAGAAGGCCGCGTACCCGGCGAGCTTCCTGGCCGAGGGGACGTGCCCGATCGGTCCCGCGACCAGGCCGATCCGCTCGTGCCCCAGGGCGGTGAGGTGCGTCAACGCCTGTTCGGCGGCCTGTGTGTCGTCCGCCGAGACCTGCGCCAGGCCGCGGTTCTCGTCGGCCGCGTTGATGAGGACCAGCGGGATCCTGCGGTCGCGCAGCGCCCTGCTCTGCTCGGGTCCGGCGTCGGCGTAACTGGACCCGACGAAGACGATGCCGCCGATGTTCTGCCCCAACAGCCGCTGGATGTAATGCGCTTCGGAGGACCCGTCCGCGGTGCGGGTGCAAAGGACGGGTATCAGCCCCTGCTTGTTGAGGCGTCCGGCGAGCGCCTCCGTGAACGCGGGGAACACGGGGTTCTGCAGCTCGGGCACCACCAGGCCGACCAGCGGCGCGCGTTCGCTCCGGCCGGCCGCGGGGCGCTCCAGGCCGAGCACGTCGAACGCCCTGAGCACCTTGTCCCGGGTGGCCGGCGCCACGACCGAACTCCCGCTCGCCACCCGGCGGACGGTCACTTCACTGACGCCGGCGAACGCGGCCACCTCGGAGAGTCTCGTTGTCACACGGGTACTGTACAACCGTGTCCGCAAAACTGAATCAGATCAACGCAAGAAAGTGACAGCAATGCCGTGCGGGTGATCGGGCCGGTGATCCGGGCGGGGCCGCACCCGGTCGGGCGGTCAACGGGCCGTCGAAAGGCGGCCGTCGGGCGGTCGACGGCCGCCGGCGAACGGATCCCGAGGGGCCCTCGGAGCCGCGTCCCCGTTCACGGCCCGCGGTACGGGTAGAACCGAGCCATGGCGCTTGAAAGGTTCATCGGCATCGACCTCGCCTGGGCCCTCGGCGGGGGCCGGGCCCGGCCGTACGAGACGGGTGTCGCCGTCATCGACGCACGGGGCGAGGTCATCGACTGCGGCTGGACGCGGGGGGTCGACGAGACGGCTGACCGGATCGCGTCGGTGGCGGGGGACGGTTCGTCGTCCCTCGCCTTCGTCGACGCCCCGCTCGTGGTGGACAACCCGTCCGGGCAGCGGCCCTGCGAGCGGGAGGTGGGCCGACGCTACGGACGCTGGAAGGTGAGCGCGAACAGCACGAACCTGGCGTCCCCGCGGGCGGCCGGTGTGCTGCTCCTCGAACGGCTGCGATCGGCGGGCTGGAGGTACGACGACGGCCGGGGCGGCCCGCCGGGCGACGGGGGCGCGCTGTCCGAGTGCTACCCGTACACGACACTGGTGGGCGCGCCCGAGCTGGGTTACCCGCTGCAGCGGCCCACGTACAAGCGGCGTCCCGCGAGCGTGCCGACGGCGCGTTGGCGCGCGGTCCGGGCGCAGGTCTGCGACGAGCTGATCGCCCGCCTGGCGGCCCTTGCGACGGCTGACCCTCCGCTGCGGCTCACGTCGCACCCGGTCGCGCGCCGTCTGCTCGACGAGCCGACGCCCGAGGCGGCCGGAGCGTACAAGCACCGCGAGGACCTCATCGACGCGCTGCTGTGCGCGTGGACGGCCTCCCTGTGGGCCCGCCACGGACTGACGCGCTGCCAGGTGCTCGGTCCGGGTGAATCCGACCTCCGGGTTCCCGGGGCAGACGTGGCCACGATCATCGCGCCCGCCCGGACGGAGCAGCGCAGGGACGACACCCGTCGGTGAACGCGAAGGCGATGCCGGTGGCGGGTCGGACCGGCCTCCGTGGTGGCCGGCTGCGGTCCGTCGCCTCCCGTGCGGGGTCGGCGCCCACGCGCCGAGGGGCACGGCCGGGCGGCTCCGGCCATCTGGACAGGAACCGCCGACGGTTCAAGAATGCTGGTTACTGGATACCGTATGCACCATGGTGTACGTGCGTTCGCGCGACGGCCCTCCGCCCCCGGACGGTGGCTCACGAGCCGTCCAGCGGGGCCGCTGGCCGCCGCCGCAGACGCCGGTCCACAGGTCGGAGAAGCCGGCAGGCCCACACGCCGGCCGCCGTTCGGCCCGGTGACGCGTGCCTGTGGCGTCGTCGCGTGGGCATGCTCACCGACGCGGTACTCCTTTCGAACCCTGACCGGAGTGAGGTAGCCCAGCATGACTTCAGCACCCCGACTCGCCTCGTCCATCGACGCTCCCCCCGGTGACGGCTCGGTCATCGACCGCCTCGTGGCGGCCAACCGCGCCTATGCCGCCGGGTTCGTCGACCCGGGCATGGGCGCCCGGCCCGTCCTGCGGGTCGCCGTCGTGGCCTGCATGGACGCCCGGATCGATCTGCACGCCGCGCTCGGTCTCGAACTGGGCGACTGTCACACCGTGCGCAACGCCGGCGGGGTCGTCACCGACGACACCATCCGGTCCCTGACGATCAGTCAACGCGCCCTCGGTACACGCAGCGTGATACTGATCCACCACACCGGATGCGGTCTGCAGACCCTGACCGAGGAGTTCCGGCACGAGCTGGAGATGGAGGTCGGGCAGCGGCCGGCCTGGGCGGTGGAAGCCTTCCGCGACGTGGACCAGGACGTACGGCAGTCGATGCAGCGGGTGCGGACCTCGCCGTTCCTGCCGCACACCGACGACGTGCGCGGCTTCGTCTTCGACGTCACCACGGGGCTGCTGCGGGAGATCGACCCCGGGGCCTGAGCCGCCCCTTCGCCCGTCCGTCCCCGCGGCGCCCGTCCCCGTGGACCGGCCCGGGTCCCCGTCCGGCTGTCCGTCCTGACGTCGCCCGGGGCTCCCGTGCGGGCGTCCTGTCCCGCCGTCGCCCGACGGCTCTCCGTGGCGGGCCGGCCACCTCGCTGCGCCTCCCCCCACGTACGCGCCGGGGGAGGCCGGCGCCTGGCGCGGCCCGATTCCCGCGCCTCGTCCTCTGGCGCGCTCCGATGATGAACGGCATACTGTATGCAATTCCTGCGGAGGGGTATCCCCTGACGTTCCCGTGGGAGGCCGGTCCGGTGTCCAGAAGGGGGTCACCCCGTGTCGTACCGCAGTTCGCTCTCCGCTGTCCTCGCCGATGTCGTCGCGCCCGCCGCCGAAGTGACCGGCGGGCAGGGCCGGTTCCCGCGTGCGGCCGTGACGGCCCTCGGTCGCGCGGGGCTGCTCGGACTCACCGCTCCCGCGGCCGACGGCGGTGGCGGTCGGGGGAGCGCGGAGGCCGCCGAGGTGGTGGCCCGCACGGCCTCGGTCTGCCCGGCGACCGCCACCGTGCTCACCTCCCACTTCGCCGCCGTCGCCGCCCTGGGGATGTACGGGAGCGCCTGGCTGCGGGGCGAGATCGCCGCCGGACGGCACCTCGCCACGCTGGCCCTCGGGGAGGGCGGCCCCGGTGGGAGTGGCCTTGCCGGGGAAAGGGCGGATGGGTGGCCCCTGCTGCCGGGGGAGGGCGGGGCGACCGCCGTCCGCCGCGGTGATGTCGTCTCCCTGCGGGCCCGCAGGCGGGGCGTGGTCGCCGCGGGCGAGGCGGACGGCTATCTCTGGCTGTCCGAGGCCCTGGAGCCATCTCGGCCGACCGAGCCGCAGGTTCCGTCGGGGTCCTCCCGGCGGCTCGCGGGCGGGGGTGGTGGGACCCTGTGGCTCGTTCCGGCGCACGCCTCCGACCTGTTCGTCCCCGCGAGACCCTGTGGCGGCGGCCCCAGCGGCAGCGGGACCTCGACGGTGTGCGCCGATCCGGTGCTCGTTCCGGCCGACGCGATGCTCGGACCGGACGGCGCGGGGCTGGACATCGTTCTCGGCGTCGTGCGGCCATGGCTGCTGGAACTGACGGACGCGATGGCCGCCGTGATGCCGCGGGACGACGAAGTGCTGTCCGGGCAGGCGCGGTTCGCGGACGCGTCCTCCGAAGGCGGCGGGCCGGAGGATGCGCGCTCGGGCGACGGCCGGTCCATGGACGGCCGGTCCGGTGGCGCGGGTTCAGGAGACGGCGACCTCCGCGCGTGCCGCCCCGCCGGAACCCTGGCGGCGACGTGAACACGGCACGGTGGCGACTACGCCCGTCCGCCCGCCGCGATCTGCTTGCGGTAGAAGCCCGTGGTGCGCTCGGTGTGCTTGCGCATCACCTCGCCGGCGCGGTCGGCGTCGCCCTTGGCGATGGCCCTGATCAGCTGGGCGTGTTCGTTCCACGCCTCCTTGCCGCGCGGGCGGGCGATCGGCGTGTAGTACCAGCGCACCTTCTGGCCGACACCGGAGATCAGCTCGGCCAGGACGTCGTTGCCGGCCACGGAGGTGATGAAGGCGTGCAGGGCCGTGTTCGCGGCGACCAGCCGCTCGACGTCAGCCTCGGCGAGCGCGTCGACGCCCTCCTGCTGCAGCTCCCAGAGCCGCTCGATGTCCTCGGGCTTCGCGTTCTGCGCGGCGAGCTGGGCCGAGTACGTCTCCAGAACCGCGCGGACGCCGAGGAGTTGGGCGGCCTCCTCCTCGGTGGGGGAGTGCACGAACGCGCCCTGGGCCGGACGCAGGTCCACCCAGCCGTCGGTCTGGAGTCGCTGCAACGCCTCGCGGACGGGCTGGCGGCTGACGCCCAGATGCTCGGCGAGCTCGGCCTCGACGAGGTGCTGACCGGGCTTGAGGGACCCGCTGACGATCAGCTCGGTCAGGGCGTCGTACACGGCCTGGCGCAGTGGCGCCGGGCGGGTGACGCGCCGGGCCGCGGCGGCCGTGAGTGCCTCACGCATGGGAGCCCCGATCTGCCACCGGTCCCGCGGGCCGACGGCTCTGCCAAGTGGTGGCCGCCGAGTGGGTCGCCGGCAGCCCGGCCAGCATACAGGTTTTGGTATGCAAGATGGCGGGCTCCTCCAGAAGGAATCCCAGGTCGGCCGGGGGTGCTTGCCGTGCCGCCCGCCGTCGCAGGGGGCATCGGGAGCGGGTGCGGGGCGCGGGGTCGTGACGGTCCGCTTCCCTCGGGGTGTCAAGTCCCCTCCAGGTGAACGTGATTGATGACGATTGAGTTCTGTATACAGAAGCCTGTATGAGGTATCGTCCAGTCTCCCGCGAGCATCGCCGGGGGCCCGCGTGACGGAAGGCGGAGCGATCATGACGACCAGCGCGAGCGACGTGACGGTCGAGAGCGTGGTCCGGAGAGTGGCGGCCGGCCACCGGGATCAGCGCGGTGCGCTGTTGCCCGTACTGCACGCCGTACAGGCCGAGTTGGGCCACGTGCCGCAGGAGGCCATCCCGGTGCTCGCCGACGAGTTCAACCTCTCCCGGGCCGATGTCCACGGAGTCGTGACCTTCTACCACGACTTCCGCCGCGAACCAGCCGGACGCACCCTCCTGCGCATCTGCCGGGCCGAGGCCTGCCAGGCCCTGGGCGCCGAAGGCCTGATGGCCTACGCCCGCGAGGCGGGACTGGTCCCCGGCGAGACGACCGCCGACGGTGCCGTGACCGTCGAGCAGGTCTTCTGCCTCGGCAACTGCGCCCTCGGCCCGGCGGTCGAGGTGAACGGCCGCCTGCACGGACGCGTGAACCCGGCCCGGCTGGGCTCCCTCCTCGACGGGACGGTCTCCTCATGAACGCCACCACCGCGCACCCGGCCGCCACGGTCTACGTCCCCCGCGACTCGGCCGCCCGGTCCGTCGGAGCGGACGCCGTGGCGGACGCCCTCCAACAGGCCGCGTCACGCGGCGACTTCGCGCTCGATGTCGTACGCAACGGATCGCGCGGCATGCTCTGGCTGGAACCCCTCGTCGAGGTGGTGACCCCCCGGGGCCGCATCGGATACGGCCCCGTCGCACCGTCCGACGTCGAGGACCTGCTCGCCGCGGGCCTGCTCGACGGCGCCGACCATCCACTGCGCCGCGGAGTGGTCGACGAACTCCCCTGGCTGGCACGCCAGAGCCGGGTCACGTTCGCCCGCGTCGGCGTCACGGACCCGCTGTCGGCGGAGGACTACGTGGCGCACGGCGGCATCGCGGGACTGCGCGCCGCGCTGGAGCGCCCGCCCGCCGACGTGGTCGCCGAGGTCACCGCGTCCGGACTGCGCGGCCGGGGCGGCGCGGGGTTCCCGGCCGGCATCAAGTGGAAGACCGTGCTCGACTGCCCGGACGAGCTGAAGTTCGTCTGCTGCAACGCCGACGAGGGCGACAGCGGCACCTTCGCCGACCGGATGGTCATGGAGGGCGACCCGTTCCTGCTCATCGAGGGCATGACCATCGCCGCGCACGCGGTCGGCGCGCGCGAGGGCTACCTCTACATCCGCTCCGAGTACCCGGACGCGGTGGCCTCGATGCGCGCCGCGATCGGCGTCGCCCGTCGACAGGGCTGGCTCGGAACGGGCATCCTCGGCTCCGCGCTCGACTTCGACCTCCACGTCCGCGTCGGCGCCGGGGCGTACATCTGCGGCGAGGAGACCTCCATGCTGGAGAGTCTGGAGGGCAAGCGCGGCACCGTGCGCGCCAAGCCGCCGATCCCCGCGATCGAGGGCCTGTTCGGCAGGCCGACGGTCGTGAACAACGTCCTCACGCTGGCGACGGTCCCCGTCGTGCTCGCCGCGGGAGCCGCCGCGTACCAGGAACTCGGCGTCGATCGCTCGCGCGGCACCCAGGTCTTCCAGCTCGGCGGCAACATCGCGCACGGCGGCATCGTGGAGACCGCCTTCGGTGTCACCCTGCGTGAACTGGTCGAGGACTACGGCGGCGGTACGTTCACCGGGCGCCCGGTGCGCACGGTGCAGGTCGGCGGCCCTCTCGGCGCCTACCTGCCGCCGTCGATGTTCGACCTGCCGATGGACTACGAGGCGTTCGCCGCCGCGGGCGCGATGGTCGGGCACGGCGGAGTCGTCGTCTTCGACGACACCGTGGACATGGCGGCCCAGGCACGCTTCGCGATGGAGTTCTGCGCCGCGGAGTCCTGCGGCAAGTGCACGCCGTGCAGGGTCGGTTCGGTACGGGGCGTCGAGGTGATCGACAAGATCGTGGCGGGCCGGCACCGGGACGAGAACCTGGCCCTGCTCGAAGACCTGTGCGACCTGATGACGGACGGATCGCTGTGCGCGATGGGCGGCCTGACGCCGATGCCGGTGCGCAGCGCCCTCACGCACTTTCCCGACGACTTCCTCGCCCGCGGACCGGGCCAGGGAGCCCCACCCGAGCCGACGAGCGGCGTACGGACGGAGGGCACGGCATGACACTGCTCAAGGAACCCGACTTCGGAACCCCAAAACGGCCCGGCGAGGCCACGGTGTCCGTGGAGGTGGACGGACTGCCGGTGACCGTCCCCGAGGGCACCTCGGTGATGCGTGCCGCCGCCCTGGCCGGCATCGACATCCCCAAGCTGTGCGCCACCGACAGCCTGGAGCCCTTCGGCTCCTGCCGGCTGTGCGTGGTGGAGATCGACGGCCGGCGCGGCACCCCGGCGTCCTGCACCACGCCGGTGGCGGACGGGATGCGGGTGAGCACCCAGACGCCGAAGGTGGAGAAGCTCCGGCAGGGCGTCATGGAGCTGTACATCTCCGACCATCCGCTGGACTGCCTCACCTGCCCCGCCAACGGCGACTGCGAACTCCAGGACATGGCGGGCGTGGTGGGGCTGCGGCAGGTGCGGTACGGCTTCGAGGGGGAGAACCACCTCGACGCCGAGAAGGACACCTCCAACCCGTACTTCGACTTCGACGCGTCCAAGTGCATCGCCTGCTCCCGCTGCGTTCGGGCCTGCGGCGAGGTGCAGGGCACGTTCGCGCTGACCATCGAGGGGCGCGGCTTCGACTCCAAGGTGTCACCGGGCGCCGGCGAGACGTTCATGGACTCCGAGTGCGTCTCCTGCGGGGCCTGCGTCCAGGCCTGCCCGACCTCCACCCTCCAGGAGAAGTCGGTGGTCGAACTCGGCATGCCGACCCGGTCGGTGGTCACCACGTGCGCGTACTGCGGGGTCGGCTGTTCCTTCAAGGCCGAGCTGCGCGGCGACGAACTCGTACGGATGGTGCCGTACAAGGACGGCGGCGCGAACGAGGGCCACTCCTGCGTGAAGGGCCGCTTCGCCTTCGGCTACGCCACCCACCCGGACCGGATGCTCAGGCCGATGGTCCGCGAACGGATCACCGACCCCTGGCGCGAGGTCGACTGGGACGAGGCGATCGGCACCGTCGCCCGCCGGATGCGCGACATCCAGGCGCGGTTCGGGCCCGGTTCGATCGGCGCGATCTCCTCGTCCAGGTGCACGAACGAAGAGGTCTACGTCGTCCAGAAGATGGTCCGTGCCGCCTTCGGCAACAACAACATCGACACCTGCGCCCGGGTCTGCCACTCCCCGACGGGATACGGGCTCAAGCAGACCTTCGGAGAGTCGGCCGGCACCCAGGACTTCCGGTCCGTCGCCGAGGCCGACGTCATCATGGTGATCGGCGCCAACCCCACCGACGGCCACCCGGTGTTCGCCTCGCGGATGAAGCGCAGGCTCCGCGAGGGCGCCCAGCTGATCGTCATCGACCCGCGCCGCATCGACCTGGTGCGCTCCCCGCACGTCGAGGCCGCGCACCACCTCCAGCTCAGGCCCAGCACCAACGTCGCCGTCGTCAACGCCCTGGCACACGTGGTCGTCACCGAGTCACTGGTCGACCGTTCCTTCGTCGACAGCCGGTGCGAGGGCTTCGACGAGTGGGCGCGCTTCGTCGCGCTGCCCGAGAACAGCCCGGAGGCCACCGAGGAGATCAGCGGCATCCCCGCCGGGCAACTCCGCTCCGCCGCACGGCTGTACGCCGGGGCACCGAACGGCGCCATCTACTACGGCCTCGGCGTCACCGAGCACAGCCAGGGCTCCACCATGGTCATGGGGATGGCGAACCTCGCCATGGCCTGCGGCAACATCGGCCGCGACGGCGTCGGGGTGAACCCGCTGCGCGGGCAGAACAACGTGCAGGGCTCCTGCGACATGGGGTCCTTCCCGCACGAACTCCCCGGCTACCGGCACGTGTCCGACGACGCGGTCCGCGAGGTGTTCGAGAACCTGTGGGGAGGCACGCTCCTCGCCGAACCGGGTCTGCGCATCCCCAACATGTTCGACGCCGCGATCGACGGCACCTTCCGCGGACTGTTCGTGCACGGCGAGGACATCGCACAGTCCGACCCCAACCTCCAGCACGTCACCGCCGCCCTGGAGGCCATGGAACTCGTCGTCGTGCAGGACCTGTTCCTCAACGAGACCGCCAAGTTCGCCCACGTCTTCCTGCCCGGCGCCTCCTTCCTGGAGAAGGACGGCACGTTCACCAACGCGGAGCGCCGCATCAACCGGGTGCGCGCCGTCATGAAGCCGAAGACGGGCAAGCACGAGTGGCAGATCGTCTGCGAGATCGCCACCGCCATGGGCTACCCGATGGCGTACGACCACCCGGCCCGCATCATGGAGGAGATCGCCTCGGTCACCCCGACGTTCACCGGGGTCTCCTTCGAGGTGCTCGACAAGCTGGGCAGCGTGCAGTGGCCGTGCAACGCGGACGCCCCCGACGGCACACCGGTCATGCACGTCGACGCGTTCGTGCGGGGCAAGGGCCGATTCGTCGTCACCACGTACGTGCCGACCAAGGAGCGCTCCACCCGCCGCTTCCCGCTGGTGCTCACCACCGGGCGCATCCTCAGCCAGTACAACGTCGGCGCGCAGACCCGGCGCACCGGCAACGTCGCCTGGCATCCCGAGGACATCCTGGAACTGCATCCGCACGACGCCGAGGTGCGCGGCATCACCGACGGCGCCCTGGTCACGCTCGCCAGCCGGGTCGGGCGGACGACCCTGCGCGCCGAGATCTCCGACCGGATGCCGGCCGGCGTCGTCTACACCACGTTCCACCACCCCGTCACCGGCGCGAACGTGGTCACCACCGAGAACTCGGACTGGGCCACCAACTGCCCCGAGTACAAGGTGACCGCCGTCCAGGTCGCTCTCGCGCACCCGCTCGGCCACGCCGACGACCTGCCGGAACGGACGGCGGACGCCGCACCGGCACCCTCCGGGAACGATGCCCGGAAGTCCGCCGGCGACGACGTGCTCACGGCGGTGGACTGAGATGGCGGGGACCGTGCCGGCGGAGCGCCGGATGGCGAACGACATCGCCGTGAACCTCGGGCACCTGCCCGGGGACGAGGCGGCGGCGGCGGTCGCCGGGCACATCGGCCGGTTCTGGGACCCGCGCATGCGGTCCCGGCTCGTCGCGGACGTCGACGCCGGGGCCGAGGGGCTGCATCCGCTGGTGGTCGCGGCGGTACGGCTCCTGCGCTGACCGCGGCGGTGCACGACAGGCCACGGGGCACGGCCGGATCGGTAGGCTCGGGATGATCACGGGGCAGCCGGCCGGTCGGTCCGCGGTGCCGGGGTGCGGCGCGAGCGAGAGAGGAGTCGTGCATGCTGTTCCGGCAGCTCGAGTACTTCGTGGCGGTGGCCCGCGAGCGGCACTTCGCGCGGGCGGCGGAGTCCTGCTACGTCTCGCAGCCCGCGCTCTCGGCGGCGATCGCCAAACTGGAGCGGGAGTTGAACGTCACGCTCATCAACCGCGGGCACAACTACCAGGGCCTGACACCCGAGGGCGAGCGGCTCGTCGTGTGGGCCAAGCGCATCCTCGCCGAACAGGACGCGTTCAAGGCCGAGGTGGCCGCCGTGCAGTCGGGCATCACCGGCACGCTCCGCCTCGGCACCGACCCCACGGCCTCCACCACCCTCGCGATGCCCGTGGCCGCGTTCTGCGCCGCGCACCCGCTGGCCAAGGTGCAGGTCCGCTCCCGTCTGTCGACGAAGGAACTCCACCGCCAGCTCCGCGACTTCGAACTGGACGTGGCGATCGCCCACTTCGACCCCGGCGACCAGGAAGGCCTCCAGGTCGTCCCGCTGTACCAGGAGAGGTACATGCTGCTCGTCTCCGACGATCAGCTGACCGCCCAGGCCACCACCATGACCTGGGCGGACGCCGCCCAGCTGCCGCTCGCGCTGCTGACCCCGGACATGCGGATCCGGCAGATCGTCGACGGGGTCTTCGCGGACAAGGGCTTCGTGGTGACCCCCCAGGTGGAGACCGACTCGATCGCCTCGCTGTACGCGCACGTCGGCGGCGGTGAGTGGGCGAGCATCGTCCCGCACACCTGGCTGCGCGCGATGCCGGTGATCGGCAGGACGCGGGCGCTGCCGCTGGTCGACCCGGAGGCGGGCGCCCAGGTGTCGGTGGCGATCCACGCGGCGACGCCCGGATCGGTGGCCGCCCGCGCCTTCGTGAACGCGGCGACGGGCCTGTCCCTGGACGACTTCTTCGGCCGGCCCCTGACCACCGGCGAACACCGCGTGCGCTGACCCGGGGCAGGTCCGTCGTCCGTCCCTCAGCGCGCGAACCGGGCCTCGACCGCCAGCCGGTCGAGACCGCCTTTGGTGGTGTACGGCAGCTCGGCGACGAACGCCAGCCGTTCGGGCACCTCGAAGGGGGCCAGCCGCTCACGGCAGTACCGCAACACGTCCTCGGCGCCCGCGCACTCCGGGTCGCGAACGACCAGGGCCGCGCCGACCCGCTGCCCGTACACGGCGTCGGGGACGGCGAACACGGCGGCCTCGGCGACGCCCGGGCAGCCCGTGAGGACGTCCTCCACCCGCTCGGGGGAGATCTTCTGGCCGCCGCGGCTGATGATGTTGGTCATCCGCCCCGTGAGGCGGAGGTGGCCGTCCTCGTCGAGGGACCCGAGGTCGCCGGTGCGCAGCCAGCCCCCGGAGAAGCCGCGCGCCGTCTCCACGGGGTCGGCGAGATAGCCGCGGGCGACCGTGGGCCCCGACAACCACACCTCGCCGTGGACACCGGCGGGGCACGGCCGGCCGTCCCGGTCGACGACCCGCACCCGCACGCCCGTCGGCAGGCCGACCGACCCGTGTTTGAGGACGCCGTGCTGCGGCAGTGGCTCGCTGGTCGCCTGGTGGGTGGACTCCGTCATTCCGTAGGCGGAGAGCAGAGGAGCGCCGAACGTGCGCTCAAGCGCCCGTTGCGTGGCCGGGTTGAGCGGGGCGCTGGAGCTGCGTACGAAGCGCAGCGGCGGACCCTGCGGGCCGGGATGCCCGAACTCCGCCCGCTCCAGCAGGACCTCGTGCAGCGTCGGTACCGCGGTGAACCAGGTGGCGGACGCCGCGCGCATGTCGTCCCAGAAGGTCCGCGCGCAGAACCGTCCCCGTACGGGCAGCAGGACGCCGCCCCCGCCGGCCAGGGACGCCAGGAGTGCCGCGAACAGGCCGTGACCGTGGAAGAACGGCATCACCGCGACGGTCGCGTCCCCGGGGCCGAGCCGGTACGTGGCGCAGATGCCCCGCACGGAGGCGGCGACGTTCGCCCGGGTCAGCGGCACCATCCGGGCCCGGGCGCCGGTCCCGGAGGTGTACAGCACCAGGGCGTCCCGGGCGGTCAACTCGCCTACGGCGCCCGTCGTTCGACGGGCGACGGCAGTCGTGTCGACGTCCACGGCCGCCGTCCCGGTCGGGGAGACCTCCACCCGCAGGGGCCAGGCCGCGACCCGGGGCGGTGCCGGCGGCGGAGTTCCGGCTGCGGAGGGGCCGAGCAGGACCGCGGGCACACCGAGGGCGTCCAGCCGAGCGGAGAGTTCGGGCGCGGGCAGCGCCGGGTCCAGCGGGGCGGCCACCAGTCCGGCCCGCGCCGCGCCGAACAGCCCGACGACGAACTCGGCCGTGTTGGCGCCGACCAGACCGATCGCGTCACCCCGGCGCAGTCCGGTGGCGGCGAGGCGCGCGGCCAGGTCGTCGGCCAGCGCCGACAGGACCCGGAACGACACCGGTCGCCGGCCCGCCCCGACCACCAGGGCCCGGGCGTCGGGGCGTTCACGCACCGACCGGTCCAGCAGGTCGGCGAGGCCGGTCAGTTCGGGCGGCCGGTACCCGTCCGCCTCACGCGCCGACGCCGCGGCCGGAACGGCCATGACCCCACCTCCGTCCCCCAGGTCCGCAGGAGCCGCCGTCCGCCGCAGCGGGCCCCGGCTTCGGCGAGGCGCTCCCCTGCGAGCCTGCGGCGAGGCGGGGAGCGCGTCCAATACGCAGCGGTGAACGGCCGATAGGGGCCGTTTATCAAGGGAGTTGAGAGGTCCTGGGGACGCCCTCGATAGACGCTGCTTATCGGCTGGTCGCCGATGGGTCTTGGACGCGGGCGGGCGCGGTGCCGAAGGTGGGAGAAGGAGCCGCACCGGCAGGATCTGCCCTAGGAGGACCTCGGACCATGACCGCCCCCTCGACACTGGAGACCGCGGCGAACGCCGACGTTCCGACCGAGCTCACCGACGGGTACCACCTGGTCGTCGACGCGCTCAGGATGAACGACGTCGACACCATCTACGGGGTGGTCGGCATCCCGATCACCGACCTGGCCCGCCTCGCGCAGGCCCGGGGCATCCGCTACGTCGGCTTCCGGCACGAGAGCAACGCGGGCCACGCGGCCGCGGCGGCCGGCTATCTCACCCGGAAGCCCGGAATCTGCCTCACCGTGTCCGCGCCGGGCTTCCTCAACGGTCTCGTCGCGCTGGCCAACGCCACCACCAACTGCTTCCCCATGGTGCAGATCTCCGGCTCCAGCGAGCGGCACCTCGTCGACCTGCGGCAGGGCGACTACGAGGAGATGGACCAGCTCGCCGCCGCGCAGCCGTTCTGCAAGGCCGCCTACCGGGTGAGCCGCGTCGAGGACATCGGCCGGGGCATCGCCCGCGCCCTGCGCACCGCGGTCTCCGGGCGCCCCGGCGGTGTGTATCTCGACATCCCCGCCGCGGTGCTCGGCTCCATCATGGACGCCGAGTCCGGCGCGCGGACGCTGAGCCGCCTCGTCGACCCCGCGCCGCGCCAGCTCCCCGCACCCGAGGCCGTCGACCGCGCGATCGAGCTTCTCTCGGGCGCGGAGCGGCCGTTGGTGGTCCTCGGCAAGGGCGCCGCGTACGCACGCGCCGACGACCAGGTCCGCGCGTTCGTCGAGTCCACCGGCATCCCGTACGTGCCCATGTCGATGGCCAAGGGCCTGCTGCCCGACGACCACCCGCAGTCGGCGGCCACCGCCCGTTCGCTGGCCCTGAAGAAGGCCGACGTCGTCATGCTCGTCGGCGCCCGCCTCAACTGGCTGCTGAACCACGGCGAGTCACCCCAGTGGAACCCCGACGCCCAGTTCATCCAAGTCGACATCGAGGCACGGGAGATGGACAGCAACCAGCCCATCGCCGCCCCGCTCGTCGGCGACATCGGGTCGGTCCTCGACGCCATCGCCGAGCGGACCAAGCCCGGCCGGATCGCCGCTCCCGCCGCCTGGCGCGAGGAACTCGGCGCGCGCTCGGCGCGGAACATCGCGAAGATGGCGGAGCGCCTCAAGGCCGACCCGCACCCCATGCAGTTCATGGGCGCCCTCAGGGCCGTACGGGACGTGCTGCGCGAGCGCCCGGAGACCTACCTCGTCAACGAGGGCGCCAACGCGCTGGACATCGCGCGCAACGTCATCGACATGCACGTACCGCGGCACCGCCTCGACAGCGGCACCTGGGGCGTCATGGGCATCGGCATGGGCTACGCGATCGCCGCCGCCGTGGAGAGCGGCGCGCCGGTGGTGGCCGTGGAGGGCGACAGCGCCTTCGGGTTCAGCGGCATGGAACTGGAGACCATCTGCCGTTACGGACTGCCCGTCGTCACCGTCGTGATGAACAACGGCGGTGTCTACCGGGGCGACGACGTCAACCCGCTGGGTGACGCACCCTCCCCGACCACCCTGATGGCCGCCGCCCGGCACGACCGGATGATCGAGGCGTTCGGCGGCAAGGGCTACCGCGCGACCACGCCCGCCGAGGTCACCGCCGCCCTCACCGAGGCGCTGGCCTCCGGCGGCCCCGCGCTCATCGACTGTGTGATCGACCCCGCGGCCGGCACCGAGAGCGGCCACATCGCGCACCTGAACCCCAAGGGCATCACCGTCGGCAACATCAAGGCGGCCCGCACGTGAGCCCTCGGCCCCCCGCCCGCAGCGACGACTCCCGCACCGCGATCATTCACGAGAAGGAAACCGCCATGAGTGAAAAGCCGCTCGCCGGAATCAAGGTGATCGACTTCACCGGAGTCCAGGCCGGTCCCGCGTGCACGCAGATGCTCGCCTGGTTCGGCGCCGACGTCATCAAGGTCGAGCGTATCGCCGGCGGTGATGTGACCCGGCGTCAACTCCGGGACATCCCCGACCTCGACGCCCTCTACTTCACCATGCTCAACAGCAACAAGCGGTCCCTGGCCATCGACACCAAGTCCCCCGAGGGCAAGGAGGTCATGGAGAAGCTGATCCGTGAGGCGGACATCCTGGTGGAGAACTTCGCACCGGGCGCCATGGACCGGATGGGCCTCGGCTGGGACCACATCCACGCCCTGAACCCCCGGCTGATCTTCGGCTCGGTCAAGGGCTTCAACGACGACTCCCCGTGGAACGACCTCAAGGTCTACGAGAACGTCGCCCAGGCCGCGGGGGGCGCCGCGTCGACCACCGGGTTCTGGGACGGGCCGCCCACCATCAGCGGCTCGGCGCTCGGTGACAGCAACAGCGGGATGCACCTGCTCGTCGGCCTGCTCACGGCGATCATCCAGCGCGATGCCACGGGCGTCGGCCAGAAGGTCTCGGTGTCCATGCAGGACGCCGTCCTCAACCTGACCCGGGTCAAGCTCCGCGACCAGCAGCGCCTGGAGCGCGTCGGGCACCTGGAGGAGTACCCGCAGTACCCGAACGGCGAGTTCGGCGACGCGGTGCCGCGCGGCGGCAACGCGGGCGGCGGCGGGCAGCCCGGCTGGATCCTCAAGTGCAAGGGCTGGGAGACCGACCCCAACGCCTACATCTACTTCACGATCCAGGAGCAGAACTGGGCCCGCACCTGTGAGGCCGTCGGCCGGCCCGAGTGGACCGAGGACCCCGGGTACACCACCGCCCTGGCCCGGCAGCCGCACATCATGGAGATCTTCGGCGAGATCGAGAAGTGGCTCGCCGACAAGACGAAGTACGAGGCGGTCGACATTCTGCGCACCTTCGAGGTGCCGTGCGCGCCCGTGCTCAGCATGAAGGAACTCGCCGCGGACCCGGACATGCGCAAGAGCGGCACGATCGTCGAGGTCGAGCAGAAGGAGCGCGGCACCTATCTGACGGTGGGCAGCCCGATCAAGTTCTCCGGCTTCAAGCCCGAGATCGCCGGTGCCCCACTGCTCGGAGAGCACACCGACGAGGTGCTCGCGGACCTCGGCTACGACGCGAACGCGATCCGCAGGCTGCACGAGGGCCAGGTCGTCGCCTAGCCCGTACGGCGAAGTGCCCCGCGAACGGACGCCGTTCGCGGGGCACTTCGCCGTACGGAGCTTGTCGCAAGGGCCTATACGGCCGTCCGGTCCGTCTCGGCCCGCCTCCGCATCAGGTCCTTCTCCCTGGCCCGGCGGGCGGTGACGTCCCGGACGACCGCGCCGACGTACGGGGCACCGTCGTTCCCGGTCAGCAGCACCACGCTGAACTCGATGGACAGGGTCCGGCCGTCCGACGCCAGTGCGGGCACCGTCAGGAGGTCGGCGTCACCGTACTTGGTGGTCCCTCGCTCCATGGCCGTGCCGAAGCCCTCCCAGTGACGCCGGCGGTGCTTCTCCGGAATGATGACGTCGAGACTGCCGCCGTCCACCTCCGCCGCCGAGAAGCCGAAGATGCGCTCGGCCCCTCTGTTCCAGTACCGGATCAGGCCTTCCCTGTCGATGATCACCACGCCGTCGGGTGCCTGGTTCGCCATGCCCAGCACCACTTGGGGATCCAGCTCTGCCATGTCGCCTCCGGGTCGGGGCCATTTGGTGGGCGACAGTATACAGAATCCAGTCTGCGGAGAGCCTGGGTCGTCACGTCCCGGGTGCCGGGCCGCTTCCTCGCGCGGTGCCGCGACTCGGCCCGTCTGCGCGGAGCCGCCCTTCGAGGAGGACGCCGACACCGCGGACGCCGGCCGGGCCCGTGAACCGTGCACCGTGATGCGGCCGATGGCCGCCGCCCCAATCTTCGGGCTCCCCGCTGTCACGGTCGCGGTGGACGTCGGCGAGGGCCTGCCGTTCGGCGCCCGGATGACGCCTTCGTCTCCCGTCAGACCGGCGCCCGGACCCCGTCCAGTGCCACCGACAGGACGCGGTCGCGCTGGGCGTCGTCCAGGAAGTTCGTCGCCATGATGCCGGCGATCATGCGCAGCAGGTCGTCGAAGTTCATGTCGGTCCGGGCCTCGCCGGCCTTCTGTGCCCGCTCGAAGAGCGGTCCGCCGGCCGCGTACATCGAGTCCCGGCAGGCCAGGAAGATCTCGGACTCGTTGTTCAGGGCTTCCCGGATGGCCCGCTTGGTGGCCGTGTAGTCCACGAAGCGGCGCAGCCAGGAGGTCAGCGCGTCCCACGGCTCCCGTCCGGCGACCTCGTCGGCGACCCGGCAGAGGTCTTCGACCTCGCCCGCGTAGACGCTCTCGAAGAGTTGGCGGCGGGTCGGGAAGTTCCGGTACAGCGTGCCGATGCCGACGCCGGCACGGCGGGCCACGTCCTCCAGGGACGCCTCCGCGCCCTTCTCCGCGAACGCCTCACGGGCGGCGGCCAGCAGCGCGTCGTAGTTGCGGGCGGCGTCCTTCCGGTGCGGACGGCGGGACGCGACGATCTCGCTGACGGGGTAGGGCTCTGCCGTCACTGCTGCCTCCCGGCTGGATCGGGTTGAAGCGGAGGTTTGCCTCCGCTACAGTGGAGGGGTACCTCCACTTTAACAGCCGGGGTGCGTCCGGCATCGGCCGCGTGCGGCCGCACGCGACGCCGACGTGCACCTGCCCCGGCCCTCGACCCCGGCGGGCCGTGCGACGAAGCACCGCGCCCGCCCCCCGACTCTTCTCCTCGCGCGACCGCCGTCGCGGTCGCCGGTGTGCCCGGGCGCCGGCCGGCGCCCCGCCCGTCCCGTACGACCGTGGCCCGACGACCTCGGCCGCAACCTGTCCGGAGAGGCTCTTCATGCCCCGCACGTCCACCCGCCTCACCTTCGCGGTCCTCGCGACCGGTGCCGGCGTGTTCTCCATGCTGCAGTCGCTGATCGCGCCGGCCCTGCCGACCGTTCAGCACGCGCTGCACACCTCGCAGTCCACCGCGACCTGGGTGATGACCGCGTACCTGCTGTCCGCCTCGATCTTCACGCCGATCCTCGGAAGGATCGGCGACCTCATCGGCAAGAAGCGCACCATGGTCGCGGTGCTGGTCACCGTCCTGGCCGGCTGTCTGCTCGCCGCGCTCGCGCCCACCATCGGCATACTCATCGTCGCCCGTGTGGTGCAGGGCGTCGGAGGCGCGCTCTTCCCGCTGTCCTTCGGCATCATCCGCGACGAGTTCGCCGCCTCCCGGGTCAGCGGCAGCATCAGCAACCTGTCCGCCGTGATCGCCGCGGGCGGAGGAGTCGGCATGGTGGCGGCCGGCCCGATCGTGAGCGCGCTCGACTACCGCTGGCTGTTCTGGATCCCCGTCGGCATCGTCGCGGTGACCGCGCTGATCGCCCTGCGCTACGTCCCCGAGTCCCCCCGGCGGGCCGCGGGGCGCGTCAACTGGCTCGGCGCCGTCCTGCTGTCCGGCTGGCTGGTCGCGCTCCTGCTGCCCCTCAGCCAGGCCGGGCAGTGGGGCTGGGGGTCGGGCCGGGTGATCGGTCTGTTCGCCGCCGCCGTCCTGCTCTTCGCCGTCTGGCTGGCCTCCGAGGCCAGGTCCGCCAGCCCGCTCATCGACCTGCGCATCATGCGGCTGCCCGCCGTGTGGACCACCAACACCGCCGCGCTGCTGTTCGGCGCGGGCATGTACGCGATCTGGTCCTTCCTCCCCGGCTTCGTCCAGACCCCGCGGTCCGCGGGCTACGGCTTCGGCGCGAGCGTGAGCGCGGCCGGACTGCTCATGCTGCCGATGCTGGTCGCGATGTTCTGCTCCGGTGTGCTCAGCGGCCGCCTCGAACCCGTCGTCGGCGCGAAGAAGCTGCTCGTCGCCGGTGCCACGCTCGGCGCGGTCGCCTGCGCGATCCTCGCCCTGTGGCACGACCGGCAGTGGCAGGTCGCCCTCGCGGCAGGCGTGTTCGGTCTCGGCATCGGCCTCGCCTTCGCCTCGATGGCCAACCTCATCGTCGGCAGCGTCCCGGCCGAACAGACCGGCGCCGCGACCGGGATGAACGCCAACATCCGCACCATCGGCGGTTCCATCGGCGCCGCCGTGACCAGCGTCCTGGTGACCGGCCACCTCCAGTCCTCGGGCCTGCCGTACGAGTCCGGGTACACCCACGGGTTCACCCTGCTCGCCCTGCTCTGCCTGGCCGCCGCACTGGCCGCGCTCCTCGTCCCGGCCCGGCGCACGGCCCGTCTCTCCGGCCCGCGCGCCTCGGGGGACACCCGGCGCGCCGGCGCCGGTTCGGCCGCCCAGGCGCAGGCACAGGCGGAGGTCGTCGCTCCGGGCGCCCGGAACTGAACGCGGGGGCGGGGCCCGGCCGGGACCGGCCGGTGAGGCGTCCTGTCGCGGCCGGGCCGTGAGCCACCACCGTGCGGGGGTCGTGTCGCGAGACCGGCCCCCGCACCACCACGTGCGGGGCCGGGTCGCGGCAGTCGCCCTCGCACCCGCGCGCCCGGAGGGGCGGAGCGCTCCCGAGGGTGCCCGCGCGCCCCCTCAGCAGGCGGTGGTGAGACCGGCGAACTCGTCGAGCAGTGCCGCCGCGGTGGTCACGTCGTCCGTGAGGGGACGGTCCCGCATCTCGGGGTCCAGCTCCGCGGCCGCCCGTGCGTAGGCCCGGCCCGCCACCGTCTCCGGACGCGGCGCGCCGCCCCGCAGTCGCAACGCCCGTACGGCGGCCACCAGTTCGCATCCGAGGACCAGCCGGTACGCCTGGGCGAGGCGCAGCGACGTGCGGGCGGCCTGCGTCGCGAAGGTCGCCGCCTCCTCCATCCCCTGGGACAGCACCACGTGCCCGAGCGCGGCCGGGGTGGCGCAGGTCTGTATCTCGGCGAGCGCGGACGCGGCGCTGTACTCCAGGATCATCATTCCCGAACCGGCCGAGGACGCGTCGGCCAAGTAGGAGCGCAGGCCGGTCAGTTCGGGCCTCCCCAGGTTGGACAGCCGGGCCGCCGAGAGGCGGGCCGTGCCGAGCACCGCGAGGCCCAGCTGGTCGAGGGCGAGCGTGAGCGGCGCGGTGAAGAAACCGCCGTGATGCCGGGCGACCGGCGCTCCGGTGGCCGTGTCCCAGCCGATCAGGGGGTTCTCGGTGGCGGAGTTGAGGTCGATCGACAGCACCCGCTCCAGGCCCTCCCACGCCTCGGTCGCCGGACCGTGGGCCTGCGGGAAGCACCGGAAGCCGTAGGGGTCCTGCACCCGGGACGTGCCGCTCGTGGGCTCCGGTGGCTCAGTGTGCGGGGTCTCGCCGGTGCCGAGCAGTTCGCGGACGCGGGCCGCCGCCCCCTGGATCGCCGGGTGCGGATGGGCGGCGTGCACCTCCGGCGCGTACGGCTCCGTGGAGGCGTCCACCGCGAGCAGGGAGAGCGAGGCCACCACGTGAGCGGCGCTCAGCAGGACGCCCAGGTCGTGGCAAGCGAGCGCGGACTGGCCGAGGGTGAGGGCGTTGCTGCTGAGCAGGGCCAGCGCGTCACCCCGGCGGACCGGCAGGCTCGCGGGAAGCGGGTTCCCCGCGTCCGCCCGGTCCCGTATCCAGGTGCCGTGCCCGAACAGGGCCAGACCCAGTTCGGCCAGGGCGGTCAGATCCCCGGTGCCCACGGCCCCGTACTCCGGCACCCGGGGGTGGACCTCCGCCCGGAGCGCGTCCGTGACGGCCACGGCGATCTCGGGGCCGAGCCCCGATCCGCCGGCGAGCAGCTGGTTGGCGCGCACCAGCATCATGGCGCGGACCTCGCGGGCGGGCAGCGGCGCGCCCACGCCTCCCGCGTGGCTCAGCAGCAGCCGCAGGTCGTGGCCCGCGCCGTCGGACTCCTCGACGGCGAGGCCCCGGTGCGCGCCGACGCCCGTGCTGCGCCCGTAGACCCGGGCGCCCTCGGCCGCCAGCCGTCGTGCGGCACGCCGGGTGTGCTCCATCGCCTCCAGCGCCGCGGGATGCGGCGGGGGAGGCGGGGCCCCGTCGGCGACCGAGGCCACCGTCGCGGCGTCGAGCCCCCGGCCGCGGAGAGCTGCCCCGGGCGGCGGGTCGCTCCTGGCTGGGCCGGGAGTGCCCATCTCCCCGGCACCCGGGCCCGTGAGGGGCGGCGAGACGCTCTCGTGCGCGAGGGCGGTATCCCCGCCGCCCGCGTCCGCGAGGGCCGTGGCTGCTTCGGCCGCGTCGGCCGTGCGCTTGAGCATGACGGGCGTTCACTCCTCCGTACGCCGCCGGAAGGCCGGGCCGGGGTGGTGTGACCGCCCCGGCCGCGGCATCCGTCAACCGGCCGCCGACCTCCGGGTCAGCTGAGTCCGGCGGAGGACAGCCAGGACTTCGCCACGTCCAGCGGGTCCTTGCTTTCGTTCTGCACCTGGCCGTTGAGCGACACCAGGGTCTCCGTGTCGAGCTTCGCCGAGACGTCGTCGAGAACGGCGATTCCCGCCTTCGGGAGACCCTTCTTGTACGTCAGCGGCGTCACGTTCTCGAAACCGAAAAGACTCTTCGGGTCCTGGAGCACGACGAACTTGTTCTTGCTGATTCCGGGGTCCGTGGAGAAGATGTCCGCGGCCTGGATGTTGTTCCCCTTGAGGGCCGCCACGGTGAGCGGGCCGCCGGCGTCCAGCGCCTTGAAGTTCTTGAAATCGAGACCGTATACGGACTTCAGTCCCTTGAGGCCCTGCTGGCGGGTCTGGAACTCCGGCGAGCCGCCGATCACCAGGTCCTTCGCCGAGTCGGCGAGGTCGGAGATGGTCGACTTGTCCGTCAGGCTGTACTTCTTCGCCGTGGCCTCGTTGACCGCTATCGCGTCCTTGTCCTCGGCCTTGGACGGCGTGAGCAGGCTCAGCTTGGAGTCGAGCTTGGCCGTGATGGCCGTGCTGGTCTCCTCGACGGTCTTCGGGGTGGCCTTCGCGTCGAGGTAGGCGAGCAGCGCGCCGTTGTACTCCGGCAGGACGGTGATCGTGCCGTTCTTGATCAGGCCGTACGTCGTCTCGCGGCTGCCGATGTTCAGCTTGTAACTGACCTTGATGCCCTTGGACTTGAGGGCCTCGCCGTAGATGTCGGCGAGCAGGATGCTCTCGGGGAAGTTGTTGGAGCCGACAACGACCGTACCGCCCTTGGCGGCGTCACCCTTCAGCGGGTCGGACGTGCCGGAGTCGTCGGAGGAACCGCAGCCCGTCAGTGCGGCCGCGGCCACAACCAGCAGGGTGGCAGCGTACGTTGCGGACGTTCGGGTGCTTCTGGCGATGGTCACGTTGGTCATCCAGACTTGGCAATGGGTGGGGCGTGGGCGGGGCGCGGGTCTTGACAGTCCAGACGATCCAATCGAGCCACCTCAAGGACCGTCAAGACACGAATAGATCACTGGTGGGGACCGTACAGCTTCGCCCCGTAGGCGCAACGCGACCAATATGCGCTCGAATCCGACGTCACTGCATGTCACTTTTTGGTTGATCATGGCCGTACTCTTACGCCAGCCGCTAGGGTTGGCCGCGTCGAGGGCCCCCTTCCACTTGTCGGCCCGAGCGCGCTGTCGTGACCACTGATCCAGGCAGGCCTGCCAAAAGGCTTCCAACGGGGAATGAAGTCAAGGAGGTTGGGTGCCCGCGCACAGAAAAGCCGCCTCGGGGCAGCCGTCCACGGCTCTTCCGATCGGCCGGACACCATCCCCGCTGGACCGCTGGCCCTTTCGCCGGAAACTCAACGTCCTGGTGATCGTGCCGCTCGCCGTCATCTCCGCGATGATCGCCTATGTCGTGTACGGCGAGATCGACAAGGCCCGCTCGGCGGCCGACACCGCCCAGCTCGTCCGTGACAGTGCCCAGGTGACCAAACTCATCGACGCCGTGCAGACGGAGCACCGGCAGGCGCTCCTCGTCTCCCTGCGCCACGAGGCCGGCGGTTCCGGAAAGCGTGCGCAGGACACCACCCCCTACCTCGACGCGCAGCAGGAGGTCGGCACCCGCATCGCCGCCGTGCGGACCGCCTACGGCGACCGGCTGCCCGACGCCGAGGCGCAGGCGCTGAAGGAACTGGAGGGCCTGGACAGCCTCCGCAAGACCGTCGAGCAGGGTCCGATCCCCGCCGACAACATCGACCCCGCCTACGGATCGGTGATCGAGGGCCTCATCAACGGCCTCGGCCTCGGAGTGTCGGGCGGCGAGTCCGGCTCGTCCGCCGCCAATCTGCTCGACGCCCTGCTGCGCGCCGACACCGCCCACGCCTCCTTCGAGACCAGCGTCTTCGCGGCCCGTACCCGCGACTCCAACGCGCTCATCGAGTTCACCGGCGCGGTCGGCGACTACGACCAGTACTCCTACCAGGCCGAGCGGTTCACCCGGTTCGCGAGCCAGGACCAGAGCACCGCCCTCGCCGGGATCGAGCGCAGTCCGTACCAGAGCGTGATCAGCCAGCACTGGGCCGCCCTGCAGGTCGATCCCAGCGCCCTGGTCGCCGAGACCCCGATCCAGCTGCGGGACGCGCTCGGCGACGCGCTGCGCGCCGACCCCACCTACGAGCGGCAGGCCGGGAACCGGCTGAAGATCGTGCAGTCGCTCATCGGCGAGATCGCCGCGGACGCCCAGTCCGCGTCCAGTGCGGCCTGGTGGCGGGTGGCCTGGCTGGTCGCCGGCAGCCTCCTCGCCTTCGCCGCGTGGATGCTCTTCTCCGTGCTGGCCCGCCGCTCCGTGGTGCGCACCGTACGGTCCCTCACCGCGGCCGCCCAGCACGTGGCCGGCGCCGCCAGGACCGAACTCGCCCGGGTCGCGGACGACGACGCCGACGACGCGAGCCCGCCGCGGCTGGAGGCCGTGCCGGTGCCGGTGCGCGACGAGATCGGCGAACTGGCCGAAGCCTTCAACCAGGTGCAGGTCACCGCGACCGCCCTGCTGGAGCGCCAGGTCGTCAGCCGGCGCAACATCGCCGAGATGTTCGGCAACGTCGGCCGCCGCGTCAGCAACCTGACGGCACGTCAACTGGCGCTGATCGACTCGGTGGAGCGCGGCGAGACCGACCCCGAGGTGCTCGACCGCCTCTACCGCATCGACCACATCGCCGTCCGGCTCCAGCGCAACGCCGACAGCCTCATGCTCCTCGCCGGCATCAGCGAGACCGGCCTCACCACCGAACCGATGCGGCTCAGCAACATCGTCCGCGCCTCGCTCGGCCAGATCGAGGGCTACCAGCGCGTCACCCCGCACGCCGAGGGCGATGTCACCGTCGTGCCCGACATCATCGGCGACCTGACCCTGATGCTCGCCGAACTCCTGGAGAACGCCGTCATGTTCTCCCCGGCGAGCAGCGGCGTCGAAGTCGTCCTGCGGCCCCGGCACGACGGAGGCGGCGCGCTCGTCGAGATCATCGACCACGGACTCGGCATGAGCCCCGAGCGGCTGGAGCAGGAGAACGCCCGCCTGATCCGCCGCGAGCGGCTCGACCTCGCGCCGACGGAGGTCCTCGGCCTCTTCGTGGTCGGCGGTCTCTCCCGGCGCTGGGGCATCGAGGTCGTCCTGTCCCGCACTCCGGGCGGCGGCGTCACCGCCACCGTCGCGGTCCCCGCCTCCCACCTCGTGTCCCGCGACCACGGCAGGACCGTTCCGCGCGCCCCGCGCATGATGCCCCCGGCACGCCACCCCGGTCCGGCCGAACCGCGCCCCGCCCAGGTCGAGTCGCCGCCGGGACCCACGGGACTGCCCCGCCGGGTGCCCGCCCGGCCACGGACCGCAGAGCCCGCCGGCCACGCCCGCCGCGCGGAACCCCCGACGGGCCCCGGCGCCGAGCACGCCATGACCCACGGCGGTGTCCGCGCCGGCACCGGAGCCGAGCCGGCTCCGGGACCCACCGCCCCCGCCGCACCGGCCCGGCCCGGCGAGGCCGGTCCGCTGCGCCGCCGGGTGCGCGGGGCGACCCTGTCGGCCACCACGGCGTCGACGCGGCTGCCCAAGTCCCGGGAAGCCGTCACCCACCGCAGACCACCCTCCTGGCAGCCAACGGACGCCGAGGCGGCACGCTCCGAACTCGACGAGTTCGAGGCCGCCGTCCAGCGCGCCCAGCACGAGAGCGAGACGGGGGAGCACCCGGTCTGGGCGTTCCGCCCCGACGACGGACCCGGCGGACCCGCCGGCCCCGACACCCTGAACAGAAGACCCTCTTCCCCGGAAGGCATGAGCACGTGACCATGTGGACAGGCGGGCCGGAGTCCCGAACCGAGGAGCCCGAGACGGACGTGAAGGCCGCCGCTGCCGACTTCAACTGGCTGCTCAACCGGTTCGCCACCGAGACGGCCGGGGTCGTCGACGTCATCGGTGTCTCCTCCGACGGACTGCTCATAGCCGTCTCCCAACTGCGCGGCCAGGCCGACTCCGAACGCCTCGCGGCGATCGTCTCCGGCATCACCAGCCTGGCCATGGGCGCCTCGGGGAACTACGGCCTCGGCGGCCTCAACAAGGTCATCATCGACCTGGAGGAAGGACACGTCCTGGTGTCCGCCCTCGGCGCCGGAGCGGTGCTCGGGGTGGTCGCGTCGAAGGAGGCGAAGCTCGGCAACATCGCCTACGAGATGACCCTGTTCGCCAACCGCGCGGGCGCCGTGCTGAGTCCGCAACTGGTCATGGAACTGAAGAACACCGTGGGCGTCGCCCCGGCCGGATGACGTCCGAGGCGTCGTCGCACGACCGGTGAGGGCACTGGGTGAAGGGGGAGGACGTGATGACGTCCGGCGAGCCACGGGCCGGCGGTGACGCCGAATGGGGGGCCGAGCGGCCCGCCTCGGTCGTCCGGCCGTTCCTGCTCACAGCGGGACGGATCGCCGGCGGCGACAGCCTCGTCCCGCCGATCCCGATCGAGACGCAGGTCGTGGCCACCGAGGTGGGACTGGCCGCACTCGACGCGTTCGTCTTCGACCAGCACCGCGACATCATCACGGTCTGCCGTGAGCCGCAGTCCCTCGCGGAGATCGCGGCGAAACTCCGGATGCACCTCAACGTGATCCGGGTCCTCGCCGACGATCTGCGCGCCGACGGCCAACTGGCCCTGTACGCACCCCAGGCCCACTCCAACCGCGATGTCTCCGTATTGCGAAGGGTTATCGATGGTCTCCGAGCTATCCCCGACTCCCGGGGAGCGATCCGTGAGGGCTGACGACGAGCGGCCCCGGCCGCCGCTGCCGGTGAAGATGGTGATCGCGGGCGGTTTCGGCGTGGGCAAGACCACCACGGTGGGTGCCATCTCCGAGATCGAACCGCTCACCACCGAGGCGTCCATCACCTCGGTCGCCGCCGGCGTCGACGACCTCTCCCACACACCGGAGAAGGTGACGACGACCGTCGCCATGGACTTCGGCTGCGTGACGCTCGACCCCACGCTGAAGCTCTACCTGTTCGGCACCCCCGGCCAGGAACGCTTCGGCTTCATGTGGGACGACCTCGTCGAGGGCGCCCTCGGCGGACTCGTCATCGTCGACACCCGGCGGCTCGACGACTGCTACGCCGCCGTCGACTACTTCGAGCACCGCCAGATCCCCTTCGCCGTCGCCGTCAACGCCTTCGACGGCAGGCTCGAACACGATCTGGACGACGTACGGTGGGCGCTCGACGTCGCCGACCACGTGCCGCTGACCGTGTTCGACGCGCGCGAACGGGGCTCCGTGCGCGACGCGTTGCTCGTCGTCCTCGAACACGCCCTCGCCACGGCGCAACGCTGAGGCGGACGGCACGACGACGGAGGCGGGGAGGGCCCGAGGGCCCTCCCGGCCTCCGTCGTCGCGACTGCCCTCAGGCGGCCCGGCGCCTGCGCACCCCGGGAGAGACGGCCACCCGGCCAACGGCCCAGAACAGCATGAGGACGAGCAGCGCGAGGATCGCCGTGAGGGCGGCCCCGCCGACGACCTTCTCGTAGTCCCGCTGGTACAGCCCGTCCAGGATGTAGCGGCCGACCCCGCCGAGCGAGACGTAGGCCGCGATCGTCGCCGTCGACACGATCTGGATCGTCGCCGAGCGCAGTCCGCTGAGGATCAGCGGCAGCGCCGCCGGGATCTCCACCTGGAAAAGGATCTTCGACTCCTGCATGCCCATGCCCCGGGCGGCGTCCACGGGGGAGGGGTCCACGGTGCGGACCGCCTCGTAGGTGGTGATGAGGATCGGGGGGATCGCCAGGACCACGAGCGGGATCATCACCGGCACGATCCCGAGCCCCAGCCACACGAACATCAGCACCAGAAGACCGAAGGTCGGCAGCGCGCGGGCGCCCGCGGACAGGAACGCGAGCGCGTTGCCGCCGCGCGCGGTGTGCCCGGTGACCAGGCCGACCGGCAGCCCGATCGCCGCCGCGATCGCGAGGGCACCCGCGGTGTACTGCAGGTGCTCCCACACGCGCTGCGGAATACCGTCGTAACCGTGCCAGTGGGCGCCGTCGCCGAAGAACGACTGCATGAAGTTGAGTACGTTCACGACACGGCCTCCCGGGTGCGGACCGCCGGGTCCTCGAGCGTGACCGCGGGACGCCGCGCGGCGCGGCCGGACGGGGGCTCCCACGGGGTGAGGAGGCGCCGCAGCAGGACCAGCAGCGCGTCGACCACGATCGCCAGCACGGCGGTGGTGACCACCGAGGTCACCGCGAGCCGCGGCCGGTGGTAGAGCATCGCGGTGGTCAGCAGGTTGCCGAGCGCGCCCTGGTTGCCGATCAGCGAACCGACGCTCACCAGGCTGATGCTGGAGGCCGTGGCCACCCGCAGCCCGGCCATGATCGCGGGGACGGCGATCGGCAGTTGGACCTGGAAGTAGCGGCGCACGGCGCCGATGCCCATGGCCGCGGCGGCCGCGTTGGTCTCCTCGGGGACCGAACGGATCCCGTCGACCACCGCGGGCACCAGGACGACCAGGCTGTACAGGCACAGCGGGATCATCACGGTCAGCTGGGTCAGCCCGGTGGAGTCGATGAGCACCACGAAGAACGCGATCGACGGGATCGCGTACAGCACCGTCGAGGTCCACAGCACCGGCGGGTACAGCCAGTCGTAGTGGACGCACAGCAGGCCGATCGGCAGCGCCAGCAGCAGACCGACCAGCACCGGGATCAGGGCCTCCTGCATGTGGATGCCGATCAGGCCCAGATAGCTGTGCTGGAGGTCGCTCGGTATGTCGAAGAAGCCGTTCATCACAGGGCCTTCGCCGGAGCGGCGTCCTGCGGGGCGTCCGTCGCCCTGCGCTGCCGGGCCACGCGGATCGCCGCGGCGATCGTCTCCTGCCCGGCGACACCGAGCACCTGCCCCGAGCCGTCGACGCCGACGGCCTGACCGGTCGGCGACAGCACGGCCCGGTCGAGCGCGACGCGCAGCGAGTCCCGGCCCACCTCGAAGCTCTGCCCGTACGCAGCGAGCGTCTCCACCTCGCCGTTCCAGGCGGGCGCTGCCCAGCCGAGCGGCTTGCCGCCCGCGTCGGTCACCAGGACCGGTGCCTGCGCCGTGCCGCGTCCGGCGGCCTCGCGCGCGCCGGAACCGACGGGGACGACCCGGGAGCGGTCGAGTTCGAGATCGCCGGTCGACAGGAACGACAGCCCGCGGATGCCCCGGTCGGCGCCGAGGAACTCCTCGACGAACGCGTCGGCGGGTGCCGACAGGATCTCGTCGGGCGTGGCGAACTGGGCGAGCTTGCCGCCGGTGCGCAGCACGGCGATGCGGTCGCCGATCGTGATCGCCTCGTCCATGTCGTGGGTGACGAAGACGATGGCCTTGCCCAGTTCGCCCTGGATGCGCAGCAACTCCTCCTGCAGACCCCGGCGGACGACCGGGTCGACCGCGGAGAACGGCTCGTCCATGAGCAGGATGGGCGGGTCGGCGGCGAGCGCGCGGGCGACGCCGACGCGCTGCTGCTGACCGCCGGAGAGCTGGTACGGGTAGCGGCGGGCCATGCCCGGGTCGAGGCCGACCCGCCCCATGAGCTCCGCCGCGCGGTCCCGGGCGCGCTGCTTGGACCAGCCGAGCAGCCGCGGCACGGTGGCGATGTTGTCGAGGATCGTCCGGTGCTGGAAGAGACCGGCGTTCTGGATGACGTAACCCATGGAGCGGCGCAGGGCGTTGACCGGCTGCCGCGTGATGTCCTCGCCGTCGACCAGGATCGTGCCGCTGCTCGGCTCGATCATGCGGTTGATCATGCGGAGCGTGGTGGTCTTGCCACAGCCCGAGGGTCCCACGAGGACGGTGATGGAGTGGTTCGGTATCTGGAGGGACAGGCGATCGACGGCCACCGTGCCGTCTGCGTATCGCTTGCTGACATCTTCGATGGCTATCAAGCGTCGAAACCCTTCGGGGACGGCATTGCTCGCGCGTGGCGCGATCACGTGCACAAGGGGTCTGAGTCTAGCCAGTTGATGTTTGTTCTCGGCCGGGGCAGGTCGTGAAGTGCGCAAGGGTGTCCGGTTTCGGCGGAGTCGTGCCGGAAGCGGGACGGCCGGTCACGTCGTGCGGGTCCGCGCAGGCCGGTGCCCGTCGGCGCCGAGCCGTTCGGCACGCAGGACCCGCAGATGGAGCGCGGCCCAGGTGCGCAAGGGCCGCCAGTTCTCCGCGATCGCGGCCGGTTCGCGACCGGGCCCGTACTGTTCCTCGATCTCCGCGGTCAGCCGCCGCTCCTGTGTGGGCAGCACGTCCGGGTGCCCCGCACCCCGGAGGACGACGAGTTCGGCGGCGAAGGCGCCGAGCCCCTTGACCTCTCGGACCCGCCGCTTGGCCTCCTCCGGATCCAGCGACCGCAGTTCGGCCCCGTCCAGCTCCCCGTCCAGCGCGGCCCCGGCGACGGCGTGCAGGTACTCGGTCTTGCGCCAGGGCAGTTCGACGTCCAGACGGAGCAGCCGCTCGGGCGACGGGAACGCTCCGCCGTCACCGAGCCGGGCGACGATGTCGGCACGGGTTCCCCGGGCCGCCGTCCTCCCGGTGCGCTGGGTCAGCACCGCCCACGCGGCCGCCTCGTACGGAGAGTGGAAGCCGCAGGGGCGAAGTCCCGGCCTGCGCGCCTGGATCCCGCCGATCACCGGGTCGCGGTCGCCGACGGCGGGCCAGTCGCGGGCGTCGACGTCCAGGGAGAGGAAGCGGGCCACCTGGTCCGCCGCCGCGTCCAGGTCGCCGTCCCCGGTGACCACGATCCTGGCGGCGGAGCCGGACTGCCCGACCTCCGCGGTGACGCGCCGCCAGTCGGCGTCCGCCATGAACACCGTCCGCAGCGCCCCTTCCGTGCCGGCCGCCCCGGCCGGGGGCAGCGGGGCCATCTCCTCCCAGAACTCCCGGCTGGTCTCCAGGGACCAGGGACCCGTCACCTCGTACGTGACCTCGTGCCGCGCCATGTCCGACCTCCCGCTGGGGACACGCTCACCGTGTCGACGCGCACCACTGTGACGGCAATACCTGACACATCCCGTCAAGTAATTCCGGCGGGGCGTCGCCGGGGCCACGGCGGACGCGCCGGGTGCCGCCTTGGCCCGTCGGGGTGAACCATGCCCGGCCCCGCACCGGGTTCGTACGAATATCGGGCCGGGGTGCCGACCATGATCGCGTGCGG
The DNA here is from genome assembly GCF_044766365.1 of Streptomyces sp. NPDC102279. Lineage (NCBI taxonomy): Bacteria > Bacillati > Actinomycetota > Actinomycetes > Kitasatosporales > Streptomycetaceae > Streptomyces > Streptomyces sp. NPDC102279. The sequence continues at coordinate 30,158 of NZ_JBIWLU010000015.1, read as the reverse complement.
GGCCGTCCGGCCGCCGCTCCCCGTACTCACGCACCGAGGTGGAGACATGCTCAGCCCGCGCGCCCGGCGGACCACGAACCGGCTCCTCGCCCTGGTCACGGGCTGCCTGCTGCTCGGAGCCGCCGGCCCGGTGCCCGCACCTTCGGTGGAGCCCGGCCGGGTCACCGTCCCGGCACCCGGAGCCGGCGGCTGGACCCGCAACGGCTCCGCCCGGCTCTCCGGCGCCGACCTCCAGCTCACCCGGACCGTGGCACACCAGGCCGGCTCGGCGGTGTTCCCGGTCCCGGTGGTCACCGACGGCCTCAAGGCCGCGTTCTCCACCGTCATCGGCGGCGGCAGCGGCGGTGACGGCCTCACCTTCGGCCTGCTCGACCCGGCCCGGGCCACCCCCGCGGCCCTCGGCGCGGACGGCGCCGGGCTCGGCTGGGCCGGGAAGCCCGGGGTGGCGATCGCCTTCGACACCCACCGCAACACCGGTGACCCGTCGGCCAACTTCGTCGGGGTCACGGCCGCCACGAGCGACAGCTCACGCACCCTCGCGACGACGTCCGCCAGCGTGCCGGACCTCCGCTCGGGCCCGCACGCCGTCGCGATCGCCGTCTCCGGCAAGACCCTCACCGTCTGGATGGACGGCGCACGGCTGCTGACCGCCACGGTCCCCGCACTGCCCCCGACGGCCATGCCCGTCTTCACCGGCGCCAACGGCGGCAAGACCGACAACCACGCCGTCCGCGACACGGTCATCACGGCGACCTCCTACGCGGTGGCGCCGCCCGGTCCGAACGGCTGGACCCGCAACGGTTCCGCCACGCTGTCCGGCACCGACCTCGTGCTCACCGACGCCGTGCGCGACGTCAGGGGATCGGCCGTCCAGGGCACCGCCGTACCGTCGGCGCGGCTGCGGGCCCGCTTCACCGCGCGACTCGGCGGCGGCAGCGGCGCGGACGGACTCGCCCTGCTCCTGCTCGACGCGGCGATGGCGACTCCGACGGCGCTGGGCGCGGGCGGCGCGGGACTCGGTCAGGCGGGTCTGCCGGGGGTCGCCGTCGCCCTCGACACCCATCGCAACACCGGTGATCCGGCGGCGGGTTTCGCGGGGGTGGCCGTCGGCGGAACCGATGCACCGCCGCGGTACGCCGTCACCTCGGCCGCCCTGCCCGGTCTGCGGAGCGGTGCCCGAGCCGTCGACGTGTCCGTGACGGGAAGGGGGCATCTGCTGGTCTCCGTGGACGGCACGCGGGTCCTCGACACCGAGGTCGTCCTCCCGCGGAACGTACTGGTCGGATTCGCCGCCGCGACCGGCGGCCGCACGGACCGCCACACGGTCCGCGACGTCGTGATCACCTACTGAGTTCCCGCGGTACCGGCCGATGCCGCGCTCACGCCGCCGAACGCGTGGCCGGGGCCGGCCGCGGTGCCGCGGCCGGGGCCTTCGCCGCCACCCCGACCAGGTCACGGGGCGGCCGCTCGCTCCGCGCCGCCGGCTCGACCGCCGGGCGCGCGCCGTGCCGCCACAGCCACACGATGTCGCGGCCGAACGACCAGACCAGCGAACCGAGCGCCAGCGCCACGGCCGCCGCCGTCACCCCGTACGGCAGGATCCCGGCGCCCGCGACCAGCAGCACGATGCCCTGCAGCGCCGCCACGGTCTTGCGGGCCATGCTCGGCGGCAGCGCCGCGTTCAGCCACGGCAGCACCCTGGCCGCCGCGACGAACACGTAGCGCATGGTGCCGATCAGCAGCACCCACGGGCCGAGCGACATCGCGACGTACACGCTCAGGACCAGGATCAGGAACGCGTCCACCTCCATGTCGAAGCGGGCGCCCAGGGCGGACGACGTGCCGGTCCGCCGGGCGACCTTGCCGTCGACACCGTCGAGGATCAGGGCGACCGCCGTCAGGCCGACGAGCAGACTCACCGGCGGCGAACTCTGGAAGGAGTCCGCCACGAGCGCGGTGACACCGCCCACCAGGATCGCGCGGCCGAGCGTGACGCGGTTGGCCGGCCCGAAGGAGCGGGGCCGCGTGCGCCGCAGGGCGCGGGTGAGCACCGCCCAGGTCGAGATCCCGAAGGCCAGACCGCTCAGCCAGCCCGCGGGTCCCATCCCTATCAGCGTGCCCAGCAGCACCAGCAGGAGAAGCTGCACCCCGGCTCCCACCATGGTCTCCTGCTGGGGAAGCCTCGCGCCGTACGTGTTGTTCAGGGCCACCGCACATCCTCCGGCCGTGTGACAGAGTCGATCAACGCCGCGTACCGTCCGCGGCTTGTCACTGGTCCGTACGTGAAGATCTGCTGAATCGTTCAGGGGGACGCTCATGGAACGCACAGCTCGGGCCTTCTGGCTCGCCGAACCCGGCCGCGGAGAGATCCGCCCGACACTCCTGCCCTCTCCCGGGAACGGAGAGGTCCTGGTGCGCACGCTGTACTCCGGGGTCAGCAGGGGCACGGAGACCCTGGTGTTCCGCGGCCAAGTCCCGGAGAACCAGCACGCCTCGATGCGCGCGCCCTTCCAGGAGGGGGAGTTCCCGGCACCCGTGAAGTACGGCTACCTGAACGTCGGCCGGGTCGAGGAGGGACCCGAACCACTCCTCGGGCGCACCGTCTTCTGCCTCTACCCGCACCAGAGCCACTACGTCGTCCCGGCGAGCGCCGTGACCCTCGTGCCCGACTCCGTGCCCGCGTCCCGCGCGATCCTCGCCGGCACCGTCGAGACCGCGGTCAACGCCCTGTGGGACGCGGCCCCGTTGATCGGCGACCGGATCGCCGTCGTCGGCGGCGGCATGGTCGGCTGCTCGGTCGCGGCCCTCCTCGCCCGGTTCCCCGGGGTACGGGTCCAACTCGTCGACGCCGACCCGGAACGCGCCGCCGTCGCCCGCGCCCTCGGCGTCGGCTTCGCGCTCCCCGGGGACGCGGCGGGCGAGTGCGACCTCGTCGTGCACGCCAGCGCGACCGAGGCCGGCCTCACCCGCTCCCTGGAACTCCTCGCCCGGGAGGGCACCGTCATCGAACTGAGCTGGTACGGCGACCGCCGGATCAGCCTGCCGCTCGGTGAGGCCTTCCACTCCCGGCGGCTGACCCTGCGCAGCAGCCAGGTCGGTTCCGTTTCCCCCTCCGGCCGGGCCGGACGGACCTACGCCGACCGGCTCGCCCTCGCCCTCGAACTCCTCGCGGAACCGGCCTTCGACGCCCTGATCACCGGCGAGTGCGCCTTCTCCGAACTCCCCGACGTGATGGGCAAACTCGCCTCCGGATCGATCCCCGCGCTGTGCCACCGCGTCGCCTACGACGAGGTTTGAGCCGACCGGAACCGGCCTGACCTCCACGGACTCCGAAGAAAGGGCGACCGGCCGCTGAACACGGCGCGCCGGGCAGCCGTACTAGAAGACGTGATCCCGGCAGAGGATCAGACGTACCGCACCTGGAGGGTCGTCCGTTGTTCAGCATCACCGTCCGCGATCACCTGATGATCGCCCACAGCTTCCGTGGCGACGTCTTCGGACCCGCTCAGCGCCTGCACGGAGCGACGTTCCTGGTGGACGCCACCTTCCGCCGCCCCGAACTCGACGACGACAACATCGTCGTCGACATCGGGCTCGCGACGCAGGAACTCGGCGCCGTCGTGAGCGAGTTGAACTACCGCAACCTCGACAGCGAGCCGGACTTCAAGGACACCAACACCTCGACCGAGTTCCTCGCCAAGGTCATCGCCGACCGGCTCGCCGCCCGGGTCCACGCGGGCGGCCTCGGCGAGGGTGCCCGCGGCCTCACCGGCATCACCGTCACCCTCCACGAGTCGCACATCGCCTGGGCGAGTTACGAGCGTGCGCTGTGACCGACGTGATCCTCGACAAGACGACCCCGCGGGCCGGACACGGCACCGTGACGCCGGGCCCCGACGGCGCCCTGAACTACGTGCCCGTGCAGCACACGGCTCTGAAGAACGCCGAGATCATCCCCATGTCCCTGCGCTCCGTGCACTTCGTCATGCCCGGCGGTGTCGACGACCCGACGGCGCCGAGCGGCGGCAACGCCTACGACCGCCGGCTCTGCCTGGACCTGCCCGGCTTCGGCTGGCAGGTCCACCGGCACGCCGTCCCCGGCGAGTGGCCCCGCCCCGGCGCCGCGGCCCGCACGGAACTCTCCCGCACGCTCGCCGACCTGCCCGACGGCACGGTCGTCCTCCTCGACGGCCTGGTCGCCTGCGGCGTACCGGAGATCGTCGTCCCCGAGGCCGACCGGCTGCGGCTGGTCGTGCTGGTGCACCTGCCGCTCGGCGACGAGACCGGGCTCCCGCCCGCCGTCGCCGCCGACCTGGACGCGCGGGAACGGACGACCCTGCGGGCCGTGTCGGCCGTCGTCGCCACCAGCGACTGGGCCGTCCGCCGGCTCGTCGCCCACCACGGCCTCGCCCCCGACCGCGTCCATGTCGCCGCCCCCGGTGCCGACATCGCGCCGCTCGCCTCCGGCACGGACGGCGTCTCACGGCTGCTGTGCGTCGCCGCGGTCACCCCCCGCAAGGGCCAGCACCGGCTCGTCGAAGCCCTCGCGACCGTCACCGACCTGCCCTGGAGCTGCGTCTGCGTCGGCGGACTCGCCCAGGACCCGGCCTACGTCGCCCACCTGCGTTCCCTGATCGCCCAGTACGGCCTGGGCGACCGCCTCCACCTGGCGGGCCCGCAGGCCGGAGCCGAACTCGACGCGAGCTACGCCGCCGCCGACCTCATGGTCCTCACCTCGTACGCCGAGACGTACGGGATGGCCGTCACCGAGGCGCTGGCCCGCGGCATTCCGGTGCTCGCCACCGATGTCGGCGGCCTGCCCGAGGCGGTCGGCCGCGCCCCCGACGGCGGGGTGCCCGGCATCCTCGTACCGCCGGAGGACCCGGGTGCTCTCGCCGCCGAGCTGCGCGGCTGGTTCGGCGAGGCCGACGTGCGCCGCCGCCTGAAGGCCGCCGCCCGCGGACGGCGCGCCGCGCTCGACGGCTGGGCGACCACCGCGCGCAGCCTCGCCGGAGTGCTCGGCCGGCTGCCCGACGCACCCCGGAGGGCCGCATGAGTGCCCCGACGACGTCCACGGGCGGGCCGGATTCCGGCGCGCCCGAGGAGCCCGAGGAGAAGGTGAGGACGGGTGTGCCCGGTGAGCGAGGGGCGGAGTCCGGCGCCGACGAGGTGCCGCGCTACGCGCCCCAGTGGCTCCGGCTGCGTGAACCCGCCGACGCCGCCGCCCGCGCGGGCGACCTGCTCGACCCGCTGCGCGTCCGGTTGGCCAACCGGCCGGTGCGCGGCGGCGACCTGGTCATCCACGACCTCGGCTGCGGCACCGGCTCCATGGGCCGCTGGCTGGCACCCCGGCTCGACGGCGCCCAGCACTGGATCCTGCACGACCGGGACCCCTACCTGCTGCACTTCGCCACCGTGGGGGCGCCCCGCGCGGCGGCCGACGGCAGCCACGTCGCCGTCACCACGCAGCGCGGTGACATCGGGCGGCTCACCGAGGACGCCCTCGCCGGAGCGTCCCTGGTGACCGCGTCGGCGCTGCTCGACGTGCTCACCGGCGAGGAGATCGACCGGCTCGCGGCGGCCTGCGCCGGTGCCGGAGTACCCGCCCTGCTGACCCTGTCCGTCGTCGGCCGCGTCGAACTCTCCCCGGCCGACCCGCTGGACGCCGAGATCGGCGAGGCGTTCAACGCCCACCAGCGGCGCGGCGACCGGCTCGGCCCCGAAGCCGTCACGGCGGCCTGCGAGGCGTTCGGCCGGTACGGCGCGACGGTGCGCGCGCATCCGAGCCCCTGGCGGCTCGGTCCCGACCAGGCCGAGCTGACCGCGGAGTGGCTGCGGGGCTGGGTCGGCGCGGCGGTCGAGCAGCACCCCGAACTCGCGGAACGCGCCGAGTCCTACCTGCGCAGCCGCCTGGAGGCGTGCGCCGCAGGAGAGTTGAGCGTTCTCGTGCACCACAGCGACGTCCTGGCGCTGCCCCGGGGAAACAGGGGTGCGGTGTGAGCGCCGGCCTGGAGACGGTGAGCGCGACGGAACCCGCCGTGTCGGCGACTCCGGTTCCCGTGGCGGGGGCCTGCGTCTCCCTGGCCCTCGAGTCCCGGGACTCCGAGGCATCCACGTCGCCTGCATCCACGTCGCCGGTCTCCACTCCGGCTGTCTCCACGCCGACGGGCTCAGCGGCGTCGGTGAGCGTCCCCGGGCCGGCCCCTGTCGACAGCCTCCCGGACGAGGCCGCCGAGCCGGATCCCGTACCGCGTGCCCGAGGCGCCGTCCGCCGCGTGCGCAAGCATCTCGGCACGGTCGCCGGAGTACTCATCCTCGGTGTGCTCCTCTGGCGACTGGGTACAGGAGTGTTCCTCGACGGGTTGCGACGGATCGACGGGACGACGCTCTTGGCGGCGATCGGGATCGGGCTTCTCACCACGGCCTTCAGCGCCTGGCGGTGGTGCCTCGTCGCGCGCGAGCTGCGCATCCGGCTCCCGCTCGGCACTGCCGTCGCGGACTACTACCGCGCGCTGTTCCTGAACGCCGCGCTGCCCGGGGGCGTCCTCGGCGACGTGCACCGGGCCGTACGGCACGGACAGAGCGCCGGCGACGTCGGCCGGGGCGTGCGCGCGGTGGTCATCGAACGCACCGCGGGGCAGGCCGTGTTGGTCGCCGTCGGCGCGGTGGTGCTGCTCACCCAGCCCTCACCCGTGCTCACCCAGTCCCGGGAGTCGGCGCTGCTGCTCGCCGTGGTCTCGGTGTGCGGGGTGGTGACCGTGGGCGCCGTCCGCAAGGGCCGGGCCCCGGCGCCCGCCACCCGGTACGGCGCTCTCCGCGCCGCCCTCACCGAGGCGCGCGGTGCCCTGCTGGCCCGGCGCAGCTGGCCCGGGGTGACGCTGTCGTCCGTCCTGGTGCTCGCCGGACACCTGGCGATGTTCGTGCTGGCGGCCCGGGCGGCCGGGTCCGACGCGTCCGTCACGCGGCTGCTGCCGCTGGCCCTGCTGGCCCTGCTCGCCATGGGACTGCCGCTGAACATCGGCGGCTGGGGCCCCCGCGAGGGCGTCACCGCCTGGGCGTTCGGTGCTGCCGGGCTCGGCGCCGGCATGGGCCTCACCGTCGCCGTGATCTACGGCGTGCTGAGCTTCGCGGCGAGCCTGCCCGGCGCCGTGGTCCTGGTCGTCCGGTGGGGAGCCGCGCTGCGCGGCCCCCGCGAGGAGAACGCGGAAGGGCGTGATCAGTGCAGCGTCTCGGACGTCACCAGAGCGAAGTACGCGCCGAAGGCCTCGGCCAGCCCGGCCAGGAGCTCCCTGCCCTTCTCGGCGGACGCCATCGAGGGACGGCCGATGACCCCGGACTCGGTATAGGCCGACATGCCGAGCGTGAGCAGATGCCGACGGTCGTCGGCGACGAAATCGGAGGCCTCATAACCGTCTTTGACGCATTCCGGATGGGCGTGCAGGAGAATGGACGTCTCGATTTCTCCCGCATGCATGTCGCTGAGCAACGAGGTCTGCACACCGGCTCGTTCACAGGCGCCCTCCCAGTCCTCAGCGGCGGGGAAAAGCGCCATACGCGTGCCGGTGCCGGCGGATTCCTGGACGACATTCCCCAGCACGTAATTCCCGCCGTGGCCGTTGACCACCACCAGGGTGTCGACGCCCGAGCGCCGCAACGACGCGGCGATGTCGCGGACCACCGCGTACAGGGTGACCGCGGAGATGCTCACCGTGCCCGGCCAGGCGGCGTGCTCGTGCGAGCAGGAGATCGTCACCGGGGGAAGGAGCTGCACCGGGTGGGCGGCCGCGATCTCCCGGGCCACGGCGCACGCGACGAGCGTGTCCGTCGTCAACGGCAGGTAGGTCCCGTGCTGTTCGAGACTGCCGACGGGAAGAACGGCGACCTGACGGGGGACACCGGCCCCCCGTGCGCGCACATCCTCCGTGGTGTCCAGCGGCAGTACACCGGACACCGTCGAGCGCGTTCCCGAACCACTCATGTTTTCACGGCCCTTTCGACTCTGCTTAGGAACCAGATCATGACAGATAACTTTGGCGTACTCGGCGGGAATGCCCACCTCACAGGTGTCGAACGAGTCGTGATTGCCCCCCTGCCGACCGAATACGGCGATTTCCAAGCCGTCGGCTACCTCGACCACGACCGGGGCGAGGAACAAGTCGTCCTCGTCTACGGCGACTTGGATGCCGTACGGGAAGGCGACGTACTCACCCGGCTGCATTCGGAATGCCTGACCGGTGACGCCTTCGGATCGCAGCACTGCGAGTGCGGGCCCCAACTCGACGCCGCACTGCGGGCGATCGTCGCCGAGGGCCGCGGTGTCCTCGTCTACCTGCGGGGCCACGAGGGCCGGGGCATCGGTCTGCTCGCCAAGCTGAAGGCGATGAAGCTCCAGGCGGAGGGCCTCGACACCGTCGAGGCCAACCTCGCCCTCGGTCTGCCGGTGGACGCCCGGGACTACGGGGTGGCGGCGCAGATGCTGCACGACCTCGGCGTACGGTCCGTGCGGCTGCTGTCGAACAACCCGCGCAAGCGCGAGTCGCTGGTGCGTCACGGCATCAGGGTCGCCGAGCAGGTGCCGCTGCTGATTCCGCCGTGCGAGGACAACCTCACCTATCTGCTGACCAAGCGGGAGCGCCTCGACCACTACCTCCCGCACCTCGACGGCGACGAATGGGCGAAGGCGATCTTTTGCGGGTCGGCGAAAACGGTCATCACTGAGGAATGACACACGACGACCCCGGCCCGCTGTTCCTCTCGCGCGAACAGGTGACCGCGCTGCTGGACACCGACGCGGCGATCGCCTCGCAGCGGGCGGCCTTCACCGCGCTCGGTGACGGCACCGCGGAACTGCCCGGCAAGATCATGCATCCCAGCCGCTTCGACGACAGCGTGGTCTTCGCCTACCTGGCGCGGCTCTCCGCGGACACCGGGGCCGTCGCCAAGATCGGCAGCGTCAACCCGGCCAACGCGGCGGCCGGGCTGCCCACCGTCCACGCGGTCGTCACCGTGCTCGACCCGGTCACCGGGCAGGTCGTCGCCGTCATGGACGGCACCGCGGTGACGACCCTGCGCACCGCCGCGGCCAGTGCCGTCGCCTTCGACGTCCTGGCCCGCCCCGACAGCGCGGAACTGGGCCTCCTCGGCTCCGGAACCCAGGCCCTCGCCCACGCGCGGGCCGTCGCCCGGGTGCGCGACCTGCGGTCCGTACGCCTGTGGAGCCCGCACCCCGGCCGTCGTGCGGCGGCGGCGGCGCGCCTCACCGCCGAACTCGGCGTCCCGGTCGAGGCGGTCGGCTCGGCCGAGGAGGCCGTCACGGGCCTGCCGATGGTCGCCGCCTGCACCCTCAGCGCCACCCCGGTCGTCCGGGGCGCCTGGCTGGCCCCCGGCTGCACGGTCGTCAGTGTCGGCTCCTTCGAACCCGTCCGCAGCGAGGTCGACGCGGAGGTGCTCGGCCGGGCCACCGTGGTCGTCGTCGACGATCCGGCGACGGCGGCCGAACACGCCGGACCCGTGGTGGACGCCCTGCGGGAGGGACGCCTGAGCGTCGACGACCTGGTCCCGCTCGGCGGCGTCCTCACCGGCCGCCACCCCGGCCGCACCCACCCCGAGGACATCGTCTTCCACAACAGCACGGGCCTCGGAATCCAGGACGCCGCGGCGGCGTGGGCGGTGGTGCACGCCGCGGGGGAGGCGGAGCAAGGGGGCTGACGGCGGCGCGCCGCCCCGGGGCGCGACCGCGGACCGAGTGCCCCGCCACCCGCCCTCGCGCCCCGGGACCGACCTCGTATGATCGCCCGGCACGTGGAGTCGATCGGCGGAGCCGGGCCATGCCCCGGCGTCGGCGGTGAGGGAGGACGATGAAGACCGCGGCGCGCCCGCCGACGACCCGGACGGCGCCGCTGCGCAGCGCCGCCTTCCGCCGGTTCGTCCTCGCCAACCTCATCTCGGCGACGGGGACGGCGATGGCGCCGCTCGCCCTCGCCTACGCGGTGATCGGGGAGGGCGGCGGGGCCGGCACACTCGGCCTGGTGCTCGCCACGAACACCGTTCCCACGGTCGCCTTCCTGCTGGCCGGAGGGGTCCTCGCGGACCGGATGTCCCGCAGCCGGATCCTGGTGGCGGGCAACGTCGTCGCGGCGACCGCCCAAGGCGCCCTCGCCGTCGTCGTACTGAGCGGTGCGGCCTCGACCCTCTCGATCGCCGCGTGCGGATTCCTCTCGGGCGTCGCCATGGCGTTCACCGTGCCCGCCGGTCAGGGCGTGGTGAACCAACTGGTCGCGGCCGAACATCTGCAGCAGGCCAACGCCCTGGTCAGGCTGCCGAGCAACGCGGTACGGGTGCTCGGCCCGGTCGTGGGCGGCCTCGTCGTCGCGCTCTGCGGACCCGGATGGGCACTGGCCTGGGACGCCCTCACGTTCCTGATCGCGGCCCTGCTGCTGCACGGGCTGCGCCTGGAGACCCCCGTCACCGTGCACAGCGCCCTGAGCGATCTGCGTGCCGGCTGGGCCGGATTCCGTTCCCGCACGTGGCTGTGGACGTACACCGTGGCCGGAATGATCGTGGTCGCCGCCTGGCTGGCCGGCTTCCAGATGCTCGGGCCCGTCCTCGCGGCGGAGTTGTACTCCGGCGCCGGCTCCTGGGGCCTCGTGCAAGGGGCCTTCGCGTTGGGCCTGTTGGCGGGCGCCCTGGTCTGCCTGTGGTGGAAGCCGTACCGGCTGCTCGCCGTCGCCGTGAGCGCCGGCTCGCTGCTCTTCCTGCCGCTGACCGCGATGGGACTCGGGCTGCCCCTGCCCGCCGTGCTGGTCGCGGCCCTGCTCGCCGGGATCGGCCTGGACGTCGCCATCGTCGCCTGGACGACCGCCTTCCAACTGTACGTACCCGAGCAGGAGCTGGGTCGGGCCGGATCCCTCAACAGTGTCGGCGAGCGCCTCGCGATTCCGCTCGGCTACCTGCTCGCCGCCCTTGCCGCCGGCACCTGGTCCGACCGGGACGTCCTCCTCGTGTGCGCGGGTGCGATCGTGGCCGCCACGGTGGTCAACCTGTGCGTGCGGGACGTGTACCGCATCAACCGGGCCGCTCGGCAGCCCGGTTGACGTCGGCGGCTGGTCAGCCCTGGACCGCCTCGTGCACCAGACGCTTGAGTTCGGGGTAGACCGAGTGGGAGGCGGTGGGCCGGAGCTGGCTCAGGAACTGCACCGTGAGGTCGTTGCGGGGGTCGACCCAGAAGGTGGTGGTGGCGACGCCGCTCCAGCCGAACGCGCCCTCGCTGGAGGGGGACCGGGTCAGTTCCGGGTCCAGTACGACCGAGACGCCGAGGCCGAAGCCGAGGCCGGCGTTGCCCGGCTCCTGGTGGAAGGGGGCCCCGAAGGTACGGCGGTCGGCGTTGCCGGGCAGGTGGTTGGCCGCCATCATGTCCACGGTCCCGGGGCGGAGCAGCCGGACCCCGTCGAGTTCGCCGCGCCGGCGGAGCATCTCCGCGAAGCGGTGGTAGTCGTGGGCGCTCGCGACCATCCCGCCGCTGCCGGAGAGGAAGCGGGGCCGGCCGCGCAACGGCAGCCCGGCGATGGGCCGGATGCCTCCCTCGCCGTCCTCCCCGTACAACTCGGCGAGCCGGGGCGCCTGTTCGGGCGAGACGTGGAAGCCGGCGTCCGCCATGTCCAGCGGCCGGAAGATCCGCTCGTGGAGGAAGGTGTCGAGGTCCTGGCCGGAGGCGACCTCGATGACGCGGCCGAGGACGTTCGTTGCCACGGAGTAGTTCCAGCGGGTGCCGGGCTCGAACTGCAGGGGCAGCCCCGCGTACACCTCGCACGTCCGGGCCAGGTCGGCGCCCGGTGCCACCGAGGACTCCACTCCGGCGTCCCGGTACAGCGCGTCGACGGGGTGCGCGTGGTAGAAGCCGAAGGTCAGGCCGGCCGTGTGGCTGAGCAAGTGACGGATCAGGACGGGCTGTTCGGCCGCCCGGGTGACCGTCCCGGATCCCGAACCGCTGACGTACACGCGCAGTTCGGAGAAGGCGGGGAGATGGTCGGACAGGCGGTCGTCGAGTCCGAGTCGTCCCTCTTCGACCAGCATCAGCGCGGCGACCGAGGTCACCGGCTTGGTCATGGAGTACATCCGCCACAACGTGTCGGTCTCCACCGGGAGTCCGGCCTCACGGTCACGGTGTCCGTACGCGGTGAGGTGGGCGACCCTGCCGTGCCGGGAGACGCAGACCAGATAGCCGGGCAGCTGGCCGTCGTCGACCATGTGGGTGAAGTGCTGGTCGAGTCGGGCCAGCGCCTTGGTGTCGAGGCCGACCGATCTCGGTTCGACTTCCTGTCGCAGATGTCCCATGGCTCTCCTCCGGGCTGCGCCTGTCTCGTTCATCGTCCCGTACGGGCCGAAGCCGCGTCGTCCGGGCTCCGGTCAGCGGTGCTCACGGTGTTCTTGTGCCCAGGAAGCCGCAGCGCGAGCAGTGTTCCGGCCGTGCAGATCGCCGCCGCCGCGGTGAGGGGGAGGCCGATGGAGCCGGGTGTCACGGTCAGCAGCGTGGCCGCCGCGGCGATCCCGAGGACCGGGCCGATGTTCATCGCCGTCTGCTGCAACCCGCCCGCCACACCGGCCGATCCCGTGGACGCCTGTCGGACGACGACCGCGGTCGCGGTGACCATCACGGTGGCGAAACCGGCGCCCAGCAGCAGGAAGCCCGCGCCGATGGACACCGCGGTCGACGTCGTGTCGAGCCGGGCCAGGAGCAGGACACCGCCGGTGAGGAGGAGCGTTCCGGCCAGGGTGGTCGCGCGAGCGCCGAGTCTGCGCAGGAGGACGGCGGCGACGGGGGCGCCGAGCACCATCATCACGCCGCCGGGCAGGGCCCGTACACCGGTCTCCAGCGGGTCGAGATCCAGGGTTCGCTGAAGGAAGTAGCTGGCGGTGAAGAGGGTGCCGAACATGGCGGCGGACGCGGCGACGAGGATGCCGAGCGCGGCTGCGACGGTCGCCGAGCCGAGCAGGTCGAGGGGCACCAGCGGGCTCGCGGCACGCCGTTCCCGGCGTATGAACGCAGCGCCGGCGGTGGCCACCACCGTCAGTCCGAGCGCGGTGGTCGCCGTCCAGCCGGAGTCGGGGATCGCGACCAGGGTGTGGACCAGGGCGACCAGCGTCACCGTCAGAAGGCAGGCGCCCGGCACGTCGAGGGCGTCGGACGCGGCCGGGCCGGTCCTCGCCTCCGCACCTCTGCCCGCACCCGCGCCCACCGCCCCGTCGGCTTCCGCGGCGGCCGGCGGCCGGACCGTGAGCGCCAGCACGCCCAGCACCAGCGCGGGAAGGACGTTGAGCGTGAAGACGGCCCGCCATCCGAACTGGCTCACCAGCGCGCCTCCGAGGAGAGGTCCGGAGGCCGCGGCGACGCCGATGGCACTGGTACGCAGCGCGATGGGCATCCCGAGCCGGTCGGGCGGGTACGCGGCCCGCAGCATGCCGAGGGTGGCCGGCTGCAGCAGCGCCCCGAAGACACCCTGCGCCACCCGGAGCGCGATGACCCAGCCGATTGCGGGAGCGAGGCCGATCCCCGCCGACGTCACGCCGAAGCCCAGAATGCCCAGGGCGAAGACCCGTTGATGGCCGTGACGGTCCCCGAGCCGTCCCGCGAACACCAACAGGCCGGCCACCGCGATGAGATACCCGGTGCTGGTCCACTGGACCCGGGCGAACGAGGCGTCCAGATCGCGTTGGAGCGTGGGCTGCGCGACGGTGAGGACCGTGCCGTCGAGCGCGACGATCACGGCACCGGCGACGCTGCTCGCCAGCGTGACCCGGCGGTGCGCCGCCACGGTCGCCGCACGGCGCAGGGCGCCCACGGAGCCGCCCGCGCTCACCGTTCCGCCGGCCCGAGGTGCGCGTCGAGCGCCGCCCGCAGCAGGGGTGTGAACTCGGCCGCGCCGGTGCTGAGTTGCAGGCTGCCCCACCCCCACAGCTGGGCGATGCCGTGCAGGTTCGCCCACAGGGCACCCGCGACGGTCGGGGCGTCGGCCTCGGGGCGTACCCGGCTGACGAGGTCGACCAGCACCCCGAAGAGCGGCAGGCTCGTCTCCCGCAGTCCCAGCCGGTCGCTCTCCAGCAGGTCGTGACGGAACATCAGCTCGTACATCCCGCGCCGGGACAGGGCGAAGTCCAGATAGACCGTGGCGAGGGCGGTGAGCCGGGCCCGCGGGCCGGCCGAGTCGCCGTCGTCCACCGCCGCGGCCCGCGCCTGGAGATCGGTGAACCCGCGCCGCGCGATGGCGGACAGCAGTTCCAGGTGGGTCGGGAAGTAGCGGCGCGGGGCGCCGTGCGAGACCCCGGCCCTGCGGGCGATCTCCCGCAGGGTCAGCGCCTGCGCGCCCTCCGTCGTCACCAGGTCGACCCCCACGTCGATCAGGCGCGCTCTCAGTCCACCGGTCCCCGGATCGCTCATAGACACTGTCTACCAGGACGGAGTAGACACTGTCTACCGCTCCCGCGGACCTGGTCGTGGAACGGCTGGGCGGGTGGTTCGGCCCCGTGGGCGGAATGGGAGGTCCGGCGCCGGACGTTGCCACAGACATGACTGCCGAAGAAGAACGGGACGAGACGCAGGGCGACCTGCTCGAACTGCTCTCCGCGTACAAGGGCGGCGTGCTCGTCACCCTCAAGAAGGACGGCCGGCCCCAGCTGTCCAACGTCAGCCACGTCTATTACCCCGACGAGGGGGTCATCCGCGTCTCCCTCACCGACGACCGGGCCAAGACCCGCAACCTCCGCCGGGATCCTCGGGCCTCGTACCACGTGACCAGCGACGACCGCTGGGCGTACACGGTGGTCGAGGGCACGGCCGAGCTGACGCCCGTCGCCGCCGACCCGAACGACGAGACGGTCGAGGAACTGATCCGCGTCTACCGTGACGTCCTCGGTGAACACTCCGACTGGGACGACTACCGCGCGGCCATGGTCCGCGACCGCCGCCTCGTCCTACGCCTGCACGTGGAGCGTGCCTACGGAATCCCCGCCCGCTGACCGCACGGCGTCGCCCCGGGCCGGCCCCGCGTCCGTGCGGTGCTCGATCGCCCGCAGCACCGCGACCATGTCCAGGTCCCCGTGACCGAGCGCCACGGTCTCGGCGAAGAGGGCGTGACAGGCGTCCAGCAGGGGTGACGCCAGACCGGTGAGCCGGGCCGCCCGCGCGATCAACTCGTTGTTCTTCAGGACGTCCTGGACGGCGGCCTGCACCGCGAAGTCGCCCTCCAGCAGTTTCGGCGCCTTCATCCGGGACACGCCGCTGGCCATCGGGCCCGCGTCCAGGACGTCCAGGAACAGGCCCGGGTCCAGGCCCTGTCGGCCGGCGAAGTGGAACGCCTCGGTCAGGCCGGTCACCAGGGTGATCAGGAACAGGTTCACCGACAGCTTCATCAGCAGGGCGTTCGGCACCGCTCCGCACGCGAACGTCTCCTGGCACATGGGCGCGAGCAGAGGACGTACGTCCTCGACCGTGACCGGGTCCCCGGCGAGCATCGCCACCAGCCGCCCGGCCTCGGCCGGAACACGCGAGCCCGAGACGGGGGCCTCGGCGTACCGGCCGCCCGCGGCGCGGATGTCGGCTTCGAGGCCACGCGAGTACTCCGGTGACGTCGTGCCCATGTGGACCACGGTGCGCCCGGCGACACGCGACGCGAACCCGTCCGTGCCGCGGCCGAGGACCGCGTCGACGGCACCCTCGTCGGCCAGCATCAGCAACACCGTGTCGGCCCGCTCGAAGACCTCGGCGGGCCCTGTCGCCGGCTCGGCCCCCTCGGCGCACAGGCGCTCGGTCCGGGAGGCCGTGCGGTTCCAGGCGAGGAGGGGGACGCCCGCCCGGACCAGATGGAGCGCCATGGGTGTGCCCATCACCCCGAGGCCGATGAAACCGACGTGCACCAGGAACCGCCTCTCCGGCGGGCGGAGTACGGGTCCCGCCCTCGGGTCGTCACCTCCGCGCCGACTATGACAGTCGTCATAGTAGACGGCTTCATGACAGCTGTCATAGTGGAGAGGGCGCAGCAGATCGGTCGGCACGGGAGGTCGGTGATGGCGGGACCCGAACGCGGGCCGCGCGAGCGGATGGTGTTCAGCGCGGCGCAGCTCATCCGGCGCGACGGGGTGACCGCGACCGGCATGCGGGACGTGGCCGGACACGCGGGTGCGCCGCGCGGCTCGCTTCAGCACTACTTCCCGGGCGGCAAGGAGCAGGTGGTCAACGAGGCCGTGGACTGGGCCGGCCGATACGCGGGCAACCGGGTCGCCCGCTTCCTCGCCGCCCTGCCGGAGCCGACGCCCGCCGGGCTGTTCGCGGCGATGGTGCGGCAGTGGACCGACGAACTCCAGGAGACGGGCTTCGTCTCGGGGTGCCCCGTCGCGGCGGCCACCGTCGACTGTGCCGAGTCCGCCGACGGGACCAGGGCGGCCGCGGCCGCGGCGTTCGGGCGCTGGACCCGTCCGGTCGCCGAGGCGCTCGTCGGGACGGGTGTCCCCGCCGAACGCGCCGAACCGCTCGCCACCTTGATGATCAGCGCCCTGGAGGGCGCGCTCCTCATCGCCCGGGCCGAACGCGACGTACGCGCTCTGACCGCCGTGACCCGCGAACTGGGCCCTCTGCTCGACGCGGCACGCGGGGGAGGGGCGTAGCAGCGCCCGATCACCGACCCTCCAGGGCGGACGGCGGATCGTGGGTGAGCGGCGCTCCGCGTACGCGCGACGGGTGCTCCGCGCACACCGGCCGCCCCTGAACCCGGCCGGGGTGCGCGGAGCCCCTCTCAAGGGTGCCGCAGACCAGAGCGTCGTGGGTGCTCTGATCGTCGGTCAATACCTGATGTTGCATCAAGTGCCGTGCTGTGGAGGGCAGGTGAACGCTACCGCGGGCCGGGTCTCCGGTCAGGCGGCCACCGTCGTCCGCCGTACCGCCTCGCCCGGCGTCGGCTCGCCGAGGAGTTCGGTGGGTACCTCGTGCGTCTCGCGGGCGGTGAGCACCGCGATGACCGGCGGGACGCACAGCGCCGCGGTGAACAGGGCCACCGCCGACCAGTCGTCACCGCCGGGTCCCGCGATCTGTGCCGCGAACGTGACGGCGAACCCGGCGACCGCGAAGCCGATCTGCGTGCCGATGGCCATGCCGGACAGCCGGACCCGGGTGGAGAACATCTCGCCGTAGAACGACGGCCAGACGCCGTTCGCCGCGCTGTAGACGACGCCGAACGCGAGGATGCCGAAGAGCATGACCAGCGCGTACGAGCCGGTGGAGAGGGACCACAGGTACGCGGACATCAGGACGGCGCTGCCGGCGGCGCCGATCAGGTAGACCGGGCGGCGGCCGATGCGATCGGAGAGTGTGGCCCAGGCGGGAATCGCGCCGAGCGCGACCACGTTGGCCAGCGCGCCCACCCACAGCATCTGTGTCCGGGACAGGCCGACCGCGTCGCTGGTCCCGTAGGCCAGCGCCCATACGGTGAAGATCGTGCTGACCGACGCGATCAGCGCACCGGCGACCACCCGCAGCACGTCCGCCCAGTGGTCGCGGAAGAGCACGCCGAGCGGCAGCTTCACGACGCCCTCCGTCGCGGCCTGCCGGGTGAAGGCCGGGGTCTCCTGGAGGGTGCGGCGGATGGCGTAGCCGACCACGGCGACCGCGACGCTCGCCCAGAACGGGACGCGCCAGCCCCACGAGAGCAACTGGTCCTCGGGCAGCGCGGCGATCGGCAGGAAGACGAGGGTGGCGAGGAGCTGGCCACCCTGGGTGCCGCTGAGGGTGAAGCTCGTGAAGAAGCCGCGCCGGCCCGGTGGCGCGTGTTCCAGCGTCATCGAGTTGGCGCTGGCCTGCTCCCCGGCCGCCGAGATCCCCTGGAGGACGCGGCAGAGGACGAGCAGGACCGGAGCGAGACCGCCGACCTGGTCACGCGTCGGCAGGCAGCCGATGAGGAACGTCGAGAGCCCCATCAGGATCAGCGTGAAGACCATGATCTTCTTGCGTCCGACGCGGTCGCCGAAGTGGCCGAGGAACAGCGCGCCGACGGGCCGGGCCGCGTAGGCGACCCCGAAGGTGGCGAGCGAGAGGAGGGTCGCGGTGGCCGGGTCCGACTCGTCGAAGAAGACCTTCGGGAAGATCAGGGCAGCGGCGCTGCCGTAGATGAAGAAGTCGTAGTACTCCAGGGCGCTGCCGATCCAGGCGGCGGCCGCGGCCTTCTTCGGTTGGCCCGGTGGCGCGGTGAGCGGGATGGCGGGGTCGGACACGGCTGCTCCTTCGGGGAACTCCGGGGACGGGAGTGCGACGGTGCCAGGGGAGAGGGTGCCGGGACCCTGGGGCGTACGGGTCGGCCGTGCCGGGAGCGGGATCGTGCGACCTCCGCGGTTCCGGCTAATTAACCCACTGGATAGTTAGTAGCGACTGGCTACGGATGTTGCGCCCACGTTTCCCGGGTGTCAAGGGGTCGTGCCGAAGGATCTCCCCGCGCTCGGCGGTCCGTTCAGCCGGCCGTGCGGTCCGCGGTGAGGTAGGCGATGACCATGTCGCCGAGCATCGCCCGGTAGTGGTCCCGCTGGTCGGGGGCGACCAGGTCGCGGCCGAACAGGGCGCCGAACGTATGCCGGTTGGAGACCCGGAAGAAGCAGAAGGAGCTGATCATCGCGTGCAGGTCCACGGCGTCGACGTCGGCCGTGAACAGCCCCGACGCGCGGCCGGTCGCCAGGATTCTGCCGATCACGTCGAGCGCGGGCGAGCCGATGCGGCCCAACTCGTCGGAGGCGACGATGTGTTCGGCCTCGTGGATGTTCTCGATGCTCACCAGGCGGATGAAGTCGGGGTGCGCCTCGTGGTGGTCGAAGGTCAGCTCGGCGAGCCTGCGGATGGCGGCGACCGGGTCCAGATGCTCGACGTCCAGCTTCTGTTCGGCCTGCCGGATGACCGTGTACGCCCGCTCCAGGACCGCCGTGAAGAGCTGCTCCTTGCCGCCGAAGTAGTAGTAGATCATCCGTTTCGTGGTGCTGGTGCGGGCGGCGATCTCGTCGACCCGGGCGCCCGCGAAGCCGGCGCGGGAGAACTCCTGGGTCGCCACGTCGAGAATCTCGGCCCTGGTGCGGGCGGCGTCGCGGATGCGCCCGCCGGGTCGTGCCGGTTCTTCGACGCTGGTCATCGGGTTCCTTCGGGCGAGACGGTCGGTGCCCGCGATTCTAGAAGCAGGGCGCGGTGGGGCGGGCCCGGGCGGTCCCCTCCCGCAGCCCCTCTTCCCATCGGGCAAACGGCTTGATAAAACTAACGAACCAGTTCGTACATTAATCCAGCCGTCAGCCGTCAGCCGTCAGCCGTCAGCCGTCAGCCGTCAGCCGTCAGCCGGTCACCGGCCGCGGGCTCTTCCGCCCGTCGTCGAACCGCCCTCGTCCCCGGAGGCCCCGCCGTGTCCCAGACCTCGTATCTCGTCGGCCTGATCGGCTCGGGGATCGGTCCGTCGCTCAGCCCGGCGCTGCACGAGCGCGAGGCCGACCGGCAGGGACTGCGCTGTCTGTACCGGCTGATCGACATCGACACGCTCGGCGTCGGCCCGGAGGCGGTCGGCGATCTCGTACGCGCCGCACGCGACGTCGGCTTCGACGGGCTGAACATCACCCACCCCTGCAAGCAACTCGTCATCGGTCACCTCGACGACCTCACCGCGCAGGCGGCGGCACTCGGCGCGGTCAACACCGTGGTCTTCGAGGACGGCCGGGCGACCGGCCACAACACGGACGTCACCGGCTTCGCCGCGTCCTTCGCCCGCGGCCTGCCCGACGTGTCCCTGGAGCGGGTCGTCCAGCTGGGCGCGGGCGGGGCGGGCGCCGCCGTCGCCCACGCGGTGCTCACCCTCGGAGCGGGCCACGTCACCGTGGTCGACGCCCTGCCCGACCGCGCCGCCGCGCTGGCCGCCGCGCTGCGACGGCACTTCGGCGCCGGCCGGGCAGCCGCCGCTGCACCGGACGCCCTCGGCCCGCTCCTCGCGCGTGCCGACGGCATCGTGCACGCCACGCCCACCGGCATGGCCGCGCACCCCGGACTCCCGTTCCCGGCGCGGCTGCTGCGCCCCGGGCTGTGGGTCGCGGAGGTGGTCTACCGGCCCCTGGAGACCGAGCTGGTGCGTGCCGCCCGCGCGGCCGGCTGCGCGACCCTCGACGGAGGCGGCATGGCCGGCTTCCAGGCCGCGGACGCCTTCCGGCTCTTCACCGGACGCGAGCCCGACCCGGCCCGGATGCTCGCGGACATCTCCGAACTGGCGGGCTCCCCGGTGCCCGCGACGGAGAACGTGTAACGACAGGGTCCACCATGACGACCCCGGCGGCCCCCAGGTCACCTCGGCCACCCCGACTGCCCCGGCTACGGAAGGAAGCAGCGTGCGTACGTCCATCGCCACGGTGTCCCTCAGCGGTTCCCTGACCGAGAAGCTCACCGCCGCGGCCCGTGCGGGCTTCGACGGCGTGGAGATCTTCGAGAACGACCTGCTCGCGAGCCCTCTCACTCCCGAGGAGATCCGGGACCGCACGGCCGACCTCGGTCTGACCATCGACCTCTACCAGCCGATGCGTGACGTCGAGGCCCTCCCCGAGGAGGAGTTCGCGCGCTCGCTGCGCCGGGCACGCCACAAGTTCGCTCTCATGCGTCGTCTCGGCGCCGACACCGTGCTGGTCTGCTCCAGTGTCTCGCCCCTCGCCGTCGACGACGACGCGCTCGCGGCGGAGCAACTGCACCGACTGGCCTGCCTCGCCGAGGACTTCGGCATCCGGGTGGCGTACGAGGCGCTCGCCTGGGGGCGTCACGTGAACACGTACGACCATGCCTGGAGCGTCGTCGAGAGCGCCGGGCATCCGGCCCTCGGCACCTGCCTGGACAGCTTCCACATCCTGGCGCGCGGCTCCGACCCTGTGGGGATCGAGGCCATCCCCGGGGACCGGATCTTCTTCCTGCAGCTGGCCGACGCCCCGCTGATGGCGATGGACGTCCTCCAGTGGAGCCGCCACTACCGCTGCTTCCCCGGGCAGGGCGGCTTCGACCTCTCCGGTCTTCTGACGCATGTGCTGCGCGCCGGCTACCGGGGCCCGTTGTCGCTGGAGGTCTTCAACGACGTGTTCCGGCAGGCCGCGGCGGGGCCGACCGCCGTCGACGCCCGCCGCTCCCTCCTCGTCCTCCAGGAACAGGTGCGGCCGGCCCTGCCTGCCGGCGTGGATCTCGCCGCGCCGCCCGCACCCGTCGTGCCGAGCGGTATCGCCTTCGCCGAACTCGTCACGCCCGATGTCGTCCCCGTCGCCGGTCTCCTCGGCGCGCTCGGTTTCACCCGCACCGCCCGCCACCGCGGCAAGCCGGTGGACCTCTGGCAGCAGGGCGGGGCCCGCGTCCTGGTCAACACCGGTCCGGCCGCCTCGCGTGACGGCACGTCCCTCGCCGCGATCGGCCTGGAGTCGCCCGACCCGGCCGCCGCGGCCCGTCGCGCCGAGGCACTCCTCGCGCCCGTGCTGCCGCGCCGCCGGACACTCGGCGACGCCCCACTCGAAGCCGTCGCCGCGCCCGACGGCACGGAGGTCTTCTTCTGCGCCCCCGCCGGCTCCCCGGCCCCGTCCGGCCGGCGAGCGGTCTCCGATGATCCCGAACTCCGCGGGTGGACGCACGACTTCGAGCCGCTCGACGCCGGCGGATCGGCCGTGCCCCCGGCCGGCCGGGGCTCCGTGAGCCGGATCGACCACCTCGCGCTCACCCAGCCCTGGCACCAGTTCGACGAGGCCGCCCTCTTCCATCGCGGTGTGCTCGGCCTGACCGGCCAGGAGAGCGTGGACGTCGCCGACCCCTACGGACTGCACCGCAGCCGCGCCGTCACCAACGCCGACGGGAGCGTCCGGATCGCCCTCGGTGTCGGCCCCGCCCCCACGGACGACGGAGCCCGCGTCCAGCACATCGCCCTCGCCACCGACGACGTGGCCGAAGCCGCCCGCCGCTTCCGCGCGGCCGGCGGCCGACTGCTGCCCATCCCCGCCAACTACCACGACGACCTGGCCGCACGTCACGACCTCGACGCGGAGGAGCTGGCCGTCCTGCGCGAACTCGGCATCCTCTACGACCGTGACGCCCATGGGGAGTTCAGGCACTGCTACACGGAGACGATCGGCCGCGTCTTCTTCGAACTCGTGCAGCGCGACGGCGGATACCGCGGCTACGGAGCGCAGAACGCCCCGGTGCGTCTCGCCGCGCAGCACGCGGCGGGACGACCGGGGCGCTGACACGCCTGCCTACCGGACCAGACGCAGGGTGAACCCCCGGTCCAGCGGCAGAGGGGGTGTGCTCAGCGTGGTCACCCCGGTGCCGCTGTCGTGCGACCACGACGTGCGCGGCAAGGGACGTCCGCCGACGAGCACCTGCCGGGGCGCCGACTCGCCGTGCACGGTGAAGCGGTACGCGCGGGAGGCGGGCTTGTCCTGGTAACTCCCCTTGCTCGCACCGACGTCGACGGTCGTCACGGTCCGTCCGGCGCTCACTGCGACGTGCTGGGTCGCCGAGGCGCCCTCGGTGAAGTGCCGGGTCACGCCGTCGTCCTCGTACAGCGTGTAGCCGCTGTCACCCTTCGGGTACAGGTCCCAGTCCAGTTCGTGCCGGTCACGGGTCTTCCAACTCGTCGTGCCCTTGGGCCACATGGGGACGATCGAGCCGCCCTTCACGAAGAGGGGCAGGGTGTCGAGCGGCGCGTGGTAGCCGTCGACGGTGGTCGGGCCCTCGTAGGTGCGGCCCGTCCAGTAGTCCGTCCAGGTGCCCTTGGGCAGATAGATGCCGTCCCGGGTGTCGGAGTCCTTGTAGACGGGCGCGACCAGGAAGTCGGAGCCCGCGAGGAACTCGTACTTGGCGTCGGCCCCGAGGGTCTTCGGGTCGTCCGGGTACTCCAGCCAGAGCGGGCGTACGGCACCGACGCCCGACGTCGCCGCCTCGGCGGACAGCGTGTACATGTAGGGGAGCAGGCGTTCCTTCAGCTGGAGGTACTTGCGGTTGACCGAGGTGTACGGCTCCCCGTCCAGCCAGGGTTGCTGGTCGGCGGGCTTGCCGGTGGTGATGTCCGAGGCCCAGCCGTCCATGGTCATGACGGCCGGCAGGAACGCCTTCCACTGGAGGTCCCGCGCGTACATCTTCGGGTCGTGGCCGTAGATCGAGCCCACGTCACCGGTGTTGTACGCGATACCCGACAGGGTGGCCCCGGCGTAGGTGGGGATCTGCCAGCGGATGTAGTCCCAGGACAGCTTCTGGTCGCCGCTCCACAGGACGCCGCAGCGCTGGGCGCCCGCCCAGGACACCGGCAGCCAGACGAAGCCGCGGGCGTCGCTGTTGTCCTCGATCCCGGCCTTCGCCCGGTCGCACGCGTCGAGCGCGAATCTGTACCCGTTGCCGACCCAGGCCACGTCGAGTTTCGCCACCCGCTGGCCCGCCTTCACCTGGTCGGCGAGCTTGTCGATGCCGTCCTGGGTCCACAGTCCCAGATGGGCGTTGTGGTCGCCCAGGCCCTTCGCGGTCTGGTCGAGGTTCTCGTAGCCGCAGCCGTACCCGTCGTTGACGAGCATCCAGCCGAGCGGCATGTCGTGCGCGGTGTAGCCGTCGGCGACCTTCAGGGCGTCGAGGGTGTGCCGCTCACCGCGGTTGGCGTTGTGCAGATAGCAGTCGGAGTCGCCGGGTTCGAGGCCGTAGACGGGTGGCATGAACGGCTTGCCCACCAGCGCGGTGTACTTGCCGATGACCTTCTTGGCGTCCCCGAGGAAGTAGTAGGCGTCCAGGCGCCGTTCCTGCTGTCCGGTGCGTACCGGCGATCCGAAGTCGTACACCCCCGGCGCGAAGGTGTTGCGGAAGACGCCGTACCCCGCGCTGGACAGGTAGAAGGGCTGTGAGTTGTTGTAACCGCCCTCGTTCCAGTTGAAGTTGTTCGCCACGTACATGGTCTGGTCGCGGTGTGCGAAGGAGCCGTTCTGTTCGCCGCCGCCGAAGAACTGCTCGCCCGTACCGCGGGCCAGGCTCTGCCGCATCCCACTGGTGGACCAGCGCAGCGGCTTGTCCTCCTGCCAGATCCGGGTGCGGTTGTCGGGCTTGTAGAGGCCGAAGCGCAGCGGCTTCTTGTACACGCGCAGGACGGCGTCGGGGGACCGGATGCCGTAGTACGCGCCCGCGTCGAACGACGACGTGCGGGTCTGCCGGGCGGGCCGGCGGCGGACGATCGCGCTGTCGGCGGGGTCACTGAACGTGCCGGACGGATCGGCCTGCAGGCGGAGTTGGCCATCCGCCAGGAAGTCGGCCCGGGCCTTAAGATCACCGGCCGCGACGGTGTAGCCGCCGTGGTCGCCGCTGAAGGAGGTCAGGTCGCCCGCGTCCGCGGTCCGCGGCAGATAGACCTTCCCGGTGTACGCGTTGTCGTGCACGTCGTACGGCACGACCAGCACGTGGTAGGTCCCCGACGCGTTCGGGATCAGGGTGGCCTCGGGGTCGGCGGTGCCCGCGCTGGAGGCGACCTCCTTGCCCGTGTCGTCGTACACGTACAGGTCGAAGTCGTCGGTGGGGTGCTGCCACTCGATGGAGATCGGCACCCCGCCCTCGGGGTTGTCCGCCCAATACCCCTCGGGTACCTCGACGTTCACGTCGAAACGGTCGCAGACCTCGCTGTCGGGGTCCTCGGCGGCCGCAGGACAACTCTCGGTGCCGCCGGAGGTGCCCTTCGGGTAGACGGGACTCTGCCAGGTGACGCTCTGGTGGGTGGCGTCGAGGACGGCATTCGCCGGGGTCGCCGCGAGCGCCGGTCCCGCGGGGGCGTTGAGGAGGGTGACGGCCAGGGCGGTGGCCAGTCCCGCCACGGCCCAGGAACGGTGTCGGAGTCTTCGCACGGTACGTATCTCCACTCGACGGATTCGAACCAGGTGCTGCACCGGCCTCAGGAGGCCGATGCTTGCTCATGCTTGAACAGTCGTGATTCCGCGCAACTTCGAGCATGAAGGGTCACAGGCTTCGCGGGAGCTGTCAACGGTGTGATCGCGAACCCGGGAGGGACGTACGGGAGTGAAGCGGGGCGATCCACGAGCCGGTCCGCGAACGGACTCTCGGCCACCTCCGGGGGCGTTCACCACCCCGGGCACGGCTCGTCAGAAGCCATGAATTACCGACCGGTTGACGTTGAAAGGGCAACAGTCACCGCTATCATCGCAGCACCCGCGGAGCGACCCTCCGCATCCGCGGCGTGACCCTCTGCCCGATGACGGCGCTGGTGCGGCATCGGCCTTCACACCCCCCACTCGCACGGCGCTGCCCGGCGTGCCCGTCGGCGCGTCGTGCAGCACGGAAAGCAGCACGATCATGAGCAAGAACAGGGGAAGAGGGCTTCAGGCCAACGCCCTCGGCACCTTCGACACGATCGTGATGGCGGTGGCGGGCAGCGCTCCCGCCTACTCGCTCGCCGCCACCACCGCCGTCCTCCTCGGCGCGGTCGGCCTCGCCGGTCCCGCCGCGCTCCTCTACTGCGCGATACCCATGCTGGGCATCGCCCTGGCCTTCAGCTACCTCGGCCGGATCGACGTCAACGCCGGTGCCAGCTACTCGTGGGTCGGCCGCACCCTGCACCCCTTCCTCGGCTTCATCAGCGGCTGGGCCCTGGTCGTCTCCGCCACCATCTTCATGGTCGCGGGCTCGCTGCCCGCCGGCTCGATGACCCTCGCCCTCGTCGACACGGAACTCGCCGGCGACACCGCCCTCGCCACCGTCGTCGGCGCGGCCTGGTTCCTCGTCATGCTGCTCGTCGTCCTCGGCGGCGCCCGGCTCACCGTGCGCGCCCAACTGATCATGTCCGGCGTGGAACTGGCCGTTCTCGCCCTCTTCGCCGTGGGCGCCCTGCTGCACGACGACAACGCCCGCGCCTTCTCGTGGTCCTGGCTCGGCCTCGGTCAGTTCGACGGCGTGAGCGGCTTCGCGTCCGGCGCCCTCATCGCCGCCTTCTACTACTGGGGCTGGGACGTCACCAGCAACCTCAGCGAGGAGACGAAGGACAGCCGCCGAACGACCGGACTCGCCGGACTGATCGGCGTCGGCATCGTCTTCCTGCTCTTCGAGGTCTTCACCATCACCGTGAACATCATTCTCACCGACCGGCAGATCAAGGACAACGGCGCCAACGTGCTCGGCGCCCTCGGCGAGGAGATCTGGCCCGGCTGGGGCGGGAAACTCATCGTGGTGGCCGTGATGCTCTCCACCATCGCCACCCTGGAGACCACCCTCATCCAGGTCACCCGCTCGCTGTTCGCGATGGGCCGCGACCGGACGATGCCGAGCGCGCTCGGCCGGGTGCACCGTCGCTGGAACACCCCGTGGGTGGCGATCGTCGTCGTCGGCGCCGTCGCCCTCGCGATGTTCGTGACCTCCAACGCCCTCGGCTCGGTCGGCGACATCCTCGCCGACGCCATCGCCGCCATCGGTCTGCAGATCGCCGTCTACTACGGCCTGGCCGGCCTCGCCGTCGTCGTCGCCTACCGCAAGATGCTGCTGAAGTCCCCGGCCAACTTCCTCTTCGGCGGCCTCTGGCCCCTCACCGGCGCCGCGTTCATGTTCTGGGTGTTCGTCGAGTCGCTCGGCGACCTCAGCGCCCCGTCCATCGCGATCGGCATCGGAGGCATCGCCGCCGGCCTGGTCCCCATGCTCTGGTACTGGAGGCAGGGCAGCGACTACTACCGGCCCGCGAGGCTGGACGCCACCCACGTCGTCGAGGCCGAGTACATCCCCGACGATCGCACCGGAGCGGCGGTCGCCGCCGGGACCCGCGGCCACGAGGGTCTGCCCACCGACTTCTGAGGGGGCTTCCGATGGCGGGAGACCGCTTCACACCCGATTTCGACCCCGACTGCGGCGACGCGCCCCTCACCTCGGCGCGCCAGGACATCGTCATCGGACGCTGGCAGGGGCTGCGCGAACTCCTGCGCGCCACCGGCGCCGACTGGGCCGCGCGCAGCCACCGCGTCCGGCTGCTCGCCCCGGCCTGCGCGGGCAACTCGACGGCCGAGTCCTGGCTCGCCGCCGAACCGCACAGCGCCGATGCCATGGTCCTGCGGGCCGCGACCGACGTGACCCGGGCCTTCAACCTGGCCATCGCGGCGGGCCGCGGGGTTCCCATCGATCCGCAGCGCGTCGACAAAGCGGTGCTGGCCTGCCTGCGCGCCGCCGAGGCCCACCCGGAGGACCCCACGCCGTGGATCTTCCTCATCTCGGTCGCGCGGCTCTACCCCTCCGGCGTACGCCGCAGGGAACTCGGCCGCTGGTGGGACGAGTTGCACGGCCGCGACCCGTACAGCATGGAAGGGCACCTGCAGATCCTGCACTACTACTCCTCGCGCTGGCACGGCACCCACGGCCTGATGTACGACTTCGCGCGGGACGCCGCGGGGGTCGCGCCGGCCGGCTGCGCGCTGCCCGTGCTGGTGCAGTACGCCCGTGTCGAGGAGTACCGCTGCGTCCTCGACGCGGCCGGACGGCAACGGGACGCCGTCGTCGGCAAGGGCCAGCACTGGAGTCACGACGCCGCGGTCAACGACGTACGGCGCACCTGGCAGCGCTGGATCGGCGTACGCCCGGAGACTCCGCCGGCGCCGGTGGAGCTGCGCGACCTCAACTACCTCGCCCACGCGGCCTGTTACGCAGACACGGCGGACACCGCGGACATCGCCGCCGACACGTTCCGGATCATCGGGCGGCGCGCCACCCGGACGCCGTGGTCCGCCACCGGCGACGCGGAGAAGGAGTTCGTGAGGTGGGGAAGACGTTCCGCCCGCGGAGAGGCGCGCTGAACGGGTCGCTCGCCGCACACGCCGCCCGACACGGACGCGGCCCCGGCCGGTACGTCCAGGGACGTACCGGCCGGGGCCGCGTCGGGAAAGGGGGCTGTGGCACCGCGGGGACTAAGGGACCGAGACCGAGGATCCCGGCTCGTTCCACGTCGCGATCACCGGATCGCCGTGCTCGGTGGAGAGCCGGCTGACGGTGCCGGTCGCGAGCTGGAACAGCCGCCCCGACCCGGCCGGAAGGCCGAGCCGGCGGGCTGTCAGGACCCGCAGGAAGTGCGCGTGCGCCACGAGCACCACATCACCGGCCTCCTCGCGCAGCGCGGCGTCCACCCGGGCCAGCACCCGGTCGGCGCGCGCGCCGACCTCGTGCGGGGACTCACCGGGATGGCCGTCGGGACCCGGCGGTACCCCGTCGGTCCACAGCACCCAGTCGGGCCGCTCCCGGTGGATGGCGCGCGTGGTGATGCCCTCGTAGCCGCCGTAGTCCCACTCGTGCAGATCGGGTTCGATCCGCGCGTCGGACAGGCCCGCGAGCCCGGCCGTGAGGACCGCGCGGCCGAGCGGGCTGGTGAGGACCCGGGCGAAGGAGCGCCCGGCGAAGAACGGGGCCAGGGACTTGGCCTGTTCCTCGCCGTGCCGGGTGAGCGGCAGGTCGGTCCAGCTGGTGTGCTGTCCCGTCAGGCTCCACTCGGTCTCGCCGTGGCGGACCAGGACGAGGTCGCCCATGGCCGGGGCTACTTGGCCGACTCGACGGCGTGGCCGCCGAACTGGTTGCGCAGGGCCGCGATCATCTTCATCTGCGGCGAGTCGTCCTGGCGGGACGCGAAGCGCGCGAACAGGGAGGCCGTGATGGCGGGCAGCGGGACGGCGTTGTCGATGGCCGCCTCGACGGTCCAGCGGCCCTCGCCGGAGTCGTCGGCGTGGCCGCGCAGCTTGTCCAGGTGCTCGTCGCCGTCCAGGGCGTTGACCGCGAGGTCGAGCAGCCAGGAGCGGATGACGGTGCCCTCCTGCCAGGAGCGGAAGACCTCGCGGACGTCGGTGACGGAGTCGACCTTCTCCAGCAGCTCCCAGCCCTCGGCGTACGCCTGCATCATGGCGTACTCGATGCCGTTGTGGACCATCTTGGAGAAGTGACCGGCGCCGACCTTGCCGGCGTGCACGAAGCCGAAGTCGCCCTCGGGCTTGAGCGCGTCGAAGACCGGCTGCACCTTGGCTATGTTCTCGGCGTCGCCGCCGACCATGAGCGCGTAGCCGTTCTTGAGGCCCCACACGCCGCCGGAGACACCGGCGTCGACGAAGCCGATGCCCTTGGCCGCCAGCTCCTCGGCGTGCTTCTCGTCGTCGGTCCAGCGGGAGTTGCCGCCGTCCACGACCGTGTCGCCGGGCTCCAGCAGATCGCCGAGCTCGTCGATGACGGTCTGGGTGGGGGCGCCGGCCGGCACCATCACCCAGACCACACGCGGGCCTTCGAGTTTGCTCACGAGCTCGGTGAGGCTGTTGACGTCGGCGAGGTCCGGGTTGCGGTCGTAGCCGACGACGGTGTGGCCGGCGAGGCGTATCCGCTCCCGCATGTTGCCGCCCATCTTGCCGAGACCGATGAGTCCGAGCTGCATATCAGTTCACTTCTTCCCGAGAGAGCGGTAGGTGGCCACGAGGGCGGTGGTGGAGGGGTCGAGGCCGGGCACGTCCGTGCCGTCGGCGAGGGCGGGTTCGATGCGCTTGGCGAGGACCTTGCCGAGTTCGACGCCCCACTGGTCGAAGGAGTCGATGTTCCAGACGGCGCCCTGGACGAACACCTTGTGCTCGTACAGGGCGATCAACTGGCCGAGCACGGACGGTGTCAGCTCCGCCGCGAGGATCGTGGTGGTGGGGTGGTCGCCGCGGAACGTCTTGTGCGCGACCAGCTCCTCCGGCACCCCCTCCGCACGGACCTCATCGGGAGTCTTGCCGAACGCCAGCGCCTGCGTCTGCGCGAAGAAGTTCGCCATCAGCAGGTCGTGCTGCGCCTTGAGCGTCTCACTCAGCTCACCCACCGGGTTCGCGAACCCGATGAAGTCCGCCGGGATCAGCTTCGTCCCCTGATGGATCAACTGGTAGTACGCGTGCTGCCCGTTCGTACCCGGCGTTCCCCACACCACCGGACCCGTCTGCCACTCCACCGGCCGGCCCTCACGGTCCACCGACTTGCCGTTCGACTCCATGTCCAACTGCTGCAGATACGCCGTGAACCGCGACAGATAGTGCGAGTACGGCAGCACCGCATGCGACTGCGCGTCATGGAAGTTGCCGTACCAGATCCCCAACAACCCCAACAACAACGGGGCGTTCGCCTCCGC
>NZ_JBIWLU010000014.1:184896-281144 GCF_044766365.1 Streptomyces sp. NPDC102279 | reverse complement strand
CTCACCCACAACCCCTGGATCGCCGGCGCCATGATGGCCACCATCGGCTTCTCCATGAGCGTCCAGATCGTCATCGTCGGCGCCCTACGACAACGCCTCGCCCCCGCCGAAATCCGCGGCCGCGTCCTGTCCGCAAGCCGCCTCATCTCCCTCATGGGCGCCCCCTTCGGCGGCATCCTCGGCGGCTACCTCGCCGGCGCCATCAGCCTGCGCACCCCCTTCATCCTCGGCGGCCTCCTCATGGTCCTCGTCGCCCTCCTCAGCCTCCCCGCACTCAGCAACCGCTCCATCCAAGAAGCAACACACGAAGCCACCCCCACAGGAATGACAGACGAAACCACCACGACAGAAGCCGCGGACGAAACCGCCACCACGACAACACCCCAAGGCGCCTCGAAGTAATCGCGGAATCGCCGTCCCTCTTAGGCAAGCGAGGTTGTATGAACGACAGTGGAGTGGAACTCCTGCCCGCCGACCTGAGCACGGATCGACTTCATGCAGCCCTCCGGGATCCGGCGCTCGCATCCATGAACTTCTTGAACGAGGTGGCCGGCCGCTTCCCGGAGGCCATTTCGCTCGCCGCCGGCCGGCCCAGTGAAGATTTCTTCGACGTCGACGATCTTCCTCGATATCTGCGGATCTTCTGCGACTACCTGACGGCCGAGACGGGTGCGGACGCAGAACTCGTACGCCGAACTCTCTTTCAGTACGGTCGGACCAAGGGCATCATCCACGAGTTGCTCGCCCGGAATCTCGGCTGTGACGAGGGCATCGACGTCGACCCGGAGTCGATCGTCGTCACGGTCGGCTGCCAGGAGGCGATGTTCCTGGTGCTCCGCGCGCTTCGCGTGGACGAGCGGGACGTCGTGCTGACGGTTTCGCCGGGCTACGTCGGACTGGCGGGTGCCGCGAGGCTCGTGGACATGCCCCTCTGGCCGGTGCGGGAGAACGAGGACGGCGTTGACCTCGACCACTTGGTCGAGCAGATCGAGGCGGCTCGCGCCGCGGGCAAGCGGCCACGGGCCTTCTATCTTGTCCCGGACTTCGCCAATCCCTCCGGCGCGAGCCTCGGCCTGGAGGCCAGGCAGAGATTGCTCGCCATCGCGGCGGAGCACGATCTGCTGATTCTCGAAGACAATCCGTACGGTTTGTTCCAGGCCGGAGACGGTCAGCGCTTGCCCACGCTCAAGGCCCTCGACACTTCGCGGCGGGTCATCTACCTCGGCTCGCTCGCCAAGACCTGCTTTCCCGGTGCCAGGGTCGGCTTTGTGGTCGCGGATCAGCGCGTGGCTGGTGCGGATGGAGGCTCCACGCTGTTCGCGGACGAGCTGTCCAAGATCAAAAGCATGCTCACCGTCAACACCTCACCCCTGGCCCAGGCCATTGCGGGAGGCAAGCTGCTGGAGCATGACTGCAGTCTGGTCAAGGCGAATGCCAGAGAAATACAGCTCTACAGCAGAAATCTGCGGCTGCTGCTGGAGGGGATGGGCCGACGGTTCCCCCGGGGCGGAAATCACCAGGTCTCATGGAATACGCCCGGCGGTGGATTTTTCGTGGTAGTCACCGTTCCGTTCGTTGCCGACGACACCGCACTGGAATACGGGGCCAGTAAGTACGGCGTCCTGTGGACACCCATGAGCCATTTCTACGACGGCCGTGGCGGCGAGAATCAGCTACGCCTGTCGTTGAGCGTGGTGTCGCCGGACGAGATCGAAGCGGGACTGGATCGACTGGCGATGCTGATTGCCGATCTATCCGGCAAGGAAATATCCAAGCAGTAGTCACCTATTCCGAAGGCCAGGAGATTTCCATGCCGAACAAAGGCATAATCGCCGACGATCTCAACAGGGTGGACCTCACGGACCCGACCACCTTCCTGCACACCGACATGGATGACTTCTGGCGGCGCGTTCGGGCCGAGCAGCCCGTATATCGGCACCCGGCCACGGACCGAGGGTCCGCGTTCTGGGTGGTATCCCGTCACGCGGACGTCATGGCCGTTCTGCAGGACGACGAGCGATTCAGCTCGCAGCCCGGGAACATGATGTCTTCGCTGCACAAGCCCGGAGGGGATCCGGCGGCCGGCAAGATCCTGGCGCTTACCGACGCGCCGCGCCACAACGCCATGCGGACGATCCTGCTGAAGGCGTTCAGTCCCCGGATCCGCAAAGGGGTGACGGACAAACTGCAGCAGCGGGTCGACGACATCCTCGGCCACGCCGTCGGTACCGGGACCTTCGACTTCGCCAAGGAAGTCGCGGAAGTGGTCCCCATGGGGACGATCTGCGATCTGCTGGGCTTTCCGTCGACGGATCACAAGTACGTGCTCGACCTGAGTCGGGATGCGGTCAGCGCGGACGACGAGGGGCAGACCGAAGAGGACGTCTGGCTCTCCCGCAACGAACTCCTCATCTACTCCCAGGAGATCATCGAGACCCGCCGCGAGGACCCGCAGGACGACTTGATCAGCGCCATGGCCACCTGCCGGATCAACGGTGAGCCGATGAGCGATGACGAAGTGGTCGTCAACTGCTACGGGTTCATCCTCGCGGGAGACCACACCAGTCGCCTGGCCATGGTCGGCGCCCTGCTCGCTTTCGCCCAGCACCCCGATCAGTGGCTGGCGTTGAAGGAGGGCCGCGTTTCGACAGCCGGCGCGGTCGAGGAGATCGTGCGCTGGACGACGCCGGCGATGCACATCGGTCGTACCGCGACGGCCGACGTCACCATCGGCGGCCGGACGATCCGCGAAGGTGACCACGTCATCCTCTGGATCACTTCCGCGAACCGCGACGAAAGCGTCTTCTCGGACCCACACAGTTTTGACCTGGCAAGGACTCCCAACAAGCACCTGGGATTCGGTTTCGGGCCTCACTTCTGCTTCGGGTCGTACCTCGGGCGAGCCGAAATCACTGCCGTGCTGAAGACCCTCATCAGCCAGGTGGACCGGATCGAGCTCGCGGGTGATCCCAAGGCGCTCTACTCGACGTTCCTTCGCGGATACAGCAGCCTACCGGTCTCCCTCGTTCCCAGCCGGACCACTGCCGCGTAGTGGGCTTCCTTTCCAGGCATGCCGGATCACCCATATTCAGTTCGACTCGAAGGAGTTCGCGAAGTGATTGAGGTTGAAATACAGGCTCATTATGCGGATGTCCCACCCCTCCACCTGTTGAAGGCGGAGCAGCTCCCCGCGTCAAGAGGCGCCATCACGGGCATGATGAACCAGCGCACTGCGGACGCCTTGCGGACCGTCATCGACATAACGCCACAGGACTCCGACCGGCGCGCACTGGCCGCGGCCGATGCGGCCCTGGCCTGCCTGGCCTCGCCGGCCGCTGCCACCACGTACACCGACGCGGAGCGAAAGGCCCTGCCGGAGGACCTCTACGAGGAACACGACCTGTTCTTCGGCGCGATCAGGGTCACCGGGAACCCGGTCGAGACGTTCGCCTACACGATGCTCGAAGCCCTCCGCAGCCAGCTCAACGATGCCCTGTCGGCCGGGATAAGCCTCAGCAGCGGTGAACGAGCCGACTTGCGTGAGGCTTTCTGGACCAGTTTCCACATGTTGTGGCGTATCGGAGTGGCCGGCACGCCGTTCGAGATCGCAGCTCGCGTTCACCCGCAGGGCACGGACAGGGGAACCGGCGACGCGAAGGGCGATCCCCTGATCCGCTGGCGTCTCGGTCATCAAGTGTTCTTCGCGCTCATCCAGGCGCTGATCGTATCGGTCGGCTGCCTCGAGGAATTCCTCAAGGACGATCCGGATGACGTCGATGGCGCCTGCCGACTGCTGGAGGACGCCACAGCACTGATGATCGGGTCCGGCGCATCGCTCCGGTACGCCGGCGACTTCACGCGCACGCATTACGCGGACTCCGTACGTCCTGCGATGATGCCGCCGCATATCAATGCCAAATTCAGCGGTCTCCAGTTGCGCGATCACCGGATACTGCTCAAGTTGCTTCACCGGGTCAAGCCGTTGGTCGCGTCGCCCGCTCCAGCCGTCGACAAGTCCTACAGGCTGCTGCTCGAAGCGATGTCGACGGCCTACGACGCACACATCTCGGTCTGTTCGAGGTTCGGCGGCGATCGCGAATCGAGTCTCCGCACGCCCGGCTCCACGGTTCCTGCGGTGGGGGTTCTCCAGCGATTCCGCGACCGGCGACTGGGCGCCGCCACGCCGGATCGACCGGCGGAGTAAGTCGGGTGACCCACGACGGGGTCTTCGAAGTCGAGCGGGGCGTCACCCTGGCCGGGTCCGCTGTTCACGGCCTTTACGGGCAGGGGGAGTTGACGCCCCGACTTTTCCGCATGCTTTCCATTTAAGGCCCAGAGGCATCCAGTGGATGCGTCGATGTCGGTAACACCTTGCCGCGCGCCTTCGCGGCATTGCAGTGTCCCATTCCGTGCTGATCTGTGCTGCCGGGGTCTCCGCACTGCCGAGTAGCTGCGAATTCGTGCGATCTCAACACCGAGAGAGAGTAATTGGCAATGCATGCTGCAGACGCTGTTGATTCTGTTGAGGGTGCGTCGTTCGAGTCGCACGCGGCCCTGGTCGGCGAATCGGTGCCGGCGGCTTTCGCGGCTCAGGCGCTGCGGTCCCCCGGCGCGGTGGCGGTGCGGTGTGCCGGACGGGAGTTGTCGTACCGGGAGTTGGACGAGCGGGCGAACCAGCTGGCGCACCGGCTGGTGGGGCTGGGGGTGGGTCCGGAGGCGCCGGTTGCGGTGCTGATGGAGCGTTCGGTGGACCTGGTGGTGGCGCTGCTCGCGGTGATGAAGGCGGGGGCGTTCTACCTGCCGTTGCACAGTGGGTATCCGCTGGAGCGGATGCAGTGGATCGTCGACGAGACAGCCGCACCCGTACTGCTCACCGACCGGGCCATGCGTGCCCGCGGCGTGCCTGCCGCTCCCGTGGTGGTCGTGGTGGACGAGGACGTGCACCTGGCCGGGCTGCCGGTCGGTGACCCGGGCGTGGAGAGCCGGCCCGAGCAACTCGCCTACGTGATGTACACATCCGGCTCGACCGGGCGTCCCAAGGGCGTGGCGGTCACCCACCGCGACATCCTCGACCTGGTCGTGGACAGCATGTTCGAGCCGGGCGCGCACGAGCGGGTCCTGATGGTCATTCCGTATGCGTTCGATCCCTCGATCTATGGCTTGTGGGTGCCGCTGCTGAGCGGTGCGCGGACGGTCATCACCCCTGAAGGTGATCTGAGTGTGGCGACGCTGGCCCGGCTGATCACTGAGGAAGCGATCACCGCCCTGGACGTCTCCGCAGGTTTGTTCCAGGTGATGGCGGAGGAGGATCCGGGCTGCTTCGCGGGTGCGCGTGAGGTGATCACAGGAGGTGACGTGGTCTCCCCGACCGCGGTGCGGCGGGTGCTGGAGCACTGCCCGGATATCGTCGTGCGCAGCGCGTACGGCCCCACCGAGACCACGTTGTACGCGACGCAGCATCCGTGGAGGAGCGGTGGCGAGTTGCCGGCGCCGCTTCCGATCGGGCGCCCGCTGGACGACATGCGCGCCTACGTTCTCGATGAGACCCTGTCGCTGGTCCCGGCAGGAGTGGCCGGGGAACTGTATCTGGCGGGTGCGGGGTTGGCCCGCGGCTATTTCGGGCGTCCGGACCTGACGGCGGAGCGGTTCGTGGTCGACCCCTTCGGCCCGGCGGGCAGCCGTATGTACCGGACCGGTGACCTGGCCCGCTGCTCCGGCGAAGGCGTGCTGGAGTTCGTCGGCCGGGCCGACGACCAGGTGAAGATCCGCGGCTTTCGCATCGAACTCGGCGAGATCGAGACGGTATTGGGCCGTGTTCCGGGAGTTTCGCAGGTCGCGGTCATAGCTCGTGAGGACCAGCCGGGCGACAAGCGCCTCGTGGGCTACGTGGTCGCCGAGCCGGGCCGCCGCGACGGGGTGGACGTCGAGACCCTGCGCGCACAGGTGGCGGGTCAGCTGCCGGAGTACATGGTCCCCACCGCGTTCATGGTGCTCGACCGGCTCCCGCTGACCACCAACGGCAAACTGGACCGGAGGGCTCTGCCCGCCCCCGACCTGCCGACGTCGGCCGGAGCCGGGCGCGGTCCGCGGAACCCGCGGGAGGAGATCCTGTGCGGGCTGTTCGCCGAGGTCCTGGGCCTGCCCACGGTCGGCATCGACGACGACTTCTTCGCACTCGGCGGACACTCGCTCCTCGCCACCCGCCTGGCCAGCCGCATACGGTCGGTCCTGGGGGCCGAACTGGTGGTGCGGAACGTGTTCGAGGCCCCCACGGTCGCCACCCTCGCCGACCGGGTCGCGAAGGCGGGGTTGGCCAGGCCCGCGTTGACCGCGATGGCACGTCCGGAGCGGATCCCCCTGTCACCGGCACAGAACCGGCTGTGGTTCCTCGACAAGCTCGAAGAGGCCAGCGCCACCTACAACCTTCCCCTCGTCGTGCGTCTTTCGGGGCAACTGGACCGGGCCGCGCTGCGGGCCGCACTCGAGGACGTGGTGGACCGGCATGAGAGCCTGCGTACCGTCTTTCCCGAGGATGCTCAGGGCGTGCCGTTCCAGCAGATCGTGCCGGCGGTTCGGGCGATGCAGGATTTCGAGCTGGTGGAGGCCGACGAGACTGCCCTGCCCGAGGAGATCTCGGCTCTTGCTGGGGAGCGTTTCGATCTGGCGGTGGACCCGCCGGTCCGGTTCCGACTGTTCGCCCTGTCGGAGACGGAACATGTCCTGTTCCTGCTGACGCATCACATCGCGTCCGACGGATGGTCGCTGGCTCCGATGACCCGCGATATCGGCCTCGCCTATGCGGCACGGTGCGCAGGGGCGGTGCCGTCGTGGCCGGTGTTGCCGGTGCAGTACGCGGACTACACGTTGTGGCAGCGTGACCTCCTCGGTTCGGATGAGGACCCCGACTCCCTGGTGAGTGAACAGCTCGCCTTCTGGACACAGGCGTTGGAGGGAATCCCGGACCAGCTCGAGCTGCCCTTCGACCGCTCCCGGCCGAAGGTGGCCAGCTATCGCGGCGACACGGTCCTCTTCGAGCTGGACGCCGAAGTGCACCGACGCCTGATCGGTCTGAGCCGTACCCATCAGGCCAGTCTGTTCATGGTGGTGCAGGCTGCCTTCGCCGCACTGCTCTCCCGGCTGGGTGCGGGGAACGACATTCCGGTGGGTACTCCCGTTGCCAACCGGACTGACGAGGCGATGGGCGACCTGGTCGGTTTCTTCGTGAACACCTTGGTGATCCGGACCGACACCACCGGCGATCCCTCCTTCCAGCAATTGCTGGCTCGGGTACGAGAGGTGTCCCTGGAGGCTTTCGCTCACCAGGATGTCCCCTTCGAGCTCTTGGTGAACGAGCTCAACCCGGTGCGCTCCACGGCTCAGAACCCTCTCTTCCAGGTACTGCTGGCCATGCAGAACAACACGTCCGTCTCCTTGAACCTTCCGGACCTGACCGCGGACGTGAGTCTGGGTGACACTGACGTCGCCAAGTTCGATCTGACCCTTGAACTCTTCGAGGAGCACGTGGGGGATGGCGTCCCCGACGGGATCAGTGGACGGCTGGGGTATGCGCTCGATCTGTTCACCGCGGACACCGCTCAACGGATCGCGGCTTGTTTCACGAGGCTGCTCGCCGCGGTCGCGGTGGACCCGGACCTCTCTCTGAGCCGCATCGACCTCCTCTCCCCCGAGGAGCATCGACAGCTCGTCGTCGAGTGCAACGACACGGCGGTGCCCTACGCCGACAACACCACCCTGCACCAGATGGTCCAGGAGCAGGCGGCCCGGACGCCGGACGCGCCGGCGGTGCTCTGCGGTGCGGAAGAGCTGACCTATGGCGAGCTCAACGCACGGGCGAACCAGCTCGCCCACCACCTGATCGCCCGGGGGGTGCGCCCGGAGCAGCTGGTTCCTATCTGTGTGGAACGGGGCTTCGACGCGGTCGTCGCCGTCCTGGGCGTACTGAAGGCAGGCGCCGTCTACGTGCCGCTCAACCACAAATTCCCGGTGCATCAGCTGGAGTTCATGGTGAAGGACGTCGATGCTCCGCTGGTCGTCACCCATGCCCGCCTCCAGGATCGACTGGGGGACACGTCCACCGAGCGACTGCTGATGGACCAGGACTGGCACGAGATCGCCACCCGGCCGGACACGGACCCTGGTGTGCCGGTCGGCCCCGAGGGCCTGGCCCACGTGATCTTCACCTCCGGCTCCACCGGCACGCCCAAGGGCGTCATGATCGAACACCGTTCGCTCTGCCGGATCGTCGACAGCGACCTGTTCGCCGGCCTGGGGCCCGGCGACGTCGTGGCGCAGCCCTCCAGCTTCTCCTGGGACGCCTTCACCTTCGAATGCTGGCCCGCGCTGACGTCCGGAGCTGCCATGGCAGTGATGGACAAGGAGGTTCTCCTCGACGCTGCCACTCTCAAGGCCTCTCTACGTCGCCACAAGGTGACCATGATGTGGCTGACGGCCCCGCTCCTGCGCCAGCACCTGCAGGACTGCCCCGACCTCCTCGCCGGAGTCACGTCCGTCTTCTACGGCGGCGAAGCGATCGACCGGCCGGCGGTGGACGCGCTGGTGGACGGGCCATGGGCACCCGAGCGGCTCATCCATGGGTACGGGCCCAGCGAGACGACGGTCTTCACCACGTCCTACAGGGTGGACCGGAACACCCCCCGGAACGGGCAGATCCCCATCGGCCGGCCGGTGGCGAACACGGAGGTGTTCGTCATGGACGAACACGGTGTTCTGGTGCCCCCGGGCGTTCCCGGCGAACTGTGGGTCGGCGGCCCCGGCCTGGCCCGGGGCTACTGGAATCGCCCGGAGCTCACCGAGGAGCGGTTCATCAAGCACCCGTTCTCGGACGATCCTGAGGCACGGGTGTACCGCAGTGGTGACGTGGTGCGGTGGCGGGCGGACGGCCAGTTGGAGTTCGTGGGCCGGGTCGACGACCAGGTGAAGATCCGCGGGCTGCGGGTCGAGCTGGGCGGGATCGAGTCGGTGCTGGGCCGTTTCCCGGGCCTGGCGGAGGTCGCGGTCGTGGTGCGGGAGGAGCGGCCGGGTGACAAACGTCTGGTGGCCTATGTGGTCGCCGAGGCCGGGAGCGAGGGGGTGGACGCCGACGCCCTGCGTGCTCATGTGGGCGGGCTGCTGCCGGAGTTCATGGTTCCCTCGGCGTTCGTGGCGCTGGACCGGTTGCCGTTGACCACGAACGGCAAGTTGGATCGGCGGGCTCTGCCCGCGCCGGTGTACGAGGTGGTGGGCGGGCGGGGTCCGCGGACTGCGCGGGAGGAGATCCTGTGCGGGCTGTTCGCCGAGGTCCTGGGTCTGCCCACGGTCGGCGTCGACGACGACTTCTTCGCACTCGGGGGCCACTCGCTCCTCGCCACCCGCCTCGCCGGCCGCATACGGTCGGTCCTGGGGGCCGAACTGGTGGTGCGGAACGTGTTCGAGGCCCCCACGGTCGCCACCCTCGCCGACCGGGTCGCGGAAGCAGGGGTGGCCAGGCCCGCTTTGACCGCGATGGCACGTCCGGAGCGGATCCCCCTGTCCCCGGCACAGAACCGGCTGTGGTTCCTCGACAAGCTCGAAGAGACGAGTACCACCTACAACGTTCCCGTGGCGTTCCGGATCGTCGGGGAGCTGAACGCTGATGTGCTGGAGCAGGCTCTGGGCGATGTGGTCGCACGGCACGAAAGCCTGCGGACGGTGTTCCAGGAGGTGGACGGGAGCCCGGTCCAGGTGGTCCTGGACAAGGAGGCCGCCGGCGTGAAGCTGCGTCGGGTCAGGTGTGGTGCGGACGAGTTGGACGCGGTGCTGCGGGAGGCCGGTCAGTACGTGTTTGACCTGTCGGCCGAGATTCCTCTGCGGGCAACGTTGTTCGGCGTCGATCCCGATGAGCAGGTATTGCTGCTGCTCATGCACCACATCGCAAGTGACGGTGCCTCGATGGGGCCCCTGGGTCGTGATCTGGAGATCGCGTTCCGGGCCCGGCTCGAGGGGCTCGAGCCGTCGTGGCCGGCGTTGCCGGTGCAGTACGCGGACTACACGTTGTGGCAGCGTGACCTCCTCGGTTCGGATGAGGACCCCGACTCCCTGGTGAGTGCGCAGCTGGCCTTCTGGACACAGGCGTTGGAGGGAATCCCGGACCAGCTCGAGCTGCCCTTCGACCGCTCCCGGCCGAAGGTGGCCAGCTATCGCGGCGACTCGGTCTTCTTCGAGCTGGACGCAGAAGTGCACCGCGGCATGGCTGATCTGGCACGTTCGACGGGCGCCACCACGTTCATGGTGGCGCAGGCGGCACTGGCGGTGGCGCTGACGAAGATGGGTGCGGGGACGGACATCCCGGTCGGAACCCCGGTGGCGGGACGCGCGGACGAAGCGCTGGACGACCTCGTCGGCTTCTTCATCAACACCCTGGTCCTCCGGACGGACACATCGGGGAATCCGACGTTTCTGGAATTGCTGGAGCAGGTCCGGGAGACCGACCTGGCCGCGTACTCCCACCAGGACGTGCCGTTCGAGCGGCTGGTCGAGGCGGTCAACCCCCAGCGCTCGCTGGCCCGCCACCCGCTGTTCCAGGTCCTGCTCAATGTTCAGACCGGCGACGGCAACGCCCTTGATCTGCCCGGTCTGACGGTCCAGGAGATCGTGCGGGAACAGCAGACAGCGAAGTTCGATCTGTCGCTGAACTTCCTCATGAAGGACACCGATCAAGGCCTTCCCGGCCCTGTGCGGGCGTATGTCACGTACGCCGCGGAGCTGTTCGACCGGGAGACCGTAGAGCGTCTGTTCACCCGCCTCGTACGCGTTCTGGAATCCGTAGTCGCCGATCCGGCGCAGACGATCAGTCAGATCGACGTGATCGAGACGCACGAGCGCGTGCGGTTGTTGGAGTTGTCGGCCGGCGCGGAGTCCCGTGAGGAGGTCACGGCGGGTTCGGTGCCGGCGGCTTTCGCGGCCCAGGCGCTGCGGTCCCCCGGCGCGGTGGCGGTGCGGTGCGCCGGACGGGAGCTGACCTACCGGGAGTTGGACGAGCAGTCGAATCAACTGGCCCACCGGCTGGTGGGCCTGGGGGTGGGCCCGGAGGCGCCGGTCGCGGTGCTGATGGAGCGCTCGGTCGATCTGGTGGTCGCGCTGCTGGCGGTGTTGAAGGCGGGGGCGTTCTACCTGCCGTTGCACAGTGGGTATCCGCTGGAGCGGATGCAGTGGATCGTCGACGAGACAGCCGCACCGGTACTGCTCACCGACCGGGCCATGCGTGCCCGCGGCCTGCCCAGTGGCGCTGCCCTGGTGGTCGTTGACGCGGGCGAGGAACTGGCCGGGTTCCCGGTCGGTGACCCGGGCGTGGAGAGCCGGCCCGAGCAACTCGCCTACGTGATGTACACATCCGGCTCGACCGGGCGTCCCAAGGGCGTAGCCGTCACCCACCGCGACATCCTCGACCTCGTCGCGGACAACATGTTCGGGGCAGGCGCCCACGAACGGGTCCTGCTGCTCGCCTCATACGCCTTCGACCCCTCGACCTACGCCTTCTGGGTACCGCTGCTGCACGGCGGACGCACCGTCATCACCCCCGACGGCGACCTCGGAGTCGCCGACCTGGCACGGCTGATCACCGAGGAGGAGATCACCGGCCTGGACATCACCGCAGGCCTGTTCCGACTGATGGCCGAAGAAGACCCCGGCTGCTTCGCCAACGTCCGCGAAGTGATCACCGGCGGCGACCTCATCTCCCCCACCGCGGTACGCCGGGTACTGGAACACTGCCCGGACACCATCGTGCGCTGCGCCTACGGCCCCACCGAGACCACCCTGTTCGCCACCCAGGCCCCCTG
Source organism: Streptomyces sp. NPDC102279 (assembly GCF_044766365.1). Taxonomy (NCBI): domain Bacteria; kingdom Bacillati; phylum Actinomycetota; class Actinomycetes; order Kitasatosporales; family Streptomycetaceae; genus Streptomyces; species Streptomyces sp. NPDC102279. Next base: position 269,307 of record NZ_JBIWLU010000014.1, on the reverse strand, counting down.
GACCGCGAACGATGCCGTGCCCGCACCGATACCCGTCGGACGCCCACTGGACGGCATGCACGCCTACATCCTCGACGAGACGCTGGCGCTGGCGCCGGCAGGAGTGACCGGGGAACTGTACCTGGCCGGTGCGGGGTTGGCCCGGGGGTACTTCGGGCGCCCTGATCTGACGGCGGAGCGGTTCGTGGCCGACCCCTTCGGCCCGGCCGGCAGCCGCATGTACCGCACCGGAGACCTGGCCCGCTGGTCCGGCGAAGGCCTCCTTCAGTTCGTCGGCCGGGCCGACGACCAGGTCAAGATCCGCGGCTACCGCATCGAACTCGGTGAGATCGAAGCCGTGTTGAGCCGCTTCCCCGGGCTGGCGCAAGTCGCGGTCATAGCTCGCGAGGACCAGCCGGGCGACAAACGTCTGGTGGGCTACGTGGTCGCCGATCCGAGCCGCAGCGACGAGGTGGACGTCGAGACCCTGCGTGCGCACGCGGCCGGTCTGCTGCCGGAGTACATGGTCCCCTCCGCGTTCGTGGTGCTCGACCGCCTCCCGCTGACCACCAACGGCAAGGTCGACCACCGCGCCCTGCCCGCCCCCGACCTGCCCACCGCCGGAACCGGGCGCGGCCCGCGGAACCCCCGCGAAGAGATCCTCTGCGGACTGTTCGCCGAGGTCTTGGGCGTGCCCGCGGTGGGCATCGACGACAGCTTCTTCGCACTGGGCGGACACTCCCTCCTCGCCTCCCGCCTGGTCAGCCGCATACGAACCACCCTGAACGTCGAACTCCCGGTACCCGCCCTCTTCGAAACCCCCACCATCGCCACGCTCACCGCCCAGATCGCGGAGGCGGGTTCGGCCAGGTCCGCGTTGACGGCGACGGAGCGTCCGACGCGGATCCCTCTGTCACCGGCGCAGAACCGGCTGTGGTTCCTGAACAAGCTGGAGGGCGCGAATGCCACGTACAACGTCCCGGTGGCGTTCCGGATCAGCGGGGACCTGGACGCGGATGCTCTCGAACAGGCATTGAACGATGTGGTGGTGCGGCACGAGAGCCTGCGGACGGTCTTCCAGGAGATCGACGGAAGCTCGGCCCAAGTAGTGCTGGGAACGGATGCCGTCGATGTGAAGCTGCGCCACGTCACCTGCCCTGCGGGCGAGTTGCACACAGCGCTGCGCGACGCGGGACAGTACGCCTTCGACCTGGCCGCCGAGCTCCCGCTCCGGACGACGCTGTTCACCGTTGGCCCCGGCGAGCACGTCCTGCTGCTGCTCGTGCATCACATCGCGAGCGACGGTGCCTCGATGGGGCCACTCGGACGTGACGTGGAGACCGCGTTCCGATCCCGGCTCCAGGGCCAGGCGCCGGCGTGGTCCGCGCTCCCGGTGCAGTACGCCGACTACACCTTGTGGCTGCACGAACTTCTCGGCGTGGAGGAAGACCCCGAGTCCCTGGTGAGCAGGCAACTGGCCTTCTGGACAGATGCCTTGGACGGAATTCCCGACCAGCTTGAACTCCCTTTCGACCGCCCCCGGCCGAAGGTGACCGACTACCGCGGCGACACCGTCCCGATCAGGATCGACGCCGAGCTGCACCGTGCGCTGCACAGCCTCGCCCAGGACACGAACACCACGCTGTTCATGGTGCTCCAGGCCGCGCTCGCCACCCTGCTGAGCCGGCTCGGCGCGGGCTCGGACATCCCACTCGGAACCCCGGTCGCGGGACGCACCGACGAAGCACTCGACGACCTCGTCGGCTTCTTCGTCAACACCCTCGTCCTGCGCAACGACACCTCAGGAAACCCGACGTTCCGCGAACTGCTCGCCCGGACCCGAGAAACCGACCTGGCCGCCTACTCCCACCAGGACGTACCGTTCGAACGACTGGTGGAGGCGATCAACCCTCAGCGGTCACTGGCCCGCCACCCGCTGTTCCAGGTCATCTTCGGCGTCGACGCCACCGGCGGCAACGCGCTGAGCCTGCCCGGCCTGACAGTCACTCAGGAGTCGGTCCCGTTCGAGGTCAGCAGGTTCGACCTGGGCTTCAACTTCACCGAGCAGTACGGGATCGACGGCCGTCCGGCCGGAATCGGCGGCCTGCTGCACTACAGCACGGACCTGTTCGACCAGGAGGGCGTCGAAGCACTCGTGACCCGGATGGTGCGAGTGATGGAAGCGGCGGTCGCGGATCCGGACGGGTCGCTCGGCCGGATCGAGATCCTTTCCGCGCGGGAGCAGCGGCAGATCCTGGGGAAGTGGAACGACACCGGGGCCGAGCCGACCGACGCGACTCTTCCCACGCTCTTCCAGTCGCAGGTCGCCCTGACACCGGGGCATCCGGCAGTCCTCGCCTCGGACACCGATCTGAGCTACGTCGAGCTGAACGAGCGGGCCAACCGCCTGGCCCACCACCTGATCGCGCACGGGGTCGGCCCCGAACAGTTCGTCGCGCTCGCTCTGCCGCGTACCGCGCAGACCATGGTGGCGCTGCTCGCCGTACTCAAGGCGGGAGCTGCGTACATGCCCGTCGACCCCACGTACCCGGCGGACCGGATCGCCTACATGCTGCAGAGTGCCGATCCAGCACTCGTCCTCACCGTCGAGGAGACCGAGCGGATGCTCCCGGACGGCTCCCGGACTCCGCGCCTGGTCCTGGACTCTCCCGAGGTCGTCACCGCCTTGGAAAGGCGGCCTGCCACCGATCCGGCCGACCGTGACCGGGTCAGCCCCCTGCAACCGCTGCACCCGGCGTACATCATCTACACCTCGGGCTCCACCGGCCGCCCCAAGGGCGTCGTCGTCACCCACACCAACGTGGCCAACCTGGTCGCCTGGGCCCGTGACGAGTTCGGCGAACAGCGCCTGGCGCACGTCCTGTTCAGCACCTCGCTCAACTTCGACGTCTCCGTGTTCGAGATGTTCGGCCCGTTGCTGACCGGCGGTCGCATCGAGGTGCTTCGTGATCCGCTGGCCCTCGGCGACCGTAACGCCGACAACCGTTCGTCGGTCCTGGTGAGTGGAGTTCCGTCCGCGCTTTCCCGGATCGTGTCCCAGGGCGGCGTGCGCGCCACGGCGGAGACCGTGGTGTTCTGCGGCGAGGCCCTGACCGCCCAGGCTGCCGCCGAGGTCAAGGACGAACTCCGAGCCGGCCGCGTCTACAACGTCTACGGCCCGACCGAGGCAACGGTGTACGCCACCGTCTGGTCCACGGACGCCCCCATCACGGAGGCTCCGTCGATCGGCCGCCCGCTGCGCAACACGCAGACCTACATCCTGGACGGCAATCTGCAGCCGGTTCCGGCGGGGGTCGCCGGGGAGCTGTACATCGCGGGTGCGGGGTTGGCCCGGGGATACTTCGGGCGTCCTGATCTGACGGCGGAGCGGTTCGTGGCCGATCCCTTCGGCCCGGCCGGCAGCCGCATGTACCGCACCGGAGACCTGGCCCGCTGGTCCGGCGAAGGCCTCCTTCAGTTCGTCGGCCGGGTCGACGACCAGGTCAAGATCCGCGGCTTCCGCATCGAACTCGGCGAGATCGAAACGGTATTGAGCCGCTTCCCCGGGCTGGCGCAGGTCTCGGTCATAGCCCGCGAGGACCAGCCGGGCGACAAACGCCTCGTGGCCTACGTCGTCGCCCAGGCCGGCAACGACGCCCTCGACACCGAGGCCCTACGCGCGCACGCGGCCGGCCTGCTGCCGGAATACATGGTCCCCACCGCGTTCATGGTGCTCGACCAGCTTCCGCTGACCACCAACGGCAAGCTGAACCGGCGGGCGCTGCCGGCGCCCGTGTTCGAAGCGGACGCGGCCGGGCGCGGTCCGCGGAACCCACGGGAGGAAATCCTGTGCGGACTGTTCGCGGAGATCCTGGGCGTGCCCACGGTCGGAATCGACGACAACTTCTTCGAGTTGGGCGGCCACTCCCTGCTGGCGGTTCAGCTGATCAGCCGCATCCGGGACGTCCTTGGCGACGGGCTCGCCATTCGAGCTCTCTTCGCAGCGCCCACCGTTGCCACGCTTACCGAAGAGCTCGGCCGATCTTCGTCAGGGGAGGCGTTCGACGTACTCCTGCCCATCAAGGACCACGGAGGCAGTTCGGCAGTCTTCTGCGTCCACCCGGTGAGCGGTATCGGCTGGTGCTATGCGCCATTGGCAGGAATCGCCTCCCCGGAACACTCCGTCTATGCCCTCCAGGCGCGAGGTCTGGACGGCGAGGACGCGCTCCCGGATTCGCTCCAGGAGATGGCAGCCGACTACGTCCGGCAGATCCGTACTGTCCAGGAATCGGGTCCGTACCACCTGATGGGCTGGTCCTTCGGCGGTGTCGTCGCCCATGAGATGTCCGTCCAGCTACGGGCACAGGGCGAGCAGGTGGAGACCCTCGCACTGCTCGATTCCTACCCTGCGCACGAGACCGCGACGCCGCTCCCGATCACGGAGGAGGAAGTAGCGGCGGGCCTTGCCGAATTCTTTGGAGTGCGGGCCGAGGAGGGCGAGGAGCCACTCACGATGACAGGAATCGTGGCGGCACTGCGCCGGAACCGCAGCCTGTTCACCGAACTCGCCGAGCAGCATCTCGCAGACATCGCCGCGATATACAGGAACAATCACCGGATCATGACGGAGCACGTTCCCGGAGAATTCGATGGGGATGTCCACTTCTACGAGGCGGACCATGGAAGGCCCGCTGACGCGCCTGCCGCGACCGTGTGGAACCCGCACATATCAGGCCGACTCGACGTCACGCGCATCGCCTGCAGTCATGCGGAAATGGCTCGCCCGGACTCGCTGGCCGAAATATGGCAGGGCATCGCAGTGGACGCTCGGTAGATATTCAAGGCGGATGCGGATCCGCCTGCGGTTTGCCGACACATTCATCAACTCAGGGAACTGGTGTTTCGCCGATGACTGAGCTCGCTATTGGCCTGCCGGCCGTATCCCGAATGTCCCATCTCTTCTTGGTGCTTGCCCTGATCATGGCCTGCTGCCATGTCGCGGGCCGTCTCTGCCGGCGGCTGGGGCAGCCTCCGGTGATCGGTGAGATCTTGACCGGTATAGCGCTGGGCCCTTCACTGCTCGGAGCCGCCTGGCCCTCAGGGCAACGGTGGCTCTTTCCCGGGGACCTGCTGCCTGTGATCAACGCACTGGCTCAGGTCGGCCTGGCCCTCTTCATGTTCCTGGTCGGTTACGAGTTGAACGTGGGGCACGTCCGTAGTCGCGGCAGAGTAGCGGCGCTGGTCAGCCATGCAAGCGTGGCCGCGCCCATGATCGGCGGGGTCCTCCTCGCCTTCGTGATGTATGGGCGATTCGCCGACCGCGGTATCGGGTTCCCGGCATTCGCGCTCTTCATCGCCGTGTCCATGAGCATCACCGCGTTCCCGGTGCTCGCACGGATCCTCACGGACCGGAAGATCGACCACACCCCTGTGGGCGCACTCGCCCTCACGTGCGCGGCCGTCGACGACATCACCGCCTGGTGTCTGCTCGCCCTGGCGACGGCGCTGGGACGGGGCACCTCCTGGACTTCAGTGCTCACCACTGTCGCCCTGACCGCCGTGTTCATCTCCGTGATGATGTACGGACTGCGTCCCTTGCTGGCCCGGCTGGCCGAGCGTCACGCGGATCGGCTGAGCGGAGGAACGGCGCTCCTGCTCGTGCTCCTCGCAGGGATCTTGCTGGCGTCGTTCGCCACGGACTGGATCGGCATCCACCCGATCTTCGGGGCCTTCCTGTTCGGCGTCGTCGTTCCGCGCGGTGCGGTACAGACGGCAGCCGTGGAACAGGTGCGAGGTGTCACCGTGGTGCTACTGCTGCCGTTGTTCTTCGCCTACTCCGGTTTGCAGACCGACTTCCGGCTGATCGGCACGGACCCCGCCCTGTGGGGCTGGTGCGTCCTCATCATCGCCGTCGCGACCGTCACCAAAGGGGCAGGGAGCGCTGGTGCGGCCCGACTGACCGGGCTTGATTGGCAGGAGTCGCTCTCACTCGGCACCCTGATGAACTGCCGGGGGCTGACCGAACTCGTGGTGCTCGGCGTGGGACTGGACCTCAAGATCATCACGCCCACCGTGTTCGCCATGCTGGTGGTGATGACGCTGGTCACCACGGTCCTGACGGCCCCCGGACTCAATCTGATCGACCGCCTTGCCGCCCAGCGGCGAGCAACTCCCGTACAGCAACGCGAAGTCGTGGCCAAATGACCGTCATGGTGACGGACGAGTCGGCGGGGAGCACGGCCTCGGCGATTCCGCCGCCTTCTGGAGCACTCGGCCTCCGCACCGCGATCCGGACTTCGTTGCCCACACACCTTCCCACCCCGCACGAGCACGCCGAGCAGGCATGCGTGGCCAGAAAGGGCGAGACATGACACCCGAGATAGACCAGATCTTCCAGGACGTGAAGGACCGGCACGGAGCCGGCTCCGTCACACGCGTCGAGGAGATGGTGTACGCCAAGCGGCAGGAGCGCCATCCGCTGCAGAAGGACGCCAAGTGGATCATGCCGGGGATATCCCGGACGCCCTGGCACGATCCCTACGAGCACCCCGAGATCGAGCCCGTCGTCCGCGCCTTCGAAGCCGGACACGGCGCCATCAAGCGGGAGCTCGCGGACGCGTGGTCCGACCGCAAGAGCGCCTTCTCCGACTACGAGCACTATCTGAGCCGCCAGGAGAACTGGCAGGCGCTGTACCTCTTCCGCGAGGGCGGGCCGGTCGAGTCCTCGGCCGCTCTGGTGCCCACCGCGTACTCCGTCCTCACCCGCGAGGTCATCGAGCAGGGCAAGCTCTGCCCGCTCCTGGAGAGCCACTTCTCGACGCTGCTTCCCGGTGCCTCGATCGCCCCGCACTGCGACCTGTGGAACTTCAGCATCAATCTGCACCTTGCGGTCGACATCCCCGAGGGGTGTGGCATCACGGTCGCCGACGAGACCCGGCGCTGGCAGGAGGGCGAGTGCCTGCTGTTCGACTACTCCTTCGTGCACGAGGCGTGGAACAACGGCGACAGGCCGCGCACCTGTCTGCTCGTGGACCTGTGGCACCCGGAAACGACCGTCCCCGAGCGTGAGGCCCTCGTCGGTCTGATCACCGAGATCCGCAAGCTGATGGGCTAGACGAGCGCTGAAGATCTGGTCGAGGGCTGTCCGGCCGGTGGCCGGGCGGCCCTTCGCGCCATGCGGTGGCGGGTGTGCGGTGTCAGGTGGCTCGCACCGCTGGGGCGTCGGTGGGGGATCCGTTGCCGCCGGGCGGTCACCAGTGCGGTGTGGGGACGGTCGGCGCGTCGCCGTCGCTGTCGCGCACGGGCCGCGGCGGTTGGTCGAGGACCTCGCGGGCCGTGACGCCGTGGCAACCGGCCCGGCGCCGGCGGGCGCGTACCCGGCCGCCGAGGAGGGCCAGACGTTCGAGGAACAGGACGAATGCGGTTTTGTTCCGCTTCACGACGATTCCTTACGAGAGGGTCTGGGAAAATCCATCGCAGATCTGAACAATGGACATGACAGGGGCTGTTGGGGTCATCTGGCTGATGAGGGGGTTGGGTGGGCGGCATCGGCGAGGACGGCGAGATACCGGGCCCGCGTACGGCGGCCGGGTGGGCGTCGCGCGAGGCGCAGTTGTCCGAGGACGCCGTCCGGGTGTTCCGGTGGGTGAGCGACCAGGGATCGTGCGACGCGAGGTCGCTGGGCGCGACTCTGGGGTTGCCGGAGACCAGCGCGGCGTCCGCGGTGACGACACTGACCGAATTGTTGCTGCTGCGCCACCTTCCGGGGAACCCCGAGGAGTTGGTGGCGGTGGCGCCGGACGAGGCGCTCGCCGCGCTGGTCGCGCCGCGGGAGGCCGGGCTGCGCCGGCAGCTCGCCGAGATCGACCGGCTGCGGGCCGAACTGTCCGTCCTGGCGCCCTTCTACGCGGAAGGCCGTCGGCAGTGGCGGGGACGGGCGCCGCTGACGGAGGTCACCGATCTGAAGACGGTCGTGGGGATGATCACCGAGGCGACCATGCGGTGCCGCCAGGAGGTCCGCACATGCCACCCCGGTGGTGGCCGCTCCCCTGCTCTGCTGGAGCAGGCGTTCGTGCAGGACCGCGACATGCTGCGGCGCGGCGTGCGGATGCGCACGCTGTACCAGCACACGGCCCGCTACCACCTGCCCACGCAGGAGTACGCGCGGCGGATGACCGACGAGGGCGCCGAGATCAGGACCCTGAGCGAACTGTTCGGCCGCATGGTCGCCTTCGACGCGGAGACGGTGTTCATCCCGCACCAGGACGACCTGGACGCGGCCATCGTCATCCAGGAGCCGTCCACCGTCTCCTACCTCTGCGCGACCTTCGATCACGCCTGGTCGCTGGCCGAGCCCTACCACCCGGCCTGGACGGAGAGTTCGGCGCGGGACGAGGTGAAACAGGCCATCGTGCGGCTGCTGGCCGAGGGCATGAAGGACGAGATGGTGGCCCGGCGGCTGGGGATGTCGCTGCGCACCTGCCGCAAGCACATCGCCGAGATCATGGAGCAGCTCGGCGCGGCCAGCCGGTTCCAGGCCGGATACCTGGCCCGCGTGCAGTCCTCCGGTCCGGCTTCGGCGGCCACGGGCGGGACCTGAGAACCGCGCCGGAGTGGACCTTCGGCGGCCGGGCGCCGACCGCGTCGGACGGGACATGGCCCGCCCGGATCCCCTTCCTCCGGAGCGGCCCCGAGCCGGTGGCGAGGCGTTCTCGGCGGGAGCCCGCCCGGCCCGGGAAGGCGGCCGGGGCCCCGGTTCCGACAGGACGCGGCGTGGTTGCCGTGACGCCGGGGCGTGCCCGCAGGGCGAGGTGGCCGCCGGGAGGGCCTGGTGCCGTGTCATGCCCGGTACGGGGCGGTGCGCGTCCCCGCTCCGACGGCGCCCTCCGCCGCCGCGCCGTGGGGGAAGGCCGCGGCCGCCCCGGGTGGGGAACCACCGCCGCCGGTCCCGGCCCGCGGAACCGCCATGCCCGGCCGCGGCCACCGTGGCCGGCCTCCTGATCCCGCTCCCACGGTCGCGCGGGGAACGCCTAGCACCGGTCTCCCGGCGCGCCGGCCTGTTCGCGCGCGAACAGGAGGGTCAGCCAGGGCAGTTCGTAGCACACCGTGTCCGGGAGCGCGCCGAGGTGTGCGGTGACCTCGGGGAGGGACGGCGGCGGCAGGACGCCGACGTCGATCAGTTCCTCCAGGGCGCGCTGCGTGTCCCGTCCGTCCCGGCCCAGGGCGCGGGCGGCGGCCGGGAGGGTGAAGGAGGAACCCGGCAGCGCGGCCAGGGCGTGGAGGGAGTCGCGGGCGGGGGCGGGCAGCCGGGCGAACGCCCCGGCGAGGCGGGCGCGGACCCCGAGGCCGCCCGACGCGAGTTCGTCCAACGCCTCCAGGGGATGTTCGAGACGGTCCGCGTACTGGCCGAGCGGCATGTGGCGCAGCACGGACAGACGGTTCCCCGCGGCTCGCAGGGCGAACGGGAGGTGGCCCGTGGCGGCGGCGACCCGGGCGGCGGCGGCGTGTTCGGCGCTCAGCCGGGGGCGCCCGATGATGCCGCCGAGCAGGTCCAGTGCCTCCTCGGGGGACAGGGGCGGCAGTTCCACCCGGTGTGCGGACTCCAGACAGGGCAGTCGGCTGCGGGAGGTGACCAGTGCGGCCGTGGTGCCGGACGGCGGCAGCAGCGGGCCGAGCGCCGCGGCGTCGGGTGCGTCGTCCAGGAGCAGCAGGATCCGGCGCCCGGACAGCCAGGTCCGCCAGACGGTGGCGGCCTCCTCCCGGCCGGCGGGCAGCCGTTCGGTGCAGCCGAGGGAGCGGGCCAGCTCCGCCAGCACCGACGCCCAGGGGCGCGGGGAGCCGTCCTCGGCGCACAGCCGGGTGGCGACCACGCCGTCGGGGTAGCGCGCGGCGAGGCGGTGCGCGACGTGTACGGCGAAGGCGGTCTTGCCGGCGCCGGCCGCACCGGTCACGAGCACAGGGGGTCCGCCCTCGGTCTCCAACTGCGCTCCGACGGCGCCCAGTTCCCAGGTGCGGCCGGTGAAGTCGGCGAGGTCCGGGGGGAGCAGGCGTGACCCGGTTGTGGCGCCGCGCGGCCGGGGCGGGGCCAGGTCGTCCAGCAGGGAGCGGTAGGCGCTCTGCAGGGCTGCGCCGGGTTGCAGGCCCAGTTCCCTGGACAGGTGCTGCCGGCAGTCGTCGTAGGCGGCCAGCGCCTCCGTCCTGCGGCCGACCTGGTGCAGTGCGGTGAGCTGTACCGCACGCAGTCGCTCCCGCAGGGGGTGGCGGCTCACCATCTCGTCCACGGTGTCCGCGACCGGGCCCGGGTCCCCGATCTCCAGTTGCGCCTCCGCCCACGCCTCGTAGACGGCCAGTCGTCGGGCGTGCCGGCGTTCGACCGCGGCACGCAGTACGTCGGCCCGGGCCGCCAGGTCGCTGAAGGGGTCGTGCCGCCACAGGTCCAGGGCCTGGCGGTACGTGCGGGCGGCGCGGCTCGACGCACCGGCGCGCATCTGGGCGTCGCCGTGCCGGGCCAGTTCGTCGAAGCGCAGGGCGTCGCACTCCCGCGGGGTGAGGTGCAGGACGTAGCCGCCGGGTCCGTGGCGCAGCCGGCCAAGGTCGTCGGGGTCGAGCACCCGGCGCAGGGTCGACACGTACACCTGGAGGTTCTTGCGGGCCGTGCGGGGCGGGTCGTCCGGCCAGACGGCGTCGGTCAGTTCTTCCAGTGACACCGGTGTGTTGGGCCGGGTGAGCAGGACCGCGAGGACGAGGCGCTGTTTCAGCGGCCCGAGTTCCAGGGGCAGTCCGTCGCGGAAGGCCCGCAGAGGGCCGAGGAGGGTCAGTCGCAGGGGAGCGGCGGCTTCGTCACCGCCGAATTCCTCGGCGGGCTCTCGTGGAATTCCGGGAAACGAATCCGCGCCGCGGTTTTCCGTGAGCGAATCGACCATCTCCCCCTCAGCCCCTTCCCCAACCGGTGTCGTCGGGGTTCTGGGCGAGGGAAAACATTCCGTACACGAAAGCCTCCGAGGAGCGGCAGGGGGTGAGGGAATCCGCGAGGAGCCGTGAACACGTCGGGAATTGGGTGCAATTCCTTCGGCCTTCACAGCATGCGCACAAGCCGGTACCGGGGCCATGGACTCGAGGATGGCTCAAGGTGCATGCAGCAACAGACCCGCCGGGATAAAAGAGCTAACAGGCGGACAAAGCGCAGCGAATCGACAGGTCTTGAAGCCTTGCGGACCGCGGGCGCCGGCGCCGCGCCGCGTACCGGCCCCGAACCGGCCGCCAACCGCGACCGAACCGGCGTCCCGCACGGTGGGGCCGCACGTCCCGGTGACCGACGGAGGTGACGAGATGCGGCTGGCGGAGATCATCGAGCTACGTCCGGTACCCGCTGCCGGGCTGCTCGCCACCCTCACCAGGCGCTGCCCGCTGAGCTGCGCCCACTGCTCCACCTCGTCGGGGCCGCGCGGCGAGGACACGCCGGGCGGGGCGCTGCGCCGCTTCGTCGCCGGCTTCACCTCCGCGGACCGTCCGGAGGTCCTCATGCTCACGGGTGGTGAGCCGCTGTTGCGGCCCGGGCTCGTGGCGGACCTCGCGGCGCTCGCCGCGGTGGCCGGAACACGGACGTCGGTCCTCAGCGGCATGTTCTTCGCGGGCGACGGCAGGGTGCCCGACCGCATCCTGCGCGCACTGCGGCACGTCGCCCATTTCTCGGCGAGCATCGACGTGTTCCACGAACGTGAAGTGCCGCGCGCGGCGGTCTTCCGCGCGATGCACCGCATCAGGGAAAGCGGAATCGACGTGAGTTTCCATGTGGCGGGCACCACGGCGGACGACGCGTATCTCGCGGACGTCACCGGCGCCATTCGCAGCGAATTCCGGGACCAGGCGGCGGTTCTGGTCAATCACGTCCGGCCGGTGGGACGGGCGGCGGGCTGGGCTGCGGCCCGCACGGTCCCGCTCCGGGACGCGGCGGCGGAGGGTGTCTTGGAGGTGCCGTCGGCCCCGTGCGCGATGGCGGCCTGGCCGGTGGTCGCCTTCGACGGCACCGTCGCGGCCTGTTGCAACCAGCTGGTGGTGGACGCCCGCCCGGTTCCCGAGCATCTGCGGCTCGGGCACATCGCGGAGGACGACTGGGCCACCGTACGGCGCCGCTGCCAGGAGTCACCCGTGCTGCGCACCGTCCGTACCGCCGGGGTGGGGTCGTGCACGGACTGCCGTGGTCTGGCCCGGCGGCCCGGGGCGCTGGAGGCGGCCGGGCGGTCCGGCTCCGGCCCGGCGGCGGGCGTGATGGACGTACTCGGTGCCCGGCTCCAGCGCGACGCGGGGGCCGCCGTGCTGCTGCGACGGTACGGAAGCGACCGGTACGCGCCGCTCGTGCTGCTCGGTGATGCAGAGGGTGTCGGCGGTGTCGGTGATGCAGAGGGTGTCGGCGGTGTCGGCGGTGTCGGCGACGAGGGGGTTCCCCCGTGAGCCCGTCCGCCCTCGCGGGTCTGCGACTCGAACTGTCCCTCGTACAGCCCGTCCTGTGGACCTCGGCCGCCCGCATGTGGCGCTCCGGCCCGGGGCTCCCCGACCGCTATCGGCGCTATCTGTGCGCCATGCACCAGGTGATCCGCGCCTCCGTCCCGCTGATGGAGCGGGCCGCCGCACGGTGCGAGGCGCTGCCGCGGGACCCGGTGGCCCGGCCGCTCGCCCGGTACCTGCGGGCGCACGCCGAGGAGGAACGCGGCCACGACGAGTGGCTGCTCGCCGACGCCGTGGTGACCGGGGCCGCGCCGGGCGAACTGACCGACGCCGTACCGCCCGCCCTTGTGGCCACCCTCGTGGGGGCGCAGTACTACTGGATCGAGCACAGCCATCCGGTGGCTCTCCTCGGCTACATCGCGGTGCTGGAGGGCAACGCGCCCGCACCGGGTCTGGCCGGCCGGCTGGCACGGGAGACCGGGCTGCCGCAGGCCGCCTTCGCGACCGTACGCCTCCACGCGGACCTCGATGACGGACACAGCGCGGACCTGGACCGGCTGATCGACGAACTGCCGCTGGACTCCGCGCAGCGTTCCCTGGTCGCCGTGAGCGCCCTGCACACGGTCGCCTCCCTCGCCGAGCTGTTCGACCGCATCGCCGCGGCACCAACCGGAATGGGAGAGCGCCCATGAATGACCCCGCACCCGATCGCGACCGACTCCGCTCGCTGGAGGACGCCGGGTTCCCGCTGCACAGCCTCTCCCCCGAGCAGCGAGAGGTGCTCCAGGACCTCAGCATGGAGGAACTGACCCTGCTGCTCGGCCTGAAGGAGCGGCTGGACGCGGCCGAGCCGGAGGTGCAGGCGCACAGCGAGATCGCCGGCGGAGCGCTGTTCTGATGACCGACGGTGCGCGCGTGAAATGCCCCCGGTGCCCCGTACCCCCGCCGGAAGGAGCCGCGTTCTGCCCCCGCTGCGGCACCGCGTGCGTGGCCGCGGGCGACGCGGCCTCGGCCGAGGAGCGCCGGGTGGTGACCGTGCTCTTCTGCGACCTCGTCGGGTCGACGGCCCTGTCCGGGCGGCTGGACCCGGAGACGCTGCGCACGGTGACACTGCGGTACTTCGCGCTGATGCGGGCGCGGATCGAGGACCACGGCGGCACGGTCGAGAAGTTCATCGGCGACGCCGTGATGGCGGTGTTCGGGGTACCCGTGCGCCACGAGGACGACGCCCACCGGGCGCTCGCCGCCGCGCGCGGCATGGTCACCGGCCTCGACGGGCTCAACGCCGAGCTGGAGCGACAGCACGGTGTGCGGCTCGCCGTCCGCATCGGTGTGAACACCGGTGAGGTGGTGGTCAGTGTCGACCCCGCCGCCCGGCAGGCCCTGGTCTCCGGCGAGGTCGTCAACATCGGCGCCCGGCTCGAACAGCACGCCGGGGCGGGGGACATCCTGATCGGCCCGGCCACGCTGCACGCCGCCGGCCCCTCCGCGGTCACCGAGTCGGCCGGCGCGCTGTCCCTCAAGGGAGTCGGTGTTCCCGTCCCGGCCCACCGTCTGGTCGCCCTGCACGAGGACGACCCCGAGCGGGTACGCCGCTTCGACACCCCGTTCATCGGCCGCGCGCAGGAACTCGCCGAACTCCGCCTGCTGCTGCGCAAGTTGGAGACCGACCCGCGCTCGCACCTGGTGACCGTCTACGGCGAGGCGGGCCTCGGCAAGACGCGCCTGCTGCGCGAGTGGCTGCGGGACTGCCCGGCGTACGGCGAGGGGCGCTGCCGGCCCTACGGCGAGACCGGCTCGCTGTCGCCGCTCGCCGAAGCCGTACGCCAGGTCCTCGCGGCCGTCGGCGAGGACGCGGCCCTCACGGCGCTACCGGCCCACGAACGGACGGAGGCGGAGCAGGCACTGCGCCTGCTGCGGACCGGACTGCTCGCGGACGGTACGCCCAGCCCCTCGGCGGACGACACCCTCATGGCGCTGGCCTGTCTCCTGGACGCGCTGTCCCGTGAACGGCCGGTGGTTGTGGTGCTCGACGACTGCCACTGGGCGTCCGCGCCGCTGCTCGACATGGCGGACCGGTTGCTTGACGAGCTGGACCGCTCCCCCGTGGCCCTGGTGTGCGTCGCACGCCCGGAGCTGCTGGAGACCCGCCCCGGCTGGGGCAGCGGCCGGATGCGGTCCGCGTCGCTGCTGCTCACCCCGCTCACCCGGGAGGAGGCCGCCGCTCTCGCCGACGAACTGGTCGAGGTGGCCGCCCACCGGCACGGCGTACTGGAGGGCGCGCTCGACCGCGCCGAGGGCAATCCGCTGTACCTCGAACATCTGACGGCCATGGCGGCCGAGTGCGACGACCTGCCGCTGACCGTGCACGCCCTGCTCGGCGCCCGCATCGACGCGCTGCCGCCCGAGGAACGGACCCTGCTGCAGGTGGCCGCCGTCCTGGGGCGGGAGTTCCAGCGCGCCGACCTGACCGAGCTGGCCGGGTCCGAGGAGCCCGCGGGGCCGGCGGACTCCCCCGGCGGTCTGCTGCGCGGTCTCGTACGACGGCGGCTCATCGAGGCCGCCGGCCGTACCCTGTCCACGAGTTCGGTGCTCCGGTTCGGCAGTGCCCTGGTGCAGGAGACCGCGTACCGGGGGATGGCCAAGAAGGTGCGTGCCCGGCGTCACGAGCACGCCGCCCGGGTCCTCGTCCGCCACGACGCGGGCGATGCCGCCGTCGGCTCCCACCTGGCCCGCGCCCACCGTCTGCTCACCGAACTGGGCGTCCACGACGGCGACACCGACGCACTGCGGGCGCGTGCCGCCGGGCTGCTCACCCGGGCCGGAGCGGCCGCCCTGGCACGCTCCGACCTGCCGTGGGCCGACGACCTCCTCACCCAGGCCCTGGAACTGGCCGCTCCCGGTGAACCCTTCGCCGGCGAGGCCGCCCGGCGGCTCGGCGAGACGAAGGTCGCCCGCGGCGAACCGGAGCGGGGCCGCGAACTGCTGGCCGACGCGCTCGCCGCGGCGGACCGGACCGGTGATCCGCTGGGCGCCGCCCACGCCCGGCTCGCGCTGACCGCGCTCGACCCCCGGCACGGGTCCGCCGCCGAGGTGGCCGAGGTCGCGCTCCCGCTGTTCACCGGGGCGGGCGACGACCAGGGCATCGCCCGTGCCTGTGTCCGTATCGCCCAGGACCGTCAGCGGCGCGGACTGCACGCCGAGGCCGAGGAGTTGCTCCAGCGGGCCCTGGACCACGCCGACCGTGCGGACGCGGAACCCGAACGGGCGCTGGCGCTCGGCGCGGTGGGCATCTCGCTGTGGCGCGGCCCCACCCCGGTCGCGCGTGCCGTCGCGCGCTGCGAGGAACTGCTGACGGCCCACGGCGCGGGCCGGCCGACCGTCCGGGCCACGCTGGGCTGCCCGTTGGCCGTGCTCCTGGCTCTGCAGGGCCGGCACGAGGAGGCGCACGAGCGGCTGGCCGAGGCTGCACGCCTCGCCCGCGGTCTCGGCTACGCCGAGAGCGCGCTGTTCATCCCCCTGTTCGCCGCGGAGGTCGAGGCCTTGGCCGGTACGCCCGCCCGCCGTCTCGCCCTGCTGGAGGAGGCGGCGTGCGCCGGCCGTGGACTCGGCGCCGCGGGTGCCCTGCCCGGCATCGCCCGGGAGCGGGCCCGCATCCTGCTGGACCGTGGGGAGCCCGCCGAGGCGCTGGCCCTGCCGGACCCGGAACGGGCCGGCCTGCCTCCGGCCGAGTCCGCCGACGCGTACGGGCTGCGGGGCCGAGCCCTGGCACTCGCCGGGGAGCCGGACCTCGCGCGCGCCTGCGCGGACCGGGCCGTCGCCGCGGCGGGCGCCACGGACTCCCCGGTCGTCCGGGGCACCGCGGCCCTCGACCTCGCCCACACACTGCGCGCCCTCGGGCTGCCCGCGGACGCGGCGCGTGAGGCACACGCGGCTCTGGGGCACTTCGCCGCCAAGGGGCACCGGCCGGGCACGGACCGCGCGTCCGCGTTCGCCGACGAGAAGACGGATACGGCCCGGGGCGTGGACCGCCCGGCCGGACGGGAAGGCAGGACCCGATGACCACAGGAACGGCAGGAGGGCTCACCTGGAGCCTGCGTGACCGCTCTCCCGAGGACCTGACCATGCTCGCCGACACGGTGCCGGACCTGCCCGCCGATCCCTCGGCGTGGTCGGGCGGCGGCGGAGTGCGCGTCTGCGTGGTCGACACCGGGGTGGAGTGCGGCCATCCCGTTGTCGGCGCCGTCCAGGGGTCCTACGAGGTGGCACCCGCCCCCGACGGCACCCTGCGCGTCGTCGACAGCGGACCGCTGCCCGCCGGCGCCGGAGACGGCTGCGGGCACGGAACGGCCTGCGCGGGCATCGTCCGGCGCGTGGCGCCGGACTGCGAGCTGTACAGCGTGCGGGTGCTCGGCGAGGGGTTCACCGGCAGCGGCGAGGCCCTGCTCACCGGGCTGCGGTGGGCCGTCGACCAGGGTTTCGACGTGGTCAACCTCAGTCTGTCCACGACCCGTCCGAAGTTCCTGGAGACCCTGCGGTCCCTGGCCGACCAGGCGTTCTTCACCGGCACCACACTGGTGGCGTCGGCCCACAACACGCCGGTGGAGAGCTTCCCCTGGCGGTTCTCGTCGGTCATCTCGGTCGGTACGCACCGCGAGGACGACTCCGGGCTCTTCCTCTACAACCCGGCACCGCCCGTGGAGTTCTTCGCACCCGGCCAGAACGTGCAGGTGGCCTGGACGGGCGGCAGGACCATCCGCACCACGGGCAACAGTTTCGCCACCCCCTTCATCAGCGGGATGTGCGCCCGCCTGCTCGGCACCCGCCCGAAGCTGACACCGTTCCAGATCAAGCACGCGCTCTACCTCTCCGCCGCGAACGTGCGCATCGGCGAACCAGGAACCCGAGGTGAATCATGAGCCAGCCCCCCGGTCTCGTCCCCGCCACAGGCGTGGACCCCGCCACGCGCCCCGGCAGCGCGGAGCACGATCTGCTGCAGTCCGTCGTCGACACCGCGCGGGCCATCTTCGGCGCCGCGGCCAGTTCCGTCCTGCTGCACGACCGGGACGCCGACGAGCTGGTCTTCCAGGCCGTGGCCGGCGAGGGCGAGAAGTCCCTCGTGGGCTCGCGGTTCCCCGCCGACCGGGGTCTCGCCGGCTGGGTACTCGTCTCGGGGGAGCCCATGATCGCGGACGACCTCCGGGAACAGGGCATGTTCGCCCGGGACGTCGCCAAGTCGACGGGGTACGTGCCGGACGCGCTGATGGCCGCGCCGCTCGCCCATCACGACCGGGTGCTCGGCGTCCTCGAGGTGCTCGACCCCGCCGAGCAGTCCCGCTCCAGCCTCTCCGAACTCGACCTCCTCGCACTCTTCGCCCGGCAGGCCGCGGCGGCTCTCGCGGTCATCGCCGACCGTCGCCACGAGGAGACACCGTCGGCGGTCCGGGCACGGGGCCTGGAACTGCTCGCCGCGCTACGGGACGTACTCCTCGACGGAGTACCGCCCCAGGCGGGGCACGAGGCCTGAGTCCCGGGGCTGCCACACCGTCCGGGCAGCCCCGACTCCCCGCGCCCCGGGCCGGACTCGGGAAGCTCTCCGACCGCCCGCCCGGGGCGCCTCGGGCGGCGGCCAACTCCCTTGTTCTGCGGGGCAAGGGGCGCCGACGGACGCCCGGTGCCGTCGCACGCGGACCGGGCAGCGGTCTTCAGGCCGCCGGCCAACTCCCAGGCGTACGAACCAAGAACCGCCAAAGACGTCTGGAACAACCCACCGGGATCGAACAGCGGCCTCGAACCCTCGGTCCCTCGGACCCTCTGACCGCCCCGCCCCGGGCGCACCCACGTCATGCCCGGTGGGCCCGTTCCCCGGAGCCGGAGGGCGACGCGCCTCGGTCGGCGCCGGGCACGGACTCCGCCGGTCGGTGCGGACTCGGGTCGGTGCGGGCGGCATCTTCCGGGTCAGCGTGACGCCGATTCCACGGCGTCGGCGGCTCGGGTCTCGCTCTTGCCGTCGGCGAGCAGGCCGGCGATCTCCTGGGCGCGTGCCCGGAGTTCGGGGTCGCGTGCGGTCTCCTCCACTGCGGCGCGCAGGTCCGCGGCGGAGGCGCCGGGCCCCGGCAGCCCGCGGGCGACGCCGGCGCGCAGGCAGCCGGCGGCGAGGACCTGCTGCTCCGACCCGTTGGGGGCGACGAGCAGCGGCTTGCCGCGCAGGAGCGCGGCGAGCACGGGTGCGGACGTCGCGTTGGTCAGAACGAGGTCGGCCCGGTCGACGAGCGGCCCCATCCAGGGGCGGCGGCCGACGATCAGGTCGGCGTCGGCGGCGGCCTCCGGGTCGCCCGACCGCCCCAGTTCCACGACGGCCCGGTGGGTGCCCGAGGTGAAGGCGGCGTTGAGGCGCGGCCAGAGGGAGGCGCCTCCGAAGGTCCGGCCGAGATGGACGTACGCCAGGGGCTTGGAGTCCGGGAGCGGTTCGGCCGCCGGGGGTTGCGGCTCCCACCAGCAGGGGCCGACATGCTCCACGGCCGGGGGCAGTTCGGCGCCGGGCGGCTCCAGGACGGGGTGCCCGCGCAGCAGGAAGGCGGTGCCGAGCAACGGGGTGTCGGGGAACCGGTCGTGCCGTGGGGCGAGGCCGGCCGCCTCTCGTACCGCCCCGTAGTGCTTCAGGGTCTCCGTCAGCCGCCATGTGCGGTCGCGTGCGTCGGCCGCGCCGATGCCGGAGCGGTAGGGCCACAGGTGTGCCGTCAGCCCGAGGACGACCACCGGCAGGCCGGCCGCCTCGGCGGCCACCAGCGCTCCGTGGCAGAGCACGGAGGTGACCAGGACGTCGGGCCGCGTCCGCCGGACCGCCCGCGCCACCTCGGTGTACTGCTCGGGCCCGCGGACGGTCCAGTGGGACACCGACAGGGCCGTGGTGTCCGCGACGGCGACCGCCTCCAGGCCCGCCGCGGTGGCCGCCCGTGCGGCGCGCGGCCCGGCGAGGACGTGCACCGTGTGGGCGCGGCGGCGCAGTTCGGCTCCGACCGCGAGGGCGGGATACAGGTAGCCCGGGTCGTTCAGCGGGCACAGGAGCACCTTCATGTCAGCCGTCCTCGGGCACAAGGAGGCCCAGGTGGTGGGCGAGGAAGGCCATGACGTCCGCGTAGAGGCGTGCGCTGCGCGAGGCGCCGCGCGTGCCGTGTCCGACGCCGCGCTCGGTGCGCAGCACGACGGGCCCGTCGCCCGTGCCGGCCCACTGCAGGGCTGCGCACATCTTGCGGGCGTGCGCGGGGTCGACGCGGGTGTCTCCGTCGAAGACGGCGAGCAGCACGGCCGGGTAGCGCGCGCCTTCGCGCACCTGGTGGTAGGGCGAGTACGAGAGCAGGCGCGCGAACTGTGCGGGGTCCGCGGCGCTGCCGTACTCGTCGCGCCAGCTCGCGCCCATTCCCGACAGCTCGTAGCGCACCATGTCGAGCAGGGGGGCCGCGCACACGACGGCCGCGTAGGTCTCCGGCCGTCGGGTCAGCGCGGCAGCGGCCAGCAGGCCGCCGTTGGAGCTGCCGAGGACGCCGAGCCGGCCGGGTGCGGCCCAGCCGGCACGGAGCAGGTGGTCCGCCGCGGCGTCGAAGTCGTCGAAGGTGTTGTGCTTGTTCTCGCGGCGTCCGGCCCGGTGCCAGTCCTCGCCCTCCTCTCCCCCGCCGCGCACGCAGGCCACGGCGTACACCCCGCCCGCGCGGACCCAGGGCACGGCCTGCGGGGTGAAGCCGGGGGTCATCGAGGCGCCGAAGCCGCCGTAGCCGGTAACGACGGTGGGGCGGGGCGTGTCGGGGCGTCCCGTGGGAGACATCACGAACAGGCGCACCTCGGTGCCGTCGCGGGAGCGGACCACCTCCTGGGTGACCTTCACGCCCTCGGCGGGCGCCGTCGCCGGGGAGCCGCCGGGCCAGGGGCGCAGGTGTCCGGTGACGGCGTCGTAGTGCAGGACGACGGCGGGTGTGACGTGGTCGGTGTACGCGAACCACAGTTCGTGACCACGTTCTTGACGTGCCGTCAAGTCGGTCACCGTTCCCTGTCCTGGCAGGGGTACGGTTCCGGTCCTGGCTCCGTTCCGGGCGTCGTGCAGGGTCAACTCGCCCACGGCGTGCCGGGTGCGGACGACCGCCAGCAGGGGCCGGTCCAGTGCGGGGCCGTCCAGGACCGCGAAGTCCTGCAGTACGGTGCCGGGTTGTTCGGCGAGCAGGGTGCGCCACTGGCCGGGGTCCGTGGCGTCGCGCGCGGCCGTGGCGATCCGGCCGCACGGGGCGCCGGCTGTCGTCCGCAGCAGCAGCGGTCCCCGGCCCGGCCTGAGGCGGACGGTGGTGCGGCCGTTGTCGCCGTGCTGGAGACGGCGCAGTCCGGGCCGGTCGGGGGCGGTCGCGGTCAGGTCGGCGGTCCACAGGTCGGTGTGCGGTGAGGTGCCCTCGCCGGCGCCGACGACCAGGAGCCGGCCGTCGGGGGCGGTGGCGACGGTGTAGTACTGCGTGTCCGAGCGCCCCGCCCCGAAGATCTCCGCGTCCTGGTCCGCCGGCGTGCCGACGCGGTGGAGATACACGCGGCGTCGAGGTCCCGTCCCGGACGCGGCGTGCTCCGAGGCCGGCCGGCGCACGTAGTAGAAGGCGTGGCCGCCCGGCAGCCAGGCCACGGGGGAACGGCGGACCCGGTCCACGGGCCCGTCGACCGGCTCGCCCGTCGCGGTGTCGAGCACCCGCAGCACCGAGTGCTCGGTACCGCCCGAGGACGTCTGGACGGCCACGAGGTCGCCCTCCCACGACGGTTCCCAGGCGTCGAGGACCGTCGTACCGGACGGGTCGGCGTCCAGCGGATCGAGCAGGATCCGGGTCCGGCCCGTCTCGCGGACGGCCAGCGCGGCGAGTTCGCGTCCCGGTTCCCTGCACAGATGGAACTCCCGTCCGCCGCGCGCCACCGGTGGCCGGGCGCCGCCGCCGGCGAGCAGGGCGGTCATCCGCGCGAACAGGGCGTCCCGGGCCGGCCAGCGGGCCTCCTCGTCGGCGTGGAGCAGGTCCTGAGCGGCGCACCAGGCGACGGTTGCGGGGTCCCGCGGGTCCTCCAGCCAGCGGTAGGGGTCGGCCACGCGCACTCCGTGGACGACCTCCTCCGGTCCGCTGCGCGGGGCGGGCGGGTAGGTGTACCGGCCGGACACCGGCCCCGCGTCACGGGGCGGGGACTGGGTCATCGCGGCGCTCCAGGGAGAACGGATCACGTCGGTCACGGGAGGTGGCACTTAGAGCGCGCCCGCGGTGGGCGGGCGCAGGAGCGACGGTCGGGGGCCGGCCGCCCGGGTCGGGCACCGGCGGCCGAGCGACGGGGCTCAGGCCGCGCCGCTGCCGGGACGCCGAACGGGAGGCGGGGCGGCCGGGTCCACGGGTCCGGGCCCGGCTGTTGGTTCCGGACCGCCCGATGCATCCGGGTCGCCATGCGCCATGACCTCTTCCCGGTCGGCACGGCGCGCGCCGACGGGGCCCGCCGAGTCCCGGACGACAGCGCCAGCCGTGGAACCGGCCGGTGCGGCAGGGGCAGCCTGTGCGGCGGGGTCTGCCGGAGTCGCGCGGTCTTCGGGGGCGGGAGAGTCCTGGAGGACGGGCGCCGGGCCAGCGGGTGCGGCGTTCCTCGCGTCGGCCGCCACGGCGTCCAGGCTGGTCTCGCGCAGCAGGGGGACCGACGACAGCACGGTGACCACCGCCGCGGTTCCGGCCAGGGCAAGCCAGGTGTGGCTCGACCCCAGGGAGTCCACGAAGGAGCCCGCCAGGAGCGGCCCGAGGGAGGCCAGACCGGCCATGAGGAGTCCGGTCGCGGTACTGACCCTGCCGAGCAGGTCCCGGGGTGCGAGCACCAGCATCGCGCGGCCGACGACGATGCCCGCCGGCGGGCTGAAGAAGACGACCACGACCAGCACCGGGCCGATCGTCCAGGGGTGCGTGGTCCCGGAGAAGACGGCGAGGCCGACCGCCCACACCGCGCCGATGAGCAGGAACAACCGGGCGGCGGGGATCCGCTTGATGAGCCACGGTGCCGAGGCGGCGCCCAGCATCGCACCGACGCCCGCGCAGCCCATCACCGCTCCGATCGCCGTGCCGCCCGCGCCGCTCTGCCGCAGGGAGACGACCATGGTCGTCTGTGCCGCCGCCGAGACGACGTTGATGCCCGCGGCGAACAGCAGTGCGGCCAGCAGTGCCCGCTGGTGCGTGAGCCAACGCAGCCCGGCCGTGAGCCGGTTGTCGCGCGCGGCCTCCGCGATCTGGTGGGCGGGCCGGGACGCGATCCGCAGCAGCAGCACGGCGGACACCCCGTAGGACAGCGCGTCGGCGGCGAACGGCAGGATGGGGTCCAGCGTGAACAGCCAGCCGCCGAGAAACGGGCCGATGAGCGAACTCGACGCCATGGCGGCCTGACTGCGGCTCAGCGCGTCGGTGAGGTCCTTCTCCGGCACCACGTCGCGCACGGCGATCGTGGCCGCGGGGGCGAAGAGGGCGGTCGCCGCGCCCTCGACCACGGCGACGCCGAGCAGATGCGTCTGCCCGAGGTCGCCCAGAGCCGACACGAGCGGAATGCTCGCCAGCGCCACGAGCCGGACCAGATCCGTCCCGACCATGATCATCCGTCGGTCGAGCCGGTCGGCGAGATGGCCCGCCGGAAGGCGCAGCAGCGTCCGGGTCACCAGCGAGCAGGTGGCGACCGTACCGGCCTGTGCGGCGCTGCCGCCGATGGACAGGACGAGCAGTGGGAAGGCGAGCAACGACAGCTGTGATCCGAGCGTGGACAGGGTCGAACTGAGCCAGAAGCGGCGGAAGTCGGGGTTGGTGCGCAGGATGCCGGCGCCTTTCATCCCAGCCGTCCGACGGCGTCGAGGCAGTCCAGGACACCGGCGTCGACCCGGTCCTGGAAGACGGCGCGGACGGCCGCCTCCTCGTCGTACTGGTAGTGGTCGTGGCAGCTGACCCAGCGGCCTTCCGTCTGCTCGGCGTCGAGATAGCCGTCGGCGATGGTGCCGACCTCCATGCCGGGTTTGCCTGCGGTCTCCCAGCAACTGGCGAGGACACCGTCGGCGTTGACGACCGCGCCGTAGCGGCCGTCGGTGAAGGAGCAGGCCTGGCAGGGGACATGGGCGCGCGGGCGGGACACCGTGAAGCCGAGTTCCAGCGCGCGGGCGTGCCAGCGGACGAAGTCGTCGACGAGGCCGTTCTCGTGCGTCAGGTTGTTGGCGTAGCCGACGCCGACGTCGCCGACGCGGGCGAAGTGGATGCCGCAGCGCGCCGGATCGAGCCGGGTGCCGAGCCGTTCGACCAGTTCGTCCACGCCGTTCCGGTTCAGGTGCGAGACGTTGACCCGCAGCATCCAGCGCAGGGAGGTCTTCTCGATGGCGCGCGCGATGTTGGAGACGATGACGTCGAAGGTGCCGCCCCCCGAGCGCCGTACCCGGATGGCGTCGTGGTCGGCCCGGTCGCCGTCGAAGGTCACCTGCACGGAACCGAGGCCCGCCGCGTTGAGTTCCTTGGCGATCAGAGGGGTGAGCAGCGTGCCGTTGGACGTCATCGACGCGGTGAGTGTGCCCAGTTGGCCGGCCCGGGTGAGCAGGTCGCGGCAGCCTCGCGGGTTGAGCAGCGGCTCGCCGCCGAACAGCAGCAGCGACAACCGGTCCATGTCCGCGGCGGCCATGCGCTCGCGGGTGAAGTCCAGTACCTGGCCCACGGCTTCGGGGGTCAGGCGGGCGTGCCGGATCCGCGGCGGCCTGCTGCCGCCCTTGGGGTCCTGCGCGGTGTTCTGGAAGCAGTAGCCACAGCCGAGGTTGCAGTCCGTGCTGGTCAGCACGGTCAGCGAGTACGAGTTGTACGGCTTCACCTCGTACAGGCCGGCCTCGCGGAGATAGTGCTCGGCCGAGGGCCGCAGGGTGCCGTCGGGTTCCACCTGGCCGGGCCGCATCAGGGCGTATCCGCCGGCGCCCAGGAACCACCACCCCCTGCGGGCACGGATCAGACGGGCCCCGGCGGTGGGGACGGCGACGGACTGCGTACCGGGCACGGCAACCTCCGGAGCGAGGGCGGGAGTTGGGAGGTGGGCGCGGCCCGGTCGCGACGGCGTCAGGCGCCGCCGCGACCGGGAAGGACCGCGCCGGTGGTGAGCCGATCAGGCGTTGTGCTCCTGGTGGACACCGCACCACGGGGTGTCCTCGCCCTCCTCGGAGTGCGCGACGACCTCGGGCTCGTCGACGGACTCCTGGTGCACACCGCACCACGCGACGTTCGAAGCGGCGTGCGCGACCACCTCGGGCTCGTCCACGGACTCCTGGTGCACACCGCACCAGGCGACGTTCGAAGCGGCGTGCGCGACGACCTCGGGAGTCTCCTCCGCGGGGGTCTCGGTGGTCTCCTCGTTGGGCTCGACGTTCTCGGCCATGATGGTCCTCCATACGACGGGCGTTCGGGACGACGGACGGCAGCACTGCGCCGACCGGCAGGAAGCTAGGAGCAGGGGGTTCGGCACCGGTTCGCCGCCGGTTGTGCCGCGGTGAATCCCCCTGGTGAGCGCGCCGGCTGAGCGCCGTGCGGTGGCGTCCGGGCGGCGCGGCGAAGAGGGACGTCCGTGGGCCGGCGCTCCGGGGGCGCCGCGGGATGCCGACGCGGCCGTACGGCGTGCTCCGGGTGGCACACGTGGAGGCGCACGGTACGGAGGCGGCCGCAGCGCGTTGCTCCGAGTGGTCCGTGCGGGCGCGGACATACCGGAATCGCACCGGGCGCGAACCGGCGGGCAACCGGCCGTTCCTACGGTGACCGCCGCACACTCCGCGACCGCGAGAGGACGCCTCCGTATGGACACCGAACCCGCCGTCACGGCCGTCCCTCCCGCAGCGGCGGGGCGGCAGGGACTGCCGGAGCCGCTCGGGGCCGGATTCCTGGCCCGGCCGGAGGAGACGCTCGCCGAGATCCGGGAGACCTGTCCCGTGGCCCGGATCAGGACCCCCGCGGGACGGGCGGCGTGGGTGGTGACCCGTGCCGAGGACGTGCGGGCCGGATTCCTGGATCCGCGCCTCTCCTTGAGCGGCGGTCGCGTTCCCGACCCGGGCGTGCGGCGGCGCGCCCTGGACGTGACGCTGGTCAACTACGACCCGCCCGACCACACGCGGATCCGCCGCCTTGCCACACCGGCCCTCACCCCGGCGCGCATGGCCGCCCACCAGGGACGCATCGAGCAGGCCGCCGGTGACCTCCTCGACGCGGCCGACGCGGCCCGCGGACGGGGACCGGTGGAGCTGATGAACGCGTTCGCGCGCCCGTTCGCCTTCCGGTCGCTGTGCGAGGTCTTCGAGGTGCGGGAGGAGCAACGGGCCGCGCTGTACGAACCGGTCGCGCTCCTCGCGGACAAGACGGGCCACACCGCTCGTGCCGTCGAGGAGAGCGTGGCCCGCGTCGACGCCTTCGTCCGCGGCGAGATGGCCCGCCGCGAGACCGCTCCGGGTGAGGACGTCGTCTCCCGTGTCCTCACGGCCTGGCACGAGCAGGGCGGTGCGAGCGAGGACGAGGTCGCCTCGCTCCTGGCGATGCTGCTGCTGGCCGGCTTCGACAGCACGGTGCAGGCGATCGGCATGAGCGTCGCGGCGCTGCTGGGCCACCCGGACGTGCAGGACTCCCTGCGGAACGAGCCGGGGCGGATCCCGCGCGCGGTGGACGAGTTGCTGCGCTGGGACACCCCGGGCCCTTTCAGCACCAAGAGGGTGGCGCTGGAGGACGTGCGGTTCGGGGACACGGTCATTCCGGCGGGCAGCGGTGTCCTGCTGTCCGTGGCGGCGGCCAATCACGATCCGCGCTGCCACGCCGACCCCGGAACGCTGGACCCCGACCGCCGTACCGCCGGCCGTCACCTGAGCTTCGGCCTGGGCCCGCACTACTGTCCCGGATCGGCGCTGGCCCGCCTGGAGCTGACGGTGGCCCTCACCGCCGTCCTCGGCCGCTGGCACCGTCTGGAGCCCGCGGTGCCGCTGCACGAACTGGCCTGGGGTGGCGGCTACCTGCACCGACGCCTGGCCGCACTGCCCGTCCTGCCCCACGGACCGGCGTAGCCGGACCTGCGGACACAGGCGGAAGCAGACGGGCGCAGGTGGGCACAGCTGGACGGCGAGGTCGTGGCTCCGCCTGCCCGCCGCGCCCGCACGGCTCCGGCGCGCGCGCCACGGAGGGGCGCGTCAGAGATCGCCCGGTGCGCCGAGTCCCGTCAACGCGCCGACGGGGTCGAGGTCGGGGGTGCCGCGGGGCCACCAGTCGTCGTGGCCCGGCTCGGACTCGAAGGCGTACCAGAGACCGTTGCGGCCGAGGCGGAGCTGGGCGTGGCCGCCCGGGTGGGTCAGGTGGTTGCGCCAGGGACGGAAGGCGGGGAGGTCGGCGGCCAGGAGCAGCGGCCTCGCCCGGTCGAACCGGCCGGCCGGCGGATCCCAGGGCTCTTCGAGCACGGCGAGCGCGTCGAACCCGCCCTGCCGCCAGGCGGCCACCGCGCGTGCCAGGTCGGCGGGGGTCCGCCCGGTCGCCGACGCGAGCGAGGCGTAGAGGGCCCGGGTGGTGGCGGTCAGGCCCGATCCGGGGCGGGCAGCGGCGATACGCACCGCGTCCTGCCAGAGCGTCAGGTCCGCAACGGGGTCGCGGCCCGCGGTGAGCAGGGCGTGCGCGCGGGCCGCCGCGTCCGTCGCCAACTGGTCCAGCGCGAACGGGTCCGGGCCGCCCGGAGCACCCGGATAGGCCGGCGGCTGCTCCGGATGGGCGGGCGGCGGGAGCGGCACGGGCAGGGGCGGCAGCACGCGCCGGGCGAGCGCGTCACGGGCGCGCACTCCGGGCAGCGGCGCGGGTTCCCGCTCCTGGGACGCACGGGCGGCGCGGGTGGCGTTGCGTCGGGACAGCGCGTCCAGCAGCTCGCGCTCGCCCCGGCCGCGCAGCAGGAGGAGCACGAACGGGTCCTGGTCCAGCAGCCGGGCCATCTGATAGCAGAGAGCGGCCGCGTGCTTGCAGGGATGTCCGAAGTCGGGGCAGCTGCAGTGCGGTTCGAGCTCGCCGGGGCCGGGGAGCAGCTCGACTCCGCACTCCGCCAGCGACTTCGGCATCTCCTTGTCGAGGAGTGCGGCGATGTGTCCGGGCCGCTCGGCGGCCGCGTCGAGGAAGCGGTCCCAGTCGGCGTCGGCGAGGGTCCGCACCCTGATCTGGACCCGGTACGGCCGCGGCCGGCTGCCGTGCACGTAGGCCAGGACCAGGCCGGGGGTGACCGTGATGGCGTCGACGTGTCCCTGCCCGGCATACGTCCGGCCGCGCGCCAACCGCGCGGCGTCCAGGGCCCCTTCCTCAAGTGCGGTGACCCAGGCGTTGCCCCACCACGTCTCCGCGAACACGCCGTCCACGGCGTCCCGCGCCGGGAACCTGGGGAACGTACGGCGCAGCTCCCCGTCCCGGCCCGGGGAGGCCATGGAACGCGGCAGCCGCTCGGAGAGCGCGGGGTTCGCCGGGGCGCGACGACCGGGCACGGGGTGCCGGTCGGCGAGCGGGTCGGGGTGCGGCGGGCGCGGTTCTGGCGGCGTCTCGCTCACCTCGCCGGCCGGCTCCGAGGCCGTGGGTTGCGGTCCGGACGGGTCCAGGGAGGGATCGGGCCGGAGCGGCTTCGGGGAGGGGGCCGCCGGCATGGCGGGATCGGATGCCCGGGACTCGGAAGCCCCGTGGCCGAGCTGTTCCACAGCGGAGTCGACGGGGTCGCCGGTCGCGGTCCATGAGCCGGTCCGGGTGCGCGCGTGAGGCCCGGGGGTGAGGTGGTCGGATCTGTCGGCCGCCTCCGGGACGGGGGCGTCGACCGTCGTCGCCTCGCCCTGCCCCTCCCCCTCCGGATGCGCGAAGGGGCGTCCGTCCGCGCCCTCGTCGCCCCCGGCGTCGGCGGGGTGCGGCGGGAGCCCGGGGTCGGACACGTCGGAGGGGAGCTGGAAGGCACCTGCGAGCAGCTCCCTCAACTCCTGAGCACGGGAGGCTCCTTCGGGGTGCACAGCGCTCGCGCCGCTGCGCCGCCCCCGGGTGCCGCCGGCCGACCTCTTGTCGGGGCGTGTCCGCGCACCTCGCTCCGGACCAACTGCGCCGCCCACCGCATCTGTTGCGGCTCCCCCTTCATCGCCCCCCGCGGTCCGGGCTCGCTTCGCCCCGTCCCGCGCGGCGCGCAACGCCTCGCGGGCGATGTCACCTGGGCGCGCGCCCTCGGTCGCCCCGGCGCCCGGGACACCGGGCGGGACGGACCCCGCCGCCTCGACACCTCTCGCAGCGGCACCTCCCGCCGCGCCCCGGTCACCGTCCCGGCCCGAACCGTCGGCCTCGACGTCCTCGTGGCCGCCGCCCCCGGTCACCGCCTCCGCAGTGTCCTCATCGCCGGACACCGAACCCGACACATCACGGCTGTCACGCCGGCTGCGCGCGGGAGAACCCGCGTCGGCACGCGCATCGCGGCCGGTCCTGCCGGTCTCCACCGCCGCACGGGAGGTCGCGCCGGCCGCGGCACGGCCGCCCGACGACGCCCGCCCGCCGGTGTCGGCTTGGTCGTCGTCACCGACACCTGCAGACCCGACAGCATCCGTACGGGCCGCACCGGCACCGGCATTCCTCGCCGTCTCGGTCGCCCGTCGCAGGGCCTCGCGCGCCACGTCACCGGGACGCGGTCCGGCAGCGGACCCCGGCTGAGAAGCCCCGACCGCACCGTCCCCCGCGATCGAGGGGGACGAGCCGGACGACGGCGAAGACGCCGAAGGTTCGGACAGCCCGGCGGACGAGGACCCTTCACCGGCCGCACCCCGCCCGACAGCCCCCTCCCCCGAAGCAGAAGTCGAAGCCGAACCCGCGCCCGAACCAACTCCCACACCCGCCCCCGCCGGCCCGTCGGCCGCCCCGCTCTCCCTCTCCCCGTCCCGCTCCCGGCCGTCCCGCTTCCGAGCGGCCCGCAGCGCCCGGCGGGCCACGTCCGCGGGGCGGTCCGCCGAGACGGGGCGGGGCAGGTCCGTGCCGTCGGCCGGTTCGCCGGACCCGGTCCCGTCCACGCGGCGCTCCTCCCCCTCGGTGCCGCTCACGTCGGCCTCCGGAGCGAGACGAGGTCGGACAGGTCGCGGTCGGTCAGCTCCGTGAGGGAGGCCTCGCCGGAGCCGAGGATCGCGTCGGCGAGGGCGCGCTTCGCTTCGAGCATCTCGGCGATGCGGTCCTCCACCGTGCCCTCGGTGATGAGGCGGTGGACCTGCACGGGCTGGGTCTGGCCGATGCGGTACGCGCGGTCGGTGGCCTGCTCCTCGACCGCGGGATTCCACCAGCGGTCGAAGTGGACGACATGGCCGGCGCGGGTGAGGTTCAGGCCGGTGCCCGCGGCCTTGAGGGACAGCACCAGGATCGGGGTCTCACCGCTCTGGAAGCGGTCCACCATGCGTTCGCGTTCGGCGACCGGGGTGCCGCCGTGAAGCAGCTCCACCGGAACGGCGCGGGCGGTCAGGTGGGCGGTGATGAGGCGGGCCATGCCGACGTACTGCGTGAAGACGAGAGCCGAGCCGTCCTCTGCGAGCAGGGTGTCCAACAGCTCGTCCAGCAGGTCGAGTTTGCCGGAGCGGGCGGACGGCCCGTGGGCGGCGGCCTCCGCGTCCTCCTTCAGGAACAGGGCCGGGTGGTTGCAGATCTGCTTGAGGGAGGTCAGGAGCTTGAGGACGAGTCCCCTGCGGGCGATGCCGTCGGTGGTCTCGATCGCGAGCAGCGACTCGCGGACCACGGCCTCGTAGAGGGAGGCCTGTTCGCGGGTCAGCGGGACGGGATGGTCCGTCTCCGTCTTGGGCGGCAGCTCGGGGACGATGCCCGGGTCGGACTTCTTGCGGCGGAGCAG
The DNA here is from genome assembly GCF_044766365.1 of Streptomyces sp. NPDC102279. Classification (NCBI taxonomy): domain Bacteria; kingdom Bacillati; phylum Actinomycetota; class Actinomycetes; order Kitasatosporales; family Streptomycetaceae; genus Streptomyces; species Streptomyces sp. NPDC102279. The sequence continues at coordinate 238,992 of NZ_JBIWLU010000014.1, read as the reverse complement.
GAACGGGCGGATCAGCCGCGCGAGCCGGGCCACCGCCTCCTCGTCCTCGCCGTTCTCCACGGCGCGGGCATGGCGGGCGCGGAAGGACTTGAGGGGGCCGAGCAGCCCGGGGGTCGTCCAGTCCAGCAGGGCCCACAGCTCGGAGAGGTTGTTCTCCACGGGGGTGCCGGTGAGGGCCACGCGCGCGGGGGCCGGGATGGTGCGCAGGGCCTTCGCCGTCGCCGAGTAGGGGTTCTTCACGTGCTGCGCCTCGTCCGCGACGACCATGCCCCACGGCTGCTCGGCGAGGTGGGTGGCGGCCGAGCGCATCGTCCCGTACGTGGTCAGGACGAAGCCGCCGTCCAGGTCGGCGAGGGTGCGGTCGGAACCGTGGAAGCGGCGCACGGGGACGCCGGGCGCGAAGCGGGTGATCTCCCGCTGCCAGTTGCCGAGGAGGGAGGCGGGGCAGACCACCAGGGTCGGTTCCCTGCGGGCCCGCCGCAGGTGGAGTGCGATGAGGGTGACCGTCTTGCCGAGTCCCATGTCGTCCGCGAGGCAGCCGCCCAGACCGAGGGAGGTCATGAGGTCCAGCCAGGCGAGGCCGCGCGACTGGTAGTCACGCAGGTGGGCCTGGAGCCCGGGGGGCGGCTCGACGGGGGTGAGGCCGGCCGTGAGGCGGTCGCGCAGGGTGGCGAGCGCGCCGACCGGCACGGCCTCGACGGTCTCGCCGTCCACCTCGGCGGTGCCGGTGAGGGCGACGGAGAGCGCGTCGACGGGGTCGAGGAGGCCGAGTTCGCGCTTGCGTGCCTTGCGGACGAGTGCCGGGTCCACGAGCACCCACTGGTCGCGCAGCCGGACGACGGGCCGGTGGGCCTCGGCGAGGGCGTCCATCTCGGCCTCGCTGAGGGGGTCTCCGCCGAGGGCGAGCTGCCAGCGAAACTGCAGGAGCTCCTCGCTCTCGAAGAAGCCGGTGCCGTCCGTCGCCGAGCCGGGCGCGGGGCGCACCACCGCGGAGGCGCTGAGGTCCTGGGCGAGGTCTCGCGGCCAGTGCACGGCGACGCCGGCCGTGCCGAGACGGGCCGCGGCGACGCCGAGGAGGTCCGACAGCTCCTCCTCCGACAGGGCGAGCACGTCCGGCACGTCCTGCTCGGAGAGGCGGTCCAGCGGGGGCCAGACGCGGGCGGCGCGACGGACCGCGAGGGCGGCGTCGACGCGGGCGCGGGGCCCGAAGACGTCGTCGGCCTCCCCTGCCCAGAGGGCCGCCGCGTCGATGACGAGCGTGGGGTCGGCGAGGCTGTGCACCTGGACGACGGCGGCGCCGGCGCGCCGGGCGCCCTCGCCGTCGTCGAACAGCTGGTAGGCGGACAGGTCCAGGCGGAGTGAGATCCGTACGCCCGCGTCCATGCCGGCGGCGACCTCGGCCGCCCAGTCGTGGGCTCCGGGCAGCCGCTGGGGCGCGCGTGCCGCGAAGGGGAGGCCGGAGACGTAGGGCGCGGCGGGGGTGCGGGGGAGGGTGTCGGCGACCGCGTCCAGGAAGGAGCGCATGAGGGCTTCCGGCTCGGGCAGCCGGAGGGGTCCCTTGCCGGGGAGCGGGACGGCGTGCCCCTCGTACGGGAGGGCCCCGGCGATCGCCCGCAGGTGGGCGACGTCGTCCTGGTCGAGGGGGCCGGCGCGCCAGGAGTCGAAGCCGTCGGCGGTGAGCCCGGGAAGCAGCCGTCCTCGGGCGACGAGGCGCAGCGCGTGCAGGGCGGCGGCGCCCCAGCAGGCGGTGGCGGGATGGGCGGCGGGGTTGCGGCGGGCCGCGGCCAGCAGGGGCAGGGCCTCGCCGACGGAGAGGGTGAGGGCGGGAACGGCGACCCTGCGGACTCCGGAGCCGTGCGGTCGTACGACGGTCAGCTCGGTCCGTCCGCGCGCGAGCGGACCCGCCTCCTTCCCGGCCGGCGCGGCGCTCTCCGGTTCCGCTGCGGGTGCCTTCTCGTCGTGGTCGCCCGCCGGCGTCGGTTCGCCGTCCGGGTCCCAGAACGCGATCCGCCCTTCCCGGGGCAGCGGCGCGGGCAGGAAGACGGCGGCGAGCCGGACGGAGGGCAGCGGGTCGGAGGGCGGCTCGGCGAAGGGCGCCCGGGCCGGGAGGGCGGGCGCTGCGGGCACCCGGGCCGGGGAGGGCCAGGCGAGCGCCCGCTCGGCCACCGCGTCCATCGCGTCGCGCATACGTCCGGTCACCTCCCGCCCCTGTGTCGCGTCAGTTGTCTTCGACTCTACGGGCGGGGTCGGACAATCGGCTCCCACGGCCGTGCGGGGCGGGGACGGGCCCGGCCAGGGCCACGGTCCGGGGGTTCCGCGGGTCGGTGACGAGGTGCCGCGGCGGTGCCGCTGCCGCCCTTCATGCGCCCGCCGGACTGCGGGAACCCGCGCGGATCGGGGCCGTGGGAGGCGGGTCTGCGGGGCGTCCTACGGAATGGTGCGCGAGACGACGTACACCATGGGGTGTCCGGGCTCGGAGCGGTTCACGACGATGTCCTGGGTGGGCGCGGGGTCCTTCTGCTTGTGCACGAGACCCGACCAGGGGCCGGGCCCGGTGAACTCCCAGCCGACCACCTTCTGGTCGCGGTCGCCGATGGTGATGTCGTCCTTCTTCAGGTTGTCGCCCCGGGCGCCGACGCCCTTGAGGAACCCTTCGAGGCCCGCCTCGGTCGTCCCGAACTGGACGTAGAGGCGGCTGGTCTTCCAGTTGTTCGTCTCGTAGTACGCGACGTCGGTGGACCGGCCGGGGATCGGGATCTGGTAGAGGCGGCGCTGCACGCGGGAGGGCCAGCCCGCGGTGAGGCCGGTCGCCGAGTACTTCTCCTCCTTGTCCTTGCCGCTGTCGCGGCTCTGGTTGGCGGAGATCACCAGATAGCCGGCCGGTACGCCGATGAGCAGCACGATGATCAGCAGCGTCAGGGCGCGGCGGCGGAACCTGTGCCGGGGGTCCTCCGGGGGCCGCTCGGGCTCGTCCGGGGAGGTCGCCTGGCGGGGCAGGGAGGCCGTCACATCGACTCCTGCTGGGTCGAGCGGCGGGACTCGGCGTAGCGCTCGTACCGCTCGTAGCGCTCCACGCGGCGGCGCTTGGCGCGCCGGAAGCGGCGGGCGACGAGGCGCGCGAGGTCGGCGGCGCCGACCATGCCGGCCTCGGGCCCGAGCTGGGCGCGCGCGATCCGGGCCTCGGGGCGGTAGCCGCGGCCGGTGAGGTGGCGGCGGAACGCCTCACGGGCGGGCGCGATGAGCAGGTCGTCCGCGGCGCTGACACCGCCGCCGATGACGAAGCAGGAGGGGTCGAGGGCGGCGGCCAGGTTGGCGATGCCGACGCCGAGCCACTGGCCGATGTCCTGGAGGAGTTCGATGCACATGGCGTCGCCCTGGCGGGCCAGCTCGGTGATCATCGGGCCGGTGATGTCACCGATGCTGCCCTTGACGTGCTCGATGATCCCGTACGCCACCGGGGAGTCGGCGGCGGCGAGCTCGCGGGCCTCGCGGACCAGCGCGTTGCCGGAGCTGTACTGCTCCCAGCAGCCGCGGTTGCCGCACGGGCAGCGGTGGCCGCCGGGCACGACCTGCATGTGGCCGAACTCGCCGGCGACGCCGAACTTACCGCGCTTGACCTGGCCGTCCTCCAGGATCGCGCCGCCGATGCCGGTGCCGAGCGTGATCATGACGAGGTGGTCCTCGCCCCGGCCGGCGCCGAACCGCCACTCTGCCCAGGCGGCGGCGTTCGCGTCGTTGTCGACGAGGACGGGCACGGCGAGGCGGCCGGCGAGGCGGTCGCGCAGCGGCTCGTTGCGCCAGGACAGGTGGGGGGCGAACAGGATGCGGTTGCGGTCGGCGTCGACCCAGCCGGCCGCGCCGATGCCCACGGCGTGCACGTCGTGCCGGTCGGAGAGGTCCAGGACGAGTTCGAGGATGGTGTCCTCGACGACCTTGGGGCTCTTGGACTTGTCCGGCGTCTCGGCGCGGACCTTCTCCAGGATGTTGCCGTCGGCGTCCACGACACCCGCCATGACCTTCGTGCCGCCGATGTCGATGCCGACGGTGGGGACACGGGGTGCCGTCAGGTGCGAACGGCGCTCACGTGTTCCCACGGTCCGCAGGACGGTGGCCCGCGCGGAGCCCATGGAGGTGCTCCCTGCCCGAGCGGAGCCGAGAGCTCGGGGGAGCGCGAGGTCGCGGTAGGTGCTCATCGCGCCGATTCTGCCTTACGCCGTACCGGGGCCGCACCGCGGAAGGGCGGGGACGGCGGTGACCCGCGGCTCGTCCGGGGCCGGTCCCGGCACGCCGGCGGAGCCGAACGGGTCACTCCCCCGCGCCCCTCACGCCGTGCGGTTCTCCAGTTCGTGCCGCAGGTCGTCGAGCTCGCTGCCGCCCGCCATCTGGCGTGTCAGCTCGTCGAGGGTGATCGCGTCACGGGTGTGGCTGCCCGACATGGCTCCGCGCTTGAGGAGGACGAAGCGGTCGCCCACGAGGTACGCGTGATGCGGGTTGTGGGTGATCAAAACAACACCCAGTCCGGCGTCACGGGCGGCGGCCACGTATTTGAGGACGACACCGGACTGCTTCACGCCGAGGGCCGCGGTCGGCTCGTCGAGGACGAGGACCTTGGCGCCGAAGTGGACGGCGCGGGCGATCGCCACGCACTGGCGTTCGCCGCCGGAGAGGGTGCCGATGGGCTGGTCGACGTCACGCAGGTCGATTCCCATGCGCAGGAGTTCCGCGTGGGTGGTGCGGCGCATGAAGTCGACGTCGAGGTGCTTGAAGGGTCCGACGCCCTTGCGGGGCTCGGAGCCGAGGAAGAAGTTCCGCCAGACCGGCATCAGCGGGACGACGGCGAGGTCCTGGTAGACGGTCGCGATGCCGAGGTCCAGGGCCTCTCGCGGGGAGGAGAGGCGGGTCTCCTCGCCGTCGATGCGCAGCGTGCCCGCGTCGTGCTGGTGCCGGCCCGCGATGATCTTGATGAGGGTGGACTTGCCCGCGCCGTTGTCGCCGAGCACGCAGGTGATCTCGCCCGCGTGGACCTCCAGCGAGACCCCTTCGAGGGCGCGGATGTTGCCGTAGTACTTGCTGACGTCGTCGAGTTCGACGAGCGGCGCGCGTTCCGCGGCGGCGGGTTCCTTGGTCATGTTCTTGTCCGTGGTCACTTCGTCGCCTCCGCGCGCTTGCGGACCCAGTGGTTGAGCAGGGTCGCGAGGAGCAGCATCACGCCGAGGAAGAACTTGAACCAGTCCGGGTTCCACTCGGCGAAGACGATGCCCTTGCTGACCATGCCGAAGATCAGGGCGCCGACGGCCGCGCCGACCGCGGAGCCGTAGCCGCCGGTGATCAGACAGCCTCCGATGACGGCCGCGATGATGTAGATCAGTTCGTTGCCGACGCCCTCGCCGGACTGGACGACGTCGAACGAGAACAGCAGGTGCTGGCCGGAGATCCAGGCGCCGAACGCGACGCCCATGTAGAGGCCGATCTTGGTCTTGTCGACGGGGACACCGACCGCGCGGGCGGCCTCCTCGCCGCCGCCGACGGCGTAGATCCAGTTGCCGACGCGGGTGCGCAGGAGGATCCAGGTGGCGACCGCGACCAGGGCCAGCCACCACAGGATGGTGATCTTGAAGTCGACGCCACCGATGGTGAGGGTGGAGGCGAAGACGTCCTTGGCGGAGGAGAAGCCCTCCATGTCGGAGATCGACTTGGTGGAGACGGTGCCGCTGATCAGTTTGGTGAAGCCGAGGTTGATGCCGGTGAGCATGAGGAAGGTGCCGAGCGTGATGATGAAGCTCGGCGGGTCGGTCCGGGTGAGCATGACGCCGTTGAAGACGCCGATGGCGAGGGTGACGAGCAGCGACACGAACACGCCGACCCAGACGTTGGCCGTCATCTGGTAGCTGAACATCGAGGAGATCAGCGCGGAGCTGGTCACCATGACGCCCGCGGAGAGGTCGAACTCCCCGCCGATCATCAGCAGCGCGACCGGGACGGCCATGATGCCGATGGTCGACGCGGCGTACAGGACGGTGCTGAGGCTCGCGGCGCGCACGAAGCTGTCGGCGAAGATCGCGAAGAAGAGGAAGACGGCGATCGCGCCGACCACGGAGCCGAGCTCGGGGCGGCCCATCAGCCGGCGCAGGGGCGAGGTCTTCAGCAGGCGCTCGTCGGTCTCGGGGCCGGGCGCCGGAGCGGGTGCCGTGGCGGTCATCGGGTCCCCCGGTCCGCGTACTGCTCCAGCTTGGAGGCCTGGTCCTTGGTGATGATCTGCGGCCCGGTGAGGACCGGCTTGCCGCCGCCGAGGACGTCCGCGTTGTACTTGTACAGCCAGAGCAGGTCCACGGCCTCGTAGCCCTGGAGGTAGGGCTGCTGGTCGACGGCGAAGCCGAGGGTGCCGTCCTTGAGTTCGGCGGCCACCTTGGCGTTCAGGTCGAAGGTGTCGATCTCGGCCTTGCTGCCCGCGTCCTTCTTGGCCTTGACCGCGGTGTCCGCGAAGGGCGCGCCGAGCGTGACGACGGAGTCGATGGACCCGTCGGCCTGGAGCTTGGCGCCGATGGAGGACTGCACGTCCGGCATGCTCGTGCCCTGGACGTAGATGTTCTGCACGGTGCCGTGGAAGGTCTTCTTGATGCCGGCGCAGCGCTGCTCGTGGCCGACGTTGCCCTGTTCGTGCAGGACGCACAGCGCCTTCTTGCGGCCCCGCTTGTTCAGCTCATCGCCGACGGCCTCGCCGGCGATCGTCTCGTCCTGGCCGATGTGGGTGAGCGCGCCGAAGGTTTTGGACTCCGCGGAGCCCGAGTTCACCGTGATCACCGGGATGCCGGCCTTGTTGGCGCGTGCGACGGCGGCCTTCATGGCGTCGGGCTTGGCCAGCGTGACGATGATGCCGTCGACCTTCTTGTCGATCGCGGCGTCCACGAGCTGGGCCTGCTGCTGGGCCTCGTCGTCGTGCGAGTAGAGGAAGTTGATGTTGTCCTTGACGGCGGCCTGCTTGGCGCCGTTCTGGACGATGTCCCAGAAGGTGTCGCCGTCGCCCGAGTGGGTGATCATGGCGAAGGTCCACTTGGGCGTGTTCACCGCGGCCCTGCCCTGGGCCGCGGCGGCCTTGCGGGCGTCCTCGGCCCGCTTCCCGCCGGTGCTGCTGCATCCCGCGAGGGACACTCCCAGCGCCCCTGCGAGCGCGATGCTTACCCAGGTCCGAGTCCGTGCCACGAGGCCGTGCCCTTCTTGCGTGCTCCTTGGTGTGCCGGGCCCTGCGGTCCTGCCCGGGGGCCGTTCCGCAGGCCCTTTCGGACCGGCTTCGTACCGGCCCAAACGACCAAGTATCAATCACGGGGATCGTCCGTCCGACCAGCGGGTCCCGCGCGCGGTGCGTCCACGCGGCGCGGTACGTCCTTTCCGGTGACGGTGGAGGCACCCTGAGGCCCGGCGGGCACTCGTCGGTCAGGGGCCTCGGCGGACCCGGTCCCGGGGTCCGAGGGGCGGGCGGGTCACGGCCGGACGAGGAGCTGGAACTCGAAGGAGTAGCGCGAGGCGCGGTAGATGTGCGTGCCGAACTCGACGGTGCGGCCGGTGTCGTCGAAGGTGGTGCGCTGCATGGTGAGCAGGGGTGAGCCGGCCGGCTCGCCGAGCCGCTCGCCCTCCTCCTGGGTGGCGGCGCGGGCGCCGACGGACTGGCGGGCGCTGTGCAGGGTGATGCCGGCGGTGCGCATCAGCCGGTACAGACCGGTCGCCTCCATCCGGCCGCCGTCGAGTTCCAGCAGGCCGGGCGGCAGGTAGTTGCAGAGGTACGCCATCGGCTCGCCGTGCGCGAGACGCAGTCGCTCGACGCGGTGGACGTCGCTGGTCTCGGCGACCCCGAGGGCGGCCGCGATCTCGGTGGACGCCGGCTCGACGGTGTTGACGACCACCTGGGTGGCGGGGCGCTGGCCCGCCGACTCCAGGTCGTCGTAGAGGCTGCTGAGTTCCAGGGGGCGCTTGACCTGACTGTGCACGACCTGGGTGCCGACCCCCCGGCGCCGTACGAGCAGGCCCTTGTCGACGAGCGACTGGATGGCCTGGCGGACCGTGGGGCGGGACAGGCCGAGCCGTCCCGCGAGGTCGATCTCGTTGCCGAGGAGACTTCCCGGGGTCAGCGCTCCGTGCTCGATGGCGGCCTCGAGTTGCTGCGACAGCTGGAAGTACAGCGGGACCGGGCTGTTGCGGTCGACGCTGAGCTGGAGCGACACGGTCGGATCCACATCTGGTTTCGGCACGGCCCGAGCGTAGCTCCGTGAGATGTTGACGGGAAGTTGTGAAGTTCGATTGTCCGGACAAACCATTGACAGGGTGGCGGGTCGGCCCTCAGTTTGTTCCCATGCGCATCGGACTCATCGGAGCGGGTCGTATCGGCACATTCCATGCCACGACTCTCAGCCGCCACCGTGAGGTCGGCGGCTCCCTCATCGTCACGGACGCGGACCCGGTACGGGCCCAGCGGCTGGCGGACCGGCTGGGCGCGACAGCGGCGCCGAGCGTGAACGAGATCTTCACCTGGGGTGTGGACGCGGTGGTCATCACCGCCGCCACGTCGGCCCACGCCGAGCTGATCGGCCGGGCGGCTCGCTCCGGGCTCCCGGTCTTCTGCGAGAAGCCCATAGCCCTCGACCTGCCGGGCACATTGAGCGCGCTCGCCGAGGTCGACGCCGCGGGAACGGTTCTTCAGATGGGGTTCCAGCGCCGCTTCGACGTGGGCTACGCGGCCGCCCGCGAGGCGGTGCGGTCGGGCCGGCTCGGCCGGCTGCACACCGTGCGCGCGATGACCTCCGACCAGTCGCCGCCGCCGGCCGGCTATCTCCCGCTCTCGGGCGGGCTGTACCGCGACTGTCTGATCCACGACTTCGACGTCCTTCGCTGGGTGACCGGCCGCGAGGTCGTCCAGGTGTACGCGGCCGGGTCCGACGCCGGGCCCTCGATGTTCCGCGAGGCGGGCGACATCGACACCGCCGCGGCGGTCCTCACCTTCGACGACGGCATGCTCGCCACGGCGACGGCCACCCGGCTGAACGGCGCGGGCTACGACGTCCGCATGGAACTGGCCGGCGAACAGGACCAGATCGGCGTCGGCCTGGACGACCGCACACCGATCGCCTCGACCGAGCCGACCGGTCCGCCGGCCGCGGACAAACCGTGGACGGGGTTCCTGGAACGGTTCGGCCCCGCGTACGAGGCGGAGCTCGCCGCCTTCGTCGAGGTGGTCCGCGGCGAACGCGCCAACCCCTGCGACGGCCGCGAGGCACTGGAGGCCCTCCGCATCGCCGAGGCCTGTGAACTGTCCCGGCGCGAACGTCGTCCGGTGTCCCCGGCGGAGATCCCGGGCGGCCGGGACTGAGCCGGCCTCACGGCAGGCACCGGCCTCGGCCCGATCGCGCGTCGCACCGCAGGCTCCGCTCACGCCCCCCTCAGGCGAGAAGCCGCACGGCGGGAGTCTCCTGGTCGACGGCGAGCAGCAGGTCACAGTGCTTGCAGGTGATCCGGTGGGGCCGGACCAGGTTGGTCTGGGTGCCGGCGGTGCCGGCCTCCTTCGCTGTCGGACAGTGATAGGCGAGGTGCAGCCGTACCCACGCGTGGCCTGTGGGTACGGCGGCCTTCCCTCCGTCGCGGAGGTCGGTGAAAGGCGCCCACCAGAAGTCGAGGAGCGCCCGGACCGCCAGTCGCTCCCGGCCGCTCGTGGTGTCGAACCCGGCGATCCTGCCGGGGGCGTGGTGCCGCTTGAACCCGCTGCGGCTGCCGGAACACAGCGCCTGCTCGGCTCCGCGCTCGAACAGCGTCGTCCGCCCGGTCCGCTCGCAGATGAAGCAGTCCAGGCTGAACTCCAGCGAGGAACGCCAGTAGAGCCGGTGGGTGTCCTCCCGCTCCGTCAGCTCCGCTCTGATCTCCGCCGTACGCAGCACGGTCGACGCTCCCCTCCTGCCCCGGGGTCCCGGTTCACCACCGCACCGGCACCCTGCGCGCCCCGCGCATCAGCATCCCGGGCAGCCAGCCGCTCGGCGGTCCGTCGAGGGCCAGGTCCGGGCAGCGCTCCAGCAGGGAGCCGAGCGCGACGCGGGCTTCGAGCCGGGCGAGCGGGGCGCCGAGGCAGTAGTGGATGCCGTGTCCGAAGGCGAGGTGCCCGCGGGCCTCGCGCCGGATGTCGAAGCGGTCGGGGGCCGGGTACCGCGTGCCGTCGCGGTCGGCCGCTGTGAGGCCGACCATCACCGCGTCGCCGGAGGCTATCGCCGTACCGCCGATGTCGAGGGGCTGCGTGGCATAGCGGAAGGTCGCGTTCTCCACCGGTCCCTCGTAGCGCAGGGTCTCCTCGATCGTGCCGTCCAGCAACGTCGTGTCGGCTCGCAGGGCGGCGAGCTGGTCCGGGTGGGTGAGCAGGGCGTGGACCGCGCCGGCGATGAGGTTGACCGTCGTCTCGTGTCCGGCGACGAGCAGCACGAAGGCCATGCCGCGCAGCTCCTCGGGCGAGAGCCGGTCACCGTCCTCGGCGGTGGTGCGGATCAGTCCGCTGAGCAGGTCGTCCGCGGGTCCGGCGGAGCGCTTGTCCTCGATCAGGTCGCCCAGGTAGGCGGCGAGCCGGACGAAGGCGTCGTACTCGCTCTCGGCGCTGGTGGGCGCGACCGCCTCGGTGGACAGCGCGCGGAAGGTGGCCCGGTCCGGCCCGGGCACACCGAGCAGCTCGCAGATGACGGTCAGCGGGAGTGGATAGGCGAGCGATTCGACCAGGTCGGCGCGCCCGTGCGGCAGCATCGCGTCGAGCAGGTCGTCGGTGATCTCCTGGATCCGCGGAGCCAGTGCCGCGACTCGTCGCGGGGTGAACTCACGGGCGATCAGGCTTCGCAGTCTGGTGTGCTGCGGTGGGTCGGCGACCAGCAGATACTTGCCGATCAGCTCCTCGTCGAGGAACGTGATCCCGATCTTCTCCGCGTCCTTGGCCAGCCGTGCATCGGCAAGCGCGGCCCGTGCCTCCTCGTACCCGACCACGAGCCAGGTCTCGTGGTGCGCGTCCGGCGGTGGCAGCCGCACGCGGTGCACCGGGCCGAGCGTGCGCAACTCGGCGTAGACCGGGTGCGGGTTCTCGGTGAACCCCACCCCGTACTCCCCCAGATCGATCACGCCGTCCCCTCCCCGTCACCCCGCACAACGCACGAGCCTCCCGCTCAGTGCCCGTCCTCCTCCAGCAACCCGGCGTCGTACGTCAACAACGCCACCTGGACACGGTTGTTGAGGCCGAGCTTGGCGAGGATCCGGGAGACGTGCGTCTTGACCGTGGCGACGCTCATGAACAGTTCGGCGGCGATGTCGGCGTTCGAACCGCCCCGTCCGACCGCCACGGCGACCTCGCGCTCGCGCTCGTTCAGGGCGGCGATCCGCGAACGGGCCCCGGACTTGCGGGCGTCGGCGGAGGAACCCGCGGCGTGCTCCATCAACTGTCGGGTGACGGTGGGCGACAGCACCGGGTCCCCGGCCGCCACCCGGCGCACCGCGTCCAGGATCTCCGCGGGCGGGGTGTCCTTCAGGACGAACCCGGCCGCGCCCGCTCGCAGGGCACGCAGCACCTGGTCGTCGGCGTGAAACGTCGTCAGGACCACGACCTGGGGAGCCTCCTCGCGGGCGCGCAGCCGCTCGGTGGCGGTGAGGCCGTCGACGTTCGGCATCCGGATGTCCATCAGGACGACGTCGGGCCTCGTGCGGTCCACCAGCGCCTCGACCTCGGCGCCGTCGGCGGCCTCGCCGACGATCTCGACGTCCTCGGCGCCGCCCATCATGAGGGCCAGCCCCGCTCTCACCAGAGGGTCGTCATCGACGAGCACCAGCCGAATCGCAGTCATCCCCCCACCTAACCAGCTCCCCACCACGTTCCTCGCCCCCTCCACCCGTCCCCGTCCCATCCCTGGGGCCACGCCCCGGACCCCGCTCCGCGATCGCCGGAAGGGCTGAGGACTGCCGCGTGAGCACCAAGATCTCCGTACCTGCGGCCGGCATGCGGCGTGAAAGGCCGTGCCGGTACATCGAACGCCCGTCGCTCACGCCCGGATCCAGCGGCGGTTCCGTTTCGTCCGACGTCTGGTTCAACGGCGACGGGCGGATGTACCGGCACGGCCCCGATCCCCCACCGGACCGGCACCGCAACCCACCCGCACCGCCCGGCGGGCAGCCGCCCCTCATGAACCAGGCACCCCCCACGGCAACCAGGCGAAGACCCGGAACCCCCCGCCCTCCTGAGCCCCGTGCTCGAGCCGCCCACCCGCGAGCGTGGCCCGCTCCCGCAGCCCGATCAGCCCCTGCCCGGACCCCGGCACCACAGGCACCTCTCCCGACGGCGCGGGATTGACGACGGACACGGTCAGACCGTCTCCGGGCGCTCCCCGCACCGACACGGTGACCTCCGTACCGGGCGCGTGCTTGCGCGCGTTCGTCAGTCCCTCCTGGGCGATGCGGTACGCGGTGCGGCCGACGGACGCGGGCACGGCGTCCGGATCGGAAGCCCGGTTGTCGAGGACCACCCTCATGCCCGCGGAGCGCGACTCCGCGACCAGCCCGTCGAGCGCGGCCAGCGTCGGCTGCGGGCGCCCTCCGTCCTCGGAGTCCGACGCGCGCAGGACCCCGATGATCTCCCGCAGATCCTGCAGGGCCTCGTGCGCGCTCTCCCGGATGATCCCGGCGGCCCGGGCGACCTCCTCCCGGGGCGCGTCGGGCCGGAACTCCAGGGCCCCGGCGTGCACGCTCAGGAGGGTGAGCCGGTGTGCGAGCACGTCGTGCATCTCGCGCGCGATGGCCTCGCGGGCGAGCTGCTGCGCCTGCTCGGCCCGCAGCGCCGCCTCGGTCTCGGCCCGCCGCGCCCGGTCCCGCAGACTCAGCATGAGCTGGCGCTTGGACCGTACGAACATGCCCCAGCCGACCACCGCAGAGGTGAGCAGCGCGGTGACGCCGAGGGCCGCGGGGTAGGACAGGTCGGGGTCGGGCCGGAGCAGGAAGTACGCCGGGAGCAGCGCGATCTGGATGCCGGCGATCCAGGCCACGTACCGGAAGGGCCGGTGGACGGCGAGGGTGAAGAGGGCGACGAGTCCGGCACCGCCCGAGGTGCTCGAGATGAGCCCGACGGGGATCAGGGCGATGGCGAGTCCCAGCGGCCAGCGGCGGCGCAGCCAGACCGCCGCGCAGGCGAGCGCGCCGATCCACTGGTCGGCGACCGCGAGGGCGTGCGGGGTGTTCGGGTCCTCGGTCAGCGTGTTCGCGGCGGCGACGCCGACGGCGACGGCCAGGAGGAAGCAGCCGAAGTCGACGGCCCAGTCGCGCACGGTGCGCCGGGGCCGCCCGGAACGGCCGGCCCGCTCGGCGTCGGGGTCGAGTTCCGCGGCCACGGCGGACGGCAGCAGCCAGCGTCGGCCGGACAGGGCCGGTACCGGAACGTCTCGCGGCCCACGGGCCGGTTCATCACCACTCACGGTCGACAAATCTACGCAGCCGAACCCGTCGCCACCTCCCCGTGAGGGCCTTCACCGACCAAAGTCGGCCCGCTTCAGACTTTCGTCGGAACGAGGCCGGGGCACGGTCGACTTTCCGCGGCAGGGCCTCGCCTCGCGGCCGATGCGCGTGGGAGGCCCGCGGGGCGAGGGTCGTGCCATGAAGCAGCTGCTGGAGGTGCTCGGATTCGTCGCCCTGGTGCAGGGCGTTCTCGGCCTGGTCCAGGAGATCACCGGCCGGCTGCGCGGGTGGGGGCTCGTGCAGCGGCTCGACTTCCTGGACGGCCATGAGATCTACGCGAGCGCCACACTCGTCGTCCTTGCGTTCGCCCTGTTCGCGGCCGCGGAGAGCAGCCGCACGTGAAGAAGTCCGGAGCGGGCCGAAGACGGACCGCGGGGCCGGCCACCCGCACCCGCGCGTGGCCGGCCCCGCGGATTCGCTCCGTTCCTCGGGCCGTCGAACCGCCGGGCCGTCGCACCGTCACACCGAGCCGTGGGGGACTCGGCATCGGGGCGTCAGCAGCCGAAGTCGACCAGGTCGAACGTCACGTAGTGGTCGGCCGTGTAGTAGTCCTCCTGGGTCTCCTCGCCGGTGACGACGCGGCGGGCGCCCCGGGTCGACGAGCCCGGGGTGATGACCGTGTACTCGTGGTAGTAGCCGGAGGACTGGGAGGGCAGGACGGCTTCACGGTTCTGGAAGACGACGCCGTCCTGCGAGTAGGGGAAGGGTCCTCCCGCGTCGATCAGGTCGAGCGTGTCGTGCGCCTGGGACGGCAGCGCGCTGTAACAGATGCTGCCGACGGAGGCTGCCGCCGCGTCGGCCGGGATCACGGCGGTGCCGCCCACGAGGAGGGCGGACATGAGGGCCACGAGGGCACCGGTACGAGTGGTACGTGGGGGGAATCTCATGGATCCAGGATGACGCGCGTAGACCATGGCATGTCAATGTCAAGGTGACGGTTTTCTCCCGGCCCGCCCGATGATTTTTCCCCGAGTTAACGGCCTGCACGGCGCCCCCGCAGGGCATCCTCACGACCCCCACAACCCCGGCGCGCCGCCACGCGCGGGCGCCGGCCGCCGGTCCCCTGATCACATCCCTGGGGCCGGCCGGCCCGCCGTGCCGCGTCATCAGGACTCGTGCAGGTAACTCCCGTACGTGGCCCGGCCTTCGGCGTCGTAGGTGTTGATCGTGACGCCGGTGCCGGTGGTGCTGCCGGAGACGTGCCGGAACGCTGTCGGCAGCGCGCCCTGGGCGAAGAGACGGCGGCCCGCGCCGAGGACGACCGGGAAGGTCAGCAGGTGCAGGGTGTCCACGAGGTCGAGGGCGAACAGGGACTGGGCGAGCGCGGCGCTGCCGTGCACCTGGAGTTCGCCTCCGGTGCGCTCCTTGAGGGCGGTGACCTCCTTGCCGAGGTCACCGGTGAGCACGGTCGTACCCTCCCAGGCGGGCTCCGTGAGGGTCGACGACGGGACGTACTTGGGCAGGGAGTTCAGCTTGGAGGCGACCGGGTCGGCCGGATCGGTCACCTTGGGCCAGAAGTTCGCGAAGATCTCGTAGGTGCGCCGGCCCAGCAGGAAGGCGTCCACGCCGGAGAAGACGCCCGTGATGAAGCGCCCGAAGTCCTCGTCGTCGTACGGGACGGTCCACCCGCCCTGGTCGAAGCCGCCGGCCGTGTCCTCCTCGGGGCCGCCGGGGGCCTGGTGGACGCCGTCGAGGGAGACGAATGCGGTGAGGGTGAGCTTGCCCATGACGCGTGCCTGCTTCCATCCGTGGGGTCCTCGGTCATCTCTGCAGACTCCACCGGCTCCCGCGACTCATCGGTCCCCGGCCGGCCCGACCGCATCGCCCCCTCGGCCGGCCCGGACGGCGGACGCCCGCCCGCGTCACCCTTCGTCGGTCGAGAAGAGACCGCCCGTCGGACCCTGCTTGTCGCCGCCCTGGGCCTTCCTCAGGGCGTTGGCGAGCCCCTCGATGGTGAGGGACTGGAGGATGACCTGGCCGTTGCCCTCCAGGGTGGCGAGCGACAGCCCCTCGCCGCCGAAGACCGCGTTCATCAGGCCCTGCCGGTTCAGGCCGCCGATGCGCTGGACGCCGTAGCGGATGCCGTCCTCGAAGGCGACGACGCAACCGGTGTCCACCTCGATGCGGCCGCCGAAGTCCGCCGGGTTCAGGTCGATGAAGTTGCCCGCGCCCGCGATGATCACCGTGCCGTTCCCGGTGAACTTCTCCAGGACGAATCCCTCGCCGCCGCTCCGCCCCGTCCGGCCGCCCTGGAAGGCGATCCCGAACCGCACGCTCGACTCCGCCGCCACGAAGGCGTCCTTCTCGGCGAACCACGCGCGCGTGCCGTCCAGCTCCAGGGCGCGCATCTCGCCGGGCAGCACGCCCGCGAACCCGACGGTGCCCTCGCCGCCCACCGCCGTGAAGTACTGGAACGCGAGCGACTCGCCCGCGAGGGCGCGCTGCCCGGCCTGCATGGCGGTGCCCATGGCCTGGCGCAGCATGCCGCCCATGCCACCACCGCCGCCGCCACCCCCGCCGGCCTGCGGCGCACCGCCCCCGCCGCCCGGCGGGCCGGAGAGCCGGGTCTCCATGGTCACGCCGGTCGTCTTGAACAGGAACTTCCCCGCCTCGCAGTACACGGTCTGGCCGGGGCGCAGGCTCACGACCGCCATCTGCATGGCGCTGCCGACGATCTCTTGCTGAAGGGTCACGCCGGAAGAACGAGAGAAGCGGAGCGAAGAGTTCCGGCCCATCGGGTGAGCTGTCGGGCCCGGCGGCTCACCCGCCGCCGGGCCCGGCGCCGGGTGCGGTGAGCTCGGCGTCCGTTCGCCGCCAGCTTCGCCGGCTCGCGCCCGCTGGGATGGACCCATGACTACTCAGGACATCGCGAGCGGCACGAACAGCGGCAAGGGAACGAACGACACGGAGGGCGGAGAAGCGATGAAGGGCAAGGTGGCCCTCGTGACCGGGGGCAGCCGGGGCATCGGGGCGGCGACCGCGTTGCGCCTCGCCCGCGAGGGTGCGGACGTGGCCGTCACGTATGTGCGCGGCAAGGAGGCCGCGGCGGAGGTCGTACGGGCCGTCGAGGCGTTCGGCGTCCGGGGGCTCGCACTGTGCGCGGACTCCTCGGACGCGGTCGAGGCCGGTGGGGTGGTGGACCGCGTCGTCGAGGAGTTCGGGCGGCTCGACGTGCTCGTCAACAACGCGGGCACGGGTGTGCTGGGACCCCTTGGATCGCTGTCCCTGGCGGACGTCGACCACGTGCTCGCCGTCAATGTCCGGGGGGTCTTCCTGACCTCGCAGGCGGCCGCGCCGCACCTCGGGACGGGCGGGCGGATCATCACGATCGGCAGCTGCATGTCCCAGCGGGTCCCCGGCCCCGGCGGGACCCTCTACGCGACGAGCAAGTCCGCGCTGATCGGCCTGACCAAGGCGCTCGCCCGGGAACTGGGCGGGCGCGGGGTCACCGCCAACATCGTCCACCCCGGGCCGACCGACACCGACATGAACCCGGCGGACGGCCCGTTCGCGTCCGGTCAGGTCGCCCTGACAGCGGTGGGCCGCTTCGCCGCGGCCGACGAGGTGGCGTCGATGGTCGCGTACCTGGCCGGGAGCGAGGCCGCCTTCGTCACCGGGGCGGAGTTCGCCGTGGACGGCGGCCACGCGGCGTGACGCGGCCGGACGGAGGTCCCCTTACGAGGGTGGGCGTCCGCGCCTGAAGTGGACCGTCACGCGCGGCGCCCGGCGAACGCACCCCGAGGACGGGGACCGGACGGGTGCGCGAGCCGTCACGGCCTGTGGGCCGCACCGATTCCGGTGCGGCCCACAGGTGCGCGGTCACCGGCCGGGTGGGGCGGTGACGCGGTACGGCGGTCGGGTCGGGCGGGAAAGGTCAGCCGCCCAGTTCCTGGTGGCGGGCCGCCAGCCGGGAGGCGCCGTCCTCCGTCAGCGAGCCGAAGAGACGCAGGCGGGAGATGCCGCCGTCCGGGAAGATGTCCACGCGCGCGTGGGTGCCGACGACCGGTGCGTCGAGGGTGAAGCGGTGGTTGGTGTCGGGCTGGAGGCGGGTGCGGGGCAGGACCTCGGTCCACTCCCCCGCGTCGCCGTCGCGCACCGACACCGACGCCCATCCGGCGCTGTTGCCCTTCAGGTACGCCGTGTCGATCTCGATCGCGCGGATCTCGGACTGGGCGACGAGCTGGTAGCGGATCCAGTCGTTGCCGTCGTCACGGCGGCGGCGGGTCTCCCAGCCGTCGTCCATCTTGCGGGAGCGGCCCGGCTGGATGGTGTTCGTGGCCGGGGAGTAGAAGCGGTCGGAGGCGTCCTCGACCTGGCCGCCGTTCTCCAGGGCCACGACGTCGAAGGCGCCGAGGACGGACAGCCACCGCGGGTCGGGCACGACCTCGCCGTACACACGCAGCCGGGCGATGCCGCCGTCGGGGTGCTGGTTGACGCGCAGGTGGGTGAAGCGCTGTTCGGCCAGGACGGCGAACCCGTTGGCAGCGTGGCCGCCGACCGCCGTGCGCGGTACGAGAGTCGTCCACTTCACGTCGTCCGCGAGCAGTTCCTCGGGGGACGGCGAACCCGGCAGCGAGGTGCCCTCGACGGACACCGCCTGCGGGTAGTTGCCGCGGAAGTGCGCCGTGTCGACCACGATGCCGCGGATCACGCCGGGGGCACCGAGGCGGACCAGGGCCCAGTCATGGTCGTCGGCGGTCGGCCACGGGTGCCCGGCGGAGACGCCGCGGCGCCGCCGGGTCTCCCAGCCGTCCATGATCTTGCCCTTGTGCCCGAAGTGCTCGGGGTCGAACTCGGCGGCGCCGGGCACGAGGAGGTTCTCGCGCTGGGCGAAGAACTCGTCGTTCGCCGCCACGACCCCGGCGCCGAGCTGCCGGTCGGCGAGGTTGGCGTACTGGGTGAAGGGGAAGTCGGCGGTGCGGTAGTCGGCGTACGGGTCGCCGCCTCCGTAGGGGTTCGCGTCTCCGGTGAAGGTGGCCAAAACGGGCGGGTTCTGCGCCGTCACGATGATCGATCTGCCTTTCGGGGGTCGGCCGTTGCGGGTGCGGGTGCCGGAGTGCGGTGCGGCGGTCGGTGGTGCGGTTCGCGGGAAGAAAGGGGAATGGGGGGTGGAGTCGGCCCGTCACCCGAGGGGGGAGGGAGGGCCCCTGGCGTGGGTGGGGCTACGGGTTCCGGGTGAGGAGCTGTCCGGTGGGTTCGGTGAACTCGCCTGCGGCGACGATGCGTTCGCCGCGCAGCCAGGTCGACTTGACGACACCGCTGAGGGTCTTGCCGGCGTAGGCCGTGACCCGGTTGCGGTGCTGGAGCGCCGCCGGGTCGACGGTGAACGTCTCGTCGGGGGCGAGGACGGCGAAGTCGGCGTCCCGGCCCGGCGCGATGGCGCCCTTGCGGTCACCGAGGCCGACCAGTTCGGCCGTGCGGGAGGACATCCAGCGGACCACGTCCTCCAGTCCGTGGCCGCGCCTGCGGGCCTCGGTCCAGACGGCGGACAGGCTGAGCTGGAGGCCGGAGATGCCGCCCCACGCGGTGGCGAAGTCGTCCGTCTTGAGGTCGGCGGTCGACGGCGAGTGGTCGGTGACGACACAGTCGATGGTGCCGTCGGCCAGCGCCTGCCAGAGCAGGTCCTGGTTGGCGGCCTCGCGGATGGGCGGGCAGCACTTGAACTCGCTGGCGCCGTCAGGGACTTCCTCGGCGGTCAGGGTGAGGTAGTGCGGGCAGGTCTCCACGGTGAGGCGGACGCCGTCGGCCTTCGCGGCGGCGATCAGCGGGAGGGCGTCGCTCGACGACAGGTGCAGCACGTGCACCCGCGCGTCGAGGCGCCGGGCCTGCCCGACGAGGCTCTCGATGGCGGTGTCCTCGGCGTCGCGGGGGCGCGAGGCGAGGAAGTCGGCGTACTTCTGGCCGCCCTTCTGCGGGGCGGCGGCCAGGTGGTGCGGGTCCTCGGCGTGGACGATCAGCAGGCCGCCGAAGCCCGCGATCTCGGCGAGGGAGCGGGTCAGCTGCTCCTGGTCGAGCTCGGGGAACTCCTCGACACCGGAGGGCGACAGGAACGCCTTGAAGCCGAAGACGCCCGCCTCGTGCAGCGGCCGCAGGTCCTTGACGTTGTCCGGGAGCGCGCCGCCCCAGAAGCCGACGTCGATGTGCGCCTTGGGGCGGGCGACATCCCGCTTCGTGCGGAGGTTGTCGACCGTCGTCGTCGGTGGGAGGGAGTTGAGCGGCATGTCGACGAGGGTGGTGATGCCGCCGGCGGCCGCGGCGCGGGTCGCGGTCCAGAACCCCTCCCACTCGGTGCGGCCGGGGTCGTTCACATGGACATGCGTGTCGACCAGGCCGGGCAGCAGGACGTCGTCGCCGAAGTCCTCGAACCGGGCACCGGCCGGTACCTCGGCGTCGTGCGGAAGCACGGCCGTGATCTTCCCCGCGGTGACCGCGACCGAGGCGGCACGCGTCCCTTCGGGAGTGATGACGCGTGTCGAGCGCAGCACCAGTTCGACGTCGGACACCCGGACCCCTCTCTCTGCCGCCGTTGACGCCCGTGACGCGGGTTTACTTCCACGTAACGAAATTCAACGTTCTGTTGAAGGAGTCTTCACTCCGACCTCCGCGCCGTCAAGAGTCCCCTTCACTCTGCACCCGTCATCCGCATTCTCTGGATGTTTCCACAAAGCGGAAGTAGACTTCCGGCAAGCAGAACGTAGTGACGTACAACCAGGTGGTCGACCGACCGCCGGGTAGGCTGCGTCTCTGCCCGTCCGTCACCGGCCACCGCCCTGATCGAGAGCCTTCGGGTCATGCCTCTCGATTCTGCGCCCTGAAAGGACCGCCGCCGTGTCGCCGTCCAGCGCCAGCACCACCGACGCCGCCAAATCGCCCGCTCCCAGTGGTGGCGTCCAGTCCCTGGAGCGTGCCTTCGATCTGCTGGAGCGCATGGCGGACGCCGGGGGCGAGGTCGGCCTGAGCGAGCTCTCCGCGAGCAGCGGGCTCCCGCTGCCCACCATCCACCGCCTGATGCGCACCCTGGTGGCCTGCGGTTACGTGCGCCAGCAGACCAACCGCCGGTACGCGCTCGGCCCCCGCCTGATCCGGCTCGGCGAGTCCGCCTCCCGGCTGCTCGGCACCTGGGCCCGCCCCTATCTGGCGCGCCTCGTCGAGGAGACCGGCGAGACGGCGAACATGGCACTGCTCGACGGCGACGAGATCGTCTACGTCGCCCAGGTGCCCTCCAAGCACTCGATGCGCATGTTCACCGAGGTGGGCCGCCGGGTGCTGCCGCACTCCACGGGCGTGGGCAAGGCACTGCTGGCCCACGCCTCGGCCGACGAGGTGCGCGCGCTCCTCGCCCGTACGGGCATGCCCGCGGCGACGGAGAAGACGATCACCACGCCGGACGGCTTCCTCGCGGCGCTGGAGGACGTGCGCCGCACCGGGTACGCGGTGGACGACAACGAGCAGGAGATCGGCGTCCGCTGCCTGGCCGTCCCGGTGCCCGACTCCCCCACCGCCGCGGCGATCTCCATCTCCGGTCCCGCGGGCCGGGTCACCGAGGCCGCCACCGACAAGATCGTGCCGGTGCTCCAGCAGGTCGCGGCCGAGCTGTCGCAGGCGCTGGCCAGTTCGGGAACCGGCGCCGCCTGACCGCTCGACCGGGGGCTCCGGCCTCCGCGGCTGTCGCCCGGCTCAGCCGTTCCCGGCCGTCACGGCGAGCGGGCCCAGGCGCCCGTCCCTCATCTCCCGCACCGCGTCCGCCTCTTCGAGACGGGCGCGGTCGTGCGTCACGAGGACGGTGGCCGTGCCGCGTTCGCGGGTGAGCCGCAGCAGCAGGCCGAGGACGGCGGCGCCGCGCTCGTGGTCGAGGGCGCTGGTCGGTTCGTCCACCAGGAGCACGGACGGCTCGTTGACCAGGGCACGGGCGATGTTCACCCGCTGCCGCTGACCGCCCGAGAGCTGGTGGGGCCGGCGGTGGGCCAGGTCGCCGAGCCCGACCGACCCGAGCAACTCCCGTGCACGGGACGTCACTTGACGCCTTCCGTCGAGGTGGCCCATGACCTGGAGCTGTTCCAGGGCGGTCAGCGAGGGCAGCAGGTTCGGCTGCTGGAACACGATCCCGATCTCTCGGCGCCGCAGGACGGCCCGTTCCGCGGCGCTCAGCGTCGCCGTGTCCGTACCGCCGACGAGGACGCGGCCGTGGTCGGGGGTGACCAGGGTCGCCGCGACCGCGAGGAGGCTGGACTTGCCGGATCCCGAGGGGCCGACGACGGCTGTGGTGGTTCCGGGCGGCACGACGAGGCCGACCTCGTCCAAGGCGGTCAGGCGCCCGTCGCCGTCCGGATAGGTGAGGGTGACGGTGTCGAGGGTCAGGCTCATGTGGGCACTTCCTGGTGGTCGGTCCGGTGGTTCCGGCGCCTTCAGCGGGCGCTTCCCAGTGCGGTCAGCGGGTCGACGGCGGTGATCCGGCGGACGGAGAGACCCGCGCCGAGCGTGCCGAGGGCGACCAGCACGGCGGCGGGTACGAGCACGGTCGGACCGTCCAGGACGAAGGGCACGTCACCGCCGCGCACGAGGGCTCCGGCCCCGACGGCGAGTCCCGTGCCGAGCAGGGTTCCGCCGGTGAGCATCAGCGCCGCCTGGCCGAGCGCGTCGCGCAGCAGGTACGGCGTCGAGGCTCCCAGCGCCTTCAGGACGGCGATGTCGGGCGACCGCTGGATCGTCCAGACCGTGAAGAACGCCCCGATGACCAGCGCCGAGATGACGAAGAGGAAGCCGCGCATGAGTTGGAGGGAGCCGTTCTCGGCCCGGTAGGAGCCGATGGCGGTGAGGGCGTCGTCCCGGCTGAGGGTCTTCGTGCCCGCGGCCCGGTCACCGGCCGTCAGGTCCGCGCCGTCGGTCCGCAGGGCGATCACGGTCGCCGGCCCGGAGGCCTCGGTCCACACCACCGGGGTGTGGCTGTACGCGGCGCGCCCGGACACGGCGGCGACGGTCCGCTCGGTTCCGCCGAGCCGCACCCGGTCCCCGGGGCCGGCATCCAGCTCGGCGGCCGCCTTCTCGGACAGGACGACGTGGCCGGGGCCGACCCCGTCCGGCGCGATCCCGGAACTTGGCCGCACGGCGAACGACGACACCGCGGCCCTACGGTGCCCGGCGGACGCGTTCAGTGTGCGGACGCCGATCGGCTCGGCCGAGGCGATCCCCGGCCGGTCGGCCCAGCTCCGTACGGCGCGCGACGAGACCTCGGCGCCGGTGAAGGACACCGACTGCCCGGCGGGCGGAGCGGCGAAGGCGAGGTGGTCGGCGGGCAGCCCGGTGACGGCCGAGGTGTTCTCCTCGGCGAGCCCGGCGGTCAGTCCGGACAGCAGCCCGACGAGCAGGGTGATCAGCACGACCACGCCTCCCATGAGGGTGAACCGCCCCTTGGCGAACCGGAGGTCTCTCCATGCGACGAACATGCCTCCCACCCTGTCGCCGGGACCCCGTCCGGGGCATCGCGCCCGGGCATGGTTCCGCCGCGTCGAAAGGCGGAGCGCAACCGTGCCGGAAGGCGGACCGGCCGGGGCCGGCGGAGGCGGCGAAGGAGGGCGCCGGCTTTCAACCTTTCGGTTGACCGGGGTCCGCGGAGACCCGCCTACCCTGGAACGACCATGAATGTCCCCCGCCGCTCCCCCGTCGCGGCCACCCTGCGCCTGTGTCTGTACGCCCTGCTCGCGGGGCTGCTGGCACTGGCCGCCGTCCGTTCCGGGGACAGCGCCCATCCGCGGGGTGTCGTCCTGTCGGTGCTCGCGACCGGCGCGGTCTTCGCGGCGGGCGCGTTCAGCACGACCGTACGGCGCTCGCGGCGTGCCGCCGCGCTCTGGCTGGCCGCGCTGAGCGCGAGCTGGCTGGTCCTCGTCGCGCTGTCACCGGACGCGCTGTGGGTGGCGTTCCCCCTCTACTTCCTCCAGTTGCACCTGCTGCCCGCGCGCTGGAGCGTGCCGGCCGTGACGCTGACCGCCGGGGCGGCCATCGCGAGCTTCGTGGCGCACGGCGCGCCCCTCACTCCCGGGGCGTTCATCGGGCCGCTCCTCGGGGCCGCGGTCGCGGCGGCCACGGTGCTCGGCTACGAGGCGCTGTACCAGGAGAGCGAGCGGCGCCGCGCACTCATCGAGGAACTCGTCGCCACCCGCGCGGAACTGGCCGAGGCCGAGCGCACCGCGGGCACGCTCGCCGAGCGCGAACGGCTCGCCCACGAGATCCACGACACGCTCGCCCAGGGTCTGTCCAGCATCCAGCTCCTGCTGCGGGCCGCGCAGCGCCTGCTGCCCGCGGACTCCCCGGCGGCCCCGCACCTGGAACAGGCCCGCTCGACCGCGCAGGACAACCTCGCCGAGGCCCGCCGGTTCGTCCGCGCCCTCACGCCTCCCGGTCTGGACGGCGGCTCGCTCGGCGCGGCGCTGGAGCGGCTGTGCCGTGCGGCCGCCGTGGACGCTCCCGCGGTTCGCTTCTCGGTGAGCGGGCCACCCGCCGCGCTCCCGACCCCGTACGAGGTCGCCCTGCTCCGGATCGCGCAGTCGGCGCTCGGCAACACGCTGCGGCACGGGCGGGCGGACCGTGCGGAGATCACGCTCAGCTTCATGGACACCGCCGTCGCTCTGGACGTGGTCGACGACGGCGTCGGCTTCGCCCCCGGTGCGGTCGGACCCTACCCGCGCGGGACGGACGGGGACCGGGCGGACGGGGGCTTCGGCCTGCCCGCGATGCGTTCGCGCGCGGAGTCGCTGGGCGGCACGTTCACCGTCGAGTCGGCGCCCGGGCAGGGTACGGCGGTGGCTGTCACCCTGCCGCTGCCCACCGCGGCGGAGCCCGCGGGGATGACGTCCACAGGCCACGGCCGCCTTCCCGGGCCGCACACCGTCGGGAGCACCGCATGAGCGTCCGGCTGCTGCTCGCCGACGATCATCCGGTCGTCCGCGCCGGGCTGCGCGCCGTGCTCTCCGCGGAGCCGGACTTCGAGATCGTCGCGGAGGCGCCGACGGCGGAGGCGGCGGTGGAACGCGCCGGAGCGGGTGGGGTGGACGTCGTCCTGATGGACCTGCAGTTCGGGGCCGGCCTGCACGGCGCCGAGGCCACCGCGGCGATCACGGCGCGCCCCGGTGCCCCGCGGGTCCTGGTCCTCACGACGTACGACTCGGACGCGGACATCCTCGCCGCCGTCGAGGCGGGCGCCTGCGGCTACCTCCTCAAGGACGCCCCGCCCGAGGAGCTCTCGGCGGCCGTGCGCACGGCCGCCTCGGGTCACTCGGCGCTCGCCCCGACCGTCGCCGACCGCCTCATGGACCGGATGCGCACGCCGGCCGCCGCGCTGAGCCGCCGCGAGCTGGAGGTCCTCGAACTGGTCAAGAACGGCCTCTCGAACCAGCAGATCAGCAAGAAGCTGTTCCTGAGCCAGGCCACCGTGAAGTCCCATCTGGTGCACATCTACGCCAAGTTGGGCGTGGACTCCCGCACGTCGGCGGTGGCGGCGGCCACCGAGCGCGGGGTTATCCGCAGACGGGGCTGAAACGCCGGTCGGGGGCCGTGCGGTGGCCCCGTCGTCGCGTCAGCGGCGGTTCTCGCGCGGGGGCTCCCCGAAGAGGTCGACCGCGTTGCGGACGTCCGCGAGACGGGTCGCGAGGGCGCTGACCGAGCCGATCGAACCGGCGATCAATAAGAGCGAGCGGCGCAGCCGGGGTGTCTCGGGAAGGCCGCCGGCGGCCATCGCGGCGAGCGCCGCCAGCTCCTCCTCGGCGATGCCTCGGTCCGGGAACTCGGCCGGATGCGCGGCGAGTTCACGGCGCAGCCGGGAGACGGCGGTGCGTAGTTCCGCCACCCTCGGGTCCTCGTCGCTGCCCGTCACTGGTCTCTGCCCCAAGCTCCGCAACACAGCTCTCCCCCTCGCACGCCGTTGTGCGTCGGTCCTTCTCGCGTCGGCCCCCGCGCCCCGTGGCGGTGGTCGGGCGCCTGGGTCCTGTCGTCACACCCTCGTCTGCCCGTCGACGCCATGCACGCACTCCGGGCGAACGACGGGGATGCGACGACAGGACCCAGGGACGCGGGCCAGTAAACGCCACCCGGTGCGCCGGGCGCCACTGCCCGGACCGAAATTCAGCCCGGGGACATCGCGGGCGACGGCCCGGGTTCCGAGGCGCGCCGGGGGCCGGTCCGGTATGCAGGAGACATGACGGAGAACAAGAACCAGGTGGTCGGGCTGTTGCTGGCCGCCGGTGGCGGGCGGCGCCTCGGGGGTCGCCCCAAGGCACTCCTGCCCCACCGGGGACGCCCCCTCATCGAACACGCGGTCGAGGTGTTGCGGGCGGGTGGCTGCGGGAGCGTCCATGTCGTGCTGGGCGCGCGGGCGAAGGAGGTTCGGGAACGGGCCGAGCTGTCCGGATGCGTGCTCGTGGACAACCCCGACTGGGAGGAGGGCATGGGCTCCTCGCTGCGGGTGGGACTCGGCTCACTGACGGACTCCGGAGCCCGCGCCGCGCTGGTGTCGCTGGTCGACCAGCCGGGGATCGGCCCGCAGGCGGTGGCCCGCGTGCTCGGGGCCTACAACTCGCCGCGGACGCTCGCCGCAGCGGCGTACGACGGGGAGCGCGGCCATCCGGTGCTCTTCGGCGCCGGCCACTGGGCGGGGATCTCGGCGAGCGCCACCGGCGACCGGGGTGCGCGCGCCTACCTGAAGGCCCACCAGGACGCGATCACACTCGTGGAGTGCGGCGATGTCGCGCAGGCCTTCGACATCGACACGGAGGCCGACCTGGTCCACCTTGAGTGAACGGGATGGCACTGAGCGCCACCTTCTGTCGACTCAGAGAATCTCGACATCAACAAACCATTGAACTTCCACCATGAGGAAACTAGTATCCACTGATCAGAAGCGCCCCGCCGTGTCGAGGGCGCCCGGCGCCGTTCCCCCGCGCCCTGGCACCGGGTGCCACGGCGCGTCGACGCCGCCGTGATCCACCCGCACAGCCCGTAGCAGCCCGCACGTAGTTCGCTGAAGGAAGTGACAGCTCATGTCCGCACCAGCGCCGTCCCCGCTGGCCATCGTCGACGCCGAGCCCCTGCCCCGGCAGGAAGAGGTCCTCACCGACGCGGCCCTCGCCTTCGTGGCCGAGCTGCACCGGCTGTTCACGCCCCGGCGTGACGAGCTCCTCGCCCGCCGCGCCGAGCGCCGCGCCGAGATCGCCCGCACCTCCACACTCGACTTCCTCCCGGAGACCGCCGCCATCCGCGCGGACGACTCCTGGAAGGTCGCCCCCGCTCCGGCCGCACTGAACGACCGCCGTGTCGAGATCACCGGCCCCACCGACCGCAAGATGACCATCAACGCCCTCAACTCCGGTGCCCGCGTGTGGCTCGCGGACTTCGAGGACGCCTCGGCTCCCACCTGGGAGAACGTGATCCTCGGTCAGGTCAACCTGATCGACGCGTACACCCGGAACATCGACTTCACCGACCCGAGGTCGGGCAAGTCGTACGCCCTCAAGGCGAACGAGGAGCTCGCGACGGTCGTGATGCGTCCGCGCGGCTGGCACCTGAACGAACGTCACCTCGTCGCCGCCGACGGCACGCCCGTGCCCGGCGCGCTGGTCGACTTCGGTCTGTACTTCTTCCACAACGCGCAGCGGCTCATCGACCTCGGCAAGGGCCCGTACTTCTACCTGCCGAAGACGGAGTCGCATCTCGAAGCCCGCCTGTGGAACGACGTGTTCGTCTTCGCCCAGGACTACGTCGGCGTCCCGCAGGGAACTGTCCGCGCGACCGTCCTGATCGAGACGATCACGGCCGCCTACGAGATGGACGAGATCCTCTACGAACTCCGCGACCACGCGGCCGGGTTGAACGCGGGCCGCTGGGACTACCTGTTCTCCATCGTCAAGAACTTCCGCGACGGCGGCGCCAAGTTCGTCCTGCCGGACCGCAACGCGGTCACGATGACCGCGCCGTTCATGCGCGCCTACACCGAACTCCTCGTCCGCACCTGCCACAGGCGCGGCGCGCACGCGATCGGCGGCATGGCCGCGTTCATCCCCTCGCGCCGTGACGAGGAGGTCAACAAGGTCGCCTTCGAGAAGGTCAAGGCCGACAAGGACCGTGAGGCCGGCGACGGTTTCGACGGCTCGTGGGTGGCCCACCCGGACCTCGTCCCGATCGCGATGGCCTCCTTCGACGCGGTGCTCGGCGACCGGCCGAACCAGAAGGAGCGGCTGCGCGAGGACGTGTCGGTGGCGGCCGGCGACCTGATCGCCGTCGACTCGCTCGACGCCAGCCCGACGTACGACGGCCTCGTCAACGCCGTCCAGGTCGGCATCCGTTACATCGAGGCCTGGCTGCGCGGGCTCGGCGCGGTCGCGATCTTCAACCTCATGGAGGACGCCGCCACCGCCGAGATCTCGCGCTCGCAGATCTGGCAGTGGATCAACGCCGGTGTCGTCTTCGAGCACGACGGCCGGACCGTGGCGGCCACCCCGGAGCTGGCCCGCGAGATCGCCGCGCAGGAGCTAGCGGACATCCGCGCCGAGATCGGCGAGGAGGCCTTCGCGGCGGGCTCCTGGCAGCAGGCGCACGACCTGCTCCTGAAGGTCGCGCTGGACGAGGACTACGCGGACTTCCTCACGCTGCCGGCCTACGAGCAGCTGGCCGGCTGAGTCCGCTCACTCCGTCGTACGGTCCGAGTGGCCCAGGGATCTCTCCGGGGCCACTCGGTCGCGTACGAGGCGCTTGACCGCCGTGGGTTCGGGGAAGCCCTGCTCGCGGCGGTCCCACACCACCTCGTCGTTGACCCGGACGACGAAGACGCCGCCGGTGCCCGGCTTCAGGGACAGCTCGTCCAGCTCCGTCTCGAAGGTGGTGAGCAGTTCCTGGGCCAGCCAGGCCGCACGGGGAAGCCAGCGGCACTGCGTGCAGTACTCGATCTGCACGCGCTGGGTGTCGTTCATCCGGTCCGTCATCCGAGGTGTACCGACCAATCCTGTTCCGCCGCCGGTTTGCCATGCAGGTCAGGGACGCGTTTGAGCCAGTCCGGGCGGCCCTGCCGGGTCCGCTCCGCGCGGTCGGCGTCCTCGGCCGCGAGCTGTTCACGGCTCGGGAAGTCCGTGGGGAGCCACGCCGCGGAGGCCCGCACGCGCGCGAGGAGATAGCCGACGTACGCCTCGCGCAGGGCGTCGGGGCTCGCGAAGCCCGGCTCGTCGGCGAGCCAGGCGTCGGGCACCTGCGCCAGTACCGCGCGCAGCAGTTCCTCGGTGACCTCCGGCGCGAGTGCTGCGTCGGCGGCGCGGGTGTCCGGGCCGTAGCCGCCGAGCGCGTGGCTCCTGAAGTCGTACGCCTTGTCCGGCGCCGAGGCGTCCCAGCGGTGGTGGAAGACGAGGGCGGCGCCGTGGTCGATCAGCCACAGCCGGGGCGGCGCGACGCCGAGGGTGGGCCACACCATCAGGTTGGAGCTGTGCACGGTGCGGTCCACGTTGACGGTGAGGGCGTCCAGCCAGACCACCTTGCCCGCCTCCAGCGGGTCGACAGGGAACGCCCGGGCGACCTGGGGGGTGAAGTCCCGCGCGCCCGGCAGGTAGTCCATGCCGAGGTTGAGCCCGGCGCTGGCCCGCAACAGGTCCTGGACCTCCTGGTGGGGTTCGTGTCCGCCGACCGCCGGGTCGAAGTGGACGAGGACCAGCTCGGGGAAGCGCAGCCCGAGGGCGCGCGCCAGTTCGCCGACGACGATCTCGGCGACCAGCGCCTTGCGGCCCTGGGCGGCGCCGGTGAACTTCACGACGTAGGTCCCCAGGTCGTCGGCCTCGACGACTCCGGGCACGGAGCCGCCCGCCGTCAGCGGGGTCACGTATCGAACAGCAGTCACGTCGCGCAGCACACTCGCCACTGTAAAACAGCCGGCCCCCTCACCCTCGGGCCGCGGGGTGCGGCGAGCGGGGCGGCGACCTCTTCGGCACCGGACGAGGCCTGATCCGGCGGGGACGGCCCTCGTGACCGGGCCGTCCCCGCCGGCGGTACGCGGAACCGGCGGAGCCCTGCGCGCGCAGGCCCCTCACAGGCCCCTCGGGGGCTCAGCTCACGCTGAGGTCGTCCCCGTGCACCGCGCCCTGGCCGTACCAGCCGTGCAGGTACACGGTCACGGTTCCGGAGGTGCCGGTCGTGAACGGCACCGAGACCTTCGTCCAGGCACCGGACGAGGCCCAGCCGCTGGCCGTCGCGCCTCCGCTCACGCCCAGGTAGGCGTAGGAGCCCTGCACCCACCCGCTGAGGGTGTATTTCGTCTTCGGCAGCAGCGTCAGCGTCTGTCCGCACTGGCCGGTCGCCGAGGAGGTGGGCACCGACTCCAGCGCGTGGGTGCCGGTGTGCGCCGTCGTGCCGGTGATCCCGCTGCCCGCGGCACAGGTCCACGGGGCGAGCGAGCCGGTCTCCAGGCCGCCGTTGACGACGGCGCCGCCGTCACCGCCGCCCGCGCCGGTGACGGTCAGGGTGAGCGTCGCCGTGTGCGACGTGGAGCCCGCCGTACCGCTGACCGTCAGGGGGTAGGTCCCCGGCGCCGTGGCCGACGTGGTGGTCACCGAGAGCCGGGAGGCGGCCCCGGCCGTGACCGAGGCCGGGCTGAGCGTGGCGGTCACTCCAGTGGGGGCACCTGTCACCTTCAGGGCCACCTGCTGCGCCGAGCCGGAGACCACCGAGGTGGAGACGGTGGCCGAGGTGCTGCCGCCGGGCGCCACCGAGGCCGCGCCGGGGGCGACGGCCACCCCGAAGTCGTCGGAGACCGGCGTGCCGGAACCGTTGAAGTCGGCGAAGGCGTGGCTGAAGGCCCAGGTGTCCTGAGCGATGCCGGAGCACGTGTCACTGCCGCCGGTGCCGGGGCAGCCGCCGTTGTCCCGCTGGAGGGCCCAGAACGAGAGGGTGTTGATCCCCTGGGTCTTCGCCCAGGAGTCCACCGCCGCGGCGTCGGCGGTGGTGAACGTCTCCGCGGCGCCGAAGTCGTCGATGCCCGGCATCTCGATGACGCCGATCGACGCCCAGATCTGCGCGGGCGTCAGGTCCGGCTGCAGGGTGGCCAGTTGGCCCGCCAGCCCGGCCGTCGCGGTCTTCGTGTCGTCCGCCATGTGGTGCGTGGCGCCGTCGTAGTAGTCGAACGTCATGAGGTTGACGACGTCGATGCGGGCGCCTGCGGTCTTCGCGCTCTTCAGCACCTTCAGACCGCTGGCGGCCAGGCCGTCGGTGGTGGTCGGGAGGGTGTACGAGAACTGGACGGCGCGCCCGTTGGCGGCGGCCCAGTCCTGCACCTTCTTGATCGCCTGGTTGCGGCGGTCGATGCCGGCCGTGTTCGTCAGGGAGTTGTCCTCGACGTCCAGGTCGATGCGCGGCACGTTGTAGGTGCTGATGACCTTCTCGAACGCCGCGGCGATCGCGTCCACGTCGGTGCAACTGTCGGCGAGTTCGGTGCCGCCGTTGTCCGCGGCGTAGCCGCCGAAGGACGGGATGGCGTTGCCGCCGCGGGCCTGCAGGTCGGTGATGTCGCTGCCGAACGCAGCCTGGCCGACCGGCAGGGAGGTGTCGCCGTCCCAGTAGGGGGTGCACGAACCCTTCTTCTCGGTCTGCAGGAACGCCAGGGTCAGGTAGCGGTTGCCGGACGCCGCCGCCAGGTCTGAGGCGTCGTCCGGCTGATAGGTCTCGAAGTAGGGCGCGACCACGTGCGCGGGCAGAGGGGTGGCGTCGGCGTGGGCCGGTGCGGCGGTGGCGAGCAGGGCGCCGGCCCCGGCGAGCACCGCTGTCAGCGCGGCGAGGGGGCGGGTGGTGACGGCTGGTCTCACGGAGACTCCCGGCAATGGGGGGGTGGACGGTGCGGGGACCGCCCTGCGCGCCGGGGCGGACTGCAAGCGGCCCCATGATTGGTCTGGACCAACCGGGTGGTCAAGATGTCGCGCCCGCTCCCCGCTTCGGCCGCGGTGCTCACCTGCGGCTGAAGGGAATGCCGTTGCCCGTTCAGCGGAAAAGCTTTACCTCTCCGGCCGGCATCAGAGGGCGGCCAGCGGGTTCGGCAGCGGCACATAGCGGGCGTCCGCGCCGTCCGCGCCCGTCCAGCGCAGCAGCAGGTTGGTCTTGCCGGGCAGGGTGGGCGAGGTGAGCAGGGCGGCGATCTCGGGGAGGTCCCCCTCCCCGTCGTGGCGCAGGAGTTCGGCCCGTACGGCGGGCCAGGGGTCGGCGCCGGGGAACCGCTCGGCGAGCAGCGCGGCCAGCTCGGCGAGGTGGTTGACGACCAGGCAGTACACGAGCCGTTCCCAGCCGGCCTCGCGGGTCACGCCGGGCAGGAGTTTCACGCCTTCCGCGTCCCGGAACAGGGCCTGTACGGGCCGTCCCGCCGCGTCGACGGCCACCACCGTGTTCTGCAGGTGCGCCTCGACGACGACACCGTGCCGGGCGAACGCCTCCAGGACCGGGGGCACCACCTGACGGAGGTACGCGGCCCACCAGTCCGCGGGGTCGGCGAGCCGGTCGAGCGGGCTGCCGTCGAAGCCCTCCACGAGGGCGGCCGCGAGCAGCGGGGTGGCTCCGGGGACGAGGTGGCCGGCCAGTCCGTCGCGGACCAAGACGGCGAGTTCCTCGAAGGCGAAGTCGGCGGTGCGATAGCCGCGGTCGCTCAGCCAGGCGGCGGGCCCGCGCCGGGCGGCGAAGGCGGCGGCGGTAGCCGCGTCCGTGGCGCGCAGCTCCAGCAGGTCGTGCCGCCACAGCCGGCGGATGTCGTTGGTGATCCGCACATCGAGGCTGAACTTGACGAACACGTCGTCCTCGGGGGCGTAGAGCGTGCGGATGGCCGCGGTGGGCCACAGGGGGCGGCGGGTGCGTCCGAGCCGCAGGAGCCGGCCGTCGGCGAACGCCGCGCGGATCTCCGGGGAGGACCGCGTGAGCGCGAGCTGCCAGGGGTGGGCGGGCAGCAGCCGGTAGCCGGGCGGGGCCTCGCCGAACACGTCGAGGGCGGTCGTGTCGCCGTCCTCGGCGACGGCGTCCTCGCGCACCGCGAGGAGGTCCACGGGGAAGGAGGCGTACGCCTCGGGGGCGTAGGGCAGCCAGTCGGCGACGAGGCCGCCACCGCGGACCTTGGGCGCCGGATGGTGCGGATGGCCGAGGATCAGGGACTGCTCGGAGCGGCGGTACGGGTCCTCGGGCGGTGTCGTCCGCGCGCGGGCGCGCAGCAGCGCGGCGACGACGTCCCGGCTGCCGGTCATCTCGGCGGCCAGCTCGGAGTTGGCGACGCCGGTGGCCCGCAACAGCGCGTCGGCCGTGAGCCGGACCAGCTCCGCGTGACCGAGCGGGCGCCAGGCCCCGTCGGCGTACACCTCGGGTTCGACGGGGCGTCGGGTGCCCCGTACCCGCAGCAGCGTGCCGTCGGCGGGCAGGCGGTGAACGCCCGGTTCCGGTGTGGGCTCCGCGACTTCGCGAAGGAGACAATTGAGCAACGGCGCGGCGGCGTACGCGTCGGCGGCCTCGTCCGTGTCGCCCCAGGTGAGCGCGGGGAACACGGTCGGCTTGAAGTCCACGCGATCCATCCGGTCCGTTCGATCCATACGGTGCACTGGTGACCAGTATGTCTGCCCCGGCGGACGACCGCGACGCAGTCCCGTACCCGAGGAGCCCGCCCGTGCCCCGTCCCTCCACGCCCGACACCGAGGCCGCTTTCGCCGAGGAACTGAGCGGTGTGCGCCCCGAACTGTCGCTGCCGTACGCCGCCGCGCTGCCCGGCGCCCGGGCGGCCGTGCTGACGCGGCTGTGGCGCGCGCTGGCGTACGAGCCGCTGCCGTGGATCGCCGGCCGGTACGGCGACGCCGGTGACCGTGCCGGTGGCGGCCTGACGGTGCTTCTGCGGGACGGCCGCCGGTTGCACGGGCCGCGCCCCGACCCGTACGCGACCGACGGGTACGTCGGCGAAGTGCTGCTCGACGGGACGCGGTACGAGCGGCCGGAGCGGCTCGTGGACGCCCTCGATGTCCCGCACGGGGCTTCCTTCTCGGCCGAACTCGGCAACAGCGTCGCCTCCTTGGCGCTGTCGCGGGCCGACCGGGTGAACGGTGTCCCCGGGGTGTCCGCGGCGAGCTGGGAGTGGGAGCAGCGGGTCGTGGACGGACATCCGTATCACCCCAACTGCCGCTCCCGGCCGGGGTTCTCGCTGGCCGAGCAGTTCGCCTACGGTCCGGAGCACCGGCCGTCGGTGCGGCTCGGTCTGGTGGCGGCGGACGACGCTCTCGTGACGGGCGAGTGGCCGAAGTGGCTGCGGGACGGGGAGCGGGTGCTGATCCCCGTGCATCCCTGGCAGACCGCGCACGTGCTCGACGCCGAGGTCCTGGAGGGCTTCTCCGCCCTTCCGTTGATGTCCCTGCGCACCCTCGCCGTGCCCGACGGGCCGCATGTGAAGACGGCGTTGAGCGCCCGGCTGACCTCGTCGGTGCGGGACATCTCGGTGTACTCGGTCCGGACGGCGGACGCGGTCTCGGCGTTCATGGAGGGACTGACGGCCCGGCTGGACGCGCCGCTGCACGTCACCCGCACGCTCGGCGCGGCCTCCGCGGGGGTCGCCGATCTCGCCGCGGTGGTGCGTGAGTCCCCCGACGAGTATGCCGGCGAGGGCGAAAGCTGCGTCCCGGTGGCCGCGCTGCCGTTGACCCGGCTGCCCGAAAAGCCCGCGTGGCTGGCCGAGTTCACCCGGCTCGTCCTCGGAGTGGGGCTGCGGCTGCTGGAGCTGGGCGTGGCCCTGGAGGCGCACGGCCAGAACCTGCTGGTGGTGCTGGACGGCGCGGGTGCCCCGGTGCGGCTCGTCTACCGCGATCTGGCGGACATCCGGGTCAGCCCGGCCCGGCTGGCCCGCCACGGCGTCTCCGCCCGCGGTCTGTCCGGCCGCATCGTCACCGACGACGAGACCGCGCTGCGCCGCAAGCTCTTCGGCTCGCTCGTGGGCGGCGCGCTCGGCGCGACAGCGGGCTCGACGGCCGCGCTCCGCGACGCGCTGGAGACGGTCGCACCCGATCTTCCGCGCACGGCGGACCTGCCCGCGCTCCTGAGTGAGCCACTTCCCACCAAGGCCCTCACCTTGATGCGGCTCTCCCCCGGCACCCCCGGTGACCAGTGGACACTGCTGCCTCAACCGCTCGGCGGGCCCCGTTCGTTGTGAGACGCGGCGCCTCTCGTTTTGAAGCGTGGCACCTTTGATCAATAGGATCCGCCGATGATCACAAGACAACGGCTGGCGGCGGGCGTCTGCGCCCTGCTCGCCGCCCTGACCGCGGGGATCGCGTTCCCGGCCGGAGCGGTCGCCGACGAAACCACGGCGGCCGCGCCCAAGGTCGAGCTGCTGCTGGACGTCAGCGGCTCGATGCGCGCCCGGGACATCGACGGCGAGTCGCGGATGTCCGCGGCCAAGCAGGCGTTCAACGAGGTACTCGACGCGACGCCGGAGGAGGTGCAGCTCGGCATCCGCACACTCGGGGCCAACTACCCCGGGGACGACCGCAAGACGGGTTGCAAGGACACGGCCCAGCTGTACCCGGTGGGCACACTGGACCGCACCGAGGCCAAGACCGCCGTCGCGACCCTCAACCCGACCGGCTGGACCCCGATAGGCCCCGCCCTCCTGAAGGCGGCCGACGACCTTCAGGGCGGTGAGGGCACCCGGCGGATCGTCCTCATCAGCGACGGCGAGGACACCTGCCAGCCCCTCGACCCGTGCGAGGTGGCACGCGAGATCGCCGCCAAGGGCATCGACCTCACCATCGACACCCTCGGCCTTGTCCCGAACGTCAAGATGCGCAAGCAGCTCAGCTGCATCGCCGAGGCGACCGGCGGTACGTACACCTCGGTCGAGCACAAGGAACAACTCAGCGACCGGGTCAATCAGTTGGTCGACCGCGCGGCCGATCCGGTGGTGAAGCCGGTGGCGGTCGAGGGTGCCTCCGCGTGCACCGGCGCCCCCGTCGTCAAGTCGGGCCTGTACACCGACCGCGAGGAGTTCACGCAGCAGCGCTGGTACCGCGTGGAGCTCGACCCCGGCAAGGAGCTGCGCGCCTCGGTGAGCATCGGCGCCGACCGCCAGGTCAACCCGGACCACGGGGTGCTGCTGCGGGCGGTCACTCTGCACGGGCGGGAGATCGTGCGCGGCGAGGCGGCCGGCCACGGCCGCACCGACGTGGTGTCGACCGGTCTGCGCTACCCGAAGGCCGAGAGCGACGACGAGGACGCGCCCGCCGAGGTCGTGTGTCTCCAGGTCTCCAACTCCTTCTCCGCGGCGGCGGGCGTGAAGACCACGCCCGGCCTGCCGCTGGAACTGACCGTCGACGTCGTCGACGGTCCCGACCAGGCCGCGGACGTGGCCTCGTTCGGCCTCGGACGCGGCTGGTGGCTGCTCGGCGCCCTGGTGCTCGCCGGCTTCCTCGCGGGTGTCCTGTGGGGCTGGATCTCACGCTGGCGGTTCGCGGTCTGGAGGACCAACTGATGCGTGTCCGACGTGTGTTGAGCACGGCCGTGCTCCTGTCGGGGGTCGCCGCGGCGCCCGCCCTGCTCGGAGCGGCCGCTTCCCCCGCCGCCGCCGACGCCTCGCCGTCGGCGAGCCCGTCCGGTGACGAGAGCGCGCCCACCGAGGCCGGTACGTCGTTCCGTACGGCGACCGAGGTCGAGCAGGGCACCCAGGCGACCGCCAACGGCTCCACGGGTGACTACCTGTACTGGCAGTTCCCCGCGGACGCCGGGCAGCGGCCCACCGTCAAGGCGACGGTGAAACTGCCCGAGGCCTCCAAGCCCTCGGCCTCGCAGACCTGGCAGATCGACGTCTACGACGGTCTGCGCCGACGCCAGGCCTGCCAGTACGGGGCACAGACCCGCACTGTGGCCACGGACGCCGCCTCGGTGGAGCTGGCCTGCACCCTGCGCACGGTCCGCGCCTGGTCGGAGCCGTGGGCCGACGACCCGCTGCCCGGCACGTACTACATCCGGCTCACCGCGGTCGGGCTCGGCGCGGGTGACCTCGGGCAGCCGGTGAGCGCCGAGGTGCGGGTGGACTCCAAGGACATCGGCGGTTCGGCCGCGGTGGACGGTTCGCTCGCCAAGCCGCTCGTCCCGGGCGTCGCGACGACGTCCGAGAAGTCGGAGGACTCCGACGAGGAGTCCGGTTCGGCCTCGGCCGCGCTGTCCTCGCTCGAACCCGACGACGGCTGGACGTCCGGCTGGTGGTCCGACCGCTGGGTGTGGACCGGGGTCGGCGGTGTCCTCGCGGCCCTCGCGGGGATCGGCGGCTACGCGCTGACGCGCGGCCGCGGCCGCCCGAACCGGATGCCGCCGGGCGCCTGACCGGAACGCTCCGCCCACGGCCCGCCGTACCCCCGCTCCGGGGATGCGGCGGGCCTCTCCGTCGCCGCGGCGGCCCCGGCCCGGTCGGCCCGCCTCCGGGGGAGGCCGACGGCCGTCACACGGCGCGCAGTTCCTTCGCCAGGGGTCCGTCGCCGTCCACCTCGACGCGGCCCGCCCGCAGCGAATCGACCAGCGTGGCCTCGCCGCGGCTCACCGCCTCGCACGTCCGCGTGTCCAGCGTCAGCCGGGCGTCAGGTTCCCCGGGAGCCTCGCCGTCACCGTAGGGCGGTGCGTCCTCGTCGCCGAGCCGCACATGGAACCGCCCCTCGTCCAGGCGGACTTCGAGGAGCCCCTCCCCCACTCCCAGCGCCCCCAGTCCTCGCAGCAGGGGCAGCGCGAACCAGTGCGCCCGTACGGCGTCGGTGGGCCGCCGCTCGTCGAGCGCGGGCGCGCCCCACTCCCCGAGGGCCTGGAGGACCGGCAGCAACTCCGCGCCGCGCCGGGTCAGTTCGTAGACGTAGGCCGCGCCGGGCGGCGGCAGGCGGCGGCGGGTGGTCAGGCCGTCCCGCTCCATGTCCTTCAGCCGGGAGGCGAGCACGTCGGTGCTGACGCCGGGCAGATCGGCGTGCAGGTCGGTGTAGCGGCGCGGGCCGCCGAGCAGTTCGCGGACGATCAGGAGGGTCCACCGGTCGCCGACGGCGTCGAGGGCACGGGCGGCGGAACAGTACTGGTCGTAGCTTCGGCGCGGTGACATGCGACGCAGTCTAGCTATCTTGTTGGACTTTCCAAGCTCCTACTTGGTAAAACCAAGCAACACCACAACCGGAGGGCGCAGCGCATGGAGTTCCGGCAGTCGAGCAAGCTCAGCGAGGTCTGTTACGAGATCCGCGGTCCGGTGATCGAGCAGGCCGACGCTCTGGAGGCGGCGGGCCACAGCGTGCTGCGCCTCAACACCGGCAACCCGGCACTGTTCGGTTTCGAGGCGCCGGAGGAGATCCTCCAGGACATGATCCGGATGCTGCCCCGGGCGCACGGCTACACCGACTCCCGCGGCGTCCTGTCCGCCCGCCGCGCGGTCGCCCAGCGCTACCAGGACCGGGGCATCGCCGTCGACGTGGACGACGTCTTCCTCGGCAACGGCGTGTCCGAGCTGGTCTCCATGGCCGTCCAGGCGCTCGTCGAGGACGGCGACGAAGTCCTCATCCCCGCACCGGACTTCCCCCTCTGGACAGCCGTCACCACCCTCGCCGGCGGCAAGGCGGTGCACTACCTCTGCGACGAACAGGCCGACTGGTACCCGGACCTGGACGACATGGCGTCGAAAATCACCGACCGGACCCGCGCGGTCGTCATCATCAACCCCAACAACCCGACGGGCGCGGTCTATCCGAAGGAGATCGTCGAGGGCATCCTCGACCTCGCCCGCCGGCACGGCCTGATGGTGTTCGCGGACGAGATCTACGACCAGATCCTGTACGACGACGAGGTGCACCACTCGGCCGCCGCCCTCGCCCCCGACCTGGTCGTCCTCACCTTCTGCGGTCTGTCGAAGACCTACCGCGTCGCCGGTTTCCGGTCCGGCTGGCTGGTCGTCACCGGCCCCAAGCAGCACGCCCGCAGCTATCTGGAGGGGCTGACGATGCTGGCCTCCATGCGGCTGTGCGCCAACGCTCCGGCGCAGTACGCCATCCAGGCCGCGCTCGGCGGCCCGCAGTCGATCCACGAGCTGACCGGGCCCGGCGGACGGCTGCGCGAGCAGCGCGACCGCGCGTGGGAGAAGCTCAACGAGATCCCGGGCGTCTCGTGCGTCAAGCCCAAGGGCGCCCTGTACGCGTTCCCGCGCATCGACCCGGCGGTGCACCCGATCCACGACGACGAGAAGTTCGTCCTCGACCTGCTGCTGCGCGAGAAGATCCAGGTCGTCCAGGGCACCGGCTTCAACTGGCCGCGCCCCGACCACTTCCGCATCCTCACCCTCCCGCACGCCGACGACCTGGACGCGGCGATCAGCAGGATCGGACGGTTCCTCGGCGGGTACCGGCAGTAGAGCCGGCCCGGCGGTCCTGGTAGGGCCGACCGGAGGAGCCGGTGCTGCGTTCCCGCCCGGTCGGTGTCACCGTACGGGGGACAGCATCTGACGCAGGGACGGAAAGGGTGCGGCGATGGGTGACCTGCTCCTCGTACGGCACGGCGAGACCGAGTGGTCGATGTCCGGACGGCACACGGGGTCGACCGATGTCCCGCTGACCGACAACGGCCGGGAGCAGGCGCGGCGGCTCGCCCCGCTGATCGCCCGGCACCACATCGCGGCGGCGTTCGTCAGCCCGATGCGGCGGGCCCGGGAGACGGCCCAGCTGGCCGGGGTCGGCGGCGCCCGCGTGGACGCCGACCTCTCCGAGTGGGACTACGGCGGGTACGAGGGGATCACGACCGTCGAGATCCACCGCGAGCGGCCCGAGTGGTTCCTCTTCACCGACGGCGTCACGGCCGGACCGCCGGAGCATCCCGGGGAGAGCCCCGAGGAGGTCGGGGCGCGCGCCGAACGGATGCTGGCCAGGATCGACGCGGCGCTCGCGGAGTCGGAGGGCAGCGTGGTCGTCGTCTCGCACGGCCACTTCCTGCGGGTGCTGACCGCGCGTCGTCTCGGGCTGACCGCCCAGTGCGGCGCGCTGTTCCAGCTCGGCACCGGGACGATGAGCCGGCTGAGCACCGAGCACCGGCGTCATGTGGTGGCCGGGTGGAATGTCAGACCCGACGCGTACTGTTCGCATGGTCCGCTCACCCCCGCCGGGGAGCTGCCCGAGCGGCAGTGACCTGCGGCGGAGGCGGAGCGCCGTGGCACCACCGGGTGGAGGGAGCGCGCCGTGACACGACCGCCGACCGCCGCGCAGCGGCGCCTGATCGAGGCCGCCGATCCCGTGACCGGGCGGCTGCGGGGAACCGAGACGCAGCTCGCCGCGCTGGTGAAGCGGGGGCTCGCGTTCCGCCATCCGCGTCCCCCACGCGACCACTTCCTCACGCCGGCCGGGCACCGGGTGCGCGACGCTCCGCAGGACTCCGTTCCCTCGCCCTCCGCACCGGCGGGAGTCGCGGCGCCGTCCGCCGTGGCGGCCTCCGGGGTCTTCTCCGCGCGGATCGGCGGTGAGGAAGGGGCCGAGGCGGGCCCGGCCCGGCTGCGGGAGGTGCACAGCGCCTGGCAAGGCCTGCTGGAACTGCGCCGCATGACCCGCACGGACGGCGCCACCGACCGTCCGTGCGCCTGGGAGCGTGCGCATCTCGTGCAGGCCGCCGCGCTCGCCCTGGAGGCCGCGGGCCACCGTCCGGCCGCGGCGGAGGGCGGCGGATACCGGGTACGGGCGACCCCTCAGCCGGAGGCGGTCGCCGTCCACGAACCGGACCCCGCGGCGCTGCGCGCCTGTGCGGCCACCCTGGAGGGGGCGGGCTGGCAGACGGGCGAACACACCGAGCCGCGCACCGGCGCCCGTTACCTTCTGGCCTCGCCCCGCAGGGCCTGACGTGCCCCGCCTCCGCGGGGCACGTGTCTCGCGCGCGGACGGGTGTGATGTACAAGGGAGTTGGCGGCTTCCGGAGCGGCGGACCGGCTCCGCCGTGCGAGGGTCGCAGCACCGGCCGAACGGCCGCCGGGCCGCCGCACCGCCGTCATCGAAGGGAACGTCGTGGCAGAACCGTTTTCCGTGCCCGTGACCGTGCGCGGGTACGAGACCGATGTGCAGGGCCATCTCAACCAGGCCGTGTACCTCCAGTACGCCGAGCACGCCCGCTGGTCGGTGCTCCGGGCGGCCGGAATCAGCCAGGCGGCCCTGGCGGCCCGAGGGGTCGGCCCGGTCACCTTGGAGACGACCATCCGCTATCGGCGCGAACTGCGGGCCGGCGACGAGGTCGAGGTGACGTGCGTCTTCCTGTGGGGTGAGGGCAAGAGTTTCCGCATCGAGCAGACCATCCGCAGGACGGACGGCACGGTCGCGGCGGAGATCACGGCCGTCGGCGGTCTGATGGACCTCGGGGAGCGCCGGCTGGTCTCCGGCCCGCGCGACGCCTTCAAGGCGCTCGCCACCGACCCGGGCCCGCTCGGCCTGTAGACCCGGCCGGAGGGGACCTGAGCCCCTCCCCGCGAAGCGCACCCGCCGGGAGGCGGGTGCGTCCCCCGCACGCGCCCGGTCAGGACCGGCGGGCCCTACGTGTCCAGCAGTTCCGGCCGGTGCTCGGCGTCGTAGGCCGCGCGCGACTCGGCGATGGTGACGCGGTGCCGCTCGGCCCAGTCGGTCAGGGAGAGCAGTGTCACATGCAACTCCCGTGCCACCGGAGTGAGTTCGTACTCGACCTTCGGTGGCACGGTCGGGTACACGGTGCGCGTGACGAGTCCGTCGCGCTCCAGGTGCCGCAGCGTGAGGGTCAGCATGCGCCGGCTGATCCCCTCGATGCTGCGCTCCAGTTCGGTGAAGCGGATCGGACCGTGTGCCGCGGCCACGATGATCAGCACGCTCCACTTTCCGGCGACCCTGTCAAGAACCTCGCGGACCGGGCACGCCTGGGCGAGCACTGCCTGCGACGTAACACCGGTGTTCCCCTGGGACATCCGGGTGCCTCCTTATGCCGCTTCCCATGGTCACTCACGATGTACCCCGTTACAAGTCGTGCACCAAGGGAGAGCGTCCACGGGCCGGTCACCGTCCGTGGAGAACACGGAGGTCGTCATGTCGTCCCGGACCGGGCCCACCAGCCCCCCGACACCACGAACGTACTCGCGCCGGGCCTCGCTCGTGGTGCTCTGCGCGGGAACGCTGATGACCGTCCTGGACGGGAACATCGTCACCGTCGCCATGCCCGCGATCCAGGAGGACCTGGGTTTCTCGGCCGCCGGACTGGCCTGGGTCGTGAACGCCTACCTGATCCCGTTCGGCGGGCTGCTGCTTCTCGCCGGGCGGCTCGGCGACCTGGTGGGCCGCAGGCGGATGTTCACCGCCGGGCTCGCCGTGTTCACCGCGGCGTCCGTCCTGTGCGGGGTCGCGACCGGCCCCGCCGTGCTGGTCGCCGCCCGTGCGTTGCAGGGGGTCGGCGGCGCGATGACCTCGGCGGTCGTCCTCGGCATGCTCGTGTCGCTCTTCCCCGGTCCCCGCGAACAGGGCCGCGCCATCGCGGTGTTCAGTGCGGTCGGCGCGGCGGGCGGAGCGCTCGGAACGTTTCTCGGCGGCGCGCTGACGCAGGCACTCGGCTGGCACTGGATCTTCCTGATCAACCTGCCGATCGGCGTGGTGGCCTGGGTCGCCGCGCTGCGGATCCTCGCGCCGGACCGACCGGAGCGGCCGGGCCGAGAGGGCGGCGTCGGCCGCGGCGCCGACCACCCCGGCGCGGCCCTCGTCACGGGCGCGCTGATGCTGACGGTGTACACGATCGTGGGCGCCGGTGACCGCGGCCTCGGCGGCACGCTCGCCCTCGGCGCCGTCGCGCTCGCCCTCTTCGCCGGCTTCACCCTCCGCCAGGCCCGGGCCGCCCGGCCGCTGCTGCGCCTGCGGCTGTTCCGCTCCCGGACCCTGACGAGCGCCAACGGGGTGCAGATCCTGATGATCGCCGGGATGTACGGCTTCCAGTACATCGGCGCCCTCTATCTGCAACGGGTGCTCGGATACAGCGAGTTGCTGACCGGCACGGCGTTCCTTCCGGCGCCGGTCGCCATCGGCGTGCTGATGCTGACCCTGTCGGCGCGCACGGTCGCCCGCTTCGGCCCGTACCGGGTCCTGCTCGCCGGACTGACCCTGATCACGGCGGGTCTCGCCCTGCTCGGCCGGGCGCCGGTCGACGGGTCCTACGCCCTCGACGTGCTGCCCGCCCTCCTGCTGCTCTCCGCGGGGTTCGCGGCCGCGATGCCCGCGGTGACGGGGCTCGCGATGTCGGGTGCCCGCCCGGAGGACGCGGGGCTGGCGTCGGGCCTCTTCAACACCACCCAGGTGGTGGGCGGTTCGCTCGGACTGGCCGTCCTGACGACGCTGGCGGCGAGCCGTACGGAGAAACTGACCGGCGCGGGTGAACACGTCGTGGCGGCGACGGCGGACGGGTACCGGCTGGCCTTCACCGTCGCGGCGGTGGTCGCGGCCACCGCGCT
The DNA here is from genome assembly GCF_044766365.1 of Streptomyces sp. NPDC102279. Taxonomy (NCBI): domain Bacteria; kingdom Bacillati; phylum Actinomycetota; class Actinomycetes; order Kitasatosporales; family Streptomycetaceae; genus Streptomyces; species Streptomyces sp. NPDC102279. The sequence goes on along the minus strand of NZ_JBIWLU010000014.1, from coordinate 196,028 downwards.
GACCTCGGCCGCCGCCCTGCTGCGCCCCGGCCGGAACACCTCGACTCCCCCCGCGGAAGCGGAATCCGGGACACGTGAGGTGCGCGAGGCGTTCAACTAGCCCTCGCCGAACGGGTGTACGCCCTTCCGAATCTCTGGTAGGAAACCTTCCTAACAATACGCGGCACCATCACTCCCCTACCGGAGGCACCGTGAACACCCCCCACATAGGCACGTCGCGTCGCGCCCTGCTCGGCCTGCTCGGCGCGTCGCTCGTGGCAGTCCCCCTCCTCACCACCCAGAGCGCGACCGCCGCGCCCGTCGGACTGGACGACCCGGCGAAGAAGGAGATCGCCATGAAGCTGGTCTCCAGCGCGGAGAACTCCTCGCTGGACTGGAAGGCGCAGTACAAGTACATCGAGGACATCGGCGACGGCCGCGGCTACACCGCCGGGATCATCGGCTTCTGCTCCGGCACCCACGACATGCTCGACCTCGTCGAGCTGTACACCCAGCGCAAGCCCGGCAACGTACTGGCCAAGTACCTGCCCGCGCTGCGTGAGGTCGACGGCAGCGACTCCCACGAGGGACTGGACCCCGGCTTCCCGGCCGACTGGCGCAAGGCCGCCCAGGACACCGCGTTCCAGCAGGCCCAGAACGACGAGCGCGACCGGGTCTACTTCAACCCCGCCGTGAAGCAGGGCAAGACCGACGGCATCGGCGTGCTCGGCCAGTTCACGTACTACGACGCCATCGTCATGCACGGCGACGGCGGCGACAGCACCAGCTTCAGCAACATCCGCAAGCGCGCGCTGGCGAAGGCCAGGACCCCGGCCCAGGGCGGCGACGAGGTGACGTACCTGAACGCGTTCCTCGACGCGCGGGTGTGGGCCATGAAGCAGGAGGAGGCCCACTCCGACACGAGCCGGGTCGACACCGCGCAGCGTGTCTTCGTACGCAACCGGAACCTGAACCTGAACACGCCGCTGGACTGGAAGGTCTACGGCGACAGCTTCCACATCGGCTGATCCGGCAAGGGAACGGCGGAGGGCGCGGCACGTTTTCGTGCCGCGCCCTCCGTGTGCCGCCGCCCTTCGCTCAGTGGGCCGGTACCGCCTTGAGGTCCTCGCCCGCCTCCATGGGGTGGGTGACCTCGCCGGCCTCCTCGCGGCCCCTGCCGAGGTGGTTGAAGACGAGGTTGAGGACCACGGCCGCGACGCAGCCCGTCGAGATGCCGGAGTCGAGGACGATCCGCGCGGTCTCCGGGAACGCGTGGTAGAACCCGGGCGCGGTGATCGGGATGATGCCGACCGCGAGGGAGACGGCCACGATCAGCACGTTGTTGTCCCTCTCCAGGCCGGCCCTGACCAGGGTCTGGATGCCGCTGGCCGCCACCGAGCCGAACAGGACGACCCCCGCGCCGCCGAGCACCGGGCGCGGCACCACGGCGATCAGGGACGCCGCCATCGGGCACAGCCCCATGAGCACCAGGAAGCCGCCTCCGGTGGCGACGACGTACCTGCTGCGGATCCGGGTCATCGCGACCAGGCCGATGTTCTGCGCGAAGGCGCTGCACATGAAGCCGTTGAAGAACGGGCTCAGCGCGGAGCCGAGGGTGTCGGCGCGCAGACCGGCCGCGATGGTCTTCTCGTCGGCGGGCCGTTCGACTATCTCGCCGAGCGCCAGCATGTCCGCGGTCGACTCGGTCATCGAGACGACCATCACCACGCACAGCGAGAGGATCGCGGCGAGATGGAACTGCGGGGCGCCGAAGTGGAACGGCGTCGGGAAGCCGACGACGTCCGCGTCCGCCACCGGGCCGAAGTCCGTGACGCCGAACGGGATCGCGACGAGCGTGCCCACGATCAGGCCGAGCAGGACCGCGATCTGTTTGACGAACCCGCGGGTGAAGCGGCGCAGCAGCAGGACGATGACGAGGGTCACCGCCGCGAGGCCGAGGTAGGTCTGCGAACCGTAGTCGTGCGCCGCGGGGTCCGGGCCCTGCGCCCAGCCGAAGGCGACCGGCAGCAGGGAGACGCCGATGAGCGTGATGACGCTGCCGGTGACGACGGGCGGGAAGAAGCGGACGGCCTTGCTGAAGAAGGGGGCCGCGAGGAAACCGAGGACACCGGCGACGATGACCGCGCCGTAGATGATCGGCAGGGCGTCGCTCTTGTCCTTGGCTGCGGCGACGACCGCGGTCATCGGGGCGACGCCGGCGAACGTGACGCCGTTGACGAACGGCAGCCGGGCTCCGATCTTCCAGAAGCCGAGCGTCTGGAGGAAGGTGGCGAGGCCCGCGGTGAACAGGCAGGCGCCGGTGAGGAAGGTGAGTTCGGTGGCGGAGAGGCCGACGGCGGCGCCCACGATCAGGGGCGGCGCGACGACTCCGGCGTACATGGCGGCCACGTGCTGCAGGCCGCTCGTCGCCATCTTGAGGGCGGGCAGTTTCTCGTCAACCGGATGCTTCGACTGGCCAGTTGCTCCAGTTGCTCCAGTTGGTCGTGCATCGGTGCTGGGCTCGGGCTGGGCGGCCACGGCGGCTCCTCCGGTCGGGTACACGTCGTCGTCGACGTGGGTGTCAGGGAGGTGATGCGCGGTCGTGCGGGACCGGGACGATGGCCGTCGCGCGGACGCGGTGTCCACGCGGCGGAGACCGTTCCGGGGCGCGCACGTCCATGCACGCCCCGGATACGGCCGCCATGGACCCCGCTCGGGTCCACGGCTACCGGCCGAGGGCCGTCCCCCTCAGCCGGAGATCTTCGGTTGTCAGGCCTGCGCGGCGATCCGCGCGAGGCGCTGAGCCTCCGCCCGCGTGGAGCGGGCGATGGCGTCCTCGTCGACGTTGAGGAGCCGGCTGTCCTCGACGACCGGCTTTCCGTTGACGAGCGAGAGGGAGACCGGCGCCGCCGCGCCGAAGACGAGCGCCGTCACCGGGTCGGCGATCGACGCGTGCGCCAGGGTGTCCAGGTTCCACAGCACGAGGTCGGCGAGCTTGCCCGCCTCCAGGGAGCCGATCTGGCTCGCGCGGCCGAGGACCTGGGCGCCTCCGAAGGTGCCGAGGCGCAGCGCCTGACGGGCGTTCAGGGCGGCCTCGCGGTGGGCGCCGAGACGGTTGATGAGGAGCGCGTTGCGCAGTTCGGTGTGGAGTTCGCCGGACTCGTTCGACGCGGTGCCGTCGACGCCGAGGCCGACCGGGACGCCGGCGGCGAGCATGTCGGGGACCCGCGCGATACCGGCGGCGAGCCGGGCGTTGGAGGACGGACAGTGGGCGACGCCCGTCTTCGTACGGGCGAAGGCGGCGATGTCGGAGTCGTTCATGTGGACGCAGTGCGCCATCCACACGTCCTCGCCGAGCCAGCCGGTCGACTCGAAGTAGTCGGTCGGGCCCATCCCGAACAGTTCCTTGCAGAACTGCTCCTCCTCGACGGTCTCCGAGCCGTGCGTGTGGAGCCGTACGCCCTTGCGGCGGGCCAGCTCGGCGCCCTGCCTCATGAGTTCGGTGGAGACGGAGAAGGGCGAGCAGGGCGCGACGGCGACCTGGGTCATGGCGTCGAAGGAGGCGTCGTGGTGCTCGTCGACGGTCGCCTCGGTGGCGGCGAGCGCGCCGTCGAGGGTCTCGACGGCGAAGTCCGGCGGCAGTCCGCCGTCCTTCTCGCTGCGGTCCATCGAGCCGCGGGCGAGGGTGAAGCGGACGCCTGTCTCGCGGGCGGCCCGGATGATGGCGCCGGACAGGTCGCCGGAGCCCTTCGGGAAGACGTAGTGGTGGTCCATGGCCGTGGTGACTCCGCCGCGGGCCATCATGGCGAGGGAGCCCTGGGCGGCCGAGTAGGCCATCTGCTCGTCGATGCGCGCCCAGGTCGGGTACAGCGCGACGAGCCAGTTGAAGAGGTTGTGGTCCGTGGCGAGACCGCGGGTGATCCACTGGTAGAAGTGGTGATGGGTGTTGACCAGGCCGGGGGTGGCCAGATGCCCGGTGCCGTCGATGCGGCGGACCACGTTCTCCAGGTTCCCGGGGGCCTTTCCGGCACCCACCGACTCGATCCTGTTGTCGGCGACGACGATGTGACCCGAGGCGTACTCGGTGTCACCCGCGTCCACGGTCGCGATGGCGCAGTTCTCGATGACGATGCGCTGGACTGCCACGACGGTTCCTCGTTCTTCCCATTGGTGGACGGATCCGGGGGCCGAGCGGGGTGACGACCGGGTCCGTGGTGCTGTTGTTGCGCAGATGCCCCCGCTCTCCCCTGGGACCAGGGCCTGTCGTTCGGATCATGCGGCGGCACGTGGGGCAGGGCACCTCGGCGCCACCCGAACCGAACGACAGGCCCCTGACGCCGGCGCACGCGTCGGGGGTACAGCGGCAGTACCGCGAGGGCGGTCCGTGCGGACCACCGGTGCAGTACTACAGGTTGGTGAGGTCCACCGGGATGTGCGGCTCGCAGCCGTCGCGCAGGATGGTGGCCTCGATCAGCCCGTAGGGTCGGTCGGCCGCGTAGTAGACCTCGTTGTCGTTCTCGAGGCCGAACGGCTTCAGGTCCACCAGGAAGTGGTGCTTGTTCGGCAGGGAGAAGCGGACCTCGTCGATCTCGCTGCGGTTGTTGATGATCCGCGAGCCCATCTGGTACAGGGTCTGCTGGAGCGAGAGCGAGTAGGTCTCCGCGAAGGCCTGGAGCATGTGCTTCCTGACCTGGTCGTAGGACTTCTCCCAGTTGGGCATCTTCTGGTCGTCGCCGGTCCAGTTGAAGCGCCAGCGGCTGGAGACCTGGGTGGCCAGGATGCGGTCGTAGGCCTCCTGGAGCGTCGTGTACTTGTCCTTGACGTAGCCCCAGAACTCCGAGTTGGTCGAGTTCATCACGACGAGGTCCTTCAGGCCCGAGATGACCTCCCAGTTCTCACCGTCGTAGGTGATCTGGGTGACCCGGGTCTCCTGGCCCTGGCGGACGAAGGAGTGCTTGACCTCGTCGGCGCCGATGAAGCGGGAATTGGCGTCCGAGGTCGCGATCCGCTCCCAGGAGTACTCCTCGATGCGGATGCGCGCCTGCTTGATCGGCTCCTGGCTGGTGACGAAGTGCCGGGCCAGGTGGATGCCGAACTGCTCGGCGGACTCGATGCCGTACTCCTTGGCGAAGGCGTACACCGTGTTCTTGGTGGTGTCCGTCGGCAGGACGTTCGCGTTGGAGCCCGAGAGGTGGACCTCCTGCATGTCGCCGCTCAGCGCGACGGACACGTTCAGGTCCTTGATGTGGTGCGTGTCGCCGTCACGGGTGATCTTGACGACGCGGTTCTCGGCCTTGCCGTACTGGTTCTGTCCCAGAATCGTGGGCATGTCTGCTAGCTCCCTCGGTAAACGGAGTAGCCGAACGGGTTGAGCAGCAGCGGTACGTGGTAGTGCTCGCCCGGCCTGACGGCGAAGGTGATGGCCACCTCGGGGAAGAACGTCTCGCTGTCCCGATTCGCGGGGGCGTCCTGCTGCGCATCGGCTTGCTGTGTCGCTGAATCCGACTCGAAGTACGCCTCGACCGCGAAGTCGAGCCGTACGTGGGTCGTGCCCTCCGGCAGGGCCGGAAGGTCCTTGCACCGGCCGTCCGCGTCGGTCGCGGAGCCGCCGAGCGCCTGCCAGTTGTCCTCGCGCCCGGCGCGGGCGGCGAGCTGGACGGCGACGCCCTCGGCGGGGCGGCCGACGCTGGTGTCCAGGATGTGGGTGGACACGGAGGCGGTGGTGTCGGTGCTCATGCCTCTTCTTCCTGTACGAGATTGCCGAGCCGGATGCGGTTGATCTTCCCCAGTTCGACGCGGACGATCCCGCGCTCCTGCTCGGAGGAGTTCGCGATCCGCTCCTTGACCGCGTCACGCATCTGCTCGCCGGTCCGGCCGGTGGCGCAGATGAGGAAGACGTGGCCGAACTTCTCCTGGTAGGCCAGGTTCAGTTCGAGCATCTCCTCCTTGAGTTCCTCGGAGGCGCCGGCCATGCCGCGCTGTTCCCGGGAGGAGGTGGGGTCGCCGGGCTTCGGCCGCCCGATGGGCGGGTGCCCGGCCATCGCCTCGGCCAGGTCCGCGTCGGTCAGCTCGGCCATGGCGGCGTCGCTCGCGGTGTACAGGTCGTCGGCGGTGGCGTACGGGCGGGCGGCGAGGAGCCGCTCGGCCCACGCCCGGGAGGCGCATGCCTCGTGGAGCGCGGCGAGGGCCGCGTGCTCCGCGAGTGCGTTGAACCGGGCGAGGCCGCCAGGTGTCGTACTCGACGTCACGGGAAGCCTCCGTGGCCTTGTGCTGGACGGGCTGCGGATAGCTAACGCTCTCGGAAACACCACGTCAACACTTTGTTGAAAACTTCGGGTAACAAAAGCCGCCGCCCGGAACGTCCGGGCGGCGGCGACCGGCGGCAGTCCGAAGTCCGCCGCCACGGAGGGCATTCTCGCTGGTCAGGCGCCCTTCTCGCGGTTCAGATAGTTGTAGACGGTGAAGCGGCTGACGCCGAGCGCACCGGCCACGGTCTCCACGCCGTGCCGCACCGAGAAGGCGCCGCGCGCCTCCAGGATGCGGACGACCTCCTGCTTGGCCCTGCGGTCGAGGTCCGCGAGCGGCTTGCCCTGCTTGCGCTCCAGGGCCGCGAGGATGTGGTCGAGCGAGTCGGCGAGCTGGGGCAGGCGTACGGCGACGACGTCGGCACCCTCCCAGGACAGCACGACGTCGTCGGCGCCGGCCTGCTCGGGCGGCAGCATCTCGCCCCCCATCGCGTCGACCAGCGGCTTGACCGCCGTGACGAAGGGGTCGTCCCCGATACCGGTCACTTATCGCCCTCCCCGACGACACCCACGACGTTGACCTGGAGGGAGACCCGGGTGGCGCCCGCCTCCAGGGTTCTGCGCAGCAGCGCGTCGACCGCGGTCAGCACGGAGTCCGCGCCGCCTTCCGCGGTGTTGCCGAACGGGCCGACGTCCACGGCCTCCAGGTCGGCCGCCTCGATGACCTCACGGGCGACCAGCGCGTGCCGGGGCGCCTCGTCGAGATCGAAGGGCTCGGTCGTGAACTCCACTCTCAATCGCACGGGGTCAACCTACTGCGCGGCGCCTGCGTCCCGGCAGTCCCCTCCGGACGGGGGCGGCTTTCCGGCGGCACCCCCTTGACAAGCTCCGACACACGGCGGCAATCTTCCATTAAGCAGAAACGAACTTCCGCAATACGGAATCAGCGAGTGCGGAGTCGCTGCGAAACAGCCGGCCCGGCCGACAACACGGCCGCCAGTACGGAAGGGAGCGCCGACCCCCATGGGATTCGCAGACCAGCGCTTCAACGTCAACCTGTCGATCCTCTTCACGGAACTCCCGCTCCTGGAGCGCCCCGCGGCCGCCGCCGCGGCGGGCTTCACCGCGGTCGAGCTGTGGTGGCCCTGGGTCGACTCCCCCACCCCCGAGCAGTCCGAGCTCGACGCCCTCAGGAAGGCGATCGAGGACGCGGACGTCCAGCTCACGGGGCTGAACTTCTACGCCGGGCAGCTGCCCGGCCCGGACCGGGGCGCCCTGTCGCTCCCCGGTGCGGAGTCGGAGCGCTTCCGCGCCAACATCGACGTGGCCGCCGACTTCGCCCGCTCGCTCGGCTGCACGGCGCTCAACGCGCTGTACGGCAACCGCGTCGAGGGCGTGGACCCGGCCGAGCAGGACGCGCTCGCGCTGGAGAACCTGGTTCTCGCGGCACGCGCCGCGGACCGGATCGGCGCCGTCCTCCTGATCGAGACGCTCAACCAGCCGGAGTCGCCGCGCTATCCGCTGGTCAACGCTCCGGCCGGCATCGCCGTCGTCGACAAGGTCAACGAGGCGACCGGCCTCGGCAACGCCAGGTTCCTCATGGACCTCTACCACCTGTCCATGAACGGCGAGGACCTGCCGCAGGCGATCGCCGCGTACGCCGACCGGACCGGTCACGTGCAGATCGCCGACAACCCCGGCCGCGGCGCCCCGGGCACCGGCACGCTCCCGCTGGAGGAGCTCCTCGACCAGCTGGCCAAGGCCGGCTACGAGGGCTTCGTCGGCCTGGAGTACAAGCCGGGCGACCGGCCGAGCGCGGAGGCCTTCGACTGGCTGCCCGCCGCCGCCCGAGCCGCCCGCTGAGCGGCACCCCGAAGACGTAGCAGAGATTCCAGAGAGGCACCCTCATGAGCAACACGAATCTGCCCAAGGTCGCGTGGATCGGTCTCGGCATCATGGGCTCACCCATGGCGGAGAACCTGATCAAGGCCGGGTACGACGTCACCGGCTTCACACTGGAGAAGGACAAGCTGGAGCGCCTGTCCGCCGCGGGCGGCAGCGCCGCGGGATCGATCGCCGAGGCCGTCCGGGACGCCGACGTCGTGATCACGATGGTGCCCGCCTCCCCGCACGTCGAGGCCATCGCGTACAGCCCCGACGGCATCCTGGAGAACGCGCGGTCCGGCGCGCTGCTGATCGACATGTCCTCGATCACCCCGCAGACCTCGGTGGACCTCGCGAAGGCGGCGAAGGACAAGGGCCTGCGCGTCCTGGACGCCCCGGTGTCCGGCGGTGAGGCCGGCGCGATCGAGGCCGTCCTGTCCATCATGGTCGGCGGTGAGCAGGGCGACTTCGACACGGCGGAGCCGATCTTCGAGGCGCTCGGCAAGACCATCGTGCTGTGCGGTCCGCACGGCTCGGGCCAGACCGTGAAGGCCGCCAACCAGCTGATCGTCGCCGTGAACATCCAGGCGTGCGCCGAGGCCGTGGTCTTCCTGGAGAAGTCCGGCGTCGACCTGAAGGCCGCGCTCGACGTCCTCGGCGGCGGGCTCGCGGGCTCCACCGTGCTGGCGCGCAAGAAGGACAACTTCCTGAACCGCGACTTCAAGCCGGGCTTCCGGATCGACCTGCACCACAAGGACATGGGCATCGTCACGGACGCCGCCCGCAACGTCGGTGCCGCCCTGCCCGTCGGCGCCGTGGTCGCCCAGCTCGTCGCCAGCCTGCGCGCGCAGGGCGACGGTGGCCTGGACCACTCCGCGCTGCTGCGCGCGGTCGAGCGCCTCTCCGGCTCGCAGATCTGAGCCAGGCGAAGAGCCGGCCCGGTTCCGCCCGGGTCCCCCGAACCTCCGGGCCGCGGTGGCGCTGACACATGTCCTGTCGCGCCCAGGCGCCACCGCGGCCCGGAACCTCTTCAACAAACTGTTGACGTCTCGTTCGCCCCGAACCTAGGCTCCACGAAGCGGAAGTGGTCCACATAGCGGAAGAAGGTTTCCGCTGACCCCGCTGCCCACACGTACGGAAGGTCCACGATGTCGAAGCGCGTGCTCACGACCGAGTCCGGCGCCCCAGTCGCCGACAACCAGAACTCCGCCACCGCCGGCGTCGGTGGCCCGCTCCTCCTCCAGGACCAGCACCTCCTGGAGAAGCTCGCCCGCTTCAACCGCGAGCGCATCCCGGAGCGTGTGGTGCACGCCCGCGGCTCCGGCGCCTACGGCTACTTCGAGGTCACCGACGACGTCACCGGCTTCACGCACGCCGACTTCCTGGACACGGTGGGCAAGCGCACCGAGGTCTTCCTCCGCTTCTCGACCGTCGCCGACAACCTCGGCGGCGCCGACGCGGTCCGCGACCCCCGTGGCTTCGCGCTGAAGTTCTACACCGAGGAGGGCAACTACGACCTCGTCGGCAACAACACCCCGGTCTTCTTCATCAAGGACCCCATCAAGTTCCCCGACTTCATCCACTCCCAGAAGCGCGACCCGTTCACCGGCAAGCAGGAGCCGGACAACGTCTGGGACTTCTGGGCGCACGCCCCCGAGGCCACGCACCAGGTGACGTGGCTGATGGGTGACCGCGGCATCCCCGCCTCGTACCGCCACATGAACGGCTACGGCTCGCACACCTACCAGTGGACGAACGCCGAGGGCGAGGCCTTCTTCGTCAAGTACCACTTCAAGACGAACCAGGGTGTCCGCAGCCTGTCCAGCGAGCAGGGGCAGGAGCTCGCGGGCAAGGACCCGAACTCCCACCAGACGGACCTGCTCCAGGCCATCGAGCGCGGTGTGAACCCGTCCTGGACGCTGTACGTGCAGCTCATGCCGGCAGCCGAGGCGGAGGACTACCGCTTCAACCCGTTCGACCTCACCAAGGTGTGGCCGCACAAGGACTACCCGCTCCGGCGCGTGGGCCGGCTGGTCCTGGACCGCAACCCCGACAACGTCTTCGCCGAGGTCGAGCAGGCCGCCTTCTCCCCGAACAACTTCGTTCCGGGCATCGGCCCCTCACCCGACAAGATGCTCCAGGGCCGGCTGTTCGCCTACGCGGACGCGCACCGCTACCGCCTGGGCGTCAACCACACGCATCTCGCCGTGAACGCGCCGAAGGCCACGACCGCGCACAACTACGGCCGTGACGGTCTCATGGCGTCCAACGCCCAGGGCCGCGCCGCGAAGAACTACGAGCCGAACTCCTACGACGGCCCCGTCGAGACCGGCCGCCCGCCGACCGCTCCGCTCGCCGTGAACGGCCACACCGGGACCCACGAGGCCCCGCTGCACACCAAGGACGACCACTTCTTCCAGGCGGGCGAGCTCTACCGGCTGATGTCGGCCGACGAGCGCTCCCGGCTGGTGGCGAACATCGCCGGCGGCCTCGCCCAGGTCTCCCTGGACGACGTCATCGAGAAGAACCTCGCCCACTTCCACGCCGCCGACCCGGAGTACGGCAAGCGCGTGGAGGAGGCGGTCCGCGCCCTGCGCGAGGACTGAGACCCCGGCTCGCGTGCCGCTCCTGACGGGAGGTCAGGGCGGTGCGCGTAGCCCGCGGAAACCATGCGGCCCGGATGAGGGGTGGCCGCAGGACGATCCGCGGGCGAGGCGAGGACCGCGGCGGCATACGAGCCAGTGCGGTGGTGAAGGTCCCGCGACCCCCTTCTCGACCTGAGGGAAGAGGCGTCACGGTTCCGTCGCATCCGCCGCGGTCCCAGCCACACCCGTCCCACCGGCCCGTACGGGCCCCCTGCTCCGTCCGGCGGCGCGAACGTCCTGTCGCGCCCAGCCTCGCGCCGTCGGACGGCAACAACTCCACAGCTCACCGGCCGGGGGGGGGGGGGGGGCGGGGCCCCGCCCCCCCCCCCCCCCGGGGGGGGGGGGGGGGGGGGGGGCCGGCGCCCGCCCGGGGGGGGGG